>DATBLR010000092.1:0-82965 GCA_036555275.1 Gemmatimonadales bacterium | reverse complement strand
GCGAGCGGGACCCCGGTCTTCGACTGGACGGTGCCGAAGGAATGGAACATCCGGGACGCTTGGATCGCCGATGCCACCGGTCGCCGGGTGGTCGACTTCCGCGCCTCAACCCTGCACGTCGTGAACTACAGTGTTCCGATTCACGCCCGGATGTCGCTCGCGGAGCTTCGGCCGAGGCTCCATACCCTTCCGGACCAGCCCGACCTGATTCCCTATCGCACGACCTACTACGCCGAGGATTGGGGGTTCTGCCTGCCCCACCGCCAGTTGTCGGCGTTGCCGGAGGGGGAGTACGAGGTGTGTATCGACGCGACCCTCGCCCCGGGGCACCTCACGCTGGGGGAGTGTGTGTTGCCCGGCGAGCTGCCCGATGAAATCCTGGTGAGCGTCCACAGCTGCCACCCCTCGCTCGCCAATGACAATCTGTCGGGGATGGTGGTCGCGGCGTTCCTGGCCCGGCAGCTTTCCACGATGTCCCGAAGGCACAGCTTCCGCTTCCTGTTCATTCCCGGCACCATCGGGTCGATCACCTGGCTGGCCCTCAACCAGGCAGCCGCCGGCCGGGTTCGCCACGGCCTGGTGCTCTCCTGTCTGGGGGACCCGGGTCCCTCCACCTACAAGCGCAGCCGCCGGGGCGACGCCCTGGTGGATCGGGCGGCTGAGCACGTGCTGGTGCATGGGGGGCCGCACGCCCTGCTAGACTTCGTTCCGTACGGCTACGATGAGCGCCAGTACTGCTCCCCCGGGTTCAATCTCGCGGTCGGGTGCCTTACCCGGACCCCGAACGGGCGGTTCGCCGAGTACCACACCTCCGCGGACAATCTGGACTTCGTGCGGCCGGAATCGTTGGAAGACTCGCTGGAGAAGTGCCTGCGGATCGTGGAAATCCTCGAGCGGGATCAGGCGTACCTGAACCTGAACCCGCAATGCGAGCCCCAACTGGGTCGGCGCGGGCTGTACCGGGCTACCGGGGGCCGGGACCTGCCGGGGTTCGAAATGGCCCTGCTTTGGGTGCTGAACCTGTCGGATGGGCGACACACCCTGCTTGATATCGCGCAGCGGGCCGGGGTGCCATTCCGGGTAGTTCTGGGGGCGGCGACCGCCCTGGAAGGGGTTGGGCTGCTCCGGCCTGTCACCGCGACGGCGGGCACGGAAGCTGCTGGCGACACCCCCTAGGTTCAAGCCACACTTGGGGTTTCACAGGTTCTTGACCGGAGGAAGTCATGCGGGTCCTCGTGACGGGGCACAATGGCTATATCGGCTCGGTGATGGTGCCCTTCCTCCAGAAGGCGGGCCACGAGATCGTAGGCCTCGACACCTACCTGTATGAGGACTGCACCTTCGGCCCCGAGCCAGCCGACGTCCCCTCGCTGCGCATGGACCTTCGCAGCGTGACCGTCGCCGATGTGGCCGGCTTCGATGCGGTGATTCACCTCGCCGCGCTGTGTAACGACCCGCTCGGCAATCTCAATCCCGCCTCGACCTACGACGTCAACCTGCATGCCTCGGTCCAGCTCGCCAAGGCCGCGAAGGCCGCGGGTGTCAGCCGCTGGCTGTTCGCGTCGTCGTGCAGCCTGTACGGCCTGGCCGGTGACGAGATGCTCACCGAAGAGGCCGGGTTCAATCCGATCACGCCCTACGGCGAGTCGAAGATCCGGGCTGAGCAGGAAATCCGGCCCCTCGCCGATGACCGCTTCAGCCCGGTGTTCCTGCGGAACGCCACGGCCTACGGGGTCTCGCCCCGGCTGCGCGGCGACATCGTGGTGAACAACCTGGTCGGGTACGCGTTCACCCAGGGCGACGTGCTGATCCAGAGTGACGGCACGCCGTGGCGCCCGCTGGTCCATGTCGAGGACATCTGCCGGGCGTTCCTCGCGGTGTTGCAAGCGCCGCGCGACGTGATTCACAACCAGGCCTTCAACGTGGGACGGAACGATGACAACCTCCGGGTGCGCGAGATCGCCGACCTGGTGAAGGCCGTGGTGCCCGGGTGCAGCGTGCGTTACGCGGAAGGCGGCGGGCCTGATCCGCGCTCCTACCGCGTGGATTGCGGCAAGATCGCGAGGACGCTGCCTGCGTTCCGGCCGCAGTGGACGGTCGCCAGGGGCGTGCGCGAGCTGTACGAGGCGTACCGGGCGGCGGACCTGACGTCCGAGCAGTTCCACGCCCGCTATTTCCGGCTCAGGCAGATCCGGAAGCTGCAGGATGAAGGTCGGCTTGGGGAGGATCTCCGCTGGCGACGGACCGCACCTGCGGTCGCGCGGGCCTGACGCGGTCGCGGATCGGGAGGGAACCATGAAAGTGGTGCTGTTCTGCGGCGGGTTGGGCATGCGGCTCCGGGACTATGCCGACAACGTCCCGAAGCCGATGGTGCCCCTGGGGTACCGCCCCATTCTCTGGCATCTCATGAAGTACTACGCCCACTTCGGGCACCGGGACTTCGTGCTCTGCCTCGGCTATCGCGGCGACATGATCAAGAACTACTTCCTGCATTACGAGGAAGGACTGTCGAACGATTTCATCCTGAGCGAGGGCGGACGCAAGCGGGAGCTGCTGACCAGCGATATCGAAGACTGGCGGATCACCTTCGTCGAAACCGGTCTGTCCAGCAACATCGGCCAGCGGCTCGCCGCTGTGAAGAAGCACGTGGAGGGTGAGGAGATGTTCCTCGCGAACTACAGCGACGGCCTGACCGACCTGCATCTGCCTGACCAGATCAACGCGTTCCGGAGGAGCGGCACCGTCGGCACCTTCCTCTCCGTGCGCCCCAACCTGAGCTACCACTTTGTCTCGGTGGACGAGGAGGGCCGGGTCCAGAGCTTCCGCGACATCGCCCAGTCCGGGCTTCGGGTCAACGGCGGGTTCTTCGTGTTCAGGAAGGAGATTTTCGACTACCTGCATCCGGGCGAAGAGCTGGTCGAGCAGCCCTTCAACCGGCTGGTCGCCGAGCAGAAGCTGTTGGCCTATCAATACGACGGGTTCTGGGTCCCGATGGATACGGCCAAGGACAAGCAGCGCCTCGATGATCTGTACGCCACCGGGAAGCCACCCTGGCATGTGTGGGGGAAGAACGGCCAGGTGCACGACTGAACCTGCTCGTGGAAACAGGGGTCGCGCCCCCGGCCAGGGCCGGCGGCGCGACCGTACGTGATTGGGTATCATGCTGAGAGACCAAAGAATGTTTTCGGTCCGGAACGGCGATCGGTCTACCGACCTCGCCGGGCCGGCCGCTCCGTTTCGACTTGAGCTCGCTGCCTGGAAAGGTCTACGATAGCGATGCAGTGGATTCGGGAGTTGATGCGGTACCGGGAGTTGCTGTACATGCTGTCCTGGCGCGAGGTCCGCATCCGCTACAAGCAGTCGGTCATGGGCCTCCTGTGGGCGGTCCTGATGCCCGTCATCATCACCCTGGCCGGCGTCATCGTCCGCGTCGCGGCGACCAAGCTGTCCGGGCGTCCGGTGAGCGGGGCGGACGTGGGGTCCATCGGGGTGAAGGCCCTCCCCTGGGCGTTTTTCATTTCCGCGCTCCGGTTCGGCACGGCGAGTCTCGCCGGCAACAGCAACCTGGTCACCAAGATCAAGTTCCCGCGACTGGTGTTTCCGCTGTCGTCGGTACTGACCTCGCTCGTGGATTTCGCGGTGGCCAGTCCTCTGCTGCTGATCCTGCTGCCCCTGTCCGGGGTGCACCTGTCCTGGACCATGCTGTGGGCCCCGGTCCTGTTTCTGGTGCTGGTCCTGTTCACGGCCGGGCTGACGGTGCTCTGCTCCGCGGCCAACCTGTTTTTCCGCGACGTCAAGTACCTCGTGGAAGTCGTGCTGACGTTCGCCATCTTTTTTACCCCGGTCCTGTATGACGCCGACATGGTGGGACGCTGGCGCTCGCTGCTGCTGCTGAACCCGGTCGCGCCGGTGCTCGAAGGCCTGAACGTCACCGTCGTCCACGGCCGCCAACCGGAGTTCGGCTGGATCGCCTACAGCGCCGTCATCGCGCTGCTGTTCTGCTGGGGAGGCATCTCCTTCTTCCGCCGGCTCGAGCCGCGGTTCGCCGAAAGCGTCTGAGGAGCATCCGGATGAGCGATCTGGCTCTGAGACTGGACCATGTATTCAAGCGGTTCCGCCGCGGGGAGCTGCACGATTCGTTGCGGGATCTGATCCCGGCGCTGGTCAAACGGGCGGTCCGCCGGGACCGCGAGCGGGCACTGGCACCTCAGGAATTCTGGGTGCTCAACGATGTCTGTGCCGATGTCCGGAAGGGGGAGACCGTCGGCATCATCGGGCACAATGGCGCGGGCAAGAGCACCATGCTCAAGCACCTCAGCGGCATCATGGAGCCGACCCGGGGGAGTGTAGAGGTACACGGAAGGTTGTCGGCGCTGATCGAGGTAGGCGCGGGCTTCCATCCCGACCTCACCGGCCGGGAGAACGTTTACCTGAACGGGGTCATCCTGGGGATGACCCGGAACGAAATCAAGAGGAAGTTCGACGAGATCGTCGAGTTCGCCGGGATTGCGGAATTCATCGACACGCCGGTGAAACGCTACTCCTCCGGGATGTTCGCCCGCCTCGGGTTCTCCGTGGCCGCCCACCTGGAACCCGATATCCTGGTCATTGACGAAGTGCTGAGCGTGGGCGACTTCTCCTTTCAGCGAAAAGGCCTCGAGAAGATGCGCGCGGTGGCGCGGAGCGGAGCCACTGTGATCTTCGTCTCGCACAACCTCCAGGCGGTGGCCGAGTTCTGCAAGCGAACCATCCTGCTCGATCACGGCCGGGTGATCGCCGACGGTCCGACGGACATGGTGGTGCGCCGCTACCTGGACACCGGCGCCGAGGAGAAGGGCCGCGGCGCGCCGGGTCCGGTCCGGATCCTGCGGGCGACGGTGACTGGCCTCGCCGGCGAGACCAGCCGATTCGAGTCCGGGCGGCGAGCCCGGATCGACGTGGACATCGAGGCAAAGGCTCAGGCCGAGCGGGTCGCCGTCGTGCTCGAGATCAAGAACACCGACTTCTACGAAGTGTTCAACACCTCCAGCGAGCGCCTGGGCCAACCCTCCCTGACCCTGGCCCCTGGCGAGCGAGCCCGTTGCAGCTTCGAGGTGGATCTGCACCTCGGGCCGGGCACCTACTACCTCGGCATCTACCTGTACCGGTACGATGTGCAGCAAAACTACGACCAGCTCTTCCCGGCGACCTCTTTCGTAGTCGCGACCGATCGGGATGTGCTGGGACCCTCGAACCTGTATCCGTCCGTCACGGGGTTCGCGGTGCTGCCGCAGGGACCCGTTCGACTCGAGGCCGCGGCGACTGCCACCGAATCCTCGGCCAGGGCCTGAGCCGCATGCAGGTAGCGCAGACCCCGCACGTCCTGCACCGTCCGACGAACCACGCCAGGTTAATGCCTCACAGGTCCTGTCGATGAAGGCCCTCATCGCACTGCCATGGGACTTTGCAACCGGTGGAGTGACCCATGTTGCCACTTCCCTGGCGCGAGTGATGACGGGCCGAGGACATGAGGTGACGTTTCTGTTTCCCGAGGAGACCTGGATCGTGCGGCAACGGATCAGCTGTCAGGGCTTCGATGCCCTGCGCTGCCGACTGCGAGACTATCCGCCGGAAGGGTCCGATCTACACCGCCGGCTGTCCTGGTACTCGTCCGTGTGGGCCACGCTCCCTCAACTCACGGCGAGAGTTCGGGCGCGGCAAATCGATTTGATCAACGTCCACTACCCGGGCACCGGCCTGGCTCTCCTGGCGGACCTGCGACGCCGGCTTGGGATCGCCCTGGTCGTCTCGGTTCACGGCAGCGATATCCTGACCGACCGCGGACCCGACCGCAGCCCGGGAATGATGCGGCTGCTCGAAGAGGCGGACGCCATCGTCACCCCTTCCCGAGTGTACCTCGAAAGCGTCCTGCGTGAATACCCCGGGCTGGCCCCCAAGGCCATGGCCATCTACAACGGCTTCGATCCGGCAGAGGTTCCGTCGGGCGCCGGGTCCGGCGGCCGCGACCCCGGATCAAAGCCCGTGGCCCTGTGCATTGCAGCCCCGGTGCATAAGAAGGGTATCGATGTTCTGCTGCACGCGCTCCACGCGCTCGGCTCTGACAATGGACCGACCCTCCGCCTGGTTGGCGACGGCCCCCTGCGCTCGGAACTGGAGCAGTTGAGCGCCCGTCTGGGCCTGGCGGATCGGGTGGTCTTTCTGGGAGAACGACCGAGAAAAGAGGTATTCGAGGAAGTGGTCCGGTGCGATATGCTGGTGATGCCATCGCGCCATGAATCCGAGTCCTTTGGCCTCGCGACCCTGGAGGCCATGGCCTGCGGCAAACCGGTGATCGCCTCGGCCGTCGGTGGTCTGGTGGAACTGGTCGCCCACGACGAAACCGGGCTTCTGGTGCCGCGCGATGATCCGCCGGCCCTTGCGCAGGCGATCCGCCGCCTTGTGCAGGACCCGATGTTACGCGCACGCCTGGGCCAAGCCGGCCGGCGTAGGGCGCAGCAATTCACGGTCGAGCGGATGGGGGAAAGCTACGAGAAGCTCTTCAACCAGGTGATCGACGCCCGGCGGCGACGCGCTCGGATCCCGGTCCGCGTCAGCCGGGCGACTGAGGAGACAACGTATCGTCCCTGAACCGGACGCGCTCTCCCCGGGCAATCGGGCCTGCCATCTGCACCGAACCAGTGGTGCCCGGCTAACGGGGGAGGGCTGGCCACCAGCGCCATGGAGTCAGGGGCAGACTCAGGTCGGTGAGCTCGAATACCCGGCCGCCGTACCCGGCCTTGTGACGATAGAGCCCGTGCTCGGGGCTGGCCTGGTCCCGCGCACCGATCCCGGTTCCACCGAGATTCATCTCGGTGAACCCATCCGCGATCAGTTGCTGGATGATGTGAGCGAACATTGCATAGGCAGCCTGGCGCTCGTACCCTTCCCGCGTGGTGCCGCCCACCAGGTAGAACGCCGTGCGCTTGAACGGCATGATGCCGATCCCGGAAAGCGTCTCCCGAGCCTGGAGCGTGAAAAAGAACCGGATGAGACCGTGACGCAGGTAGGCAGCCATGCGTTTCCGGTAGTCTTCGAGTTCCCACCCGTGGGCCTCGGTTTCTCCCCGAGCATGGCGGCGCTCGAAGACCTGCTCGGCGATGGTGTGCAGCCGCAGTGCACCCTCCATGGAAGACTGCTCCTCGAAGCCGAAGTCACCCTCCAGGACCTTTCGGACCTTGCGGCGGTGGGCGGGCGCCATCCGGGCGAGGGTGGCCGGAAAGTCGGGCCCAATGGGAACCCGGTACTCCAGGCGGGGTGCTTGGTGGGCCCGGGGATGCGGCGCTGGCAGCGGCTCTTCCGGTTTCGGGTCGCCGACGGAACCGATCCGGAGACACCCAAAGTGCGCCTGCCGCGCGAACCCGACCAGCGCCTCAACCGCCTGGGGACGGGTCGCCTCGTCTGTCAACACCGGCGGGCTCGCCAATTCGAGGACGTCGCGCGCCCATCCCAGCGGCCGCCAGCGGGTGCGGTGGCTCGACGCGATGGCGTAGCCAACTTCCCGCCTGTCCCGACGAAAGACCAGAAACGAGTTCTCGCCACTCAGCTCGCCGCAGGCGAGGCCGAACCCGCGACTGTGAAATGCGCAGCCTCCTAGCTCGGCGACCGTCTCGTCCCAACCGGGGCCGGGCTCTTCCGTCAGTCGCACGACCTCGAGCGGCGCACCATCGTTCGGCAAGTCTCCTCCACTGGAGTGAGGGGGGCACCACATCCCGGGTTGCAGGGTCGGCTGAAACACGCAAGCTTCGGGCCGGTCAGCGGCTTCCAAGGGCACAGAGCTTGCCCCGCTCCGGGCCCGGACTCAGTCAGCGACACGCCCGGCGGTACCGGCGGCAGCCGGGCCAGGCCTCGCTTGGCCATATCCGAGATTCTGTGGGCCGCGATGGATCACTCGAACCGGGATCGCCTCGATAGACGATGTCCTCACCCATCACACTTGCCAGCCAATCCGGGACATCGGAGGGCGACAGTCGCCGGCTGGTTGTGCGCGTGCTGGGATCGGCCCGCGCCCGTTGGCGCTCCCTACTCGGCCACCCGCTCCTCAACCCGACCGGCTTGGCCGAGATGCTGCGTGAGGCTCGGGGCGGGCATCCTGTCGATCCCGATCACCATCCCCACCTGCAGGAAGCGGTCGACTGGATCGCCCGGGCCCAGGATGCTGCGCCCGACGGCGGAATCCCGCGAGGCTACAGCGTACTCTACTACCCTTACTTTGGGGCGCGAGGCTGGCAGCCGCCATACCCAGAGACTACCGGGTACATCATACCCACGCTACTTGAGGCGGCCCATCACCTCGCCCGTCCGGAGCTGAAGGACCGGGCTCTGCGGGCAGCGCGCTGGGAGATTGCCGTACAACTGCCCAGCGGTGCGGTGCAAGGTGGCGTGATCGGGGAGGGGCGCACTCCGGCCATCTTCAACACCGGCCAGGTACTGCTCGGATGGATCGCGGCCTTCGAATCCACCGGCGACGGTCGTTACGCCGATGCTGCCCGGCGCGCGGCCACCTGGCTGGCGTCGGTAGTGGGGCCGGATGGGCGTTGGCACGGGGGAGAATCCGACTTCGCGCGAAAGGATGCGACCCTGTACAACGCCCGGGCTTCGTGGGGGCTGGCGGAGGCGGGAGTGGTGCTCGAGGAGCCGGCGTTTCGCGACGCCGCGGCGCGGAATCTTGCGTTCGTCGCTCGTACCCAGGCCGCAAATGGCTGGTTCCCTCACTGCTGTCTCTCGGATCCCGAGCGCCCCCTTCTGCACACCCTTGCCTACACGGTCCGCGGCCTGCTCGAAGGTGGCCGGGTGCTGCAGGACAGCGGGATCCTTTCGGCAGGTGTCCGAGCGGCAGACGCTCTGGCCACTACGGTACGGCCAGACGGGTTCATGCCAGGACGCTACCGGAACGACTGGACCAGCTCGGATTCGTGGAGCTGCCTGACGGGAGAAGCCCAGATGGCCAACAACTGGTTGCGACTCTGGCTGATCACCGGCGAAGGACGCTGGCTGGAAAAGGTCCCGCCGGTGCTGGCGTTCCTCAAGCGCACCCAGAACCGGAGCAGCCGCGACGCCGGTTTGCGGGGGGGAATCAAGGGCTCATGGCCGATGGGCGCCACCTATGGTCGCTACCAGATTCTCAACTGGGCGACGAAATATTTCGCCGATGCGCTGATCCGGCATGAGCAGGTGGCAGCCAGTGAGGCCGCGGCCCGGGGCACGGGCACCTTCCGTCTGGCATGACCCAGGCACCCACGAGCCGGGTGGCCGACACCCGATCAGCAGGGGCTGATGGGACCCGGATTCAACCTCAGATAGCTCCTGCCGCCGGCACGGGAGATCGAATGCAACGCGCTCCGAAATGGGCCATCGTCTTTCACCTGGCACTGGCCCTCCTGCTTTTTTCCCTTCCTGGTCTGCGCCTGGGGATAGCCGCTTGGCACTTGTCGCGGCAGCAGTGGATCGTCTTTGGGGGCCTCGCTGTGGCCTACCTGGCAGGGGCACTGTTGCTGACAGTGCGAGAGCGCGTCCGGGCGCCCCAGTGGCTGGTTGCCCTGCTGATCGCTCTGGCGACGTTCGGAGCCGTCACGATCGTACAGGTGATGCTGGACTACCAGTTTCCGAGACTCGCCTACGTGGCGGCTGTTGTGCTTGGCGGCGTGGGCCTCACGATCTATCCGTACGCGTCCCGCATCCTTGCTCCCCTGGCGATCCTCGTGAGCCTGGCCGCGGCCACCGCCCTGGCCCTGCCGGCGATGACGAAAGTGACGATTCGGGCGGATGCGCCCATGCATCGCGAGAGTGCGCGGCTCGGTACCTCGCTGTATGACCTGGACGTTACCTGGTACCGCAACGTCATTCCCTCGGGCGCCAAGTTCTCGGCCTTCGGGTCGATTGCCGAGTTCGAGAATGGCTATCTCGTCGCGACTGGAGACGGCGACCTGTATCGGGTTAAGCTGCCCCCGGATGCTCCTGCCCAGGTGGAACATCTGCCAACGCGCGTGCCACTCAATATTGCCGCGTTCGACAAGGCCACCGGCCAGAACGGTTCAGGGCAATTCTTCCGCATCATGGATGTCCGCGCCAGGGAACGGAACGGGAAGCTGCAGGTGTTCGCGTCGCATCATTGGTGGAACGAATCGGCGCATTGTTCGGTGCTGCGGGTATCCCTGCTCGAAACCACCCATGAGCAACTGGCGTCCACCTCGCTCGACGGCGATTGGACCACGGTCTTTGAAAGCAGGCCCTGTCTCCCTCTGATTGGCAAGGACTGGCCGTTCAGCGGGATGGAAGGCGGCGGGCGGCTTCGGCTGCTGGATGACAGCACATTTCTGCTGACCGTTGGGGATCATGGCTTCAACGGCGTGGTCTACCCGACCGACTACGTGAGCGATTCCAGCGCCTCCTACGGAAAGACCTTGAAGGTGCACCTCGGTGGCGACAAGCGAGTGGAGGTGTTCACCATCGGGCACCGGAATCCCCAGGGCCTGTTCATCGACGCCTCCGGAAAGGTGTGGGAAACGGAACACGGGCCGGAAGGCGGTGACGAGCTGAATCTCCTGGAAGCCGGCATCAACTACGGATGGCCCCATGTCACCTACGGGACCAACTACGGCAAGCTGACCTGGCCGCGGAATCCTCACCAGGGACAGCACAACGGGTACAGGCTGCCCATTTACGCCTGGGTCCCCTCCGTTGGCACCTCGAATCTCATCCGGGTTCAGAAGGATCTGTTTGCCGCGTGGAAGGACGACCTCGTGGTCGCGACCCTCGTGGGCGGGGAGATTTTCAGACTCCGCTTGGACGGAAGCCGGGTGGTGTTGACGGAGCCGGTGAAGGTGGGCGAGCGAGTCCGGGATGTGCTTGAAAATGGCGCCGGGGAAATCGTCCTCTGGACCGACAGCCGGTCCATAGCGGTGGTGCGGCCCGGTGAGGCCTCCGCTCGCAGAACGACTTCAGTCACGTCACCCGATCGAGGGCAGTAGGGGAGCCCGACCGCCGTTGATCGGGCTACGGCAATACCGCCACTCTCGACCCAGAACCTGGGTGTTCCCATGACGCTTGTTCGGCTGGAAGGCGGGCGCTCGGGCCTGCGACGTGTCCTGTGCCTTGGCGCGCACTCGGATGACATCGAGATCGGCTGCGGGGGCCTGGTGCTCGAACTCCGTCGCAATCGGCCAGCGGCCCGGATTCACTGGGTCGTGTTCAGCGCCGGCGGGATCCGGGCCAACGAGGCCCGGCAGAGCGCGCGGCGCTTCCTCGGCGTACGGAGCCGGGAGGCGCTTCGTCTCTTCAGCTTCCGGGACGGGTTCTTCCCCGCGGAATTCGCCGACATCAAGGAGACCTTCGAGCAGATCGCACGCGACTTCCAGCCCGATCTGATCCTCACCCATACCCGGGATGACCGCCACCAGGACCACCGGGTGGTCTCCGACCTGACCTGGAATACCTTCCGCCGGCATCCGGTGCTGGAGTACGAGATTCCGAAATGGGATGGCGACCTTGGCCGCCCCAACTGCTACCTGCCTATCGCCGCGTCCGTGGCTCGACGCAAGACCAGGCTCCTCATGCAGGGCTTCGCCTCTCAGCGAAACAAGGACTGGTTTTCACCCGAAACGTTCCTCGGCCTCATGCGGCTGCGTGGCGTCGAATGCCGCGCACCTGGTGGGTATGCCGAGGCGTTCCATCTGCGCAAGGTGGCGATCGGCTGGTAGCCTCGTCGACCGATGCCAGCCGCCTCGTGCGCACGGATGCCGATCCGTCTCTCCCCCACAATGCCCAGCGCCGTCCTCCCCAAGGAATCCGGCCTCCCCGAGGTCCTGCACATCCTCGCTCCTGGCCGGTTCGGCGGGCTAGAGAGGGTGGTGGCAATGCTTGCCCGCGAATGGGCCGCGCGCAGCGCTAGGGTAGGCGTCGCTCTGGCCCTGGAGCCCGGCCATCGTGTTCCGGATGATTGGTCGGCACTCGAAACTGCGGGCGTCCAGGTGATACGCCTTCCGGTAGGCCATCGCGCCTATGGCCGCGAGTGGGGTGTCTACCGGGACACCATGCGCCACTGGAGGCCGGACATCGTGCACTGCCACGGTTATCGCCCTGACCTGCTGGCTGGCTGGGCCGCCCGGACGCTCGGACTCCCGCGCGTATCGACTGTTCATGGCTTCACCGGTGGAGACTGGAAGAACCGCCTGTACGAGCGATTCCAGGTCTGGGCCCTCACCGGCTTCGACGGCGTCATCGCGGTCTCGCGGCCCATCCGTGAGCGACTGCTGGCCGCTGGCGTCTCCAGCGGGAAGATCCGGGTCATACCCAACGCGCTGAGTACCATCGCCTACGAGCCCCGATCCGTGGCTCGGCGAGAGCTCGGGATTCCGGAGGACGCGCTGGTGCTGGGGTGGGTGGGCCGCATCTCGGTCGAGAAGGGCCTCGATGTACTTCTGGCCGCCCTTCCCGACCTTAAGGATCTGCCGGTGACCGTTTCGGTTGTGGGTGACGGCCCACTTCGCGAAAGCCTGCAGCAGGAAGCGAAGCGGCTGAACGTGGGCGACAGGCTCCACTGGCATGGCCCTGTGGCCGACGCGGCGCGTCTCTCCGCGGCCTTTGACTGCTTCGTCTTAAGCTCCCGAACGGAAGGCTCTCCCATCGCGCTGCTGGAAGCGATGGCCGCTGGAGTGCCGATCGTCACAGCGGCGGTTGGAGGAGTTCCCGATGTTCTCGGGGCCGACGAGGGGCTGCTGGTCCCGGCCGAGGATCCGGGCGCACTCGCGGCGGCGATCCGAGCCACACTCGACGACCGACCTGCTGCACTGCTGAAGGCCGACAGGGCTCGCTCGCGCGTCTCGCGGGACTTCTCCGCCGCCTCATGGGTTGAGCAACACCGCTCTCTGTACCAAGACGTCATCGCCCGCAGACTGCCGCAGCCCGCTTGAATCGGCTCCCTCCGGATCCCCCCGGTTGCGGCCGCCACCATCATCGGTCGAGGACAGCGAGGGTGCCTGAGCACACACGGGTTTGTGAGCGCTAGTCCACGATGGGCACTGAACTTGCGAGGTTTGACTGCAGCCATCTTGGCGCTGTTCGGGTCCAGGGGGAAGGGGCCTGAAAGGATCGGACGTCGCTTTCAATTCCGGTGGTGAATCCCGGGCCGTCGTGACGACCATCACAATCAGGCCGTGATGAACATCACGCGAGTCCCCACCAGGCCGGGCAGGAGGAATTCCGGGATTGGGATGATGGGTGGGACACCAAACTGCTACGTGCCGCCCGGCCGACCTTGTGGCGCGCCTGACCCACCTTTCACACTGGCTGCGGACAGATTGGCCCTGATGGCCCACAGGCTGTCTGAGGCCGCTCACCAGGGGGTAGTCCAGATGTGGTCAGGCTGTCGCTCGATCGGTGTCCTCGCGGTCATCCTCACCGCCTGCCACGCCTGCGCCTCAGCGGACCGAGGGTCGGAACCGGCCACCCTCACTGCTATCTCGGTCACCCCCGTGTCGGTGAATCTCGGCCAGACTCTCAGCCGGCAGTTGACGGCCACTGCGAGCTACTCGGACGGGACCTCGCAGGGTAAGACCGCCCAGGCTGGCTGGAGCTCCACCGCACCGGGAGTGGCGACGGTCGCTGCCGGGCTGGTTACCGGGGTCTCAGTCGGCACCGCGGAGATCATCGCGGCCCTGGGCGGCTTTGCCGACACCAGCGAGATAACAGTGACTTCGACCCTGCCCGCACTGTCAGGGGTCGTCGTCACGCCACCCGCGAAAACGATCGGGATTGGCGGATCGACCTCGCTGGTCGCGACCGCCAACTACAATGATGGCAGCACCGCCATTGTCACTGCCCAGGCTACCTGGTCCTCCACGGCGACCGGGGTCGCTACGGTGACGGCAGGGGTGGTGAGCGGAGTCGCGGTCGGGACCGCCGATATCATCGCTGCATACGGCGGATTTAATGGCACCAGCCAAATTACCGTCAGCTCCGCGCCCCCTTCGAGCTATCCACTCGTGGTCGGGCCGAATTCGCGCTACCTGGTGGATCAGAACGGGAACCCGTTCTTGCTGGTCGGTGACGCGGCCTGGTCGCTGATCGCCCAGCTGTCGGACCAGGATGCCGACACGTACCTCACCAGTCGGCAGCAGCACGGATTCAATCTGGTGATGGTGAATCTGATCGAGCACAAGTTCGCGACCAACGCGCCAGCCGACATCTACAATCTCAGCCCATTCTCGGGTACGGCCTTCCAGTCGACTCCGAACGAGGCCTACTTCGCTCACGCCGACCACATCATCCAGTCGGCCGCCGCGAAGGGCATCATCGTCCTCCTTGCCCCTGCCTACCTGGGTTACGGCTGTGGGGACGAGGGGTGGTGCAACGAAATTGAGGCGGCTTCGAATCAGGACATGACCAACTGGGGCACGTACATCGGAAACCGATACAAGAACCTCGACAACATCGTCTGGCTCATCGGAGGAGACACCGATCCCCCCCCGACGGCCAAGAGCAGGCTGCAGGCCATGGTGGCCGCCATCCAGGCAGCCGACGGCCGGCATCTGTTCACCGCGCACAACTCCTCAGAGGGTATGGCAATCGATCAGTGGATGACCGGGGCGCCCTGGCTGACGGTGAACAACGTTTACAGCTACAGCGCCACGCTATATCAGCGGACCCTGGCCGCGTACCATGTCGCTCCTGCGAAGCCGTATTTCCTGATTGAGACGGCGTATGAGGGGGATGGTCACAACTTCAGCCAGCAGGAATTGCGGGCTCAGTCCTATTGGACGGTTCTCTCGGGTGGGTTCGGCCACGTGTTCGGCAATTGTCCGGTGTGGCACTTTAGCTCGCCCGCCGGTGCCGCCGACTACTGTTCGGGTAACTGGCAAGACGAGCTCGACAGCCAGGGGACCCGCAACATGCAGTACCTCCAGAAGCTGTTCACCGCTCGCCACTGGCAAACCCTGGTTCCCGACGAGGCCCACTCGGTCATCACCGGGGTCGGGACCTTTGGCAGCACCGACTACGTCACCGCTGCGCAAGCCTCTGACGGCTCGTCGATCATCGCCTACCTGCCTTCGATGCGGACGGTCACGGTGAACGGAAGCGGGCTTTCAGGGAGTGCGATGTCCGCCTGGTGGTACGATCCCTCCAGCGGCGTCTCTGTCTCGGCAGGGGTGGCCCTCCCCACCAATACGCCCAAGGATTTCACGCCCCCGGGGTCCGGTGACTGGGTGCTGGTCGTAGACAGCGACGCGTTCGGTTTCCCGGCACCCTGAGGCAGTCCCGTTCGACTGACCACGGCAACCCGGGAAGTCGGATTCGCTGTCGGCCCGGCGTGAGGCGCGGCATGGGGACAGCCCACGTCGCCATTCGTTTCCTGAGCGTGCTTCCACCAGTCGTCCCAGGACGGCGCCGGAGCCGGCCTGAGGCGGCCGGATATGGAATCCCGTCCCCGCGGAGGGTATCATCTACCGCCGGGCGCGACCCTCGAAGCTTCGACGGTGCACCCCGCGTTTGCCGGCAGATTCCTCCCCTGACATTGCGGTCGATGACCCAGCCCACCCCGGGTGAGACCAACCCTCGCGAAGCGCGCGACCACCCCGAGTTCGCCGTCGTGCTTATTGCGCGCGCCGCGACCGAAGAGTTGAACGCGGCCGTTCAGGCTGCCACGGTCCTGGCCGGTTACGGCGTCGAGGTCCTGCTGCTGGCCCCGTCGGAGCTGGCAAGTGCGGCCGCGGCCGAAAGTGGTCCGGCCAACCTGCGCTGGATTGCGATTGCCCCGGACACCGACGTAACGGACTGCCGGGCTCAGGCTCTGGCCGAAACGGGTGCCGATGTCATCGAATTCGTCGATGCCCGGCTCGCCCCGCTCATCTCCTGGGATGAGGTCGCCCCCGTCAGGCTCGGTATCGTCGAGGTCGGCTGGGGTGCGCCCATGACGGCCCTTCGAGCCTCGCTTGAACGGCTCGCCGTTCCGGAACCGGACGAACCCTCCGCGGGGGCGGTTTGACGGTGGCGGGTGACTTCGGGCGGCCGGGCGCTCCGCTTCAATCAGTAGTAGTAACCGTCTGCGACGGCGCGCGGGTGATCGGGCGCTGCCTCCAGGCTCTCATCGCGAGTGATCTGCCACGGGCCCTCTGGGAACTGATCGTGGTGGATGACGGGAGCCGTGACGGCAGCGTGTCCATTGCTGCCGGCCACGCCGACGTCGTGGTCAGACTCCCCGGCCCCCCACACGGGCCGGCCTACGCCCGGAACCGGGGTGCGGAAGCCTCCCTCGGGCCCGTCATCGTGTTCGTCGATGCGGACGTCTGCGTCCATGCCGACGCGCTCCGGCGGATCGCCTGGGCCTTCGCCAGGCGGCCGGAACTGGGGGCAATGTTTGGAAGCTACGACGCCGATTCGCCCCAGCTGGGCGACATTTCCCAGTACCGCAACCTCCGGCACCATTACGCCTTTCGGCGGGAAGCCGGGGCGGCCGAGACCTTCTGGGCGGCGCTGGGCGCCGTCCGCCGCGAGGCGTTCCTTCACGCCGGTCAGTTCGACGAATGGCGTTTCTCCCGGCCCCAGATCGAGGATGTGGAGCTCGGCTATCGGTTGCGCCGTCTGGGGTATCCAATCGGGCTTGATCCGACCGTCCAAGGCACCCACCTCAAGCGGTGGACCCTCAGGGGTGTGGTGCGGCGCGATCTCTTCGATAGGAGCATTCCCTGGATCCGGTTGCGGCTGGCGCATGGCTCCTCGGGGCGTCCCGGCCAGCTCCTGTTCCGGCCCAGTGAGTGGACCGACACGGCTCTGATGGGCCTTGCCTTCCTGCTGTTGGTGCTCGCCGCCCTGGCGCGGTTGCCGGCGCTCGCGGCTCTCGCCGGTGTGGTGGCGGGGGCGGTGGTGATCTCCAGCGTCAGGCTGTTCTGGTTCTTCGGACGGCGGCGGGGGCTCGTCTTTGCGCTCCGCATGGTTCCCGTTCATCTCCTGTATCACCTGCTCAGCAGCCTGGCCGCCGCCTGGGCTTGGGTCCTCTATCAGCTCCTCGGTGCGCCAACGGCCTCCGCGACCGTGCGGGCCCAGTCGGAGGCCGGCCCGCGGCGCTGGCCACCGCACCCCAGGAGGACCGAGGCCAGCTTCTGGATGGAAGGCGGCGCGGGCCGACGCGAAGGCTGAGTCAGCGTTTTTGCGGTGCGCTGGAGTGGCATTCCCTTCCGCGCGTCTCCAGATTCCAGCCCTGTGATCCTCGAGACCTTCCCCGCGGCGACCTCCAGTCTCTGCTGCGTGTGACCAGCCCGATAGGACCTGGGCCCCGACTCGCCGAGGGCCCGGCGGGCGCCGGAGAGCGCATGCAGATCGTGATCGGCGGCCACGTCGATCACGGGAAGAGCACCGTAGTCGGCCGGTTGCTTGCCGATACCGGCTCGCTGCCGGAAGGGAAGCTCGACCAGGTTAAGGAGCGGTGCCGCCGCACCGCGCGCCCGTTCGAATACGCCTTTCTGCTCGACGCCCTCAAGGACGAACAGGCACAGGGGATCACGATCGATGCCGCGCGGGTCTTCTTCAAGACCGCCCGCCGGCATTACATCATCATCGATGCCCCCGGCCACATCGAATTCCTCAAGAACATGGTGACCGGCGCCTCCCGTGCGGAGGCGGCACTGCTGGTCATCGACGCCGGTGAGGGCGTGCAGGAGAACAGTCGCCGGCACGGCTACCTGATGTCGATGCTGGGGGTCCGGCAGATGGCGGTGCTGGTGAACAAGATGGACCTGGCAGGCTATGACCAGTCGCGCTTCGACGCGATCGTCCGGGAGTACCGGGGCTTTCTCGACCGGATCGGGGTCCATCCCGCCAGCTTCATTCCGGCTGCGGGCCGGGAGGGCGACAATATCGCCTCGCGCTCGGCCGCGATGCCGTGGTACGAGGGTCCCACCGTGCTGGAAGCCCTCGATCGGTTCGTCGCGGAGCGGCCCGCCCCGGACCAGCCGTTCCGGCTTCCGGTGCAGGATGTCTACAAGTTCACCGCCCAGGGGGATGATCGTCGGATCATCGCGGGGACGGTTGAGACCGGTGTGCTCCATCCGGGAGACGAAGTGGTTTTCTATCCCTCCGGCAAGAAGGGCAGGGTCAGGAGCCTTGAGGCCTTCAACCGCCCGCCCCTGAGCGAGGCCCGGGCGGGTGAAGCGGCCGGGTTCACGCTGTTTGAACAGATCTATGTCACGCGGGGCGAGCTGGCGGCACTGAGCGGCCAGCCGAAGCCGGAGGTCACCACCCGCCTCCACGTCAACCTCTTCTGGCTCGGCAAGCAGGCGCTGGTCAAGAAGAAGGATTACGCCTTGCGGCTGGGCACCGCCCGGGTTCCCTGCCGGGTGGAGGAGATCCACAGGGTCGTGGATGCGTCCAGCCTCCAGGCCAGCGAGTCGAAGGATCGGGTCGACCGTCACGAGGTGGCTGAATGCACCCTGGTCCTCAACCGTGCGGTGGCATTCGATACGGCCGATCGGCTGGCCGCCACCAGCCGCTTCGTCCTGGTCGACGACTACGAGATCCGGGGCGGGGGCATCGTACGCGAGGCATTGCCGGACCGCCAGTCGGACATGCGCGAGAAAGTGATGCTCCGCAATCTCAAGTGGGAGCCCAGCATCATCCCGCCGGACCGCCGGGCGGAGAAGTACAGCCAGAAGGCCTCCCTGCTTCTCATCACCGGAGCCCGTGATGCCGATCGCAAGGCACTCGGCAAGGCGCTGGAGGCGCGGCTCTTCGAGGACGGCCGGGTGGTGTACTTCCTGGGCATGGGGAACGTAGTCTACGGAGTTGACGCGGACATCGAGCGCAAGGCCGAAAACCGGGGCGAGCACTTCCGCAGACTGGGAGAGGTCGCCAACATCCTGCTAGACGCCGGTGCCCTGCTCATCGTCACGGCCCAGGAGCTCACCCAGCAGGACCTGGAGGTGGTCAGGACCGCAGTCGACCCGGACCGCATCGAGGTGGTCTGGGTGGGGGAGCGGGTCACCACCGATCTTGCCTGTGACCTGGTGCTCGGCGACGACGAGACCGGGACCGAGGGCGTGGATCGCATCAAGCGGCTGCTGCAGGACAAAGGGGTACTGTTCCGGCCGTGGTGAACGGGTGCCCGGGAGGCGGAGGCATGGACTCTTTTTCATCCGACGGGAGGTTGACCGGTGGGGTCACACCAGCTGCCCGCAGGCGGCACCCGGGCTGAATCGCTGAAGGTGAGCGTTCTGATTCCGGTCTACAACGAGGAGCACACGGTCGAGGAGCTGGTACGACGGGTCCGGGCCGTTCCCCTCCGGCTGGAGATCATTGCCGTCAACGACGCCTCCCGCGATCAGAGCGGGGCCATCCTCGACCGGCTCCAGAGCCAGGGCCTCCTGGACGTCGTCCGGCACCATCCGAGGAATCGCGGCAAGGGGGCGGCCCTCCGCACCGGCATCGAGGCGGCGTCCGGCGATGTCATCGTGGTGCAGGACGCCGATCTGGAATACGACCCCAACGAGCTCCCCCGGCTGCTCCGCCCCATCGCCGATGGGAAAGCCGATGCGGTGTATGGGTCGCGCTTCCTCGGCGGCGAACATCGCGTGCTGTACTTCTGGCATTCCGTTGGCAACAAGGCCCTGACGCTGCTCTCGAACATGTTCACCGATCTGAATCTGACGGACATGGAAACGTGCTACAAGATGGTGCGGTCCCCGCTGATGAAATCGCTCGTCCTGACCAGCGAGCGATTCGGTTTCGAGCCGGAGCTGACCGCCCGGCTGGCCCAGGCAGGGGCTCGCGTGTGGGAAATGCCGATTTCCTATGCCGGCCGGACCTACGCCGAAGGCAAGAAGATCGGGTGGCGGGATGGGGTCGCGGCCATCGGTCACATCCTCCGCTACAACCTGCTTCCACCACGCGGGAATCTGACCCGGTCCGACGGGGGGCGATGACCGACCGGGTTGTGGTATCGCCCGATGCCCTGGTGCGGCTCGCGGCCATCGTGGTGCAGGCGGGCCGGGCCACCTTGGCGCACTACCACGCCGGGGTGGGCGTCGAGCTGAAGAAGGATCGCACCCCGGTAACTACGGCCGACCTGGCCTCCCACGCCGCCATCCTGGAGGCCCTTCGCGCCTGGGACGCCGGGGTGCCGGTCCTGTCCGAGGAAGGCGAAATCCCCGACTACAGCGTCCGCCGGACCTGGCGGCGTTTCTGGCTGGTGGATCCACTGGATGGGACCAAGGAGTTTCTGCAGCGAAACGGCGAGTTCACGGTCAACGTCGCCATGATCGATGACGGCGTCCCGGTGCTCGGTGCGGTCTACGCCCCTGCGCTGGAGCAGCTGTACTACGCCGGACAGGGACTCGGCAGCTGGAGGAGGGTCGGTGGGGGTGAGCCGGTGAGGCTCTGGTCGCGGGCCCCGCTGCCCGGCCAGGCCCTGCGGGTGGTGGAAAGCCGTTCCCATCCGTCCCCGGAGCTTGAGCGCTATCTGGGATCACTGCCGGTGGCACAGCGGATCCGGCTGGGGAGCTCCCTCAAGTTCTGCCGCGTGGCCGAAGGTGAGGCCGACCTCTACGCCCGCTTCGGCCCCACCAGGGAGTGGGACGTGGCAGCAGGGGACTGTATCTTCCGCTGGTCAGGGGACACCGGGGAGCGGAGGTCGCCGCTGACCTACAATCTGCCGGACCTCCAGAATCCCGGGTTTGTGATCGGCCTGGATGACGCCGAGACGGAGGCGGCGGGTGGCGCCGGCCTGGTGGTGTGGTTCACCGGGCTCTCCGGCTCGGGGAAGAGCACCATCGCCAGGCGGGTCGTGGCGGCCCTGCAGGCGAAAGGAAGCCGGGTCGAGTACCTCGACGGCGATGCCCTCCGCGAGCTCTTTCCCGGCACCGGGTTCACCCGCCCCGAGCGCGACGCCCATATTCGCCGTGTCGGGTGGATCGCGAGCCTGCTTGAGCGCCACGGTGTTACGGTCGTGGCAGCGCTGGTTTCGCCCTACGAGGAGTCCCGGCAGTTCGTGCGCGGGCTGTGCCGGCGGTTCGTGGAGGTCTGGATCTCGACCCCGTTCGCCGAATGCGCCCGCCGGGACGTCAAGGGGCTGTATGCTAGGGCGGCCGCAGGGGACATCCGCCACTTCACCGGCTTGGACGATCCCTATGAACCGCCGTCGAGTCCGGACCTGGTGATCGATACAACCGACATCGGCGTCGAGGCGGCGGCGCAGCAGGTACTTGATCGGCTCAGCCTGACCGTTGACCCGGCGACACGACCCACAATGCCCGAGACCCCACCAGCAGCGCCATGAGCCATCTCGATCAGCTGGAACACCGAAGTGTGTACATCCTGAGGGAGGCATATGCCAACTTCAAGAGCCTGTGCATGCTGTGGTCGATCGGGAAGGACAGTACCGTACTCCTGTGGCTCACGCGCCGGGCGTTCTTCGGGCACGTCCCGTTCCCGCTGGTGCACATCGACACGTCCTTCAAGATCCCCGAGATGATCCGCTACCGTGATCGGTTGGTGGCCGAATGGAACCTCGATCTGATCTACGGGCAGAACGCCGAGGCGTTACGGGAGAAGCGCACCTTTCCCGATGGCGCCGTCGACCGGATCACCTGCTGCGGCCTGCTCAAGACAGAGGCGCTGAAAAAGACCCTGTCGGGGGAATGGCCGCGGTACCGCTTCAACCACGCCCGGAAGGTCTATGAGCGGGATGCCAACACCGAGCCGTTCACCGGCGTGATTGTGGGTGCCCGGGCGGACGAGGAGGGCAGCCGCTCGAAAGAGCGCTACTTCTCCCCCCGCGACAGGCAGTCGGTCTGGGATGTGGGGGATCAGCCGCCGGAGTTCTGGAACCAGTACAAGATGGAATTCGCGCCCGGCACCCACGTGCGGATCCATCCCCTGCTGGACTGGACCGAGCTCAACATCTGGGAGTACATCGAGCGAGAGCGGATCCCGACGGTGTCCCTCTACTACGATCAGGGAGCGGGCAGCCGTTATCGCTCGCTTGGCTGCGGTCCCTGCACCAAGCCGGTCGACTCGACCGCGCGCAACGTGCCGGACATCATCGTGGAACTCCAGACTGGAAAGTTCGCCAATATCGCCGAGCGTGCCGGACGCGCCCAGGACAAGGACGACGGCGGCGGGCTGGAGACCCTGCGCCGCGACGGCTATATGTAAGCGGTGGAGGCCGGGTCCTGTAACCATTGTAAGCCATTGTAGCATAGTAACTTACGCAAGCGTTTGCGGTGCATGCAGGTCGGGCGACTTCGGGAGACCTCGCCCTCATGGCGCGGGAACCGCTACGGGCGGGCGCAAGGGGTCCCAGTACACGTCTTGCAGGCATCAGTGCGTTCCTCGTCGGACTGCTGTTGCAGCGCTGCGCCGGCCCGGCGGGCCGCTTGCCCATACGCCTCACCGTCCTCGCCGGCGGGCCAGGGGATTTGGACCGATGATCGCTGACCTTGAAATCGTTTTGGTGCTGCTGCCGGGCATTCTGTTCGTATACGCCTACCTGCTCTACCCCGTGCTGCTTGCAGTGGCCGGTGCATTCCGAAGGTCGGGGCGCGCCTTCGGCGATCCGCCCGAGTGGCCCTCGATCAGCATCGTCGTGCCGGCGTACAACGAAGGACGCACGATCGGGGAGACCCTGGAATCCTTGCTCGCGCTGGACTATCCCCCTGATCGCCGCCAGATCCTGGTGCTCTCCGATGCGAGTACCGATCGGACCGATGAGATTGTGCAAGGCTTCGCCGCGCGGGGGGTCGAGCTGTACCGGGCGCCGACGAGGATCGGAAAGACCGCCATGGAAAACGCGGTGGTACCGAGACTGCGGGGGGACATCATCGTCAACACCGACGCCACGATCCGGATTCCGCCCGGCTCCCTGAAGCCGCTCATCCGGGTCTTTCAGGACCCGACGATCGGGGTGGCCTCGGGCCGGGACGTGAGCGTGGGCGATCTCTCCGTCGAGGCCAGCCAGGGTGAATCCGGGTACGTCGGCTATGAGATGTGGCTACGCTCGCTGGAAACCCGGGTCGGGTCCATTGTGGGGGCGAGTGGGTGCTTCTACGCCATCCGCCGGCGGCTCCACGAGGTGGAGATCCCACCGGGGTTGTCCCGCGACTTTGCCTCGGCCCTTACGGCGCGGGAACACGATTTTCGCGCGGTATCGGTGGACCAGGCGGTGTGCCTGGTTCCGCGCACCACGTCATTGCAGCGCGAATTCCGGCGGAAGATCCGCACGATGGCCCGGGGCCTGGGCACCCTGTGGTATAAGCGCCGACTGCTCAACCCGCTCCGTTACGGGGCATTCGCCTGGATGCTCTGGTCGCACAAGCTGGTTCGCTGGCTGGTGTTTCTCGCCGCCCCCCTCGCCCTGGCGGGGCTGGTGCTGCTCAGTTTCAGGCTGCATGTCGCCAAGGTGCTGGTCGGGCTGGTGGGGCTCGGCGTCCTGCTGGGGGTCATTGCGATGCGCGCGCCCGAGGGAAAGAAACTCCCCCGGCTGGTGGCGCTGTGCGGATTCGCTCTCGCGGCCCATCTCGCCGGTATTCTGGCCTGGTCCCGGGTGTTCTCCGGCCAGCTCCACGCGACATGGGAGCCGACCCGTCGGCCGGCGTAGCAGAGAAGACGGCGGGTCGCGGAAATCGCCGGGGAGAAAAAGCCGGAAGGCGAGGACTCGTCCTCGCCTTCTTTGCGTTCTCGCCGCTTTCCGCTCTCCCGGCCCTGCTACCAGCCGCCCCGCTTGAACAGGATCACCGGGATGGTCTTGAGCATGATCAGGATGTCCTCCCACAGGCTCTGCCGGCCGAGATACTCGAGGTCGTACCGCAGCTTCTGCCGCACATCGTCGAGGGAGGTGTCGTATTGCTGGTTTACCTGGGCGAGGCCGGTGATACCGGGCTTCACCTGCTGGCGGTGCTCGTACGCGGGGATCGTCTGCCGCAGATTGGCAAAGATGCTCGGGCGCTCCGGCCTGGGGCCCACGATGTTCATGTCGCCGAGCAGCACGTTGAGCAGCTGGGGGAGCTCGTCCAGCCGGTACTTTCGCAGATGGCGACCGATGGCCGTCACCCGGGGATCCTCCGGAGCGGCCCATACTGCGCCGGTCAGATGCTCCGCGTTGACATACATCGTGCGGAACTTGTAGATGGTGAACACCCGGCCGCCCAGATCCTCCTGGCGGCGGTAGGCCAGGTCCGGGGACGGCGGCCGCCGGCGTCGGCGATCAAGGCCGACTCTGGTCTGGGTATAGAAGATCGGTCCCGGTGAGCTGATCTTCACCAGGGCCGCAATGACGGCCATGAGGGGGCTCAGTGCGGCGAGCGCCATCGCGGCGAGCGTCACGTTGAGGACCCGCGAGAGGGTTTCCGATCGTGCGCGAGGCTCCGAGACCACGACGGCTTCCGCGGACGGCCGGAGGATGGACTCCCCGACCGGCACCGAGGCGGCCGCCATGGTCGAATTCGACTTCCCTGCCTGAAGCTGCACGTGGACGTGATCTCTCACTGGCGTCAGAATGCTCCGGCGATTTTCCCGATTCCGTAGATCCCGAGGATCAGGCCCGGGATGATGGCGATGATCTGTACCGTTTCGAATGTCGATCGGGTCGGCTTCTGGCCCACCTCGATGACGTCGCCGGCCCGCAGGTTCAGCTGGTCGAGGGAGCGTCCATCGGCCAGGGCCTTGTTGAAATTCTCACCGGCGATCAGGCGCTCATCCCCCCGGTGTATCACGGACCGCTTGAACTCTGCTGTGGTCGAGATCCCGCCCGCCATCATGATCGCGTCGCTCAGCATCATGTCGGCGTCGATCTGGTAGAACCCCGGCTTGATCACGCCTCCGATCAGCGACAGGCGAATCATCGGGCGGGCCTTCACCTGCGCATCACGGATGTACCGCCCCACCTGTTCGCCCAGGTACGGTTCGATCTCGGAGCGTAGCACCCCTCGCAACGGGATGTCGGGCAAGCCCGCCAGGGACAGCAGTCGACCCGGCCCGACCGTCTGCAACCCCGAGGTGCTCGCCTCACCAAAAACCGAGACCTGAATCTGATCGCCGACCTGGAAATCGCCTTCCTGTAGCCGTTCCCGGATCTGCGCCGCCTCGCGTTGCTTCGATTCCCGGAAGGCTCCGCTGTATCCCTCGCTCCCCGCGATCCGGTCCGCCTCGGTGAGCGCTGCTTCCAACTCTTCCCGGCTGGCCACGGCCCGCGGTCCATCTGGGCTTTGGGTTTGGGCTCGAGCGGGCGCAGGGAGCCCGATTGTGACCCCTAAGAGCAAGCTCCATACCAGCTTCCGGGCTGCAGTGAGGTCCAACTGGCTTGTCATACGAGGGCACTCCCGTTCGAGGTGGTAAGCCTATACATGGTATGCGCGAGCCCCTGATTCCCATGGGTCCGACCGGCGCGGGTCGGCCGGCCAAGGGCGCCATTTGGGCGGCGGAATCTCTGGGCCGCCAGGCAACTGTTGCGGCGCTGACGCTACGCCGCTGCGGACCTGGGTGGGCAGGCCAAGATGGCTCCTGCGGGTCGGCTATTGCGACCGTTTCGTGCGCGTCTTATTCTGCTCAATCACTACCATCACGTCTGGGGACCGAAATCGCGGAGCGCTCCACACATCGCTCCCGGTCCACGGAGACATCCGGGGAGATCCCTGCATGGTCACCGCATGACCGCGAGCGATCGATTCCCCCGGCCTCCTCTGGTGCTGGTCGCCAACGACCAGGAATGGTCCGCCCGATCCCTGGAGAGCATTCTGGCCCCCAGTGGCTACGCGGTGCTTCGCGCCTACACCGGGCGACAGGCGCTTGAGCGTGCCCGCAGTGCCCGTCCCGATCTGATCATACTCGATGCCCAGATGCCGGACCTGCATGGCGTCGAGGTCTGTCGTCAGCTGCGCAGCGACCCGTCGTTTCCGGCCACCCTGCCAATCGTGATCACGACTGCTGGACCGTCAGGCCGCGCCCAGCGGCTCGAGGCCTACCAGGCCGGCGCCTGGGAATTCCTGGGACAGCCGCTGGACGGAGAGAGCCTGCTGCTCCGCCTGCAGACCTTCCTGACCGCCAAGTTCGATGCGGATGGGCTTCAGGAGGAGAGTCTGGTCGACCCCGTCACCGGGCTCTACAACACCCGTGGGCTGTCCCGCCGCGCGCGGGAGATCGGATCCGAGGTTGTGCGCCGGCGCGCCCCGCTGGCGTGCGTGGTGTTCACGGCCGAAGCGGATCCGGCCTCCGGCAGCTCGGCGAACGCCGGCGACCTGGTCGGAACGGTGGGTGGCATCCTCCGTCAGCATGGCCGCGCGTCGGACGCCATCGGTCGGCTCGGGGGCTCGGAATACGCTGTCATCGCACCCCACACCGAGGCGCGAGGCGCGGTGCTGATGGTCGAGCGACTGGAGCGAGTGCTGCAGCAGGAGATCAATGGTGCCCGCCCGGCGATTCGGCTGCGCGCCGGCTATTCGGTGATCAACGATCTCTCCGCCGCCCGCCTCGACGCCGAGCAGGTCCTGCATCAGGCCAGCACCGCGCTCCACAGCCTGCTGACCGACACCAGCTCTGCGGACCACCGGTTGCGTGCTTTCGAAACAACCCCGGAACACCCCGCCACGTGAGTGCTCAGGGCGACGCACTGTCGCCGCCTCCGGCCGTCAGCTGACCCGCCGCCGGCTCCTCGTCGGAGGTGTACCCATAGATGTAGTTGTAGTAGCGGTACACCCCGCCGGCCTCGACCTCGTTCAACACCGCCCCCAGCAGTCGGACCGGAAGCCGCTCGACCAGCGGCAGCTTGGCCTGGGCCATCTGCCGGTCGGTCTCTCCAGCCCGGAACACCACGATCAGGTGACCGGTCATGGTGCCGAGCACAAACGGATCGATGCCGGCGCCGAGCGGTGGGCTGTCCACGATGACGACGTTGAAGCGGCTCTTGAACCACGCCATGAGCCCCGACATGGCGGCGGAACCCAGCAGCTCGGGTCCATGATGCCGGCGAATGCCGCAGGGCACTACCCACAACCCACTCTGTGAGGTCGGACGAACGATGTCCTCATGGTTGGCGTTCCCGGTGAGATAGTCAAGCAGACCGGGTCGCCGCTCCACCGAGAACATCCGATGCAGCTCACCGCGGCGGATGTCTCCATCGATCAGCAGCGTCCGGTATCCGGCCTGAGCGAATGAGACCGCGAGATTGGAGGAGACGAAGGACTTCCCGTCGCCCGCTCCCGGACTGGTGACAGTCAGGGTGACCGGCCCCGCCGCGCCGTAGGAGTGCGCCAGGTTCAGGCGGATGGTGCGGAACGCTTCGACCACCTGCTGCGCCTGATCCGGTGCCAGCTCGCCCGCCCGGTTCTTCCGGCAGGCAGGCACGGCTCCCAGAATCGGAAGCCCCAACTCGTTGGTGACCTGCTCCGGATACCGGAACCGGCTGTCCAGATGGTCCAGCAGCAGCGCCAGGCCGACCGCCGCGCCGAGACTCCCGACCAACGCAATCAGGATGATCTTGGGGGCCTGGTTGCTGGATGGCCGGGTGGGCGTAACCGCCTCCTCCAGGACGTGAATGTCCGGAATGGCGCCCAGCTCGGCGAGACGGGCCTCTTCCCGTCGGCCGGCCAGCATCTTGTACAGGTCGTTGGCGGCTTCGTATTCCCGCGTCAGCCGCATTTCGGAGATCGTGACCGCCGGAACCTCGCGCAGCTCCACGCCTGCGGTCTGAATGCGACCCTCCAGCTCCGCCTCCTGTGCCTTCAGCTGATCGATGAGGCCCTGGGTCAGGTCGGGGATCCGCTGGTTGCGCAGCTGCTGGATCTGGGCGCTGAGCTGGGTCATCAGCGGGTGCTCAGGGGTGTAGCGCCGCGAGTTGGCCGCGTAGTCCGCCTCTGCCTTGGTGAGCTCACTGAGAGCCAGCGTCAGCTGGGGCGCGCCCTTGACCGCCGTCACGGTCAGGAAGGCGTCGGTCACTACTGAGCCCTGCCGCGCCCGGGCCAGGACGGCCTCGAGCTGGGTCCGGTCGGCACGGATGAGATCGAGCTGGCTCTTCTGGGCGAAATACTGGCCCGTGGCGACCGGCTGAGTTGCTACCAGGCCCGGCGCAACCGCCAGCGGGCTGTTCCGGGGCTTGGTGATAGTGCTCATCTGGAAGCTGCGCAGCCGCGATTCGGCCTCCCGCAGGCCCTGCTCGGCCTGGGTGACCTGGGAGTCCAGGGCCAGCCTGAATTCCTTCATGTTGCGCTGCTTGAGGGACGCCGCCGTCGAGACGAACTGGGTGCAGATGTCGTTCAGGATCGGCGCCAGCGACAGCCGGTCGGTACCGTCCAGGCCGACGCGGATGAAATTGCCGTTTTCCGGGAGGGTGGCGCTCAGCCGCCGGTTGAGGTCCGCGGAGACATCACGGGGCTGGCGCACCGAGAATTTGATCTCCCGTCCCCGGCCCAACAGCTCCTTCGCCGGGGCCCAGGTCCAGCCCAGCCCGGATCCAATGGCCGCCCCCGCGGCGCCGTGCAGCAGGTCGTGGTTCTGCTGTTGCAGGACCCAGCTTTCGCCATCGGGGCTCACGGCCAGCACGAAGTGGCCGGTTGCGAATCGCTCCTCCACCCGGAACGAGGCGAACAGCGCCGAGTCGGCAGTCTCGACTGGCTGCACGATCATCCGCCGCCGCAGCACTACCGAGTCCAGCACCACGCTGCGGCGCAGCAGGTCCAGCCAGTTGTCGGCGGTGAGGAGGTTCTTGGGGCGGAGGGGTCCGTCCGCGCTGCCACCGCTGCTCTCTACCCAGATGGTGGCGTTGGCGGTGTAGGTTGGCTGCATGAAGCGAGTGGCCAGCACGCCGGCGGTCGTGCCCAGCACGACCACCAGGGCCATGAGCCAGCTGTAACGTCGAAACGCCGCGAGATACCGGCCCCAGTTGATCGCCTCGTCTCCACCCTCCAGCATCGGGGGCGGAGGGGGGCTGTAGGGCTGCAGGCCCTGTGACCCGGACTGGTCTCCCAACGACGAGATTACGATGTCATTGCTTGCCATGCGCCAATCCTTCTTCAGGCGAATCCTGTCTTGAACTAGCCAATCGCCGTTCCCACAGCAAGGGCGATACCGTGGCCTGGGTCACTGTGGCCCGGACTCGGCTCGTTCAGTGAAGCGTAATGCCTTAGTTCTGGGATGTTGCACGCTCGAAACACTGTTGCAAATGCCCATCAGGCTTGATAGCGTCCAGTCATAGGTGTTTTGCCCGCGCCATAGGTGTGGTATCAAAGATGCTATTCCCGCAGCAGGAATGCACCGCCGGCTGCCGACACCCGGTAGTCGGCGGATACAACGTTACAACGCTTTTCGAGGGTTCGCATGGGTTCCTCGTTGACGCACCCCGGGCGCCGTCCCGACGGCGGGCAGGGCGACGTGGGGGGGCGGGATCCGCTCTCCATTCCGGTCGAGGTCAAGGCCAGCATCCGGATTCTGATCATCGACGATGAGCGCACGTTGCGGGAGAGCTGTGCCAGCGTGCTCCAGATGGACGGCTACAACGTCACGCTCATCGGGCGAGGTGAAGAAGCTCTGGAGGTCGTCAAGCGCCGCAAGTTCGACGTCATCCTGGTCGACCTGTACATGTCCCAGACCTCGGGCATGGACATCCTGCGCTCGGCGCTGGAGTTCAACCGGGACACGATCGTGGTCGTGATGACCGGCAACCCCAGCGTGACCAGCAGCATCGAGGCGCTGCGCGCGGGCGCCTGGGACTATCTCCCCAAGCCGTTCTCGGCGACCCACCTCCAGGTCCTGATCGGGCGCGCCTCCCACGCGGTCATGGTGGCCCGCGAAACCCGCGATCTTAAGCAGCAGCTGGCCAGCCAGGGCGGCCACAGCGACAAGATCTCACTGATCGGCATCTCCCCGACCTTCCGCAAGGCCGTGGACCTGGCCCGCAAGGTGGCCGCGACCGATGCCTCGGTCTTCATCTCGGGCGAGAGCGGCACCGGGAAGGAAGTGATCGCCCAGTTCATCCACCAGCACAGCCGTCGTGCCAGCCGGACCCTGGTGGCAATCAACTGTGCCGCGCTCCCTGAGCCGCTGCTCGAGTCCGAGATGTTCGGCCACCGAAAGGGCGCCTTTACCGGGGCCGATCGGGAGAAGCCCGGGCTGCTGGAGACAGCCAACGGCGGCACTCTGTTCCTGGACGAGCTGACCGAGATGTCCCAGCCGCTGCAGGCGAAACTGCTGCGCGTGATCCAGGACGGCGTGGTGCGGCGGGTGGGGAGTGAGACTCAGGACGCGGTCGTGGACGTGCGCTACATCGCCGCTACCAACCGGGATCCCCAGGAGGCCGTCAACCAGGGGATTCTGCGCGGCGACCTGTTCTATCGGCTCCGGGTGGTCCCGATCAAGTTGCCGCCACTGCGCAAGCGGCCTGAGGACACGCCGCTCCTCGCCAACCATTTCCTGACCTACTACTGGCAGCGGCATCGCCAGATGGGCGACCGCGTACCGAAGCTCTCGGATGCGAGCATCGCGTTTCTTCGTTCCCGGCCCTGGCGCGGGAACGTGCGGGAGCTGCAGAATGTGATCGAGCACGTCGCGGTGCTGGCCGAGCCCGACCAGGTCATCCAGCCCAACGACATCCCTATCTATGAGGACAGCTCGGAGTACGCTTCCGAGTCATCCCTGTCGACCCCGGTGCTGGACGAAGCGTACCATGTGGGCAAGGACCGGGTGGTGGCTCAGTTCGAAAAGGAATATCTCACCCGACTGATCGGGCGGGCCGGCGGCAACATGTCCAAGGCCGCCCGGCTCGCGAATATTGACCGGACGACGCTCTACCGCCTCATGGACAAGCACAATTTCCAACGGGATGAGCTGACGGGGTCGCCTGAGTGAAGGACGCGGGCGGGACTTCCGGTCCCCCGGGGGGGCGCCCTGCTGTTCCCGACAGCCTCTGGACCCTCTTTGACGAAGCCGTTCAGGAGGTGGAGGCCGACTGGCACCAGGTCGCCGGGGACAGCCCCGCGCAGGAAGAGGTGCGGGCCCACCTGGGCCGCCTGGGTGGTGCGGTCCGCTCGGCCGCTCAGGGTGAGTCCTCCGATGACCTGCCGCGCACCGTGCTGGCGCGGCGCCTGGCGGATCTGCTGCGCCGCCGGTTTCTGGAACGGGCGGCCAGCTCCACTGGCCCCACCGACGGCACGACCCTGCTGAGGCTCCTGCAGGCGCTGGAAGACGTGCACCGCGCCCTCGAGCCGGACTGGGCGCAGCATTTCGCCGACCGCCTGTCGGGCCCCGACGGCATGGAACTCGTCGTCGAAGTCGCCCACGACCTGCGATCCCCCCTCACCTCGATCCTGTTCCTCGCGGAGACGCTGCAGCGCGGCCGGAGCGGCCAGATCAATTCGGTGCAGGAGCGCCAGCTGGGGCTGATCTATTCGGCCGCGTTCGGGCTGTCCTCCCTGGCCAGCGATGTCATCGAGTTGGCCCGGGGCGGCGACCGGCTGGTGGATCTGGATCCGCTGCCCTTTTCCGTTGCGGACATCTTCGAATCGGTCCGGGACATCGTCCAGCCCATTGCCGAGGAAAAGGGCCTCCAGGTTCGCCTGCAGGGACCTCCCGATGACTTCCGGGTGGGGCATCCGGTCGCACTCTCCCGGGTGCTGCTCAACCTGACCACCAACGCGCTCAAGTTCACCTCCGAGGGCTACGTCGAAGTTCGTGGCGAGCAGCTTGACGGCACCCGAGTCGAGTTCTCGGTGCGTGACACCGGGCGGGGCATTCCCCCCCATGCCATGCTGACCCTGTTCGAGCCCTTCCGACGCCGCCAGAAGCAGGGCGAATACGCCTTCTCGGGGGCCGGCCTGGGACTCTCGATCTGCCGCAAGCTGGTCGAGGCAATGCACTCGACCCTGCGGGTGGAAACGGCCCCCGATACCGGAACGCGCTTCTTCTTTCAACTCGACCTTCCGCTCGCCTCCCAACGCCTATGATTCGCCTGCTGCACGTAGTCGGCGCACGCCCCAATTTCATGAAGGTGGCCCCGGTGCTCCGCGCCGTCTCCGTCCGCAACGGGGTCGATCAGGCCCTGGTTCATACCGGTCAGCACTACGACGAGGCCATGAGCGACCGGTTCTTCGCGGACCTGGGGCTGCCACGGCCGACGGTGAACCTGGAGGTCGGTTCGGCCACGCATGCGGTGCAGACCGCGAAGATCATGACCGAGTTCGAGCCGGTCCTGGAGCGGCTGCAGCCGACCTGGGTGCTGGTCTACGGCGACGTGAACTCCACCTTGGCGTGCACCCTGGTCGCCGCGAAGGCTGGTGTGCGGGTCGCTCACGTGGAGGCCGGACTCCGCAGCCGGGACAGGACCATGCCGGAAGAGATCAACCGACTGGTGACCGACCAGCTGGCCGACCTGCTCTTCACCCCGAGCCGGGACGCGGACGCCAACCTGCAGGCTGAAGGGATTCCCGCTTCCCGGATCCGGTTCGTGGGGAATGTGATGGTTGACACCCTGCTTACCCTCCGCGAGCAGGCCAGAAAGCTTCAAGCGCCGGAAGTGCACCAGGTGGCTGGCCGCGAGTATGCCGTCACCACCTTTCACCGGCCGTCGAACGTCGATTCCGAGGGACCCCTCGCCGAGATCCTGGGTGCCCTCGATGATCTTGCGACGCGGATGCCGGTCCTGTTCCCGATTCATCCCCGGACCCGCCGGCGCATCCATGAGTTCGGACTGGACCGCCTGGCCAGTCGGGTCCGGCTGCTCGAGCCCCTGAGCTACCTGGAGACGATTTCCCTGGTGGACCGTGCCGCCCTGGTCCTGACCGACTCCGGCGGCCTCCAGGAGGAAACCACGGTGCTCGGCGTGCCCTGCCTGACGGCGCGACCCAATACCGAACGTCCGGTTACCATCACCGAAGGGACCAACCGACTGGTTCCCTCTACCCGGGTGGGGATCAACGCGGCCGTGGCGGCCGTGCTCGAGCAGCGTGCCCAAGGCGGCGTCCACGCTGCCCGACCCGAAGGCTGGGATGGCAAGGCAGGGGAGCGGATAGCCGCGATCCTCGCAGACGCGTAGGGGCCTACCCGCAAGTCACACTCCAGCCTACATTTCGGTCGCTGTCGCGCACCTCACAGCGGGCCTCCTGCCAACCCCCCTCCGCACCCGACCCGGTGGTTCGGGGGGACTCCAATCCCGACGCCGCCCCGGATGACCCGGGACACCGCCGGAGGAGGAAGGGAAGCCCTGGCACTCGGGAGTGCGCTCAAACCCGCGGGGCGAGTGGCCCCGCCTCATGCAGTAGTGCCCGGACCAGCGGGCCTCGCGCGACTTCCCGGCACCGGGTCCGGGCAGGTCGGCGAGGACATCGGCGGGCCGGGCGCGGAGAACCAACACACCAGTGACCACACCCCAACTTCGTCACCTGCGTACGGGGGAGCCACCGGCGCACGCCCCCAACGCCGCTCTGCTCATCGATTTCGACAACGTCACGCTGGGCATCCGCTCCGATCTCACGAAGGAACTGAAGCACCTCCTCAACAGCGACATCATCAAGGGCAAGGTGGCGGTGTCGCGGGCGTATGCGGATTGGCGGCGCTACCATCAGTACATCGTACCGCTGTCGGAATCCTCGATCGATCTGATCTTCGCGCCGGCCTTCGGAACCAACAAGAAGAACGCAACAGACATCCGGATGGCCATCGACGCGATGGAACTGGTGTTCACCCGACCCGAGATCGGGACCTTCATCCTGCTTTCGGGGGACAGCGACTTCTCCATGCTGGTGATCAAGCTCAAGGAATACGGGAAGTACGTGATCGGCGTGGGCATCCGGGAGTCCGCCAGCGAGCTGCTGATCCAGAATTGCGATGAGTACTTCTCCTATTCGGATCTCGCCGGCCTCACCAAGGAGACCGAGGTCCCCTCGACCCAGCGGGATCCGTGGCAGCTGGTGCAGGATGCGGTGGCCCTGATGGTGCGCGAGCGTGACGTCATGCGCTCCGACCGGCTGAAACAGGTGATGCAGCAGATCGATCCCAACTTCGAGGAGAAGAACGCCGGCTTCAGCCGCTTCAGCAAGTTCGTGCTGGAAGCGAGTCGCAAGGGCCTGATCAAGCTCAACAAGATGGAGAATGGCCAGTATGAGGTGGGCCCGGCCGAGCCGGCCGCGCCAGCCTCCGCCGAGGCGCGTCCGGCGGAAGAACCAGCGCGGGAGGGCCGCGGCCGTCGCGGCCGGGGGCGGGGCCGGGGCCGGGGCGGGCGGGAAGGCGAAGAGCGAAAGGCCGAGCCTGCGGTCCGGCCGGGCCCCCAGGGTGATGGCCGCCGGCAGGAAGGGCTCACCCTGGCGCGCTCCTTCGAGCTCATGCGCCGGGCGCTCGGCGAGCTGGCCAGCCCCGCTGACCAGGAAGTCCTCCGCAATCGGATGGCTGCCCTGTACGGCAAGGAGGATCCGATGCTCACCCAGGCCCTCTTCCCGCGGCTCCTTCGGCAGGCCCACGACGCCGAGGTGGCCGACGTTCGGAAGATCGCCGAAGGCGAGTACGAGATTCTCGGCCGGGGGGTGGAGATGGCCGGGGCTGCACCGGCTGCGCGGGGTGCTGAGTCGGATCAGGACCAGTCCAGCGTGATTCCGACGGCCGCGCCTGTATCCCAGGAAGTCGGAACACAGCGAGGTGGAATCCGCTTTCGCCGGGGCGCCCGGGTGGGAGCTCCCCCGGGCGTAATCCCGATGATCGGCGTCGTGAGCCTGGAAGAGGAGAGAGCGGCGGAGCCCGCCAAGCACCGGGCGGGCCGCAAGAAGGCGGCTAAGCCGGCTGCCGAGCGGACGGCGGCTCCGCGGAAGAAGTCCGGGGGCAGGGCCCGGAAGAAGCCCGAGGAATGATCCTGGAGCTGCGGGCGCGCCCGCTGCCCCTTGGCTTCTTCAGGCAGGACGCCGTTACGGTCGCACGAGAGCTGCTCGGCAAGCTCCTGGTCACCGAGATCCGCGGGGTGCGCACGGTCGGTCGCATCGTGGAGGTCGAAGCCTATCTCGGGGTCGAAGACCCCGCTTCGCACGCCTGGCGGTTCCGGCGGCACGCCCAGAACGAGGGACTCTACGGCCCGGCGGGCAACTGGTACGTGTACCGCTCCTACGGCGTCCACTGGTGCGCCAACCTGGTCGCCGGTCCTCCGGGGCAGGCCACCGCCGTCCTCGTCCGGGCCTTGGAACCGGTGCACGGCCTCCCTGCGATGTGCCGGCGGCGTGCGACCCGCGAAAGGCGGATTCTTTGCGCAGGCCCGGGCCGGCTGACCCAGGCGCTTGGGATTACACGCGCGCTGGACCAGACTTCCATGCCGACCTCCTCGGCCCGGGTGCTGGCGAGTCCGCCTCTTGCTGCAGCCAAGATCGCGGCCACACCGAGGATCGGCATCACCCGGGCGACAGCGTGGCCCTTGCGCTTTGTGGTCCGAGGCTCTCCATGGACCTCACGGGTCCGGGGGAACGACTGAGGGCGGGTCGCTGGCCCGCCCTCTCTCGATCGCATCCGCCTCCTGCAGCGCGTTTAATCCGGTCCCGAGCCTCTTCCCTCGACGCCCTCCCGCGCGTTCCCCAGGCTGAACCTCATGCCGGCCGTGAGGGTGTGGGTCGGGCCAATAAAGAGCTTGTTCGCGGCGGCGGCGCTGGTGAGCTGATACTGGCCGAAAACGATGAACCGGCTCACGCGGGCCTGAACCCCGCCGATGAGAGTCCCGAAGCCGGTCGAGCCTGCCCGCTCGGCCTGACTCTGCGAGCCGCCAGCCTGCGGATACTCCTTGACTGTCTGGAGCCATCCCACGCCGAGCCCCACGTAGGGCTGAACGATCGTGCGGAGGGGGAAGGCCAGCAGGGCTAGGGTGTATTTCCGAAGATCGTTGAAGACGACCTGCTGGGTAGCGCCGGCCGAGTCGGTGAAGGAGCTGAGCTGGTTGGTCTCGATGCCCTCCTCCACGGAGATCAGGAGGCCGGTGCGCTTGGCAGTGACCAGGAGATCTCCACCGGCGGCGAAGATTCCACCGCGGGTCTGAGACGGGGTCTCAAAGATGACGACGCCACCGTGGGCTCCGACGTACCACTTGAAGGTCTCGAACCCCGTGAGCTGGGCGTGGGCGGCTGGAACCTGCACCAGGCAAGCCAGCCCCAGCACCACGGCGGTGCGGCCGAGCATGCGCATCGGAAAGCCTCCAGGGATGTTCGGGTGGCGCTATGGGCTTTTGCTGCTTCTGCTTGGAGCTTTGAGCTTCCAAACTACTTGAAGTCCGCCAATCCCACAAGAAGGCTCATACCGAACAAACACCGGCGGTGTGATCCATATCACACCAGACTGAGGCGCGCGGCGACTTTTCGCATGGCTCGGAGGGCTTGGTCCAGATCCTCCCGGGTGTGGGCCGCCGATATCTGGCAGCGGATTCGGGCCTGACCTTGGGGGACGACCGGGTAGCCGAATCCGGTCACAAATACGCCCTCCCGGAGCAGCTGTTTGCTCATCTCGATCGCCTTGGCGGTCTCGCCGAGGATCACCGGGATGATGGGCGTCTCACCGGGCAGCGGGCGGAAGCCCGTGGCCAGGAGCTGCTCGCGGAAGTAGCGGGCATTCTGGCGCAGGGTCTCAACCCGCTCCGGGTGCTGCTCGAGGTACTCCACGCTGGCCAGCGCGCTGGCGGCCACGGTTGGGGGCAAGGCGTTGGAGAACAACTGGGGTCGGGCGCGCTGGGTGAGGTAGTCGCATACGGCAGCGCTGCCGGCCACGAAGCCCCCCGCCGCCCCGCCGAGCGCCTTGCCCAGAGTGGAGGTGATGATGTCCACCTGTCCCATCATGTCGAAGTGCTCGGCGGTGCCGCGGCCGGTCCGGCCCAGGACTCCGGTGGCGTGACTGTCATCTACGACCAGCACCGCCTCGTACCGGCGGCAGAGGTCAGCGATTTCGGGCAGCCGGGCGATCGACCCCTCCATCGAAAACACTCCGTCGGTGACGACCATGCGGGTCCGCCCGGTGCGTGCCGCCTTCAGCTTCTCCGTGAGATCGGCCAGATCGGCGTGGCGGTACACCGCGGTCTGGCACTTGGTGATCGCCTTGGCCAGGCGGATGGCGTCGATGATCGATGCGTGGTTCAGCTGGTCGCTGATGACGATGTCCTCTTCACCGAGCAGCGTGGCCGGCAGCGCCTCGTTGGCGTTCCAGCAGCTGACGAAGCTCAGGCTGGCGGGAGTCCCTACCAGCCGGGCGCAGGCCGCCTCCAGGGTCCGGTGCACGGTGAAGGTGCCGCAGATGAACCGGACCGATGCGGTCCCGGCGCCGAAGCGTGACAGCGCCTCGGTGCCCGCCCTGACGACCTCGGGCGTGTTGCACAGCCCGAGGTAGTTGTTGGAGGAAAGCACAATGACTTCGCCATGACCTTCGATCCGGACGCGGGCGTCCTGCGGGCCCTCCAGGTACAGCAGCTCCTTGTAGACGCCGTCTTTCCGGAACTGGGCGAGCTCGGCATCCAGGCGTGAGGCGAGGGACATGAGGGACATGGTGAATAAGGGGGAACGGGGGAAGAGGGGACGGAGAACAGGGAACGGGGAACGGGAGGAAGGGCGTCGGGCCCGCATCGCACTCACCGCTCCCCGCTTACCTCCAGGATGACTTTGCCCGCACAGCCGTCCTTGATCACGCGCACCGCTTCCGCGATCTGGTCCAGCTTGAACCGGTGAGTCACCACCGGGCGGGGATCGAATTGTCCGGCGCGGAGCAGTCGGAACATCTGCTGCCAAGTGTCATACATGCGGCGGCCGGTGACGCCGTAGAGGGTCAGCCCCTTGAAGATCACGTCGCTGGCGAAATCCACCTGGGTAGGCTGACTGGGTGTGCCCAGGAAGTTCACCCGGCCCCCAAGGCGGGCCGCGCCGAACGCGGTCTGGTGGCCCGCCGGATGCCCGCTCATCTCGCACACGAGGTCCACGCCATCGCCACCCGTCAGGTCGCGACACCGGGCGACCACATCGTCGGTGGTGGGGTTGAGGGTGGCGTGGGCACCCATTCTCCGGGCGAGATCGAGCCGGGTAGGGTTGAGGTCACTGGCGATGACCAGCGAGGCGCCTGCCGCCCGGGCGACCCCGACGGCGAAGCAACCGATAGGTCCGCATCCGAGCACCAGCACCGCGCTGCCGGGAACCTTCCCCCCTTCCAGCACGGTGTGCACGGCGTTGCCGGTCGGATCCATGATTGCCCCGATCTCGGTCGGGATGCCGCTCAGCTGCATTACGTTGGAAGCTGGCATTGCGATGAAATCGGCAAAGGCACCATCGCGGTCTACTCCGATGATGCGGGTCCGGCGGCACACATGGGCATCGCCGGTGCGGCAGGGCAGACAGTGGCCGCAGACGATATGACCCTCGGCGGTCACCCGGTCGCCCACTGCCAGCAGCCCCTCCGACCGGGCCTCCTGGCCCAGTTCGACGATCTCGCCGGCGAACTCGTGGCCGACGATCACCGGTGGCTTGAGCCGGCCGCTCGCCCAGGCGTCCCACTCCCAGATGTGGAGATCGGTGCCGCAGACCCCGGCGTAGTGCACCTTGATCAGAACGTCGCTTGGGCCGTAGGAGGGCGGGGGCACCTCGCGGACTTCGATGCCGGCACCTGGTGCGACCTTGACGAGAGCGCGCATGGCTGGGTCAGGGTTCAGCGTTCAGGGTGCGGCCTTCAGGGCGTAGCGCTATCAACTCCAGTACTCCTTCCAGCGCCTGTCCACCGTGCGCACGATCTCCTGGGTCATCTCCAGCGGCTGCGGATAGCCTTCCTTCCAGGTCGCGTCAATGCCGATGGGGCCACCATAGACCGGTCGGGCCCCGAGAAACTCCTGCCGGGCGAAGATCATGTCGCGCGCGGGATCGAATCGGGTGAAGATCCCCCACAGCAGGCTGGTCTCATCCTGCAGGTCCACGTCCCGGCTGACTGCGGTCACCAGACGAACCTCCCCCAAGCCGGGCCAGCGGAGTAGCTCCTGCAGCACCGCCCGGGGGTCACGGTCCACCGAGACCACCAGGAAGCCACCCTCGAGCAGCCGGTGGGCGGCGACTCGGCGGTCCGCCTCGGCGGGATTACCGACCGCCTCGGGGGGTGGGCGGTCCGTCACCGGGTCCCCGGTGGCATCGAGCACGAGCTTGCTGCCAACGTGCATCGTGAAGGAGGTGTAGTCGAGCGTATCCAGGGTTCCTATGGGGAGCAGGATCATCCGGTCGCGGGGCTCGAAGCGGTACCACAGCTCGCGCAGCAGGGCGCCGAAGCTGCGGATGTCGACCCCCTCCCGGACCATGATGGCCACCTTGGTGAGCGCGAGCTGCCCGGTGCCCAGCAGCGCCAGCGCTGTCTTCAGCACCTCCTTGGGATGTCGCTCGCGCACCGCCACTGCGAGCAGGTTGTGGAAGCTCGCGGCGTCGTAGGCATAGAGATCGACCACGTTGGGATTGACCAGCCGGATCAGGGGACCCACCATCTCCCCCACCGCGATCCCCATGAACTTGTCTTCCTGGGGCGGCTTGCCGACTACCGAGGCCGGGTACAGCGCATCCCGCCGGCGGGTGACCCGTTCCACGTGGAAGACCGGAAACTCGCTCGCTTCGGAATAGTGCCCGAAGTGGTCTCCGAATGGCCCTTCCATCCGGCGCTCGCCGGGGGCCACGTAGCCCTCCAGGATGATCTCGGCATTGGCCGGGACCAGTAACTCTCCCGCCACGGTCCGCACCAGCCGGGTGCGAGCGCCGCGGAGGTAGCCCGCGAAGGCCAGCTCGTCGACATCCTCCGGAAGTGGCAGGATCGCGGAGAGCATGGTGACGGGATCGCCACCCAGGACCACGGCCACGGGGAGCTTCTGGCCTCGCTTCTCGGCTTCGAAGTAATGCCCGCGACCGCCCTTGAGGCTCTGCCAGTGCATCCCGGTCTCGGCCGGCCCGAAGACCTGGAGCCGATACAGTCCGAAGTTGCGGCGGCCGGTGACCGGATCGCAGGTGAGAGTCGGCCCGAAGGTAATGAAGCGGCCGCCGTCCCGGGGCCAGCTCATCAGATTGGGCAGCCGGTCGATGGCCGGCGGCTCGACCACCTGCTGCACCGGTGCCCGGCGGACCTCCTTGGGGTGCAGGAAGCGTCCCCGTGCCAGGAACCTCCGGGACGCCCACAGCGCTCCGATGGAAGGGGGATTGAGCCGCTCGATTGCGCGCACCAGCTCGGCCCCGATGGCCCGGGGCTCGGCGCCGAGGGCCAGCTCGACCCGGCGGCGGGCGCCGAGCAGGTTCATCACCAGGGGAATGGCACTGTTGCGGGGGCGCTCGAACAGCAGGGCGGGGCCGTCCTCGCGGATCACCCGTTGGGTCAGCTCTGAAACCTCGAGCACCGGGTCCACTTCCACGGTGATCCGGCGGAGGTCGCCTCTGCGCTCGAGTTCGGCGAGGAAGTCTCGCAGGTCCCGGAAGGGCCGACCGGGAGACCGGCCGGCGCCGCTCAGACCTCCACTCCCGCGGCCACCGGCTCCACCCGGACCGCGCTCACCTTGAAGGAGGCAATCCGGGCATAAGGATCGAGCTGAGGGTTGGTGAGGATATTCGCCGCCGCTTCGCGGAAGTGCATGGGAATGAACACCTGCCCACGGGCCTGACGCTCAGACACGCGGACATTGATGCGGACGGATCCGCGGCGGCTGGTCACCAGGACCGGGTCTCCATCGACCACGCCGAGAGCGATCGCGTCCGCCGGGTGGACCTCCATGATGGGCGTTGGCTCACGGCTGTCGAGTCCGCGCGAGCGGCGGCTCATGGTGCCGGTGTGCCAGTGGTACATCTGCCGGCCGGTATTGAGCACGAAAGGGAACTCCTCGTTGGGCAGCTCATCCGGAGGCAGATACTCCACCGGAATGAACCGCGCCCGGCCATCAGACGTCGGGAAGGCATCCTCGAAGAGGAAGGTGGTCCCCGGGTGGTGGACGTCCGGCACCGGGTACTGCAAGGACCGCAGCCGGCGCAGCCGTTCGTAGTTTACCCCTCGCCAGACCGGGGTGACGCGGGCGATCTCATCCATGACGTCTCCCGCGCCCTGATACGGCGAGGGAAGGCCGAGCCGGTTGCTCAGCTCGATCAGGATGTCGAGATCAAGTCGCGCCTCGCCCTGAGGGGCCTGGGCGGGCTCCATGAGCTGGATATGGCGGTCAGTGTTGACCACCGTGCCCTCTTTCTCTGCGAAGGCGGACCCGGGAAGCACCACATCCGCCCACCGGGCCGTTTCGGTGAGAAAGAGATCCTGCACGGCGAGGAATTCCAGGCCCCGGACCCAGTGCTCGGCGTGAGCAATGTTGGGGTCGGAGAGGACCGGGTTCTCGCCCATGATGTACATGCCGCGGATGGGACTTCCCTCCGCCACGATCTCGGTCACCATCATCCCCCGCTTGAGGGACAGGTGATTCTCCGGGAGGCCCCAGGCCTCGGCGAAGATGGCGCGGACGGCCGGGTCTTCGACCGAGCGGTAGTCGGTATACGCGAAAGGAATCGCGCCCACGTCACTGGCACCCTGCACGTTATTCTGGCCGCGAATCGGGATCATCGCGGCGCCCCATCGGCCGATCATGCCGCAGGCGAGCATCAGGTTGAGCAGGCTGGCGACGATATCGGTGCCGGTGTTGTGCTGGGTGAGCCCCATGGCCCACAGGGTCGAGGTGTTGGGGCCCCTGGCGTACATCTCGGCGGCGGCGCGGATCGTGGCGGCGGGCACGCCGGTGATCTTGGCTGCCATGTCCGGGGTGTAGGGTTGCACGGCCGCTTTCAGTTCGTCCCAGTCGTGCATCCGCTTGGCGATGAAGGCGCGATCCTCCAACCCCGTGGCGATGATGTGCTGCAGCATCGCATTATAGAGCACGACGTCGGTGCCCGGCATCATCTGCAGGTGGATATCGGCCAGCGCCGCCAGCTCGGTCCGTCGCACGTCCGCCACGATGAGCTTGGCCCCCCGCTTCACCGCCCGCTTAATGAGCGCGCCGAACACCGGATGGGTCTCTGTGGTGTTGGCGCCCGAGATGAAGATGACGTTGCAGGCTTCCTCGATCTCCCGCATCGAGCCCGAAGCCGCCGAGGTGCTCATCGCCCGGCTCATCGCTGCCACCGAGCTCGAGTGGCAGAGTCGGGTGCAGTGGTCCACGTTGTTGGTACGCAGCGCGCCCCGCACCATCCGCATGAAGAGATAGTTCTCCTCGTTGGTACACTTGGCGGAGGACAACGACGCCAGCGCTCCCGGGCCGCGGGTGTCGCGGATACGCGCAAGCTCCTGGGCCACGAGGCTCATCGCCTCTTCCCAGGTCCCTTCCCGGAAGGCGCTGTACCAGGCCGGCGGGGTGGCCACCCGGTCGCGCACGTCGTCCTCATCCAGCAGCGGGACGGCGACCCCGGTGAGGGGCGGCTTGCCTACCTGGCGACGCGGCGGACGGGGCTTGTCCTTCTTGCCCAGATCCTCGATGAGCTGCCAGGGGCCCTCGCGGTGCCGGGGCCATTCGCCGGTCCACTCCCAGCGTTCACCGTCATGCTGCCAGCCCTTGCGGATGAGGGGGGCTTTGAGCCGGTCGCGATGCTGGGTGAAGTCGTACCCGAAGCGGCCCTTCACGCAGGTTGAGCCCTGGTTGGGACTGTAGTCCTCAATCCACGGGCTGGTGACCCGCAGCAGGCGGTCCCCCTTCACGTGAAGGTCGATCTGGCAGCCGACGCCACAGTAGGGACAGACCGAATGGGCCACCTTGTCCGGGTGGCGAATGGCGTCGGCGCCGAACCGCTGCTTGGGAATGAACTCGAAGATCGCCCCCGTGGGGCAGACCCGGACGCACTCGCCGCACCAGGTGCAGCCGGCGTGGTCGGGATCCCCGTCGCCCCCGACGACGATCTCCGCGTGCTCGCCTCGCTGTGCAACATCCAGCACCCCGACCACCTGAATGTCCTCGCAGGCCCGGACGCAGCGCGTACACAGGATGCAGAGGCTCATGTCGTGCTGGATCATCCAGTCGCCCGGCCGCTCGTCGCCGTGGCGCAGTTCCAGCGTCCGGGCGACCGGTGGCTCGGCGTCGTACCGGACGCAGTATTCCTCGAACACGTTCCGGGCATCGGCCCGGCCACCGTTGGCCAGATGCTCGCCGGGATAGCGTTGCAGAAGAAATTCCAGGACCGACTTTCGACTGGCCGAGGCCGCCTCGGACTCCGACTCCACCACCATGCCCTCGGCGGCCGGAGTGTAACAGGCCGGCTGCAGCTTGCCCTGTCCTTCGACCGAGACCAGGCAGATGCGGCAGTTGGCGACCGTGGGCAGCTTGGGATACCAACACAGCGTGGGGATGTCCACCCCGTTCGCCCTGGCCACATCGAGAATGGTCTGGCCCGGGGTGAAAGGCAGGGATCGTCCGTTCAGCTTGATCGATGACATGATGATGTGCGCCCCTCCAACAAAGGCGACCGTTTCAGTCGAATTATAGCCGGATCAGCAGGCCGGGGCAGGACGAGGTGGGCCCTCCGGGGCTGCGATACCGCTTGCCGCATCCTATCGACTATCGGGGGAGGAGCAAGTGCGCCGAGGAGGTCAGGCGGGCACGTCGCGGGAGTGAAAGGGCTGGTCCGGTTCCGCGGTGGTCGGCGGCTTGTGCAGCATGATGCCCAGGGACTTGGCGGCGCGCCGCTTCGCGCCCGGGCGGTCCTCCCGGCTCCACTCCGGGTAGTGGGAGAGAAACGCTTCGGGGGTGAGGGCGTGGGTGGTCGGCAGGATCAGATGTACCCCGCCGGCCGCAGTGCGCTCCATCAGGCGCTCGACCATGATCCGCCGGTTGGCCGCCGATTCCGCCTCGAGCGTCGCGGTGTCAATCGCAAGGATGTGGACCTGCTCGGGAAAGCCCGGCCCGAACTGGCCGGTGGGGGCCACGTAGGTGGTGCAGTAGTGTCCCAGGGCCTCCGCGGCCACGCGCGACTCGACCTGGTCTACCAGAGTCATGTCGCAACCGGTGAACACGACGCTCACCTCGTATGCCGCGAGGAGACAGGCCACCGGGGCGGCGTCCCAACCGATGACCAGGGCAGTGTCGCCGGGCTCGAGGCGCGGCAGCAGCCGGGTCACCGGACTGCGTTGGTCAATGCCCCAGTGAGTCGGTTCCCGCTGGGCGGCACGCAGTTGCTTGAAGTGCCTGGACCAGCGTGCGTAGGGCTGCAATCGGAGCCGTTTGTGGATCAGCCGGTCCACCCAGTCGGTAAGCAGCACTTCGGTGAGCAGGAACTGGTCTCCCGCAGCCTCCATTTCGGCCACAGCCTCATTGCCCAGCTCGAGCAGTTCCCGGCGGGACAGACTGTTCTTGTAGCTCTCGATCCGCTGCAGGATGTACTCGTGGTACTGCTGCTTGAGCGAGGGGACGGCGCGACGTCGGCGCTGCTGCTGAAGCTGAAGCGCAGTGAGCATGAAGGTCGTCGAGCCCGTTCCGGATCGGGGAATGTCCACCAGGATCGCCAGCTACAAAGTCGTATGGTATGGCGGGGGTGTCAACCGGGAACAGGGTCGTAAACCGTGAGATGGCATGGATCTAGGCCACTCCGCCGCGGCCCGGCTAGCCGTCATAACGGAGGACAGCACCCTTGAGATAACCGGTTTCGGGAATCGTCAGTACTTCCGGGTGGTCCTCCCCCGCTCCCAGCAGGCGGGTCAACACCAGGCGCCGGCCGCTGTCGGCCGCAGCGTCGGTGAGCACCTCGAGGAAGGTGTCCCGGCGGACGTGGTGGGAACAGGAGGCGGTGATCAGAATGCCGGCTTCAGCGAGCAGTCGCATGGCGCGAAGGTTGACCTCCTTGTAGCCGCGGAGCGCCCGCGGCACGGCGCTCCTGGTCTTGGCGAACGCTGGTGGGTCCACCACGATCAGATCGAAGCGGCGGTGTTCCCGCTCGAACCGGCGCAGGGCTTCGAACGCATCCGCCTCGAGCCAATCCACGTTGCCGACCCCGTTCAGGGCCGCGTTCGCCCGCCCGCGCGCCAGCGCGTCCGCGCTCAGGTCCAGCGCGACCACCTGGCGAGCGCGCGCGGCCAAATGCAGGGCGAAGGCTCCATGATAGGCGAAGCAATCGAGAGCGCTGCCGCCAGGCTGCATCAGGGTGCCGGCGAGGATACGATTGGGGCGCTGGTCGAGAAAGGCACCGGTCTTCTGTCCCGTCCACGGTGCCGCGCGGTAGCGGATCGATCCCTCGCGGACTTCCACCTCGGCGGGCACCTCTCCCAACGCCAGCTCGACGGTTTCCGGCAGGCCTTCATGTCGGCGCGCGCCCGAATCATTACGGAGGAGGATCCCCTCGGGAGCAACCAGCTCCACCAGGGCCTCGAGGATCTGGGCGCGGAGGGTCTCCAGGCCGGCGGACAGCAGCTGAAGCACCAGATACCGATCGTAGCGATCCACGATGAGCGAGGGAATCCCGTCTCCCTCCCCGTGCACCAGTCGGTACGCCGAGGCATCGATGCCCTGTCGGCGGGCCAGGCAGCGTCCCAACTGCTCCCGCCACCAGGCGGCGTTGATCGGGTGGTCCTGGCGGGAGAGGAGTCGCAGCCGGATTTCAGATCGGGGCGAGTAGAGGGCGATGCCGAGCCGTTTGCCCCGTCGATCCAGCACCCGGCAGAGACCCGCGGCTTCGGGTTCGAGCAGCAGGTCGCTCCGGAAGATCCAGGGATGGCCTCCGGCCCACCGATCGGCTCCTTTGTCCGAGACCTTTGCTGAGGGCAGGGTCATAGGTCGGAGGGACGGCATGACGGTAAGACGGTGAGCTGGTAGGGAGCCGGCCGTCCTCCGTTCTGCCGTCATCCAGTCCCTTCTGCCCGGTCCGGCCTGAGCACGGTCGCCCCGCGCAGGTAGACGTGGCGAACTTCTTCGCGGGTGCGGCGGGTGTAGGCATGCACCAGGAGCCGGATACAGCGCGGCAGGGAACCGGGGACGGGGATCTCGGTCGAATGCAGCAGGGCGACAATATTCCAGCCGTAGATTTCGGCGGCCCGGGCAGGGAATGCGGCGTTGAGGTCACTGGTCATGGTGAACAGACCGCTCACCACATCGTCCGGGGTGAGGTCGTTCGCCTCGATCAGCCGGCGGAGCAGCTCGTCGGTGGCCTCCAGAATCTGCAGCGCGTCGTTGGCTTCCACCGTCGTGGCCCCGCGGATTCCCTGAAGCCGGAGCGGATTGGGATCGTTCATGGCCGATAATCTAGCGCAACACCTTCGCCTGATGCTGGTCACCGACGACCGTTTGCTGGCGGGGCGGGACGTCGTGGACCTCGCCCGTCGCGCGGTCCTGGGTGGCGTCACCGCGCTACAACTGCGTCTCAAGCACGCGCCGGCCCGTGACCTCCTGATGCTGGCGCGGCGGCTGACCGAGGTGCTCCCAGTCCCGGTGCTGGTGAACGACCGACCGGACGTCGCGGCCGCCGCGAGGTGCGGCGTGCACCTTGGGGCGGAGGACCTCCCGGTCGATCTGGCCCGCGGCATTCTCCGCCCAGGGACCGTGATCGGCGGCTCGGTAGGCAGCCCGGCGGAGGCGGAGGTGATGCAGGGCGCGGACTACTGGGGGATTGGCCCATGGCGGGTCACCGGCACCAAGCGTGAGGCTGGGGACGCGCTGGGGGAAGCCGGGTTCCGCCGGCTCGCGGCTCTCGCCGCGGGACGGCCATGCCTCGCGATCGGGGGGGTGCGTCCCGAGGACATACCGGCCGTGCTCAGGGCCGGCGGGGCAGGGGTTGCGGTGGTATCGGGTATCCTCGGGGAGCAGGATGTCGAGGCTGCGGCGAAGCGGTACGCCGAGGCGCTGGGGTGAGGCCCGCCCCTAGGGCGCCGAGCCGGCGAGCCGCCGCACCTGCATGATCGCGTGGTTGTGCTCGGCGAGAGTGCGGCTGAATACGTGATGCCCATCAGGCCCGGCGACGAAATACAGATAGGGAACGTCGGTCGGGTACAGCGCCGCCTGGATGCTCTTGAGCCCGGGTGAGTTCACCGGACCCGGCGGCAGGCCGGCATGCACGTAGGTGTTATAGGGGGAATCGATCTCCAGGTCCTTGAAGAACAGCCGCGGCTTGCGCTCTCCCCTGGCGACCTGCACGGCGTACTGAACCGTCGGGTCGGCCTGCAGCAGCATGCCCCTCCGAAGGCGGTTGGTATAGACGCCGGCGATTGTCGCCCGCTCATCGTCGTGCCGGGCCTCGCCCTCAACGATGGAGGCGAGCGTGATCAGCTCGGCGCGCGTCATGTGCAGCGAATCCAGGCGGCGGTCCCAGGCGGGATTCCAGCGGCGGGTGAACTCATCGGCCATGGCCTGCACCAGGCCATCGGCGGTCACCGGAAGGGGGAGATTGTAGGTCTCCGGGAGCAGATAACCTTCCAGGGTTGGGGCCGCCACAGCCAGCTGGCGCAGGCGGCCGGAATCGCGCGCCTGGGCGAGCACGCTGTCCGCCGGGATATCGAGTCGTGCGTCTGCCAGGCTGGCCAGCTCGACCAGGGTAAGCCCCTCCGGCACGGTCAACCGGGCCATCGCCACTTTGCCTTGCTGCAACTGATCCAGCACCACCCAAGCGCCCGCTCCGGCGGGCAGATCATAGACTCCGGCCTTGACGGCCCGGTCGATGCCCCGAACTCGGGCGAGCACGCGGAACCAGAGCCGCGATCCGGTGAGCCCGTGAGCTGCGAGTGTGTCGGTGACGGCCCGGAAACCGGAACCGGGGGGGATCGTGACGCGGACCAACTCGCCGCCAGGCTCGGGCGAGGCGCAGGCGAGGAGCAAAGCGATCAGGGAACGGGGAATGGGGAACAGGGAACGGGCCCTTCCGCCGCCGTTCCCCGTGCCCCGTTCCCGGTACCCCTGCCTGATCATCGTTGATTCCTCCGCTGATCCAGGAATACCTGCAGCAATACCGCAGCCGCCAGCGCATCTACCCGCTCCCGGCGCTTCCGGGTCGATCCCCCCCCGGCGCGGATCTCCCGATGCGCTCGCGCGGTAGTCATTCGCTCATCCACCAGTTCGACCGGGAGGCCGGTTCGTGCAGCCACGACACCGGCGAGTTCCCTTGACGCCAGCGCGCTTGGCCCCTCGTCACCTTCAGGCGTCAGGGGGAGTCCTACGACGATACCGACCGGCTGGTACCGGGCGATGTGATCCAGGAACGCCGGCATGGGGAAGCGTTTTCCGGCCCGGCGATGGAGGGTATCCAGGGGGCTGGCGAGCACCTGGCCTTCATCGGAAAGGGCGAGGCCCAGTCGGACCTCGCCCCAGTCGATGGCGATGATGCGGCCGGTGTGCGGGATGGCCATGGTGGCGGCGATGGCCTTTGGAGGGGCGCCCCTGTCCCGGTCGGGAGCCCCTATTGGGCCATGGTCGCGAAGAATTCCTTGTTCGTCTTGGTGCGCTTCATGCGTTCCAGGAGGAATTCCAGCGCCTCGACCGGCGGCATGTCGGCAAGGAAATTCCGGAGCAGGTACACCCGGTTGAGCTCGTCCTTGTCCATGAGCAGCTCTTCCTTGCGGGTGCTGGTGCGCTGGATGTCGATGGCCGGGTAGATCCGGCGGTCGGCCAGGCGCCGGTCCAGGACGAGCTCCATGTTGCCGGTGCCCTTGAACTCCTCGAAGATCACTTCGTCCATGCGGCTCCCGGTGTCGATCAGCGCGGTGGCGATGATCGTGAGCGACCCGCCGCCCTCGATGTTGCGGGCCGCCCCGAAGAATCGCTTGGGCTTCTGCAGCGCGTTGGCATCGACGCCGCCGGAGAGAATCTTCCCGGAGTGGGGGACGACCACGTTGTGGGCGCGGGCGAGGCGGGTGATCGAGTCCAGCAGGATCACCACATCGCGACCGTGTTCCACCAGTCGCTTGGCCTTCTCGATCACCATGTCCGCCACCTGTACGTGGCGGTCCGCCGGCTCGTCGAAGGTGGAGGAAATCACCTCCGCCTTGACGTTCTCCTGCATGTCGGTGACCTCTTCCGGGCGCTCATCGATGAGCAGTACGATCAGCACGACATCCGGATGGTTCTCACTGATGGCATTGGCCAGCTTCTGCATCAGGATCGTCTTGCCCGCCTTGGGCGGGGCGACGATCAGCCCGCGCTGACCCTTCCCGATGGGGGAGAGCAGGTCCACAACCCGCATGGACAGATCGCCATTGGTGCGCTCCAGCCGGATCCGCTCATCGGGGTAGCGGGGCCGCAGGTTGTCAAAGGCGATCCGATGCTTGGTCTTCTCCGGCTCCTCGTAGTTGACGCTCTCCACCTTGAGGAGCGCCAGATACCGCTCCCCTTCCTTGGGGGGGCGGACCTGTCCCATGACGGTGTCGCCGGTGCGCAGGTCAAACCGCTTGATCTGCGAGGGCGAGACGTAGATATCGTCGGGACCGTAGAGGTAGTTCCAGTCCTGGCTCCGCAGGAAGCCGTAGCCCTCCGGGAGGATCTCCAGGACCCCCTCTCCGCGGATCACCGTATCCTGATCGAGCAGGGTCTGCTCGATCCGGAAGATGAGATCCTGCTTGCGGAGGCCGGAGTAGTTGGTAATGGTCAGTTGCTCGGCCAGCGCGTGCAATTCGGCCACTGACTTCTGCTTGAGCTCGGCAATATCCACGGGAGTGGTACTCCGCTCAGTCGTCGCACTCCGCTCGGGAGTGGGCCGCCGGTCTGCTGGCGGACGAGCCTTGTTTGGGGCGGGCAAATGTAGTCGGGGTCGGAATTGAGCAATCGGCCGGAGAGCCAGCCTGCGATTGCCTTATGTGTCTGAAGGGACGGTCAGGGGAGGTCGCAAACGTACCGCTAGCGTCGCAAAATAGGCCGACTCCGACCGAGCGTCAAGGGCGAACCGGGTGTTCGGGGACGTTCATGGCCCCCTTCCGTCACCCAGCCCGCCGCGAGAGAAGCGGAATCGACCGGCCACCACAGCGCTTTTGCCCGGCCGTCGGTCAGGCCTCGGCGATCGGTCCCTGCTCGAGATCCAAGCCCGGACGGGCAATCTCCATGTGGCGTTCAGGTTGCGTGAGGGGTGCGAACCCCAGGGGCGTATACAGCCGGTGGGCGTCGCGGGTCACCAGCGAGAAACGCCGGAGCCCCTGCAGGTCCGGATGGTGCATCACACAGTCCAACAGCCACCGGCCGAGGCCCTGGCCCCGGAATTCGTCGACCACGTACACGTCGCAGAAATAGGCGTAGGTCGCCCGGTCGGTGATGACCCGTGCCAGCCCGATCTGCCGGTCGTCCAGATACAGCCCGAAGCAGAGGGAGCCGGCGAGGGCGCGAGCCACGATCTCCCGCGGAATGCCTTCCGCCCAGTAGGAGCGACTCAGGTAGGCATGCACCGCCGAGACGTCCAGGCGAGCGGGATCTGTGGAGATGACAAAACGGCCACGGGCTTCGTCCGGCGCGAACACCGAGCCCTCCTCTGCAGGCGGTAGAACCTTATATTACCGGCCTCCGGACCCGACCGGAGCTTCCCTTTCCAGGCAAACACGTGATACCTGAGAGCGATCGCGTTCACAAACTTCGCCACGACCTCTCCAACCCGCTCTCCGCTCTGCTCGCGGAGACCCAGCTGCTGCTGCTCAACGAGTCCAAGCTGGACCCGGAGACGCTGACGAGCCTCCGTGAAATCGAGGCGCTCGCCGTCCGTATGCGGGGGATCCTTAAGGAGAGCTGACGGCCCGGTCAGCCGGCCGCGGGCCCGGCCGAAGCCGCCGCAGCAGGCCCCGACCCCTTCCGATAGCGCCAGTAGCGCCAGCCGCTCAGCAGGTAGACCATGAGGAATACCACGCTTCCGCCGCTCACGGCCAGGCGGTAGAACAGCGGTTCGTCGCTGGCGGAGACAAAGCCCTCGATGAGGCCGGCGATGACCAGCAGCAGGATCACCGCGCCGATCATGCGCATCGCTAGGCGGCCGGTGAGGACCAGGGCCTCGGTGCGGGTGAGGTCTCCGGGCGCGATCAGGGCCCTGCCGAGCAGAAACCCCGCCGCCCCGGCCACCCAGATGGCGAACAGCTCCAGGACGCCGTGGCCGATTACGAAGGTCCACAGGTACGCCAGCAAGCCGAGATTCCCGAAGTGGCCGGAGATGGCCCCCATGAAGAGGCCGTTATAGCCCAGCAGGATCAGCGAGCCGACACCCGCGAAGATACCCCCGGCGAAGCAGCTGAATGCGACCTGGATGTTGTTGGTCATGATGGCCGACGCCATGAGCGGACGGTCTTCAGCGCGCGCCTCGAAATAGCCGCGCCCTTCGCGCTGTCGCTCCACGCCTGCCTCGGCACGGTCGAGCATGACCGCGGGGAGCACCTCCTGCGCCAGGGAAGGGCGCTCCTTCAGGAGCAGATATCCCGCGAGCGCAGGAACCGCGAAGGCCAGAAACGCAAAGCCGACTGTGCGCCGTGCCTCGATGATCCCGGCCGGGCATTCCCGCGCGATAAACTGCCAGATCTGCCTTCCAGTGTGCCGCTCATCGCGATAGAGGGTGTTATGCCCCGCCGCCACCAGCCGCTCGAGACGGGTCCGTACTGACGCCGGAGCCCGGTAGGTCCTGGCCCGGGCCAGATCGGCCGCGACCTCGCGGTAGCGGGCGGCGTAGTCCGGCAGTTCGGCCGCCTGGAAGCTGTCGAGGCCGTGTCGAGCGGCACGCTCCGCCAGGGCGTGGAACTGGTCCCAGCGCTCCGATTTCCGCGCGACCAAACGCTCGACCACCCCGCTGCCCGCTTCACGGCGCCTCTCGGACGGGGCGCTCCGGGACCCGAACCTCCCGCGGCGGCGGGCCAGCTCGTCGCGGTACAGGGAGGCCAGGAACAGCTCACTCTCCGCTGGCCGGCTGGGATACCGTTCGGCAAGCCGCGCGGTGAGCCGCTCGGCCAGGCGTCCCCGGACCTCCTCGGTGAGGTCGGCGGCCCGCTCGGCGTACTGCCGGAGCAGGTGGAACTCTTCGTCAGAGAGCTCGGGCACGCCGCCGCCGTCCGGCTCGGGGGATTCCGGCTGGGGCCGTTCCGGGGCAGGGTGTTCCGTCGGGCGGTCGCGGACCACCACGGTGCCGGCGACCAGATCCCCGATGCGCTTCGCCCGGGGATGGAGCGCGACCAGGACGGCGCCCAGCAGGTAGAAGGCGGGGAGGAAGTCCGCGACGCGCAGCAGATTGCGGGTAGCGGCGGCGCCGAAGGTGACCGGGTGTCCGGTGTCCCGCACCACCCGGATGCCGATCCACCGCTTGCCGGGAGTCTGGCCCTCACGCAGGCCTTCGAAGAAGGCGAAGTAGCCCCACGCCGTCAGAAACCAAGTCAGGCTCAGGACCACGAACTCCCAGTGCGAGCCGACCGGAAACAGCTGGTCGACGACGTAGCCGAGCGCCAGCAGCCAGAGCAGGATCACGGCGGTGTCGCCGATGGCCGCCAGCGCCCGCGACCCGACCCCCGCAATCTCGTAGTCGAGCAGGACGTGCTCGGGCGTCTCGACTTCAAGGTGCTGGCGGAAGTCCTGGGTGGTGGGCGCTCCCATGCTTCATAGTATGGCGTCGTCGCGGGCGAGGGCAGAGGGCACCATTCCCAAGCGCTGCGACCAATGGCATCTTCTTCGGGTTTCCGCCATCAATCTCCGCGCGACCAGCTTCCGGTGAGGCCTTATGGCGCAGCCCTCCCTTCGGCCCATGTCCGTTGGCGAGATTCTCGATGTCGCGTTTGCCATCTACCGTCGTCACCTCGCGACGCTGATCACCATCGCCGTGGCCCTGACGGGGCTGCCCGTGGTGCTCTTCGGTGCAGGGGCGGCCGTGGTGATGCCCACCCTGCTCAGCAACGTGCTGGGGGTGCTGCTGGTCGTACTGGTCTTCCTCGTCGGGTACATCGTGCTCACGCAGCTGGCGATGGGTGCCAGCGTGCTGGTCATCGCGGAGGGCTACCTGGGTCGCACCCTGAAGGCGGGTGATGCGGTCGAGCGGACCTGGGGCCGCCTGGGTTTGCTGGTGGCGACGGGTCTCCTGGTGGGGCTGGTGGTCGGTCTGGGCACCCTGATGATTCTCATCCCCGGCATCATCCTGCTGTGCGGCCTGATCATCACTACCCAGGTGGTGGTCCTGGAATCGCCGGAAAGCGCCACCGCAGCGATGGGACGCGCCTGGAGTCTGTCCAGGGGTTTCCGCTGGCGGATGTTCCTGCTTCTTCTGGTGGCGGTGGTCCTCACTCTGGTGGTAGTGCTGGGCGTCAACGTGCTGGTGTCGATGGTATTCGACGGCTTCGATGCGGTCGAGCCGGGCGGGAGCCCGGCGCCGTGGCTGACCCTGCTTCAGCAGGGGGTGCAGCTGGTGGCCAACATGATCATCGCCCCGCTCACCTACTGCATTCTCACGGTGGCGTACTACGATCTGCGGGTCCGGAAGGAGGCCTTCGACCTCGAGATCCTCGCCGGCAGCCTCGCCTCGTGACCCACGTGCTCCTGGTGCACGCGGCCCGATCCTCGTCCGACTCGCTGAGGGCCGTTCTGGATTCGGTCTTCGCCTCGCCGAACTACCGCTGGGCACCGCCGCCGGACCCGTTCCTCCAGGTGCGGCGCTGGTGGCTCGATCTGGCCCGCTGGCTCGACGGACTGGCCGACCGCTCGCCGGTCCTCTACTGGACGGTCCTCTCCGTCCTGCTGCTCGTTCTGGTCGCCATCTTCGTGCATGCGCTGTGGGTCGTGGCGCAGACCCTGCGCGCGGCGGGGGCGCCGCCCGAGGCTCCTGCCATCACTCCGGCTCGGGAAACACGGGGGGCCGCCTGGTACCGGCGGGAGGCCGTGCGGCTGGCGGCGGCCGGACGCTATCCGGAGGCGATGTCTGCCGACTTTCTGGGACTGGTGCTGGAGCTCGACGCGCAGAACGTCCTGCGCTATCACCCGGGGAAGACGCCTAACGAATACACCTATGAGGCCAGGCTGACCGAACCATCGATCGACGGATTCCGGAGCCTGGTCCGGGCCCTGTACCGCCACGTGTACGCGGGCGAGCCCTCTGACGCCGCCGGGTTTGCCGCCTGGCGCGAGCGGAGCAGCGCGGATCGCTATGCGAGCACGAACTGAAGCGGCGATCGGCCTCGGCCTGCTGGTGGTGGTCGCCATTCTTACCACCAGCCTTGGCCGGTCACGCGGCGGTGGCGTCCTCCCGGACCCGCGCGCCTCGAGCCTTCTCACCGGGCCACTCGGGGTGAGCGGACTCGCCGAGGGCCTGCAGCGACTCCGGGTCGAGGTACGGCGATTCCGGCGCGACTTCCGCGAGCTGGATGGGGGCTCCCGTGGCGGGCCCGGATCGGCGTTGCTGGTACTGGACCCGAGCCAGCCGGTCCGCGGGACCGAGGTCGAGCACCTGCTGACCTGGACCAGGGGAGCGGGGGGTGGCGATCTGGTCCTGGCCGGACCCGGCGCCCGGGCCATCATGCGCTGCTTCGGCTACACGGTTGACTGGCGCTACTTCGACAGCGTCCAGGTTCAGCCCGCCGGTGGCGCGGCGATGGTGGTGGAGCCTGGACGGCCCTGGCCCAAGGTCGCGGGCGTGCTCGCCGCGACAACCGACAGCGTGGTGAGCGACTCCAGCCGCCGTGAAGATACCGGGGTGACCACCTGCGCGGTGCCGCCGATCTCCCGTGTGGACACGCTGCTCCTGAGCGGGTCGGGCCGGGTGGTCGGCCTTCGCCTGACCCGGGCGGACACCGCAGGTTCGGTGCTGCTCGTGGCCGATGCGGCCCTGTTCCGCAACCAGGCCCTGCGCCAGACGGCCGCCGGTCCCTGGGCACTGGGGCTGCTGGTCGGACGCTATGACCGGGTGGTGTTCGACGAAGCCCACCATGGGTTCGAAGAAGGCGGGTCTCTGGCTGGCGCGACTCTCGCCTGGAGCCGCCGCTCGCCGTGGGGGTGGGCCATCTGGCAGCTGACGTTGGTCGGGACCCTGAGCCTGCTGGGGCAGGCGTTCCGGTTCGGTCCGCCGAGGCGAGTGATTGAGCGGCGACGCCGCTCTCCCCTCGAGCACGTCCGGGCCCTGGCCACTGCCCTCGCGGCCGCCCGCGGCCACGACGTGGCCATCGGAGCCATCATCGGGGGCCTGCGGCGAAGGCTGCAGCCGGCCGGAGAGCGGCCGCGCGGGGACTGGCGCCCGTGGCTGGGCCATCTGAAGGAGCAGGTGCAGAGCCGCCGAGGGGCAGATGCGGTCGGTACGCTCATCGCCGTTACCAGGCCCGGGCAATCCGCTGAGGCGGTGCTCCGGGCCGCCAACGCAGTGGAGGACGTGTGGGAGGAACTGCGCCCCTGACGCCAGACCAGGTCCGCACTCAGGCCGAGGCGGGCCGGCGGCTGCTGGAGCAGCTTGGTCGAGTGATCCTCGGGCAGGATCCGGTGCTCCGTGAGACAGTGCTCGCGCTCATGGCGCGCGGCCATGTGCTGTTCGAGGGGGCGCCCGGCACGGCCAAGACGCTCCTGGTTCGCACCCTGAGTCAGGCCATGGGGCTGCAATTCCGCCGGATTCAGTTCACGCCGGACCTGATGCCCAGCGATATCACCGGCGTGAATCTGCTGACCAGTCAGGGGGAGTTCAGCTTCCGGCCAGGACCGCTGTTCGGTGACCTGGTGCTGGGAGACGAGATCAACCGCGCGCCCGCCAAGACCCAGGCCGCGCTGCTGGAGGCGATGCAGGAGCGCCACGTTACGGTGGACGGGACCAGCCACCCGCTCAGCGCAAGCTTCACCGTTTTCGCGACCCAGAACCCGATCGAGTTCGAGGGGACCTACCCCCTCCCCGAGGCGGAGCTGGACCGGTTCCTCATCAAGAGCCTGCTCGGGTACCCCGACAGCGCCGCGGAGCAGGGTGTGCTCCGCCGAGTGCTCGAAGGTTTCGAAGCCGCGGAACCGGCCAGCTTCGGTGTGTCGCGGGTGATGGACGCCGCCGGACTGGCTGAGCTGCGCGCTGCGGCGCGGCGAGTCCGGGTGGAGCCAGGGCTGATCGGGTACATCACGGCGCTGGTGCGGGCGACCCGTGACGCCCCGGCGCTCACCCTGGGCGCGAGCCCCCGGGCCTCCGTTGCCCTGCTGAAGCTGGCCCAGGCGGCGGCGCTCCTCGATGGGCGCGACTACGTGATCCCAGATGACGTAAAGCACCTGGCCGCACCGGTCCTGCGCCACCGGGTCGCGGTGGCCCCCGAGCTGGAGCTGGAGGGGGTGACCCCCGACCAGGCGCTCCGCACGATCGTGGAGCGGGTGGAGGTGCCGCGGTGAGGGCGCTGGATCCCGTCCGGGGGAGGCCGCACTGATGTTGCTTCCCGACCGTCGCTGGTACGTCGTCGCCGGGCTGCTCGCCGGCATCGCTCTCCTGGCGCTGGTGTGGCCCGGCGCGGCGCTGATCCTGCTCGCGGCCGACCTGGTGTGGCTGCTCGCGCTCGCGATCGACGCCTGGCGGCTCGCCGGGGTGGACCTGGCCGCGCTCGAGATTGCCAGGGAAGCTCCGCCGGCCTTCTCGGTTGGTCGGTCGCTACCCGTCATGTATCGTTGGACCAGCCCGACCCGCCGCGCTGTGACCCTTCGGGTACGCGAAGTCCTCCCCGACCCGCTCGTCCCGGTGGGCCCGACGGAGCGCCGTCTGCGGCTCCCGCCCAGGTCCCCGCTCGGCGAGGAGGTAATGCTCAGGCCACAGCGACGGGGCAAGGGGACCGGCGGTACCCTGCATCTCAGGATGCTGGGCGAGTGGGGACTCTGCTGGCGGCAGGCGAGGCGCGAACTTCCGTGGAGTGCCGTGGTGTATCCCAACCTGGTGGGGGCTTCGCTGCGGTCGCTGCCGACCCGGGCCCAACGGCGTCGTGAGGCGGGGTTCCGCAGCATTCGCCGAATCGGCGAGGGGCGGATGTTCGAGAGCCTCAAGGAATGGGTCCCCGGGGAGGACACCCGGACCATTGACTGGAAGGCTACCGCCCGCCGGGGCAAGATCATGGCGCGGCAGTACGAGGACGAACGGCGCCAGCAGGTGCTACTCGTCATCGATGCCGGACGGATGTTGACGGCGGAGGTGGACGGCCGTCCCCGTCTGGAGGCGGTGGTGGAGGCGGCGCTGCACCTGGCGCACAGCGCGGTGGATCACGACGACAACATCGGCCTCATGGTGTTTGCCGATCAGGTACAGCAGTTCCTTGCTCCGGCCCGCGGGCGCCGGGCGTTGCGCGGCGTGCTGGAGGCACTGGCGGCCATCGAGGGGACGCTGGTGGAGCCGAACTACCCGGCGGCGTTCGCCTATCTGGCGGCCAGGAATCGGAAGCGGGCCCTCACGGTGCTGTTTACCGACGTGATTGACCGCACCGCGAGCGAAGCGCTGGTGGCGCAGGTAGGAACCCTCCGGCCCCGGCACCTCCCGCTGGCGGTGACGCTCCGGGATCCCTCGCTCGAGCACCTGGCGACGGCTCGGCCGGCAACGGCGGGGGCGGCGTTCGAACGAGCCGCGGCGGAGGAGCTGCTGCAGTCGCGGGAGGCCGCGCTCGTGGAAATGCGTAGCCGAGGGGTGCTGGTGCTTGACGTGCTCCCGAGCGGCGCGAGCACCGCCGTGGTCGATCAGTACAACCGGCTCAAGCGACGGGGGGTGTTGTAAGCGGCTATCAGCTATCAGCTATCAGCCGTTAGCCGATCAGCTATCGGCCCAGTGAGTACCGGGCTGCGAGGTACCGCTGGGTCGGAATGGTCGGGAGCCGATAGCCGATAGCTATTCAGCCGTTGGGATCGGGAAAGATCGTGCTGACCGGGTGCCCCATGGCGCGGAGATAGTCCCGATCGAACGCGGCAGAGATCGTCTCCCGGCGCGAGTAGGGCCCCGGGGTGTAGGCACGGGAGGTGATGCCTGCCTGGCTCAGCTCGCAGACGTGCCAGTCTTCGCGGTTGGTCATGTCCCAGAACCCGATCCCATCGTCAATATTGAAGGCGGGATCCTCCAGCGAGGCCGGATTGAACAACCAGCTGCAGGAGATCCGGGTGCGGTCCACCGCCACCGGCCACAGGACATGAAACATCACATAGTCCGGGTGCAGGCTCAGCAGCATGTTCGGCATGATCGAGTAGTAGTAGACCCGCTTGTGATCCTCCACGGGCAGGGCCGGATCCACCGGGAGGCCGCACACCCGTCCCGACATCGTCATGCTGTCCGCCCCCTCGGCGAGGATCATGTAGCCGCCAAGCACCGCCCCATCGACCAGGTCGTTCTCACCCTGGGTGGGCGGTGTCCGCTTGGTGAGGGTGGGGTGGACCAAGGCGCAGTGATAGCACTCGGAGTAGTTCTGGACGATGAGCTTCCAGTTGGCACGGATGTCATACTCGATGGTGCGTCCGCGCCGGAGATGCGGCAGGTTGAACCGGGTGAACCGGCCAAGCAGCGGAGCCCGGCTCTCGGCGAACGGCACAGGGTCGTTCGCGAGCGTGATGAAGATGAAGCCTTCCCACAGGGCGACCGGGACTTGATGCAGCGACCAGTCCTGCTTGCGAAACCCCTCGAGATCATTGGTGGCCGGCGCCCCGATGAGCCGACCGTCCAGCGCGTAGGTCCAGGCGTGATACGGGCACTGGATGGTCTCGGAGAATTGGCCCTGGTGCTCCTCGCACAGCCGGCTGCCGCGGTGGCGGCACACGTTGTGGAAGCCCCGGACCACGCCCTGCTGGTCTCGCAAGATGATCAGGCTCTCGCCGGCAACATCCAGGAGGAAGTAATCACCCGGGCGGGCGACGCGTTCCTCCCGATCCACGCACAGCCATTGCCTCGTGAAGATCCGCTCCATTTCCTCGGCGAGGATGTCCGGCGCGGTGAAATACCGGCGAGGCAGGGTCAGCTGCCCGTGGGTGGGAAGCTCGCGGGGTTTCCAAGCGATCGTCGTCACAGCCTTCCGCCTCGGGTTGGATGCCCGACCCAAAGATGCCATCCGCCGGGGACCGGGGAAAGGGCGCTGCACAGGCCGGGCGCGTAGCCATGCTTACCACGGACCGCCGCGTCGTTCACCTGATTCCGCACACCCACTGGGATCGCGAGTGGTACCTCCCGCTCGGTGCCTTCCGCGCCCGCCTGATTGGCGCGCTGGATGGGCTCCTCGCCCAGCTGGCCGCCGATCCCCGGCTTCCCGGCTTTCTGCTGGACGGTCAGACCATTCTGCTGGAGGACTACCTGGAAGTCCGGCCGGAACGGCTGGACGAGGTCGCCCGGCTGGTGCAGGCGGGCCGCCTCGATATCGGACCGTGGTACGTGCTGGCTGACGAACAGATTCCCGGCGCCGAGTCGCTGGTGCGGAATCTGTTGCTGGGTGGCGCGGCGACTCGGCGATTCGGCGGCGCGGCTTCGGTACTCTACTCACCGGACGCTTTTGGCCATCCCGGCTGCTTGCCCCAACTGGGGGCAGAGTTCGGCATGGCCAGCGGAGTGCTGTGGCGGGGCGTGAGCCCCGCCGCGATGGACAATCGGGATCTGGCCTGGTGGAGCGGGCCGGACAGTCGCCGGCTGCTGGTCTATCACCTGCCGCCGGACGGGTACGAGATCGGTTCGGGCCTACTGGTTCCGGAGGAGCGGCTGGCTGCGGCGTGGCAGCGCGTCGCCGGCCAGGTGCTCCCTCGGGCGGCGACCCGGCATGTTGCGGTGCTGGTTGGGGCGGACCATCACGCCCCACCGCGCGATCTGGGCGAGCTGAGCGGGAGGCTGGCGAAGATCGAGGCAGGGGAGGAATTCCGGTTTTCCCGCTTGGCCGACTTTCTCCAGGCCGCTGGCGCCGAGGCGCGGGAGCTCGCTGTGCTCCGCGGAGAGCAGCGTCGCTCGGATGGCTACACCTGGGCGCTTCAGGGTGTGCATGGGACACGGGCGCCCCTCAAGCGACGTAACAGCCTGATCGAGCTCCAGCTCACTCGCCTGGTCGAACCTCTGGTGAGTCTGACAACACGGGAGCCCGGCGCCGGGATCCTGCGCCAGGCATGGCGGGAGGTCATCCAGTGCCACTTCCACGATGCGATCGCCGGCTGCTGCAGCGACCAGGTGGCGCGTGCCATGACTGTCCGCTTCGACACCGCCCAGGCGGCACTGGACGTGGTGGTGGCCGACGCCTGCGACCAGCTGGCCGGGCATGATCCAGACCTCGCGCGGGAACGCGGTTCCCACGGCTCCCGCCTACTGCTCTGGAATCCGGTGGCCAGGGAGCGCGGCGGAGTAGTCGTTTGCGACCTGACTTTCTTTCGCCGCGACATTCTGGTGGGCCCACCGGGGGCCCGCCGGGCACGGCGCGGTCCGGGAATGAAGCCGTTTGTCCTTCGGTCCGTTGGCGGCCCGACCGAGCTGGTGCCCCAGATCATCGTCCAGGAGCGCGGTCTCGAGCGACTCGATGCTCGCCGGCACTGTCCGGATCTGGACGACGTAGATCGGGTGCGGATCGCATTCCCGCTAGACCGGGCGCTGCAGGGGTTCGGAGGTGGGCTGTTCGAGATCCACCCTCGCAGGGCGCGGCCCGGCGCGGCCTTGGCCGGAGCCGCAGGACGATCGGTCTGGAACAGCCAGGTGAAGCTGGAGCTGGGCGGCGATGGCCGGGCAGTTGTGCGAGTGCCAGGGACCACGACGGCTTTCAGCGGGGTGCTCGTTCTGGAAAGTGAGCGCGACCTGGGCGACAGTTACAGCTTCTGCCCGGCGCCGGGAGACCGGGTGCGTCGAGGGCGGCTCTCCGGCCGTCCCAGGGTCACGGCCTCCGGGCCGTACCTGGCCACGCTCGAGTGGCGGCTGGTGTTACGTGCCGGAGCGGGTATCGGGGGACGGGCGGGCATCGTCACGGCACACTGTCAGGCGGAGGCCATCGGTGATTCTCAGGCCCTCCGCCTGCGTCTTGCGCTCGACAATCAGGCTCAGGATCACCGGCTGCGGCTCCGGCTGCCGACCGGCCTCGCGCGGACGCCCATCCTGGCCGGTGCTCAGTTCGGCGTAGTGGGGCGGCCCCCGCCGTCGCGGGTGAGCGGCCCACAGCGGCTGGAGAGCCCGGTGCCAACGGCGCCGGCTCACCGCTTCGTCGCGGCAGCGAGCACAGGCTACGGGCTCGCGGTGTTCGCCCCGGGATTCTTCGAATATGAGTGGAACTCCCGTGGCGAACTCATGATCACCCTGCTGCGCGCGGTGGGGCAGCTCTCCAAAGCCGATCTGCGCACCCGCCCCGGCCACGCCGGCTGGCCAACGGCGACCCCGGAGGCCCAGTGCATGGGCCAGGGGCAGGTCGAGCTGGGCCTGGCGCTGGTCCGGGCCGAGGACATCGCTGAACCGGCCCGGCTGGAGCAGCTTTGGGAGGACATCTTTGTGCCGCCGGTCGCCCGGTGGATCCGGGACTATCATCAGGCCGGCGCACCGCTGATCGAAGCGATCGGTTGCACCCTGGAAGGGGATGGACTGCAGCTCTCCGCGCTCAAGCCGGCAGAGAGCACTGCTGGAACGGTGGCCCGCTGCTACAACCTGCGTCCGGCGGTGTCGCGCGGCTGCCTGCGGTTCCGGCGGCGTGTGGGTCGGGCAACGGAGGTGCGCGCGGATGAAACTCCGGTAGCCGATCTCCCGCTAGAGGACGAGGGTCGGTGTATTCCCCTCGTCGTGGGACCCCGAGGGCTGAAGTCGGTCCTCGTGGAATGGACCTGAACCAGGAGGAACTGATGCGACGGATGCTCGGTCTGATCTGCCTCATGACGGTCCCGGCGCTGGCGGCCCAGGAGAAGGAGGTGCTCCGGGTTCCGGGCGCCGTCCAGGGATTGCCGTTCTCCTCGGCCGTGAAGGTCGGGAACGTGATCTATCTGTCGGGGCAGATCGGCAATCGCATCGGGACCCGGGAGGTCGTCCCGGGAGGCATCGGGCCGGAGACCCGGCAGGCGCTGGACAACGTCGGGACCGTCCTGGCGGCAGCGGGCAGCTCGCTCGATCGCGTGTTCAAGTGCACGGTCTTCCTGGCCGACATCGGCGAGTACTCGGCGATGAACGAGGTCTACTCGAGCTACTTCCCCCGTGACCCGCCGGCCCGTTCGACCGTCGCGGGCAGTGGCCTGGCGCTGGGCGCCCGGGTGGAGATCGAGTGCATGGCGACGGCGGGAAGGTGAGGGCGGTGGCTGCTCATGGCTGTCAGCTGACAGCTGTCAGCTGACAGCCTGTTCCGCGCCGGCGATGATCAGGGTCATTGGCCATGGGGATGTCACCGAGCTCCTCTGCTCCACCTGGCGAAGCCGGCTGGCCGGCTTTGCGGTCAGTGCGTACGTCATCCGCGGGGTTCTGGTGGACACCGCCTTCCCTCAGGTGGGGCCGGCGCTGGAGCGCTGGCTCGATACGCAGACGGTCCGGGGGGTCGTCGTCACCCACGCCCACGAAGACCACGCCGGGAACGTCGAGCGCATGGCGCGCCGGGGCGTGCCGCTCTGGCTTGCCCCGCTCACCCGCGAGCGGCTGACGCGTCCCCCCGCCATCCGGCCGTACCGTCGGTTCACGTGGGGCGCTCCACCTCCCCTTCTATCCGTGGTGCGACCGTTCGAGCCGGACGATCTCGAGATCATTCCGACGCCCGGCCATAGCCCCGACCACCACGTGGTGTTCGATCCTCCGACCCGCACGCTGGTCGGGGGCGATCTCTTTCTCGGCGTGCGGGTCCGCGTCGCTCATCCGGCGGAAGACCCCCGTCGGCAGGTCGAGACCCTGCGCCGGATCGCGGCGCGGGACCCGGTACGGCTGTTCGATGCCCACCGCGGGCTGGTGCGCGGCGCGGCCCAGGCGCTCCGCGCCAAGGCGGACTGGGTGGAGGAAATGGTTACGTCGATTGAACGATTGGTCAGGGAGGGATGGACCGACCGCAGGATCCGGGACCGGGTCCTTGGACGGGAGGGAGTTGTCGGCTATGCCTCGGGGGGAGAGTACTCCAAGCTCAATTTCGTGCGCGCGGTGCGGAGGCAGGCGGAGCGCGCGTGATCGCTCCGCGCCGCTCGCGTCGGGTCAGAGGGGATTCATCGCCGCGTCCCGGGCGGCGCGGATCACATCCGGGCGATTGGTGACAATGCCATTCACGCCGTTCCGCCAGAGGCGAATCGCGGTGCGGGCATCGTCTACCGTCCAGACATGCACGGTGCTTTCGCGGGCCCGGGCCGTTGCGACGAAGCGCCGGCTGGGCACCCGAAGTCCGTAGTACCGTTCCGGAACCGCGTACGAGCGGCAGCGGTCGTCGGGAGCGCCCAGGCCGAAGAATGCGCGGGCGATGTCGCGTCGGCTGGCGCCCAGGGTAAAGGGCGATCCTCGAAACGGCCGCAGGGCCCGCCAATCCGATCCAGCCACCACCGCGCGGGACGCACCGCCGGTCTCCAGCAGAATCCGGGCGACCTCGTGCCCGATCTCCGGTTCCTTGATCTCGATGAGCAGGGGCACGTCCCGGAACTCGGTGATCAGCGCGCGCAGCGTCGGCACCCGCACCCCGGCGCCGCGATACGGATACCGGTCTTCGTGGTCGCGGAAGTGAAATCCGGCGTCCGCCCTCGCGAGGGCCTCGGCCGTGTGCGCCGCGACCGGGCCGGAGAGATCGGTAGTGCGGTCGAGGGTCGGGTCGTGAAACACCATCGCCTCGCCATCCGCCGAGCGGCGCACGTCGAGCTCGAGCGCCTCGGCCCCCAGGCGGATGGCCAACCGAAAGCTCTCCAGAGTGTTTTCGGGAGCATACGCAGCGGCGCCCCGATGACCGATCACCGGGCGGGCGGGGAGTTCAAGCAGCGGGTTCATGGGATTTCGTCGTAGGGATAGGATGCGGCAAGGGGAACAGGAACCGGGGAACAGGGAACAGGGAACGGGGAACGGGATTGACTCGGCTGTATCGTGGTAGGCAACGTGTTTGACTCCCGAGCACAAGCAACCGGACCGACTCTGGTCCCTCTGGTGGGCGATGCGCTTGAACGGCCTTGTTCTTCCCGTTCCCTGTTCCCTGTTCCCCGTTCCCCGCAGTTTCGCGTTCCCCGTTCTCTTGGGCCTCTACTCGCTTCCGGGCTCCAGGCTGGCCCGGAGCGCGTCACCGACCAGCGTACACCCCACCACGACCAGCACCAGGGCCGCACCGGGCGCCACGGCGGCCCAGGGGGCGTTGATGAGGGTGTCGCGTCCGGAGGCGATCATCGAGCCCCACGATGGTGCGGGGGGCTGGATGCCCAAACCGAGAAACGAGAGGCCGGCCTCCATGGTGATGGCGTTCCCAACCCCGAGGGCGGCCGCCACGATGACGGGCGTCCAGCTATTGGGCAGCACATGAGCCAAGGCCACCTGCTGGCGGCCGGCTCCCAGGGCGCGCGCCGAGGTCACGAATGGTCGGGCCATGATGGCGGTCGCCTCTCCGTACACCAGTCGGGCGATGCCCATCCAGCCGGTGAGCCCAAGGACCACCACCACCAGGGTGCCGCTGGGCTCCCACAGGGCGGCCAGGAGCAGGAGCAGCACCACCCGGGGCACGGCCAGCGAGAAGTCGGTCAGCGCCATCAGGAGGAGTCCCACACGGCCGCGCCAAACTCCGGCGACAAGGCCTACGCTAACCCCGATGACTACGGCGAGCGCCGTCGCGAGCAGGCCCGTGCCGAGCGACACCCGGCCTCCATACACCAGTCGGCTCCACACGTCGCGCCCGAACCGATCAGTGCCCAGTATATGGAAGGCACCTAACCCGTCATGCCCGAACGGAGGGGTGAAACGCGTGGCCACGACATCCGGCTGGGCGACGGGGTCGTAGCCGGCCACCAGCGGTGCGGCCAGGGCGAGCAGGCCCACGGCTCCAAGCAACAAAAGCCCCGAGAGAGCGCGACCGTCCGCCAGCAGACGTCTGTCAGGCATGCCGTTGCCGGGGGTCGAGCCAGCTCCGGGCCAGGTCGGCGAGCAGGTTGCCCGCCACCACCAGCAGGGCGCTCACGGTGGCGGCGGCCATCACGACCGGGTAGTCGCGCGCCTTGACGGCGTCGATCAGGAGGCGGCCGACGCCCGGCCAGGCGAAGATGCCCTCGACGAACACCGTTCCGGAAAACAGCGCCGGCAGTGAGAGCCCGAGCAGGGTTGCCACGGGGCCGAACGCATTGGGGAGCAGGTGGTGCCGCAGGACCCTTGGTTCGGGTATCCCGCGGGCCCGCGCGGCGACCATGAAGGGCTCGCCCCGTACGTCGAACAGCGCACCCCGGACGAAGCGCGCCGCCCCGCCGAGGCCAATCAGGACCAGGGTGGCGAGCGGCAACGCCAGGTGGCGGAGCTGGTCCAGCAACCGACCCGCGGGGGTCAGGTAGTCGGCATCCAGTCCAGTCGCGCCGAAGGCTGGCAGCACCCGCAACTGGTAGGCGAACACCCACACCAGCATCACGGCGAGCCAGTAGCCCGGGAGGGCGAACAGAACGACTGACAGGACTGAGAGCGCGGTGTCCGCGGCGCGTCGGCTTCCAGCTTGTACCAGCGCGACCGCGATCCCAACCAGGTAGCTCAACCCGAGGGACAACGCGACCAGCAGGGCGGTCCACGGCCAGGCCTCCGCCAGCATCGTGCGGACCGGTCGCCCGGTGGCGAGACTCGCGCCCCAGTCTCCGACCGCAGCCCTCCCGATCCAGGCGACGAACTGTACGAGAACCGGTCGATCGAGGCCCAGTCGGTCGCGCAAAGCCGCCACCTGCTCGGGCGTTGCCAACGGGCCCGCCAGGTGCCGGGCTGGGTCTCCCGGGGCGACCTGGAGCAGGAGAAAGGTGAGGCTGGCTACGCCGAGCACCACGGCCGCGGCGGCCAGCAGCCGCCCTATCGTGCGGGAGAACATGTCACAGAATGTAGCGCCGGTGCGACGCTCGCCGGGGTGGTGAGAGATGTCACGGCGTGGCTGATCGTGCTTCGACAGCTTGGGAAGTCTTTCGAGCTTGAGGTCGTCCGATGGCACGAATGTCCGCAGGCCTGGCGGCGATCACCTTGATCCTGGCCGCCTGCAACGGCAGCGACAGCAGCTCGCCCGAGGCTGGCACCCCGCTTACGATGGCTGACGCCCAGGCGATCAGCAACGAGATGCAGGGCGAACTGGCCGGGATTACCTCGGGCGCCTCGGTGCAGGATTTCCTGGCACCGCCCCTGACCGCTCTGCCAGGCGCCGATCGGGCCTTCCACGGCCCGATCTTCTTCAATCCGCTCTCGAACTGCCCCATACCGTCCGAGAATCCGCCGACCGATACCGACGGGGACGGAGTGCCGGACAACCTGACGCTGAGCTTCGAGCCCCCGGCGGAATGCACCTTCACGAGCCCCCGCGGGAACGCCGTCCTGGAGCTCAGCGGAAACGTGACCATCTCGGATCCGTCCGCCGTCGACCGCGGAATCCGGATCGAGTTCCAGGATTTCCAGAAGAAGACGACCGTGAACGAGACCACGTTCTTCCTGCGGCGGGTGGACGGGGTCCTGCAGCAAATCTCGTCGGCGACGGGCTTCTCGGCGACTGACAACACGACGGTGACATGGGAGTCCAGCCAGTTCCCGACCGCGGAGCTGGCCAAGGCCTGGCAGGTTGACTTCGTGGCGGACGCCGGCGCGACCTTCTCTCATCGTTTCCATCTGCCCAGCGGGATTCTCACGGTCGTGGGAAAGACGACCCGGACCCACGGCGGCCTCATCCGGAGCTTGTCGGTCGAGACCACGGACCCGCTGCACTTCGATGCGAGCTGCGCCGCCGACAACAGGATCGTATCCGGGACACTCACGATTGTGCACACCGGTCCCAGCGGGACCTCGACCATCACGATCGTCTTCAACGGTTGCGGACAGGATCCAACCGTCACCCTCGTCACTGGACCAACCGCCTCCTGACCGGTTGGTGCCACCAGTGCCGCACCCGCGGGGCTTGCCCCCGCGGGTGTTTGCTTTCCGGCCAACGCGGCGCACCTTTCCCGGATGCTCCGCCGTGCCGCGACGCTCCTCCTCGCCGGTCTGCTCGCCGCCTGCGGGACCGATGCCCGCCGGCGGGGCAACACGGTGCTGTACGCCTCCGGTGCGGATCTCCAGAGCATCAATCCGCTGTTCACGATCCACCCGCTCGCCCGGCAGGTCCAGCGCTACGTGCTGCTTACGACCCTGGTACGCCGTGACAGCGCCATGCGCATTGCGCCGTACCTGGCGCGGCACTGGTCCTGGTCGGAGGGAGGTCGCCGCCTCACCCTCATACTCTATCCCGGCCTGCGCTGGGAGGACGGCGCACCCACCACCGCGCGGGACGCCGCCTGGACGCTGACCCAGGCCCGCGATCCCGGCACCGGGTATCCGCGACAGACGGACCTTCGCCTCCTGGCCAGGGCAGCCGCCACCGACGATACCACCCTGGTGCTCGACTTTGGCGCGGCCACCGGGACGATGCCCGACGTGCTGACCGACCTTGCCATTCTGCCTGCCCACCTGCTCGACAGCATCCCGGCCGCCCGGCTGCGGCAAGCAGCATGGAATGAGCGTCCGGTCGGTAACGGGCCCTTCCGGTTCATTCGTCACGATCCCAATCGTCGCTGGGTATTCGAGCGGAACGGCGACTTCCCCGCCGCCCTCGGCGGCCCGCCTCTTCTGGAGCGGCTGGTCATCGCCGTGGTGGATGAGCCCATGACCAAGCTGGCAGGACTCACCTCCGGCGAGCTCGACTTCGCCGCCCTGCAACCGGCCTACGCGACGTTCGCGGAGCGGGACCCCGCACTCGTGGTCCGCGAGTACCCGGTGCTGTTCACCACCGGGATCGTGTTCAACACCCGCCGGCCTCCGTTCGACGCGCTGGCGCAGCGTCGGCGGGTCGCCGACGGCGTCGATCGCCGCGCCTTGGTCGATGGATTCGCGTACGGTTTCGCCACTCCGGCCGATGGCCCGGTGCCGCCGGAACTGCCAGTGCCCAGTGCCCAGTACCCAGTGCCCGATAAGCCGGATTTCACCGATCGGGCACTCGGCACTGGGCACTCTCAAGAGGCCCCGTTGCGCTTCGAGCTGGTGACCGTCGGGAGCGGGGAGGCGGCGCTGGAGCAGATGCTCCAGGCCCAACTGGCGCGGGGCGGGATCACCGTCGTTATCAGGCAGCTCGAGCTGTCGGCGTTTCTGGACCGGGTGTATTCGACCCGACCCGACTTCCAGGCCGCGGTGCTGGGGACGCCGGGGGACCCCGACCTCGGCTATCTGCGACCGCTCGCCGTCCTGTCGGGGCTCCCGGTGCCCGAAGGCACCGATCGGTTGTTGCGGTTTTATCAGGACTCCGTGCCGGTGGCGTTCCTCTATCACGCGCAGGGTCTCCAGGGTGTGAACCGGAGAGTGCGGGGGGTGGAACTCGGATTGCGGGGCGAGCTGGCCACGGTTGCGCAGTGGAGCGTTCGATGATCCGGATGTCGGCGCCGGTCCGGCTCGACTTTGCCGGCGGGTGGACCGACGTCCCTCCCTTCGCGACCCGGGAAGGTGGCGAGGTGGTCAATGCCGCGATCGATCTCCGGGTCCAGGCGGAGTTCGAACCGGGAGGGAACGGCCTTCTGCTGGTCGCGGAAGATCTCAAGGCCTCCGCCAGGGTGACGCGGGCGGCGGACCTGATGTCCGATGGCGCGTTGCAGCTCCACAAGGCCGCGCTCCGAATGTTTCCGACCGGACCGGGGACGCTGCGCACCCGATCGGACGTCCCGCCCGGGTCAGGGCTCGGCAGCTCGGGGGCGCTGGATGTGGCGCTGGTCGGCACCCTCACCGCGGTGCGGGGCGAGGAGCTGGGCCTCGAGGAAATCGCCGCCCACGGCTGTCAACTCGAAATCGAGGAGGCCGGCATTCCGGGTGGGCGGCAGGATCAATACGCCGCGGCGCTGGGCGGCTTTCACCGCTTCCGCTTCCGGGGAGACCAGGTGACCGTGGAGCGCCTGAGTCTCGACTCCGCGTTTGTGAGTGAGCTGGAGCGCCGGACGGTGGTCTGTTACACCGGGCGGTCGCGGGTTTCCGGCGACACCATCGCTCGGGTCATGGAGGCCTACGAACGAAGGGACACCATGGTGTGCATGGCGCTCTCCGAGATGGCTGCCATCGCCGACCGGATGGCCGGTGCTCTTGTCGCGGGGGACCTCGCTCAGGTCGGCCGGCTACTCACCGCCAACTGGGGTTGTCAGCAGCGGCTCGACCTCAGCATGCGAACTGCGGAGATGGCCGCGCTGGAATCGGCCATGGCGGAAGCAGGCGCGCTGGGAGGGAAGGCCGCCGGCGCGGGGGCGGGCGGCTCGATGTTCTTCCTGATGCGAGATGGAAGCACGGGGCGGGAAGCGGCGCGACGGATCGGTGCTACCGTGCTCGAGGCCCGCTGGTCCGCAACCGGTCTGACCCGATGCTGAGCGGGGAGGAGCTCGGGCTCCGAAAGGAGGTCATCGCGGGTGCCCCCGACCTTCGGGCGCTTCGTGATCGGCTCGCCGCCCGGGCGGCGACCGTCGTGACGCGGGACCTCGGCGTCCCCGATCACAAGGGGATGCTCACCGCCGACGGCGGCGTCTGTCCCGAGGACAGGAACCGGCTCGAGTTCGATCCCTGGAGTCCGACCCGCCATCGTTGTCCGCGCTGCGGCCGGGTCTTCAGTGGCGAACGGCACGACCGGCGCTGGGCCTGGCTGGCGCATCTCTGGCTGGCGGAGCGCATCGCGGAGCTGGCCACCGTGGGTCTGGTTGCAGAGGACGAGGCCGTCCTGGCCTGGGCGGCAACCATGGTGGCCGAATACGGCCGTCGGTACGCCAGCTTTCCCAACGTCGATAACGTCCTCGGCCCGTCGCGGCTGTTCTCGTCCACCTATCTCGACTCGGTGTGGCTGACCAGCTATCTGGCCGGGGCCTATCTGCTTCGGGAAGGGGGCGCACTGGACGAGGCCGGAATCGAGGCGGCGAGCACGGTCGCGGAGGAAGCCGCCGGCCTCATCGGAGAGTTCGACGAAGGGCTGAGCAATCGCCAGACCTGGCACAACGCCGCTCTGGCGGCCGTCGCCGTCTGGTTCGAGGACGCGGACCTGGCCCAGCGGGCGATCGAGGGCCCGCGCGGCCTGGTGGGCCATTTCGTCGACGGGTTCGGGCCGGACGGGATGTGGTACGAGGGCGAGAACTACCATCTGTTCGCGCTCCGCGGCCTGCTTACCGGTGCGGACTGGGCCCGGCTCGCCGGGGTGGATCTCTTCGAGGAGAAAGCGGGTCAGGATCGGCTGGCGGCTGTGCTACGAGCGCCGATCCTGTCGGCCCTGCCCGACGGAACGTTTCCGGCCCGGAAGGATGCCCGGTTCGGGGTGTCGCTGGCGCAGCCCATGTACCTCGAGCTGTGGGAGCGCGGGGCAACGCTGCTCGTTTCGACCGGTCATCTCGACGAGGCCGGGGAGCTCGCCGGCTGGCTGCGCCATCTCTATACCCTCCCGGCGCCGGTGGCCGAGCCGTTCGACTCCTACCTGCATGAGGCAGGGGAGGAGCCGCCCGCGACGCGGGGCCGCACCGACCTGTCGTGGTGGATGCTTGCAGCCATGCTGCCCGAACTGCCGGATGAGGCGGCGGCGTGGCATCCGGCAAGCGCGCTGCTGCCGGTGCAGGGGCTGGCGATCCTGCGCGATCAGGACCGCTATGCCAGCGTCGAATGCGGCGAATATGGCGGTGGGCACGGCCACCCGGATCGGCTGCACCTTACCCTGCATGCCCGGGGGGTGCACTGGCTCGCCGATCCGGGAACCGGGTCCTACGTGTCCCGGGATCTCTTCTGGTACCGCTCGACCCTGGCTCACAACGCGCCGCGGGTCGATGGAGTATCGCAGCCGGTGGCCGATGCCCGGGCCGAGATGTACGACGTGAACGGCCGATGGGGCTGGGTGCGGGCCAAGTGCGGGGGCTTCACCCGCACCGTCGTGGCGGGACCTTCCTCCATCACCGACGTTCTCGAGTTCGCTGCTGACGAGGAGCATGTGGTGGAGCTGCCGTGGCATCCGGAGGGTGAGCTGCAGATCGTCTCCGCCGGACGATGGGAGCCTGCGGAGCTCAACGACGAGTTCGTCAGCGGTGCTGAGCAATTCGTTCCGGACCGGCCGGGACCCGTTGTCTGGCGGGCGACCGTCGCCGGGGCCGGTCGAGTCCTGGAAGGGATCTTCGATGGCGGGGGATCGCTGATCCGCGCGCGGGGACCGGGCCGCCCTGGGGAGACGGGCGGACGGCCGTTCCTGCTCCTGCGGCAACAGGGGCGATACGTCCGCTTCTCCAGCGTCGTGGCCTTCGACGAAGCCGGACTCCGGTCTGCCCGCTTCGCACCGGGGGAGATCGTGGTCGAGACGGGGTCGGGGACGGTGATCCATCGTCAGACCAGCGAGGGCTGGGACGTGAAGAGCGATGGGAGCCACATCGCCCTTCGCGGCCACCGCCGCGAGCCGCTTGCCCGTCTCGACCTCCCGGTGGTGGGCAGCGAGCTTGCCAAGTACACGCCTCCGGAAGCGACCGTGTTCCACCTGGCTGAGCCACCGGGGCTGGACGGCAGGGTGGATGGCTTCGTCACCGATGCGCCGTTGCATCTCGATCACGACGATCAGTACCGGCGCACCGAGTCTCCCTATCCCGGCCCCGATGAGTTTTCGGCCCGCGCCTGGCTCGGCTGGGATGAGCGGGCGCTCTACCTCGCCGTCGAGGTACTCAAGACGGAACTCACCTTCCGGCGCACGGACGCCCCGCCGCTGCTGCTGGACAACGAGTCCGACCTCATTCACTCCGACGGTCTCCAGGTGTACCTCGAGCTCGAAGGCCAGGCGGCGCACGGCTGGCTGATCGCTCCCGATCCGGAGAGCCCAGCCCTTCAGATTCGCGGAGTGATGGGCACGCCGGCGCGGGCGGACAGCGTTCGCGGGGCGTGGCAGGCGACTGGGGACGGATACCTCGTCAGCCTCGCGATCGAGCTCCCAGGATGGCCGCCGGAACCGGGACATTCTCCTCCACGGTTCGATCTCATCGTGAACGAGATGCGCCCCGGCCGCCTACGGCGACTGGGTCAGCTGGTGTGGACCGGTGGCGGAGGCTGGGGCTATCTGCGCGGCGACCGCCAGGACTCGGCACGGTTCGGACGGCTCCTGCTCCGATGAGAATCCCGGGGTTCACCTCGACCGGCAGCAAGCGGCCGGACGCGCTCTTCGGCAGTGGGGCACCACGGGGCCTTCCGGTTCGGCTGGCGCGGGCCCGCGGCTGCGAGGTCTGGGATGTGGAGGGTCGGCAGTACCTCGACTTCATCATGGCGCTCGGGGCGGTGGCGCTGGGGTACGGAGATCCTGCGGTGAACGCGGTCGCGCACGCCGCGATCGACGCGGGGACGGTGGGTCCGCTGCCGCCTGAGCTGGAGGAGCAAGTCGCCGAGCGGCTGGCCGGGCTGCTGCCCTGGATGGAGCGCACCCGCTTCCTCAAGACCGGGGCGGAGGCGGTCGCCGCCGCGGTGCGACTGGCCCGGGTCCACACCGGGCGGGACCTCATACTCCGCTCGGGGTATCACGGCTGGCTCGACTGGTGTCAGCCCGCCGGCACCGCCGGGGTGCCTGCGGCCGCACTTTCTCTGAGCGAGCAGATCCCGTTCAACGACTGCGAGCGCGGCCGCTCGGCGATCCGGGAAGCGGGCGGTCGACTGGCTGCCGTGCTGATCGAGCCGGTGGTGGAGCGGGCGCCCTCGTCGGAGTGGCTCACCATGCTTCGAGATGAGACCACCAGGACTGGAGCGCTCCTGGTGCTCGATGAGATCAAGACCGCGTTCCGCATCGCGATCGGCGGCGCCGCCGAACGCTACGACATCGCCGCCGACATGGTGGTCCTGGGCAAGGCGCTCGCCAACGGCTTTCCACTTGCGGCGGTCGGTGGGCGGCAGGCGGTCATGGAGCGGGCCCGGGACACCTGGATCTCCTCCACCCTGGCGACCGAAATGGTTGCTCTGGCGGCGGCCGATGCCACGCTCACCGCGATGGTGGAGCACCGGGTACCGGAGCACCTCGCCACCGTGGGGGCCCGCCTGTTCGCGGAGCTGGAGGGGTTGGCGGATCGCTATCCTGATCTGATCAGCGGAGTGGCCGGCCTGCCCGAGATGCTGTTTCTGCGCTTCCCCAGCGAGGAGGCCGGGGTCCGTCTGGCCCGGGCCGCCGCGCGGCGCGGACTCCTGTTCAAGCGAACGGCCTACAACTTCGTCTCGCTGGCGCACGACGAAGGCTCCGTGCGGCGCGGCGTGGCGATCCTCGATGAAGCCTGCCGCGAACTGCGCGGCCAGACGCCCTGAAGCTTCCTTCACGCTCCGTTCAGATGACCTCACAGTTGCCCCGATAGCTTGCCCTCATGAAACCGGAAGCGCCTGCCGGCGAGGCGGTGTTTCAGGCCCACGGCTTGTCCAAGGTGTACCGGATGGGCGAAGTGGAGGTATGGGCGTTGCGCGGCGTGGACCTGGAGCTGTTCCGGGGGGAATTCGTCGTGCTGCTTGGTCCTTCCGGCAGCGGCAAGTCGACCCTCCTCAACATCCTCGGGGGCCTGGACGTTCCGACCGCCGGGCGAGTCCGCTTCCTGGATCATGACCTGGCGGTCGACGATGACGCGGCGCTCACCCGGTTCCGCCGCGAACACGTCGGATTCGTCTTCCAGTTCTACAATCTGATTCCCAGCCTGACGGCGCGTGAGAACGTCGCGCTGGTGACCGAGATCGCCGAGCATCCGCTGGATGCGGGGGAGGCCCTCCGGCTGGTCGGGCTGGAGGACCGACAGGAACACTTTCCCGCCCAGCTTTCCGGGGGAGAGCAACAACGGGTGGCCATAGCGCGGGCCGTGGCAAAGCGCCCGGACGTCCTGCTGTGTGACGAGCCCACTGGGGCGCTGGACTACGAAACGGGCGTCCTGGTGCTGCGGGTCCTGGATCAGGTCAACCGCGAGCTGGGCACGACCACGGCAGTGATCACCCACAATGCCGCCATCGCCGGCATGGGTGATCGGGTGATCCGGATGCGAAGCGGGCAGATCGTGGAAACAAGCCGGAACGCGCGGCGGTTGTCGCCCTCGGAGCTCAGCTGGTAGGCGGCCCCGTGACTCCCCTTACCCGGAAACTGCAGCGGGACGCCTGGCACTATCGCAGCCAGATTGGCGCGATTGCGGTGGTGATGGCCAGTGGCGTGGCGTTGTTCGTCGCCATGCGAAGCATGCACGGCTACCTCCGCGACCGGCAGGCATCGTATTACGCCGAATACCATTTCGCGGAGGTCTTCGCGCAGGTGGAGCGCGCGCCGTTGCCGGTGGCGGCTCGGCTGCGGGCGATCCGCGGAGTGCAGGCGGTGGAGCCGCGCGTCGTGGCCGCTGCGGTGCTGGACGTGCCCGGTCTGGAGGAGCCGGCAACCGGCTGGCTGGTGTCGGTCCCGGAGCAGCCGCGACCGATGCTGAACGGAATCGTGCTCCGAAGCGGGCGCTACCCCACCGCCGGCCGGGCGGACGAGGTCGTGGTGAGCGACGCCTTCGCCCGTGCCAACGGGCTTCGACTGGCGGACAGCCTGGGGGCGATCCTGCGCGGCAGGTGGGAGACACTTCGGATTGTGGGCACCGCCATCTCCCCCGAGTTCATCTACGAGATTCCCGCCGGCGGGGGAATGATCTTCCCGGACAACCGGCGCTTCGGAGTCCTCTGGATGGCGGAGGGCGGGCTGGGAGCCGCGTTCGACATGACCGGCGCCTTCAACGACGTCGCCCTGACGCTGCAGCCCGGCACGGTCGTCGATGAGGTGATCGCGCAGATCGACCGGGTGCTCGCCCCATACGGGGGGCTCGGAGCATACGGTCGGAAGGACCAGGTTTCCCACCAGTTCGTGTCCTCCGAAATCACCGAGACCGAGGTGACCAGCGTTCTTCTGCCGAGCGTCTTCCTCGGGGTGACGGCATTCCTGCTACACCTGGTGCTCTCCCGCCTGGTGGCTACGGAACGGGAGCAGATCGCGGTACTCAAGGCCTTCGGTTACCGGAGCGTAGCGATCGCGAGACACTACGCCCTCTTCGCGCTGGTGCCGGTGTCGCTCGGAACCCTGGCCGGCGGCGTCTTCGGTGTCTGGATGGCGTCCGGCTTCGCGCGCATCTATGCCCGGTTCTACCAGTTTCCGGACACTGCCTATCACCCGGACGTGAGAGTGATCCTCATGGCGGTGGCGGCCAGCGGCGGCGCGGCGCTGATCGGCGCGCTCGGCGCGGTGCGACGCGTGCTCTCGCTCCCTCCGGCCGAGGCCATGCGGCCGGAGTCGCCGGCCAGCTTCCGGCCGGGCCTGCTGGATCGGGTGGGCCTGCCGGTGAAGGTCCCGCTCGCCGCACGGACCATCGTCCGCAACCTTCAGCGGCGCCCGGCGCGAGCGCTGTTGGCCGTGACCGGTCTGGCGCTCGCGGTGGCGCTCACCCTCTCAGGCCGGTTCATGTTCGACGCGGTCGATTTCATGAAGCGGCTGGAGTTCTTCGACGTCTGGCGGCAGGACCTCGCCGTTGGATTCACCCGTCGGGTGCCGGCCTCGGTACGGTGGGACCTGGGTCGATTGCCGGGTGTCCAGCGGGTCGAGCTCATCTGCAATGTTCCGGTCCGGCTGCGGCATGGCCCCGCCAGCGAGCGCAGCGCGATCCAGGGCTACGAGAGTGGGGCAGAACTCCGGCGGATCATGGGCGCCGACCGGGCCGCGATGCCGCCGCCGTCCGGCGGTCTGCTACTCTCCACCGCCCTGGCGGAGCGGCTGCGGGTCGTGCCGGGTGACACCCTCTCGGTGGAGGTGCTGGAGGGACGCCGGCGAATCCTGGAGCTTCCGGTGGCGGGTGTGGTTGGGGACCTGCTCGGCCTGTCGGCGTACATGGCCTTCGACGCCCTCAACCGTATGCTCGGGGATCCGCCCCTGGCAACGGGCGCCCTGCTCGCGGCGGATCGCCACCGGCGCGCCGAGCTGGATCAGCGGCTGAAGCAGACCCCGGCCATCCAGAGCGCGACCTGGCTCGATGCGCTGCGTCGCGGATTCGAGACGACGATCGCCGAGAGCTTCCGCATCTCCATCGTGAGCCTGGTGGCGTTCGCGGTGATCATCGCGGGTGGTGTGGTGTACAACGCCGGCCGGGTCTCGCTGGCCGAACGCGGTCGGGAGCTGGCGAGCCTCCGGGTGCTCGGCTTCACCCGAGGCGAGGTCGCGGCGATGCTGCTGGGCGAGCAGGCGGTGCTCACCGTGCTGGCGATCCCGCTCGGGCTGGCGTTGGGGCGGCTGCTCAACTGGCTGGTCGTCACGCGATTCACGTCGGACCTGTTTCGGATTCCGCTGGTGATCAGCGATTTCAGCCGGGTGTTTGCCGTGACGGTGGTGCTGGTCGCGGCGGTAGGCTCCGGCTTCGTGGTGTGGCGCCGAATCGGCCGGCTCAACCTGGTCACGGTGCTCAAGACGCGGGAGTGAGGGGCCATGTTCCTCAAGAAGCACTGGCGCCTGCTGCTGACCTTCACGGCCGTCGTACTGGTCGTGGTGTGGAGGCTCCGTCCATCCGCCCTCGATGTCGAAACGGTGCCGGTCCGGACGGGCCCGCTCCGGGAGACGATCGCCGAGGACGGGGAGACCCGGGTCCGCGACCGATACGTCGTGGCGGCGCCGGTCACGGGCCGACTGAGACGGGTGCGGCTCAGGGCGGGCGACCGGGTGGATCGGGGCGAGGTGGTGGCGTGGCTCGAGCCTGCGCCGCTGGACGCGCGGACCCGGCGGGCGGCCGTTGCGGCGGTGGAATCGGCCCAGGACGCGCGCCGGGCGGCGGATGCGGCGACCCTGGCGGCCGAGGCGGCGCTGGAGCAGGGGGTGCGGGGAAGGGCGCGGGCAGAGAGCCTCGCCGCCCAGGGTCATGTGGCACCATCCCAGCGTGAGGAGGCGGAGCTCCTGGAAACCACTCGCCGGCGAGAGCTCGATGCCGCTCGCGCCCGCGCGGAAACCGCGGCCCACGATCTGGAGCGAGCCCGCGCCGCGCTGTTCGCCTCCTCCGAAAGCCAGACCCCGCGCGGCGGACGCAGCACGATCAGCGCCCCGGTAGCCGGCCAGGTACTCCGGTTGCTGGAGGAGAGTGAACGCGTGATTCTCGCCGGGACGCCGGTCCTGGAGGTGGGCGATCCCGCGCGACTCGAGGTCGTGGCCGACCTGCTGTCCACCGATGCGGTGAAGGTGCGGCCCGGCGACACCGTTCTGGTCGAAGAATGGGGTGGCGGCCAGACGCTCCGCGCCCGGGTTCGGATGGTGGAGCCCTCGGGTTTTACCAAGGTCTCGGCGCTGGGTGTCGAGGAGCAGCGGGTGAACGTCGTGGCGGACCTGACCGATCCACCGGGTCCGCTGGGCGACCGGTACCGGGTCGAGGTCCGGGTCGTGCTCTGGGGGGTTGCCCAGGCGCTCCAGGTGCCGCTGAGCGCGCTGGTTCGCCAGGGTGACGCCTGGACGGTGTTCGTCGTGGAGAACGGCCGGGCCCGGGCTCGCCAGATCACCCCCGGGCATCGCGGCGCATCCGATGTCGAAATCGTCGGGGGACTCGAGGCGGGGGAGCCGGTGATCCGCTATCCGAGCGATCTCATCCGGGACGGCCTGCGGGTCCGCGCGCTCCCGCGGGCGGCACCGTAAGAGTTTCGGCCCTAGACGTGCCTGCCTGCGGGGCACCAGATTCCCGCATGCTCGTGGATGTCCATGCCCATTTCTATCATGATCGTTCGGGACGCCGCGACTGGCGTGAGCTGAACGCGAACCGGCTCGCCGCCGGCGAACGGATCGGCATCACCCGGCACCTGGCATCGATCCTGGGCAGCTGGGGCCAGGGTTCGCCGACCTACTTTCCGTCGGCGACCGATCTTACCGACGGGAACCAGCAGATGCGGGACCTCGCCGCCGCGCATCCGGAACGTATCCGCGGCTATGTGACGGTGAATCCCAACTACACCGAGCACGCCGTGGCGGAAATCGAGCTCGCCGCCCGGAACGGCATGATCGGGCTCAAGCTGGCCGCCAGCCGCCGGGCCGACGACGCGCTGCTCGATCCGGTGTGCGAGATCCTGCCACGCCTGGGATTTCCGGTCCTGCATCACGCCTGGCAGCATCGCCGCCACGAATGGCCGGGACAGGAGGCGTCGGATGCCGTCGAGCTGTGCCGGCTGGCCGCGCGCCACCCGAAGGTCAACTTCATCGTAGCGCACATCGGCGGCGGCGGCGATTGGCTGCACACCCTGCGCGCCGTGCGGGGACAGCCGAACGTCTATCTGGATCTGTCGGGAAGCGGCGTCGATGGCGGCATGCTTGAGGCCGCCCACCGGGCGGTCGGGACCGAACGGCTCCTGTGGGGCACGGACGCCACGCTCTGTACTGGGTGGGCCAAGCTGCGCCATCTGGAGCGGCTGCTTCCGCGGAAGGATTTCGAACTGGTTGTCGCCGGTAACGCGATCCGGATCTTCCCACCAGGTGCGTTGTCGTGATTGACGTCAACGTCTTCCTCGGGGCCTACCCGTGGCGCCGGGTGCCGGGCACCTCCCCCGAGGCGACACTGGCGGCGATGGATCGGGTCGGGGTCGAGAAGGCTTGGGTGTCGCACCTTCCCAGCTTGTGGTGGAAGGATCCCGCGGAAGGCAACGAATGGCTCTATCAGGTCGCCTCGCGCAACCCCAGGTTCCTGGCGGTGCCGGTGATCCAGCCTGGGCTGCCGCGCTGGGAGGATGACGTCCGCGAGGCCCGCGATCGAGGGGCCGTTGCGGTCCGCTCGGACCCCGGGTTTCTCGGGCTGGCGCCTGCCGGTGCGGAAATGCTCAGGCTGGTGCGCGCCTGCGGCGGCGCCGGGATACCCCTGCTGGCCGCGGTGCGGCTCGAGGATGTCCGGGGGCGACATCCGCTGGACGTTGCCCCGGAGCTGACGCCCTGGGCGGTGCGCGCCTGGCTCCGGCACGATCCTTCCGTGCTGCTGGTCGTGACGCACGCGGACCGCGGGTTCATCGAGGAAACGCACTACGGATCGACCCCGGCGGAGGCGCGGCGGGTGTGGTGGGACATTTCCTGGGTCTGGGGGCCGCCGGAGGATCATCTGGCCCACCTGCTTGCGACGATGGGGCCCACCCGATTCCTTTTCGGCAGCGGGCAGCCGCTCCGGCTGCCCGAAACACCCCTGGCTCGACTGGACCTGCTGGACCTCGCCCCGGTCGACCGGGCCCGGATTCTGACCGGCACCGCCACCGACCTGGCGGCCTGGAGGACAACGACCGCATGATGAATTCGCCCCGTCGGCATGCGCCGCGGCTCACCTTCTCGGGTCGCCCTGCGCCCCGGCTCGAAACGCCGGACCAGAGCTATGAGGTGCTGGACCTCTCGACCGATGGGCTTCGGTTCCGGGGCTCGGTCGAGGGCCGGCCGGCGTTGACCATCGGCGAAGTGCTCCGGGCCACGATTCGCTTCCCGGCGGACCGGACGGTCGAAATCGAGGGCCGGGTCCTTCGGGTCAACGGGACGGAGGCGGCCATTCGCCTCCTGCAAGGCCAGGATCGGCTCGCCGGCAGTCCGGTGCCGGTGGGACCGGCGAGCCCCCGGCGCACCGGACTGCTCTGGTAGTTTCTCGCCATGGGGTGGATACACCAGCGCGAGCACTACCGGGTCGCCTATCCAACCGCTCTGCGCCCTAAGCTCGTGGTCCAGGGTGTTGCCTTCGAAGTTCTCGACATCAGCGAGCGCGGCATCCGGTTCCGACTGGGAGACTTGGCCGCGCCCGAGCCGGGCTTCGAGGTCCAGGGCGAGGTTCGCTTCAAGGGGGGCGACAGCCTCGACATCCGGGGCACGGTGCTGCGGGTCCATGACGGCGAGGTGGCCGCCCGGCTGGATGAAGGCATCCCGCTGCGCGTCATCATGGAGGAACAGCGCTTCCTGCTCGCCCGCCATCGCCTCCCCGGTCGATAGGGTGTCCCGCCGCGCCGACGTCGCCGTCGTCGGTCTGGGTGCGGCAGGGAGCGCGGCGATCCTCGCACTGGCGCGCCGCGGCATCCAGGTCATCGGTTTCGATCGCTACTCCCCACCCCACCAGTTCGGGTCCACCCACGGCCGCTCCCGGGTCATCCGGGAGGCCTACTACGAATCGCCGGTGTACGTGCCACTGGTGCGGCGAGCTTACCAGCTCTGGGAAGCGCTGCAACGGGATAGCGGGCAACGCCTGCTGTGGCAGACCGGCGGGCTCATGATCGGGCGGCCGGATGGACAGCTGCTGACCGGTTCTGAGCGGAGCGCGAGGGCCCACGGCCTGCCCTTCGAGCTGCTGGGTGCGGCGGAGATCCGCCGCCGGTTTCCCGCCTTGCGGCCGGATCCCGGCGAGATGGGTCTGCTGGAGCCCCGGGCCGGGTTTCTGGATCCGGAGGTCTGCGTGTCCAGCGCACTCCAGCTCGCCGTACGGGCTGGAGCGGTGCTCGATCTCGATACCGAGGTGACCAGCTGGCGGCGGAGTGGCGCCGGACTAGCCCTCGCCACCAGCCGCGGCGCGGTCGAATGCGGCACCGCGATCCTGTCCGCCGGCCCCTGGTTGCCGGGCCTGATCTCCGATTCGGTGATCCCCCTGGAGGTCGAGCGCCAGGTGATGTACTGGTTCAAACCCGAGCACAATCCGGAGATGTTTCTCGCCGATCGTTTGCCGGTCTTCATCTGGGAATGGGAACGTGACCGGCTGTTCTACGGCATCCCCGACCACGGGGCGGGACTCAAGGTCGCGCGGCACCACGATGGGGCGGTGGCATCCCCCGATCGGGTCGATCGCACGGTGGGCCCGGTGGAAATCGCCGCCATGCGAACCCTGCTCCGAACCCGCATCCCCGATGCCGGCGGCCAGCCGATCGACGCGGCGACCTGTCTCTACACCAACACCCCTGATCACCACTTCGTGCTGGGCGCGCTCCCCGGCGAACCGCGAGTCCTCCTGGCGAGCGCATGCTCGGGGCACGGCTTCAAGTTCGCCAGTGTGATCGGCGAGATCCTGAGCGACATGGCGATGGGAGAAGTGCCGGCGTTCGATCTCAAGCCGTTCCGGCCGGATCGGTTTGCCTCACCCCCTAACCCCCTCTCCCGCGGAGCTGGAGAGGGGGCTAGGGGGTGAGGCTATTGCCAGCGAAAGATCCGGAGCGCCACCAGGAAGGATACCACCAGCCAGCCCGCCAGCACGGCCAGCTGACCCACGACCGATCCGAGCGCCGCTCCCTCCAGCACGATGCGGCGGAGGGCGTCTACCAGCGCGGTGAGCGGCAGGGCCTTGATCACCGGTTGCACGGCCTGGGGGAATCGCTCCGATGAGAAGAACACTCCCGAGACCACCCACATCGGCATCAGCAGAAGGTTCATCACGCCCGACGCGCCTTCGATGGTAGTGGGACGGGCGGCGGCAAGCAGGCCGAGCGCCCCGAAGGTCAGCGACCCGACGACACAAACCAGGGCAACGGTGCCCAGGGAGCCCCGAACCGGCACGCCGAACACGAACACGCCGAAGGCGAGGATCGTACCCACCTCGATGAAGAGAAGCAGCAGCTGGGCCAGGGGGAAGGACAGCAGGTACTCGGCCCGGGACATGGGGGTTGCCAGCAGCCGCTTCAGCAGCTTCCGGCGCCGCGCGTCCACGATGGAGTAGCCGGTACCCCACACTCCGCTTCCCATGAGGTTCAGGCCGATAAGGCCGGGGAGGAGGAAATCGATGTACCGCGATCCCCGCTCCCGGACCAGCTCGTTCCAGACCGGGAGCGGGTCGACACGCCCTGCGGCGCGCTGCAGGACCTCGTCGACCCTGAGTCGGGCAGCCGGCGCGTCGGCCCGGGTGTCGTCGAAGCGATAGTGAATTCCGTCGTGGCGAGCGAGGAGGACCAGGGCGACCCGACCCTGTCGCAGCGCCACCGCGGCAGCGGCGGAGTCGGGAAGGGGCACCAGGACGATCCCGCTGTCTCCGGCGAGCGCGGCGCGCGACCGCGGGTCGCCGTCCACCCATTCGGCCCAACCCACCCGAACCGGCTGGGGGGGCTGACTGCGGAAGGCGATACCCAGACCGCCGGCGAGCAGGACCGGGAACACATAAGTCCAGAACACCGCTTCCGGCTCGCGGAAGAACTCGCGCAGCCGGACCGAGACCAGGGCCCGCAGGCTGGAGGCGATCTCAGCCATCGCGCAGGTGCCGGCCGGTGAGCGCGACGAAGACGTCCTCGAGTGTCGGCACGCGGGTCCGGAGCTCCTGGATGGGGATCCCCCGCTGGCGAAGCGCATCCAGCAGGTCCAGGAGGGTGTGCTGGAGCGCGCTCACCCTGAGGGTGACCAGCTCTCCTTCCTCCCGGACGTCGACAACGCCGGTCACCCCCCGCCACAGGTCCCCGCCGCGTTCTCCTTCTCCCAGGTGAATCTCGACCACCTGTTCCGCGCCGAGCGCGGCGACCAGCTCCCGCGGAGTTCCCAGTGCGATCACCCGTCCGAGATCGATGATCGCCACCCGGTCGCAGAGCCGCTCCGCTTCCTCCATGTAGTGAGTGGTCAGGATTACCGTACGCCCGGCTGCTTTCAGGCCGGCGATCAGCCCCCACAACTGGCGCCGCGACTGCGGATCGAGCCCGGTCGTAGGCTCGTCGAGGAACAGCAGCTCCGGCTCACCAACCAGGGCGCAGGCGAGCCCCAGACGCTGCTTCTGGCCTCCAGACAGTTGGCCCACCCGGGCGCGCCGCTTGTCGCTCAGTTGCACCTGCTCCAGGAGCGGCCCCGGTCCCGGGCCGCTCCGGTAGAAGCTCCGGAACAGGGCCACGGTCTCCTCCACCGTGAGCTTTTCCGAAAATTGGGTTTCCTGGAGCGACACGCCGATCCGACTCCGCAGGCTCCTGCCATCCTCCGACCATCGCTGGCCGAGGAGCTCGACGTCTCCCGCGTCGGGCCGGGTCAGTCCCTCGCAGATTTCAATGGTGGTGGTCTTGCCTGCGCCGTTGGGGCCGAGCAGCCCGAAGCACTCGCCGGGCGCCACGTCCAGATCGAGCCCGTCGA
>DATBLR010000085.1:0-40934 GCA_036555275.1 Gemmatimonadales bacterium | reverse complement strand
GCTCCAGCCGGTACACCGCCTGGGCCGCGGGGTCGGTGCCATAGCCGAAGACCGGCACCAGCGAATCGCCTCGCCGGGCATAGACCGAAGTGCCGAGCAGTTCTCCCACCGAGACCACCGCCGGATCGGCCGCGATGATGCGGCGGATCCCCTCGGCGCCCGGAATCGTGGCCTCGGTATCGAACGGCAGCGTGCCCTTGGGGGAGACCCGGATCTGGAAGCCGCGCCCCAGCAGCAGCCGCTCGAAGGAGCGCTCGATGCCGCCGGCGAGGAGCACCATGTCGAGGAGCATGGCCGTCGTCACCATGATGCCGGCGATGGTGAGACCGGTGCGCGCCGGATGGCGGGCGAGATTCCGAAGAACGGGGAACAGGGAACGGGAAGAAACGGGGAATGGGGAACGGGGAACGGGGAACGGTCCCTCCCCCGCCCCCCCGGGCCGTGATCTAAAGCTCACCATTTCCGGTCCCCATTCCCTGTTCTCTATTCCCCGTTCCTGTTCCCTGTTCCCTTTTCCCTGTTCCCCCGTCTCAACCTCTCCCCCACAGAATCATCGGGTTAGTTCGCACCAGGCGCCGCGCAGCAATCGACCCCGCCGCGAGCCCGAGTCCGAGGGAGAGCAGCACACTGAAGCGGATGATCGCCGGGGTCACCGCCGAGAACACCAGGGTGGTGTCGAAGAAGTGCTGGTAGTACAGGTTGGTGACAGCGCTGGCCCCGAGGGCAAGGGCGACTCCCATCACGGAGCCCAGGGCCGCGACCAGCACCGCCTCCAGCAGGAGTGCCGTGAAGACGGTGCGCCGGCTGATCCCGGTGAACCGCATGACCGCGGCGTCGCGGCGCCGTTCCTCCACCTTGAGCAGCATGATGCAGAGCAGGAAGATCGCGCTGGCGACCACCGAGATGACCGCGATCGCGTCGTGGAACCGGCTCACCACCCGGAAGGTCTGCGACGATTCGTTGGCGATCTCCGCGGAACGGTAGGCCCGAAAGCCGAAGGCCAGCTGGTTGAGCGCCTCCACCGCTTCGCCGGGGTCCCTCCCAGGTCCCAGGGCTACGCCAAACCGGTCAACCCGGTCCGGCGCACCCAGCAGCGCTGCCAGGTCCGGCAGATGGAGCCTCAGGTGGTATTCACGCCTGGTGATGGCGGAAGGGTCGGCGGCAGGCTCGTAGATGGCGACGACGACGGCCGCATCGTCCAGCGCCATGGGATCCGACCCCAGGGCCACCGTATCTCCCACCCGGAGACGAAGCCGCTCGGCCAGCCGGCGCTCGATGGCGATAGGGACGACGGCTCGGCGGCTCGGCGCCTCGGCGACTCGTGGGGCTCCAACGGTGAAAGCGAGCAGCACGAAGAATGATTCCATCATCTCACACCTGGTCCTCAATTCACCAGTCGCCGAGGCGCCGAGTGGCCGAGCGTCGAGCCGCCGAATCTAGCATGCTTCCCGACTCGCTCGATGAACGTTATCCTAATGCCACCCCATGAGCCGTTTCGAAACGCCGCGTGTCGCCATCGTCGGGGCCGGAGAAATCGGCCGCGGCTGGGCCGCGCTCGCTGTTGCCGCCGGCTGGCCGGTGACCATCTACGATGCCGACGCCGAGGCGCTGGCTCCGGCCTCGGATGAGATCGGCGACCGGGTGGTAACCCTGATCCGTCTCAAGCGCGCCGAGCCGGCGGTCGCCGAGCGGGCCCTGAACGAGATGAAAGTCGGGCGGAGCCTGCTGCAGACGGTCTCCGAGGCCAGCTGGATCATCGAGGCGGTCCAGGAGGACCTCCCCACCAAACTCAAGGTCCTGCAGTTGGTGGAGCAGGTCGCCCGCCAGTCGGCGATCCTTACCAGCAGCTCCAACTCGCTGGGCCCGACCATCCTCTGTAGCCGCCTGGAACGACCCGACCGGTTCATGGTCGCTCACCCGCTCGACCCGGTCGAGCTGATCCCCCTGGTCGAAGTGGTGCCCAGCCCCAAGACCGACCCCATCTGCATCGAAGATGTCCGCTTCTGGCTCAGCCTGCTGGGCCGCTCAGCGATCGTGTTCAAGAAGGAAGTGCCGGGAAACATCGCGGCCCGGCTCAGCGCGGCCCTGTGGCGGGAATGTATCCAGCTGGTCGTGGATGGGGTGTTGGACGTCGAGGACGTCGATCGCGCGGTGTCGGTGGGGCCGGCCCTCGCCTGGGCCGCCTCAGGCCCCAACCTGGACCACCATCTCGCTGCCGGGAAGTGGGGGGTAGAGGTGTTTCTGGCCAACGTGCTGGGGACTTACGAAGAGCTGTGGAAGAGTCTCGCAGACTGGACCCAGCTTAGCACCGAAGACCAGAAGAAACTGATCCGATTGATCGATCGCGCCTACACCAAGCACGTCCACGAGCTGCGCGAGGCCCGCGACCAGCGGCTGGTCCGGCTGCTGGAAGCGCTGCGGGAATAGCCGCCGCATCACTAGTGGGCCGAATCTAAAGCCCTCCTAGGGCGCTCGTGCCGGGGGCCCGAAAACCATGAACCACAGAGACACAGAGGCACAGAGACGGCCGGTATGAAGTACCGACTACGGAGTACACAAGGCGGACTCGTCCGCACTACCTACTGGGCACTGGGCACTGGGCACTCCGTACACGGTACTCAGTACACGGTACGCCATACGCCGTCCTAATGCCGGAACGGGTGCTCGAAGCTCAGGTAGAGGAATAGCGCATCGTCGCCCCGACTGGGCCCGATGCCGATGCTGTAGGCCGCACCCGGCACGATCTGCAGCCCGCCCGACAGGTTGAAGGCCCAGCGCACCCCGGGGTTCAGCGCGGCCTCCTGGTGGCGCCGGGTGGTTTCCGGGCCGGTGACTTCCTCCACGCTCCCCCACACCGCTTCCAGCAGCAGGTTCAGGTTCGGTTGGAAGAACCAGATCCCGCTCCCTCCCAGGTTCCATCCCAGGGTGGCCGAGTGATTGTCGGCGGCGTCCTTCGCGCGCGGCACGTAGGTCGTCCCCGCATTCAGCATTATGGAGAGCCGGGGTGAAACCTGGAGGCTCACGGGGAGCGCGAACTGCCCGCCCACACCACCAACCCCGCGCTGGTGGCGGGTGGAGCCGGTGGGCAGGAGCAGCGAAACACGGGGGGAGAACGCCACCGTGGCCTGGGGGTCTCCCAGCGCCTGCAGGCGATAGTTGAGGAAGACATCGCCCAGTCCGCTACCGTCGCCATGCACGAGCGGCACGGTGTAGCTCAGCTGGTGCCGGGGGTCCCCGAGCGGCCATTCCTGGGTAAAGGTGTACAGCCACCCGCCGTCATCGGCGCGTGAAAAAGTGCTGATGTGCTGCACCACACCGGCTTCCTGGTTGTACGCTTCTTCGATCAAAAAACTGTTGTCCTGAATCGGCTCGGCGTCTTGCGCAGCGAGCCGGTGAATCGGCCCGACAAACAGGAGCGCCACGGCCGCCGCGCGGGCGCCGCTCACCCCAGCAGTCCGGGGCGGGTGCAGAGGAGCAACCGGGCGATCTCGTTCCCCAGCACGTGCCGGCGGCCCAGCACCTCCACCGTGATGGGACCGTGGAATGGCTGGCGGTCCACCACCCGAGCCTGGGTGCCCGGGGTCAACCCGAAGCCCGCGATGTAGCGCAAGCGGTCCGGCTGTGAGGTGTCCACCCGCCGGATCTCCGCGGTCTCGCCCTCCGGGATCTCGGTCAGCGGCGTGTAGATCAGTTCGGCAATGGTCCCTTCGGCGGTCGGGATGGGATCACCATGCGGATCCACGGTCGGGTGACCCAGGGCGCTGGCCATTCGCTCGATGAGCGAATCGCTCACCGCGTGCTCCAGCCGCTCGGCCTCGGAGTGGACATCCTCCCAGCCGTAGCCGAGAAAGCCGACCAGATACGCTTCGAGGATTCGATGCCGGCGGACGATGCGGAGCGCGATCTGCCTGCCGTTCGGCGCCAGCGTTACTCCACGGTAAGGTTCATGATCAACCAGCCTCTGCTCCGCCAGGCGGCGCAGCATCCCGCTCACCGACGCCGGAGCGAGGTCCAGCGCCTCCGCCAGCTCGTTGGTCCCGGCGGCTCTGCCCTGGGCGGTGAGCTGATAGATGGCCTTGAGATAGTCCTCGGCCGAGCGGGTCAGCGCTTCGCCGGAAGTCGCCGCGTTCATGACTGTCTCCACCGAAGGGCACGCAGCCCGTTCCCGATCACCAGCAGACTGGCGCCCATGTCCGCGGCGACCGCCATCCACAACGTGGCCTGACCCAGCACCGCGAGCGCCAGGAACAGCCCCTTCAGCCCGAGGGCAACCGCGATGTTCTGCCGGATGAGCCGCAGGGTGTGGCGGGCCCGCTGGATGCTCGGCGCGAGCAGAGCGAGGTCGTCTCCCATCAGGGCGACGTCGGCCGTTTCCAGCGCGACGTGAGTCCCGGCCGCGCCCATCGCCACTCCCACCGTGGCGGCGGCCAGCGCCGGGGCGTCGTTCACGCCATCGCCCACGACCAGCACCCGGTCGCCGCCCGCCTGCAGCGCCAGGACCGCGGCGTGCTTGTCCTCGGGAAGCAGCCGGGAGCGGATCTCGTCCACGCCCACGGCCCGGCCCACCGCCCGCGCTACGGCGCTGCTGTCGCCAGTGAGCAGCACGACCCGTCTGACTCCGGTGTCGCGAAGCGCCGCCACCGCCGCGGCCGCCTGCGGCCGCACCCGATCAGCCACCGCGACCACGCCCAATGGTTCAGGCGCCTCTCCCCGGGCGAGGAGGATCGCGGTCTTCCCTTCCGCCTCGAACCGGTCCATGAGCGCGTGCGCGCCATCGCGACAGGCCCCCGTCTCGTCGCACAGGCGCCGGTTCCCCAGGAGCAGCGATTCTCCGCCGACCACCGCCCGGGCGCCTCGCCCCGGGAGAGCCGTGAAGCCGCTTGGCTGAGGAGGAGCCAGTCCCCGCTCCAGCGCCGCGGCGACGATCGCCCGGCCCACCGGATGCTCCGAATCGCGTTCGACCGCGGCGGCGAGTGCCAGCACCCGGGCTTCGTCGGCTCCTTCCAGCGATACCATGTCGGTTACCGAGGGGCGCCCCTCGGTCAGAGTGCCGGTCTTGTCGAACGCCACCACCGTGATGCGGGCGAGGGCTTCGAGCTGCGCTCCACCCTTCACCAGCACTCCGCTCCGAGCCGCTCCGGCCAGCGCACTCACGATCGTGACCGGCGTCGAAATGACCAGGGCACAGGGGCAGGCGATAACCAGCAGTGTGAGCGCCCGGTACAGCCAGGTGCCGAACTCGCCGGCCCCCAGGAGCGGCGGCAGAATGGCGACCAGACCGGCCAGCCCCACCACGGTCGGCGTGTAGACCTTGGCGAAACGATCCACCAGCGACTGCATCGGGGCGCGCGAGGCCTGAGCCTCCTCGACTCGATGGAGGATGCGCGCCAGGGTCGTGTCACTGGCCGGGGCGGTGCTCCGGACCTCCAGCGCGCCCACCCGGTTGATGGCGCCGGCGTAGACTGGATCGCCAGGCTGCTTGTCGACCGGGAGGGATTCGCCGGTGATGGGCGACTCGTCCTGCGCCGAGTGGCCCGTGAGGATCACCCCGTCGAGCGGAACCCGGTCTCCCGGCCGGATGCGGATGACCTCCCCCACCGCGACCCCGCCCACCGGCCGCACCACGTCACCGGCGGAGGTGACCACCGTCGCCTCGGTGGGCGAGAGTTCCATGAGCGCCGCGATGGCGCCACGGGCCCTCCCCACGGCCCATTCCTCCAGCAGCCGCGCCACCGCGAACAGGAACATGGCCGACGCGGCTTCGGCCCACTCACCAATCAGCATGGCCCCCACGGCTGCGATACTCATGAGGGCGTGCATGTCGAGGGCGCGGGAGCGGATCGAGCGCCAGCCGCGCGGAGCCACATACCAGCCCCCCGCCACCAGTGCCGTCAGCAGGAAGGGCCGGACCAGGAGCGGCAGCGTGCCGGTCCAGGTGAGGATCAGCCCGGCGAGGAGCGCCAGGCCCGAGAAACCGGCGGCGACAAGCGGGCCGCGCGACACCGCCGGCGAGGCGGCCTGCGCCTCGCGCACCGGGAACCCGGCCGCGGTGATGGCCGCTGCCAAGGTTTCCCGGGAGGGGGCGCCGGGGCCAACCGCGACCCGCACCTCCCCCTTGAGGACATCGACGGTCACCGCCGACACCCCCGGTCTCCCCTCGAGCGCGCGCGCGATGGGGGCGGCGCACGAGGGGCAGTCGATGCCCGAGACCCGGAAGAGATGACTCGACGCTCTCATCCCACCAACCGCCACAGCTGGGCCACGAGGAAACACACGCTGAAGCCGAGGACCAGCGGCAGCAGGGTGGCGATCACCGTCCACCGCCGGCTGCCGGTTTCCTTATAGATGGTGTAGATCGTGGTGCTGCACGGGTTATGGAGCAGGCTGAACAGCATCAGGTTGAGGCCGGTGAGCGCGGTCCAGCCGGCCCCCCGGAGCAGCGACGACACCGCCGCCGGCGAGTCCAGGTCGAACATCACGCCCGCCCCCGCCCCCACGCCGGCGAGGTGCCCGGTGAGCACGGTGAGCATCAGCACGGTCGGGATCACGATCTCGTTGGCCGGGATCGCCACGACGTAGGCCAGCAGAATCACACCATTCAGCCCGATGAGCAGTCCCAGCGGATCGAGCACGCGAACGGCGTGTTCCGCGAGGCTCGCCCCACCCACCGTCAGATTGCCCAGCAGCCAGATCACCGCACCGGCCGGCGCCGCGAATACCACCGCCCGCCACAGCACGATGATGGTCCGGTCGATCAGCGAGGTATACAGGGTCCGCAGGATGTTGGGCGGCCGGTAGGGCGGAAGCTCCAGGCTGAAGCTGGTCGCCTCGCCGCGCAGGAAGGTGCGACTCAGGAACCAGGAGGACAGGAACATCACCCCGATCCCCAGAACGGCCACCCCAACGACGGCCCCCGCCGCGACCAGCCCCGCGACCGCGGCCGGCGCGACCGCGCCGACGAAGATGGTCGCCATCAGGATCTGGGTGGGCCACCGTCCGTTGCAGAGCGAGAAGTTGTTGGTGAGAATCGCAACCAGCCGCTCTCGCGGGCTGTCGATCACCCGGGTGGCGACCACCCCGGCCGCGTTGCAGCCGAAGCCCATGCACATCGTGAGCGCCTGCTTGCCGTGCGCGCCCGCCCGCCGAAACAGGGCGTCGAGATTGAACGCGACCCGTGGCAGGTAGCCGAAGTCCTCCAGCAGCGTAAACAGCGGGAAGAAGATCGCCATCGGGGGGAGCATCACGCTCACTACCCAGGCCGTGGCCAGATACACACCGTCGAACACGAATCCGTTGAGCCACCACGGCAGCCCGATCGACGCCCCCAGGCCCTTGAGCCAGGGCTGGCCCTTGTCGATAAGCGCATCGGAGATCATGGCCGAAGGCACGTTGGCCCCCGTGATCGTGATCCAGAAGACTGCCGTCAGGAGCAACAGCATGACCGGGAAGCCAAACCGGCGGCTGGTCAGCAGCCGGTCCAGTTGCCGGTCGAAATCGAACCGGACTCGCCGGATTCCTCGCAGCTCACTGCGCGCGGCGATGCCCTTCGCCGCCGCGAACAGCCCTTCCGCCAGGCTGTCTTCGAAGCCGGAGCGAATCCGCCACCGCAGCCGATCGACCTCCCGCAGCAGGGCCGCTGCCGCCGCGCGCGACTCGGCATGCGCGCCGGGCCCGCCCCGCTCTGGATCGCCTAGTTCACCCTCGCCGATCGCGCTTTCGATCCGCGGGTCTCCCTGGAGCAGCCGGAGCGCTACCCAGCGCGCGTTGGGAAGCCCCGGAAACGCCGCCGTCACCCGGGGCACCAGCTCCTGCAGCACGCCTTCCACTTCCGGCGGGTACGCCGGCAGGCGGAACGGCCGCGGTGTCCGGACCCCACTCGCCACGGCCAGCAGCTGATCGAGAAGCTCGGGTACACCCTCCGCGCGGCGTGCCGACGTCGCCACGACCGGTACGCCCAGCTCCCCTTCCAGCTTGGCGGGATCCACCGCGATGCCGTGGCGCCGCGCCTCGTCCATCAGGTTGAGGCACACGACGACTCGATTGGTGATCTCCATGATCTGCATCGCCAGCGGGAGGTTTCGCTCCAGCCGGGTCGCGTCGAGCACCACGATCGTCACGTCAGGCCGGCCGAACAGCAGAAAATCGCGGGCGACCTCTTCATCCGTGCTGCCTGCCTGCAGCGAATAGGTCCCGGGAAGATCCACCAGCCTGATCCGCTTGCCCCCGTGCTGGAACACGCCCTCGGCGCGAGTCACGGTCTTTCCGGGCCAGTTGCCGGTGTGCTGCCTCAGACCGGTGAGCGCGTTGAAGACCGTGCTCTTGCCGGTATTCGGATTGCCGGCGAGCGCCACCAGGTAGTCGTGCCGCCCGGTGCGACTCCCCAGCTGAACCAGCTCAGGTGCGCGCGAAGCAGTTCGCGGATGACAGGTGGCGGCGGACGAGGTCATGGGATCAGGAGAGGGCTTCCACCGGGCTGAGCTCGACCTGGATCAACCGGGCCTGGTTGCGCCTGAGAGCGATGAGCGCCCCGCGAATCCGGTAGGCGATCGGATCGCCGCCGGGGCTGGAGAACTCGGGAGTAACGATCGTGTCCGGCACGACTCCAAGATCGAGCAGGCGCCGCCGCTCGGGACCCTGGCACGCGGCCGCGAGTCGAACCACCCGCGCCGAGGCGCCGCGCGGGACATCCGCGAGGGTGGCGTGTGGCCGCTCGTCGAGGGTCTCGCCCTCGGCGAGCGGCTCCACGGTGATCTGATCAGCGACCACTCGCGGCAGCCTCTGCTCCCGACCGTCGAACCGGAACCGCACTTCGTGCCCCGGCCCCGGCAGCAGGCGGAGCCGGGCTCCCGGCCGAAGCCCCAGCGCCAGCAGTCGCTCGAACGCCTCCCGCGGCTCATCCTCGAGATGCACGACTGCGACCGCGGTCCCGGCCGCGAACCCCGACAGGGCTCGACCAGCCCGCGCCGGCATCTCTCCGGTGACCAAGGGGATCGGGTCACCGTGGGGATCGTAGCGGGGATTGCCCATAGTGACGGAGAGCGCCTCGGCCTGCGCCTCCGACAGGGCATGCTCATGGCGCTCGGCCTCGTCATGCCACTCCGCCGGCGCCACCCCGGTGCGGTCCGCCAGGTACCGCTCCACCAGCCGGTGAGTCCGCACGATGCGCAGTGCATACGCGCGTCCCGCCTCGGTGAGCCGGATGTGTCCTTCCTCCGAGCGGGCCAGCCCGCGTTCGGTCAGCTCTTCGACCAGCCGCACGGCCACCCCGCGCGTCACCTCGAGCGCGCCGGCCAGGGTTTCGATCGTCGCTGTGCCGAGGGCCTCTTCGGTCTGCTGCACCTGCTTGAGGGCGTCCTCGAGCAGCACCCGCTCCGTCATCCGAACCATGCGGAGCAGCCGGGGAATCACTCCCCACCTGGGCCAGGCAAGGATGGCCACTCCCCCGACGAGGAGAGCAAAGAGCAGCAGCGCGATGACCGGATTGACCGGGGCAGCGGGCGCGAGGATCAGGGCGGAAACCTCAAAATTGGTTGCAGGAAAGGTTAATTTAGTGTAGACGAAATCACAAGGGCGCCGGTATCCTCCACTGCCTTCAAGCAACTCACAGCAATTCGAGCAGCGGGGTCAGGATCCGCTCGGTGAGCCCCCACACCACCCCCTGCTCCAGGTGGTAGGCGGGGAAGATCAGGTCCAGCCCGCGATGCGCGATCACGGTGTCGTGGTACACCGCCGGGTCGCTCAGTTCGGCGATCGGCACCCAGAAGGCACCAGCCACCTCACCGCTCAATGTCACACTCGGTCGCTCCGCCACGGCGAAGACGAACGGACGGACCACGATCAGGCGGGGAGCGGGGGAGCGGGGCCACACATCATCGAGGGAACCAAGCAGGCCTTCACTGGTCAGCTCGTAGCCGACCTCTTCCACCGTTTCTCGCATCGCCGTCGCGAGCAGGTCGGGATCGGCGGGGTCCTGCCGCCCGCCGGGCAGCCCCATGTGCCCGGACCAGGGATCGTCCGCGCGTTCCGCCCGACGGATGAGGAGTACGCTTTCCGGGCCGGGGGCGACGATGACCGCAACCGCCGCCAGTACCGGCGGCTCCCCGGACCGGTTGGGCGCGCCTCCCAGCGGGAACGGACTCGGGGACCGAGCCCGGAGCTTCTCTCTGAGGCGTACCTGCAGCGGGGTCAGTGGCAGCCGCACCCGCCAGAACCGCAGCCGCCCTTGGGGGGGCCGAGGCTGGAGAAGTCCGGGTCGGCTCCGGAGCCGCCGGGCCGGGCGGGAAGCGACATCAGGCGTTCGAGCCGATGATTGTCGCAGCCGGGGCAGGCGGGCCGAGTCTCACCCCGCACGAGGAGCTCGAAGTTCTTGCCGCAGGAAGGGCAGTGGTATTCGTAGATAGGCATGGGGGGGAATATAGCTATCGGCTATCGGCTATCAGCGATCAGCCGTCCGCCATCGGCCGTCAGCCATGAGCTGCCCTCTTCAGGCGAGCCCACGTGGACCGATAGCCGATAGCCGATAGCTGACAGGCGACCCCTACAAATGCCGTCCGAACCACTTCAAGGTTTCATCGAATGCCATCGCCAGGTCCGGGGTCATGCCCGCGAAGGGATGCACCGCGCCGAAGGTGTGGCCCGCGCCCGGCAGGATGATCACCCGGGGCGGATGCGACGGCGCGGCGGCCTCCGCGAGCGCGCGCGCTTCCTCCACCGGGACTGACGCATCATCGCCACCGTGCAGCAAGAGCCAGGGGATCGCGAGCCGTCGGGCGGCGTCCCGGATATCGAGCTCCTTGCCACGGCCCTCCACGTCATCGAGCACGTCGGTGTAGAGCGGGAGGACCTCGCCGGTCCGGGTGTTGGTCACGTCCAGGCGGCCCTTTTTTCGCCATTCGGCGCCCTGGCCGGGCCAGCGATCAACCGTGGAGATCGCGGACCAGGTTACCAGCGCATGGACCCGCGGGTCGCGGCTGGCAGCGAGAATGGCCATTCCGCCGCCCCGGGAATGACCCACCAACCCGACCTGGGAGGTGGGGGGCAACTCGAGCCGGGCTTCGCCCAGGGCGCTCAGCACCCGACCGATATCCGCCAGCTCGGCGGAGAAGGTGTTGTGCCCGAAACGCTCGGGAAACGCGAACCGGCCGTGGTCGTCCACGCCGCTGCCACTGAGGTTCACCGAAACCGCGGCAAAGCCCGCCCGTGCCACCCGCTCCGCGAGTGCCGGGAACATGCCCCAGTCCTTGAAGCCCTTGAAGCCGTGCACGATCACCACCGCCGGCCGGGGCGAGGCCCGGTCGCTGCTCCGCACGTCGATCAGCAGGGGCCCGAGGGCGCCGGGGAGCGAGTGCTTGGAGAGCGTAGGAGTGGCCATTGCGATGTCGGTCCCAAGGTGGACTTGGCCGGAGGTTGCTTATTTACCACAGAGCCACAGAGGCACAGAGGGTTTGAGCGGTTTATCAGCCAGAGGATCACAGTACCATGCGTTTGATGCCGTCGCGGAGGAGTCGTGTATTGAAGTTCAGGAGCAGGCCGGTCTTCAGTGCGCTGAGCTTGAGATAAGTGAGCAATTGCGCCTCGTGGACCGCCGTCAGGTGGTCGACGGTCTTGAGCTCCAGCAAGACTTCACCCTCCACGACAACGTCTAATCGAAAACCGAGATCCAGCTGGATGCCCTTGTAGATCAGTGGTAACAGGATCTGTCGAGCGAAACCGAGCCCACGTTCCCGAAGCTCGCAGCAGAGACATTCCTCATACGCAGATTCCAGCAAGCCTGGTCCCAGGTGCCGATGAACTTCCAGCGCGGCCCCGATGATCCGCTCCGTCAGCGGATCCCTCTGTGCCTCTGTGCCTCTGTGGTTCATTCACAGCTCCCCGCGACGCCCCATCTACAACTGAGATGTGAATGCGCGCGGGAAGCTGTACCAAATCACGCTGCAGAGGCACTTTCTTACTCGACAGCGGGCTCCAGCAGATCGACCTCACCGGCCACAGAGTCCAACCGCGCCCTCACCCCAATCGGCAGTGTCCACTGATCGTCCACATGTCCGATGGGGAATCCGTACGCCACGGGAATGTTGAGCGGTTCCAGGTACGTCGCCAGCACCTCGTCGAAGGCCAGGGCACCGCCGTCCCCGGCGCCGCGCTTCATGTCAGTGAATTGACCCACGATCACGCCGGCGAGCCGGTCAAGCTGTCCCAGCATGCGCAACTGGGCAAAGAGCCGGTCTACTCGGTACAGGTCCTCCCCGACGTCCTCGATGAAGAGCAGGGCGCCGCTCAAGTCGGGGAAGTGGCGGGACCCGGCGAGGGCGAGCAGGATCGAGAGGTTCCCGCCTGCCAGCGGCCCTTCGGCCACACCCCCCCGCAGGGTGACGATCCGGGGGGCGCGCGGGGCCAGCACCCCGGCCGGCGGGGAGAGCCGGCCCAGCCGGCCCGCCGGCTCCGCCCGAAACAGCACCCGCTCGAGGTGCGCCCGACTGAAGCCCGAGAGCGGGGCTCGGCTCATCGGGCCATGAAAGGTCACCACTCCGGTGGCCTGGTGGAGCGCGAGCAGGAGCGCGGTGATGTCCGAGAACCCGATGACCGGCTTGGGTCGCCTGGCGAAGCTCTCGAAGTCGACTCCATCGAGGATGCGGGTGATGCCGTAGCCGCCGCGCAGACACCAGATGGCTCCGACCGCGGGATCGCGGATGGCCTGGTTGAGATCCGCCAGTCGTTCGGCATCGGCTCCCGCCAGGTACCCGTAGCGTGCCAGGGCGTGCGCGCCGGCCGCCGGCTCGCAGCCCAGCCCGGCGCACAGTTCGAGGGCCCGGGTCAGGTCATCACGCTCGCTGAGCGGCCCGGCCGGGGCGATCAGCGCGATCCGCGCGCCAGGTCCAATCCTGGGCGGCCGTCGGATTGCTTTTGACCCCATCACTGTCCCCCACTAGATTGAGCCCCGCCCCTCCCACAACTCCGGAGCCCACGATTTGCGAGCATCGCATCCGACGCTGCTGACGGTCGGCCGGGCCATGGCCGACCACCGCGATGCCATGATCACCGAATGGGCCGACTGGCTTGTTCAGCGGGTTTCCGCGGCCGCCGCAATCCCCCGTAGCACTGTTGAACGCGAACTGCGCCTGCTCTACGACATTCTGATCGAAAGCGTCGGTCCGCTGCGCCGCTCCATCACCGAGGTCTGGCACCACGCCTGCGAGCACTACGGCCGCCTCGGGGCGGCCCGCGGCCTCGCGGCCGGCGAGATCGTCGAAGAGATCCAGTACCTGCGTGACCTCATCATCCGCCGCATCGGCCCGGTACTGAGCGGCCTGCGGCAGCGCCAGGCCATGGCCATCATTCTCCGCCTGAGCGCCACATTGGACAAGGGGATCGCCGTGGCGGTGGTGGGCTACACCGACGCGCTGGTGGCCACCCTCTTCATCCAGAACGGCGTTCCCGCCCCCCACAGCGCCCTGGATCACAGCGAGATCGAGCGACAGCTGGAACAGATCGAGGGAGAGCTGGGAGCCGTCGTCAAGCGGCGGTGACTAGGAGAAGGGGAACGGGGGTCGGGAAAAGGGGAACGGGGAACGGGGAACGGGGAAAAGGGAACGGGGAACGGTAGAAGCATCCCCCTCCCCGTTCCTCGTCAGACCCCGCCACTAATGCTCTTCCCGTTCCCTGTTCCCCGTTCCCCTTTCCCCGCTTTTGTTCCCCGTTCCCCCTTGCTGCGCAGCCAGCCCTAGGGCCGTCAGGCAGTCGAACTGCCGAACAGCATCCGTCCTGCCGTGGCCACCTGCCACACCGCCATCACCCCGATCGCGGCCAGCATGAGCGGATGGCCGGGTGGCGCGAACAGGTTGCCCAGCAGCCCGACGCCGCAGGCGGTCGCGGCGATCCAGACCAGCCAGCCCGGCTCATCCTTCCTCTGCCGCGTCGCCAGGGCGATCACGCCCGCAGCCACCGCCACCAGGAACCCGGCCAGCCGGCCGCAACTGACCGCGAACATGTGGGTGGCCTGGTAGATCCCGGTCACCTCCTCCCCCGCATCCGCCATCTGGGCAAGCAGCGTTCCGGCGCCGGTCATGTAGGCGATGTTGACGGCGTTGAGCGCCTGTCCCAGTCCCAGCACCGCGAAGCCCACCGCGAGACCGGGACGCTCCTCTCCCTCCGCGACCAGCCATCTCCCCCACACGCCCGCGATGATCATCCCCGTGGCATAGAGCAGCACGAGGTGAATCGCGCGCCAATGCCGCGTTGCCTGAATCAGGGAGAGGTCGCCGGAGGCGGTCAGAGGCAGGACCGGATGCAGCGCCACGCCGCCCAGAAGGAGCAGGCTCCCCAGCAGCAGCATCGTCGCCAGCAATCCGGGAATCCTCATGGCCTGCGGGCGTCCGTCAGCTCGCCGGGGATCGGGTGATGACAAGACCCTGGGAGGGGACCGATCCGCCGAGCACCCGTCCGGCGGTGTCCACTCGCAGGCGGAACTCCAGACTGCCGATCCGCACCGAGGCGGAGTCGCCGCTCAGGTGTCGGACCGTGCCGGTCACGGTCTGGCCTCCTCCCAGGTTGAAGAACGGCACCGCCAGGCTGTCGCCGCGCGCCGCCGCGGCGCGGCGAGTGGCCTGTTCCAGGAAAGCAGTCGACAGCTGCAGGTAGGGGACCGCCGTCCGGATCGTGGGGAGTACCCGGGTGAGCGCGCCGCTCCAGCGTGAGGCATCGTCCACCGCGACGCTGTCATCCCGAAAAATCACCCGGGCTGTCTGCCTCGCCGGCATATCCTCGGGATCGTCCGCACGCCACGCCGAGAGATCGACCAGGGGCGCACTCTGGTCATCGACCAGCGTGGCGCGGTACCGGACCCGCTCCCGGGCTTCCTTACCCGCGACCCGTACCAGGCGCCCCTTGAGCTCCACGTCTTCGCGGGTGAATTGCTCCACCGCGACCGTGTCCATGCCCCGGGTAATGACAAAGCCGCCCTGCTCCTGCGCGCGGAGTGAACCGGAAACCGCGCACAGTCCCACTGCAAGAACTCCAGGCAACCGCGACATACCGTTCCTCAGGTAAAGAGACAGCGCGTCCAGCAAGCGTTATTTGGCACCTGATCGCCGTCGGACCGCTACCAAGTTATACCCCTGCCGACCGTAGCATGGATCCCCGTTCGATGGGGAGCCATGGACACCGCCCTGCTGCTCGGTCGGATCACCTGCCTGCGCGATCTGGCCGACCTGATCGGCTGCCTGGGCCACGAGCCTCGGTGGCAGGACCTCCCGCCTGAGGCCCTCCCGGTCCCGGCCGATTGCGCGGCGGTCGTGGGCCAGAGCGGCAGCTTCGAATGGATCGCGGTCGGCGGCGTGCGGCCGGACGAGCTGGCACGCCGGCTGTCCGCTGCGCTCGCCCGCCGGGGGCGGGTGGTCGGAGTACTCGCGCTGGACCCAACGGCCCGGGAACTGGCGATCGGCATCAGCCTCGAGCGCACCGTGGTCGCCCGGGTCCAGCTGGGCCACCCGGCGCCCGCCGATTGCGAACGGATCAGGCGGCTGGCCGCCCTCCCGCGTACGGGCGGAGTCGCCTTTGCGCTTCGGGCCACCGAGGTCCTCGAGGGAGAGGACCCGGGCCGCCGCTTTTTCGCAGCCTTTCGCGAGGCCGTCGACCGGATGGCAGCGGGGCTGGCGGGCCCCACCGCTCCGTCGGAATGCCGGGCGGTGGCGCTGATTCAACTGACCCGCGTGCTGTTCCTCTATTTCATTCAGGCCAAGGGCTGGCTCGATCACCGTCCCGACTTTCTGCGCGAGGCGGTGGATGACGCCCTCTCCCGTCGCCGCCGGCTCCACCGCGACCTGTTTCAGCCGCTCTTCTTCGGCACTCTCAATCGGCAGCCCGCGGAGCGCGGCCGGGCTCGGGGCTTCGGTCGGATCCCGTTCCTGAACGGCGGCCTGTTCGAGCCGCATCCACTGGAGCGGGCGTGCCGGCTCAGCATCCCCGATGCCTGCTGGCGCGACGCCTTCGATCGACTGTTCGAGCGGTTCCACTTCACGGTTCGCGAGGGAGGCGATGCCTCCCGGGTTGCGCCGGACATGCTGGGCCGGGTTTTCGAAGGCCTCATGGCGCCTGGGGACCGTCGCTCGAGCGGAGCCTTCTACACGCCGGCCGCCCTGGTGACCCGGATGCTGGACGCCGCGCTCGAGGCCTTCGTCGCGGAGCGGGTCGGGCTGACGACCGATGAGGCCCGCGAGCGGCTACGTGATCCCGACGACCAGGTGCGCGCTCTACTCCGCGAGATCACCATCCTCGATCCCGCCGTCGGATCGGGAGCCTTTCTGCTCGGTGCACTGGAGCGGCTGGCCTCGCTCCGGGCCGGTGAGGCGCCGCCGGAGGTTCTCCGCCGCCGCATTCTCGAGCGCAATCTGTTCGGCGTGGACCTGAACCCGATGGCGGTCCGGCTGACGGAGCTCCGCCTGTGGCTCGCGGTGATCGCGGTAGATCCCGCCGCGGAGCCGGAGCAGGTCGCCCCCCTGTCCAACCTCGACGGCCTGGTGCGCCAGGGTGACAGCCTGCTGGACCCGGCGCGGTCGCTCGCCCTCCTGGGGGCACGCCCCCAACGGAGCGCGGCGACGCTCCGCGAGCTACGCGCCGGCTTCGTCCAGGCCAGCGGGCCCGACAAGCGCGCCCTGCTCCGCCGGCTGCGTCGGGCCGAAGCACGCGCCTTTGAAGAGTGCCTGGAGCAGGCGTCGGAGCGGCTGGAGCGGGACATCACCGAGTGCCTCACAGCCGCGCGCGCGGGCACCCTGTTCGGCCACCGACGGGGACTCGATGCCGAGCTGCGCCGACGGCTTCGGGGCCTTCGCGCCCGGCTGGCCACGGTGCGCCGCATGAAACGGCGGCTCGAGCGGGACGGCGCGGTTCCCTGGTTCAGCTACGAGGTCCACTTCGGTGACGTGCTGGCGCGCGGCGGCTTCGGCCTGGTGGTGGGAAACCCGCCATGGGTGCGGGCGGAGCAGCTGCGCCCCGAGGTCCGGGAGCAGCTCGCCCAGCGCTATCGCTGGTGGACGGCGCGGGGACGGGGGTTCCGGCATCAGCCGGACCTGTCGCTGGCCTTCGCCGAACGAGGTATGGAGCTGCTCGCGCCCGGCGGGGTGTCGGCACTGCTGCTGCCCGCGAAAGTCGCAACCACCGGCTACGCCCGAGTCATGCGCGGCGCGCTCGCCGAGCGCTGTACCGTCCATGCCTTCGCCAACCTCACCGACGATCCCGTCGCCAGCTTCGACGCGACCACCTATCCGGCCGTGCTGATCGCGGCCCGCGCCGCGCCGAAGCCGAACCACCGGGTGCGGCTCAGCCTCGCGCCCGGCGCGGGACACGATTGTGCGCAGGGCCGCCTGACAGGCGGATGCCCGTGGCCCCTGGCAACCCCAGGTGTGCTCGACGCGCTGGTGCGGGCCCTTGCGGAGCACCCCACGATCGGAGACCGGTTCACCCCACAACTCGGCGTCAAGACCGGCGCCAACGCCATCTTCCTCGATCCGCCACCGGAGATCGAGCCGGCGCTGATCCGGCTGGGACTCAGAGGGCGGGACATCCGGCCCTTCATCGCCCGGACTCGGGTGCGGCTGTTCTTCCCGCACGGTCCGGACGGAAGCCCCCACCGCCGGCTCCCCGAGATGGCGGCGCGGCATGTGAGCCGTCACGATGCCGCCCTTCGTGCCCGGGTCGACTACCGTGGTGGTCCGCCCTGGACGCTGTTCCGGGTTCGGGCGGCGGTCGCCCTGCATCGAGTGGTGTGGCCCGACCTCGCACGGCGGCTCAGCGCCGCCGCTCTCACCGGCCCTGAAGCCCAGGGCCTGATCCCGCTCAACAGCTGCTATGTCCTGGCCGCGCCAGACCGGGCTACCGCTCTGCTCCTGACCGCCTGGCTCAATACGACCTGGCTCCGAGCCCTGGCCCGCGCCACGGCCGACCCGGCGGCGAGCGGGTTCGCGCGGTTCAACGCCCGGGTGATCGCCGGGCTGCCGCTCCCCACGACCGTGCTGTCCGACCTCGGCCTGGCGCGGTTGGCGGAGCTCGCCGCCGGGGGTCAGCCAGTGCAGGAGGAGCTTGATGACGTCAGTGCCGCGCATCTCAGCCTCTCGGCCGCAGACCGCCGGGCCCTGGCCGGTGCCGCTGGAATCGACGCCGTGCATCGTGGCCGAAGCGCTGGTTGAGATCCGGGACCCCCTCGAGACCGTGCTCGCCCTGGGCCCCGCGGCCCCGGCCGCGGAAGTGGCCGCGGCCATCGCCCAGTCACTGGCTCCGCCCATGGCAGGCGTCGCGGTACCGGCCTGGCTCAGACCCGAGCAGATCACTCCGTTCCGGCGCGCGGTAGCCGCGCTGCAACGCTACCGGGGCGCTCTCCTCGCCGATCCGGTCGGCACCGGGAAGACCTGGGTGGGGCTGGCCGTGGCGGCAACTCTGGCTCCCGGCCAGACGATCGTGGCGATCGTTCCCGCCGCGCTCGGCCGGCAATGGTCGGTCACCGCCGCGCGGACCGGCCTCCCAGTGACGGTCGTGTCGCACGAGGCGGTGAGCCGCGGACATCTGCCGGCATCGTCGACGCCGGTGGTCCTGGTCGATGAGAGCCACCATTTCCGCAATCCCGCGACCCGCCGTTACCCCGCACTTGCCCGATGGCTGTTGGGACGCCAGGCCCTGCTCCTCTCCGCCACGCCGATTGTGAACCGAATGGCTGATCTCGCGCACCAGCTGCTGCTGGCGGTTCGGGACGATGCACTGTTGCCCCGGGGCTGTCCCAGCCTGCTCATCGCCCTTGACGCGAATCAGCCGCCTCCGGCACTGGGCGACCTGGTGCTGTGCCGCCCGGATCCCGCGGCCAAACCGGTGGCCCGGCTCCGCTCGGAGGGACTCCCGCTGAGCCGCGGGGCCTTGGATGTTCTGGCCGAAATCGAACGGTTGACCCTCTCGCATGACCCGGGTGTGGCAACCCTGATCCGGATGGTCCTGATCCGCGCCCTGGCCTCCAGTCCCGGAGCGCTGGTCGGCGCACTGCAGCGTTATGCCCGGTTGCTCGCCCATGCGACTCATGCGGCCGAGACCGGCCGCCGGCCGGCGCGATCCGCGATCCAGGCCTTTACCGGACCAGACCCCGAGCAGCTCCTGTTATGGGAACTCCTTCCGGCAGAGGGCGCCGCGCCGGACATCGCACTCGAGGACAGCGCGCAACTGGCGCGGCTGCTCGAGCTCGGGTCCGGGCTGGTGGCGGGCGCCGATCTCAAGTGCAGTCGGCTCCGTGAGGTCCTGCTGGATGCCGAGTCCACGATTGTCTTCACGACCAGTCGTGACACCCTGGCCTGGCTGAAGCAGCGACTCGGCGACCTTGATCCCGCCTGGGTAACCGGGGAGGCCGCCGGCATCGGCCGGACTCGAATGGCCCGGGAGGATGTGCTGGCCTGGTTCCGGGCGGGCAGACCGGCGCCCGCCGCTGCCGTGCGGGAACCCTGGCTGCTCCTGGCCACGGATGTCGCCGCCGAAGGCCTGGATCTGCAGGCGGCAGGACGGGTGGTGCACTACGACCTGCCGTGGACCAGCGTCCGCCTCGATCAGCGAAACGGCCGCGCCCTGCGCCTCGGTTCGACCCGGAGCCGGGTGGAGGTCGTCGTGTTCCGGCCGGCGCCCGAGCTCGAGCGACGGCTGGGACAGCTGTTCCGGCTCCGCGATAAGCGCCGTCTCGCCCGCCGCGCCGGGCTCGACCCGGGCGACCCATGGCTATTCCGCTGGCGGGCCGACCTGGTCGATTCGGAGAGCCCTGTGCTCGCCACACCCTGCATCAGCGTGATGGAGGGCAAGACCGGCGGCTGGCTCATCGGCCTGGCCCTCGACGCCGCAGTCGATCCCGATCGCCTCGATTCCCTGCCGGCCCGCCTGCTCTGGATCGGCGACGACGGTTCGATGTCCGAGGACCCAAGAGTGCTGGTGCCGTTCCTGGTGGAGGCCGATACGGCCCAATGGCGTGCCCCGACCCTCGAGGAGCGGGGGGAGGCGGTGGCGGCGCTGGCGCCGCTGGTGCGCGCATGTCTGCGTCGCGCGGGGGGCGAGGCGTGGCTGGGTGGCGCGCTGGCCGGCGAACAACGAGCGCTCCTCGCTCGACTGAGACGCCTCGCGTCCGCTGCCGCACGGCGCCGTGATGGCACGCGGCTCGCGCTCCTCGATCGCGCGCTGGACTGGCTCTCGGGAGGGCTCTCGGCCGGTGAGGCGCTGCTGGTCCGCGACTGCCGCGGACTCGGCATCCGCCGATTGCTGCCTGCCCTTGACCGGCTGCAGGCGGTTCCCCGACAGCGTGCCGCCCCGGTGCCGCGGCTCACCGGGGTTGTGCGGGTTGCTAGTTTCCCGGCATGCCCACCATCCGCACCGTGCTCTTCGATCTCGATGGCACGCTGATCGACTCGATCGAGCTCATCCTCGCGAGCTACCGCCACACGCTCGCCTCCCATGGCCACCCGCCGACGCCAGACTCTGAATGGATGCGCGGGGTTGGCACCCCGCTCAGGGTGCAGCTGGCGCCCTGGGCCAGGTCGCCGGACCATCTCCAGGCCATGGTCACCACCTACCGCGAGTACAACCTCGCCAATCACGACCGGATGATCACCGCCTTCCCCGGAGTGGTGGAGCTGGTCCGGGGTATCCGCCGAGCCGGGCTCCGCACCGGCGTCGTGACCAGCAAGACCCGGGAGGGGACCTTGCGAGGGCTACGGCTGGTTGGTCTCGAGGAGCACCTCGAGGTGCTGATCTGCGCCGACGACGTGCAGCACCCCAAACCCCACCCCGAGCCGGTGCGGCGAGCCGTGGCCGAGCTCGATGCGGACCCCACCGCCACCCTCTTCGTGGGCGATAGCATCCATGACCTTCACAGTGGCCGTCAGGCCGGCGTCCTGACCGGGGCGGTGCTGTGGGGGCCGTTCAGTCGGGACGATTTGGAGCTGGGGGAACCGGATTACTGGCTGGAGGCGCCGGAGGACATTCGTGATCTGATCTTCACTTAGCTCAGTGCCCAGTGCCCAGTGCCCAGCGGGTTGGCGCGCCACAGCCGCCAAGTTCACCGACGGTGCTGGGCAAACAAAGTGCCGGGCAGCCAGCACTGGGCACTCGGCACTGGGCACTGGGCACCGGCATTCGACGTCGCTTTGCTCTCCCCTACCCCGCCGTTACATTCCCCGCCCGTCGTTACACTCCCGTGACAGATCAACCAGGAGCCCCAACTGTGCGCCTGCTCCCCCGCAACGAGCGCTTCTTCGACCTCTTCATCGCGGTCTCCGAACGAAGCGTCGAGGCCGGCGGCCTGCTGGAGGACATGCTCAAGGCCGAGCCGGACCGCCGGAACTATATCGTCGAGTCGATCAAGCGACTGGAGCACGAGTGTGATCAGCTGACCCACGAGGTCATCAGCCAGCTAGATCGCTCGTTCATCACCCCCCTCGACCGCGAGGACATTCACGAGCTGGCCTCGGGGCTTGACGACGTGATGGACCTGATCGATGGCCTCGCCCGTCGCGCCCAGATCTTCCGCCTGGGCCGGGCTCCCGAGGGCGCCATTTTGCTCGCCAACGTGGTCAAGCGGGCCTGCGAGCAATTGCTGGTGGCGGTGCGTGGCCTGGACCGGAATGTGTCCGGTACGGTGCTCCCGGCCTGTATCGCGGTGAAGCGCCTGGAGGAAGAAGGCGATTCGCTGTACCACGAGTGGCTGGGCAAGAGCTTCGAAGGCAACCCCGACCCGGTGCAGCTCATCAAATTGAAGGAGCTGTACGACAACCTCGAAAAGACGCTCGACTGCTGCGAAGATGCCGCGAACGTGCTGGAGTCTATCTCCATCAAGCATGGCTGAGTCATGGATTCGTCCATCAGCTACATCCTCGCGATCATCGTGGTGGCTCTCGCCTTCGACTTCATCAACGGTTTCCACGACAGCGCCAACTCCATCGCAACCATCGTAGCCACCCGGGTGCTGTCACCCGGGGTCGCGGTGCTGTGGGCCGCGACCTTCAATTTCGTCGCGGCTTTCCTGGTGGGGACCGCGGTGGCGAAGACCATCGGCACCGGCCTCGTCGTTCCGGCGGTTCTGGATCCCAACGTCATCCTCGCCGCTCTCCTCGGCGCCATTGGGTGGAACCTGATTACCTGGTACTTCGGCCTCCCCAGCTCCTCCTCTCACGCGCTGATGGGGGCCCTTGGCGGAGCGGCGGTGGCCAAGGCAGGCGCCTCGGCTCTCATCGCGAGCGGCTGGATCAGGCCGATTCTCTTCATCTTACTCTCGCCCCTGATCGGGCTCATCCTGGCTTTTGGCATGAGCGTCGCGCTCTCCTGGCTGCTGGTGCGCCAGGCGCCGGGACCGGTTGATCGGGTATTCCGCCGCCTACAGCTGGTCTCCGCAGGCCTGTACTCCATCGGTCATGGTGCGAACGACGCCCAAAAGACCATGGGAATCATCGTGGGCCTCCTGGTCTCGACCCAGTCGCTGTTTCAGAACCAGTCAGGCTGGTTGGCGCCCTTCCACCTGACGACCGCCGACCGGATTCCGGTGTGGGTGGAAATCTCGGCCTACACCGCCATCTCTCTCGGCACCGCGCTTGGCGGCTGGCGGATCGTGAAGACCATGGGCGCCCGGATTACCCGGCTGCGGCCGTTCGGGGGCTTCTGCGCCGAGACGGCCGGCGGCATCACCCTGCTCATGGCGTCACGTCTGGGTATCCCGGTGAGCACCACCCACACCATTACCGGCGCCATCGTGGGGGTCGGGGCCAGTCAGCGGATTTCGGCGGTTCGGTGGGGAGTGGCGGGGCGGATCGTGTGGGCCTGGCTGCTCACGATCCCAATGGCCGCCGCGATGGCGGGGGTATCGTATCTGACCCTGAAATGACAGGCCGCTGGTAGGGGACGCGTATACCCGTCCCCTACGCGGCCTGAATCCGGCGCCGCGAGTCCGCCGTGCGGCGGTAGTCCTCGATCAGGGCGTCGTAAATCCGGTCCCAGCGGCGCGACTCCGCCGTGACCAGCGCACCCCGCGCCAGGCGGGTCCGCAGCTCCGGATCCGCCAGCAGCCGGGTCAGGGCCCGCCTGAGCTCGACGGTGTCATGCGGTGGAACCAGCAGGGCGTTGACCCCCGACTCGGCGAATTCGAGGACGCCTCCCGCGCTCACGCCGAGCGAAGGAAGCCCCGACGCCATCGCCTCGAGCAGGGAGTTGCCGAAGGTTTCGGTCGACGAGGGAAACACGAAGACATCGGCGCTCGCGTAGGCCTCTCCCAGCTCCCGGCCGCTCAGGAGCCCGACCACGTGCACGCCGGGGAGCTCCCGGTGACGCAGTTCCTCTTCCAGCGGGCCCTGCCCTACCAGCACCAGCTGCGCCCGGCCCCGTGCCTTGCCAAGGGTCTCCCAGGCTGACACCAGTCGAGGAAGGTCCTTCTCCTTCGCCAGACGGCCGATGTAGGTCACCAGCATGTCGTCTGGTCCGACCCCGAACCGCGCCCGGTAGGCGTCGCTGCGAAACCGGGGATGGAATTCGGCCGGATCGACCCCGCGGGTCCACAGCCCGGTATGGGCGACCCCGCGGCTGTTCAGATAGCGCTCGTAGATCCGCGAAGGGACCAGCACCCGCCCCGCATGCTGGTAGAACCAGCGCAGGTAGATCCACCCCATCTGCAGCACGAAGGCTACGCCGTAGCGCTGGGCGTACTTCTGATAGTCGGTGTGCGCCGAAGCGATCACCGGCACGCCCAGCTGGCGCGCCGCCTTCACGCCCGCGAGCCCCAGGGCAAACTCGGTGGCGACATGCACGACGTCAGGCTGGAACAGCGCCAGGTCCGCCACGATCTCCCGCTGCCGGGGAAAGGCCCACTGCACATCGGGATAAATGAAGAGCGGGATGCTGGGCGAGCGGTGGACCTCGGGACGATCCGGCATTCCGGCCGGCAGCTGGTAGGTCGCGCTGTACACCCGCACCGCGTGGCCGCGAGCCAGCAGCTCCCGGGTGAGCCGATCCAGGGTGACGCCGACCCCGCTCACCATCGGCCAGTAGACTTCCGAGAACAGCGCGATCCGCATGGGTGAGAGCCTAGCCAGCCGGTAGGGTGGGCACAAGACTATTGTCGCAGGATGAGTCCATCCTGATACGGGAATGACGCGGAACCGTCACGCCGCACCGGAGCTCATCGCCGTTCGCTGAGGCCTGCCTCCTCCCGGATCACGCTCGCCAGGCCTGCGAAATCGTACTGGTCGCGTCCCAGCCGGATCGTTTCCGTCAGCCGCTCCAGGACCAGCTCTCCTACCGGCATCGAGACCTCGATTTCCTGCGCCGCCTCCAGCACCAGCCGGAAGTCTTTGCGGGCCAGCGGAACCGCAAAGCCGGCCGGCGTGAACTCGGTCCGGGCGATGCGGGACCCGTAGCTCCGATATACGGGGGCCCCGAACAGGGTCCCGGTGAGCATGGCCAGCACCTGCTCCGGATCGAGCCCGCCCTTTTCCGCCAGCACCAGGGCTTCACCCAGTGCCTCGATCATGGCCCCGATGAGGAAGTTGCCGATCAGCTTCGCCAACGCCGCGTCCACCTGGCCCGGCATCGGGAAGGTGCCCTGCCCCAGCGCCGTGAACAGAGGCGCCGCCCGGCTGACCGCGTCGGCGGGCCCGCCCGGCACGATCCAGAGCTGACCCGCCCGGGCCGCGTCGGGTCGGCCGAACACCGGCGCGGCGACGTAGACCCGGCCCTGGTCGGCGTGCGCCGCCGCGAGCCGCCGGGTCGCCGCGAGCGAGACCGTGCTCATCCCCAGATGCACCGCCTCCGGGGCGAGTCCCACCAGGACTCCGTCCGGGCCGTAGGTGACGGCTTCGACGGCCCGATCGTCCGCCAGCATGGTGATGGCGAACTCGGCGCCGGTGGCCGCCTCCCGGGGCGTGGCCGCAGCGGTTGCGCCCACCAGTGTCTCGGCCCTTGACCGCGAACGGTTCCAGGCCCGCACCCGATGCCCCGCCGCGATCAGGTTCATGGCCATCGGCATGCCCATCGCCCCCAGGCCCAGAAACGCCACGGTTGTCGTCATGTAATCCTCTCCAGTCGCCTCAGGTCCGGAACCCGCCACGCAACCAGCGCCACCACCACGATCGGCACCAGACCACCCAGTACCACTGCCGGGATCGCGCCGATCAGGCGGGCGGCGACCCCTGACTCGAAGGCGCCCACTTCGTTGGACGAGCCGATGAACACCGCGTTGACAGCCGCCACCCGGCCCAGCAGCGCCCGCGGAGTGAGCGTCTGCAGCAGGGTCGAGCGGAGCACCACACTGATGTTGTCGAACATCCCCGAGAACGCCAGCAGCAGCACCGACAGCGGGAAGCTTCGCGACAGGCCGAAACCGGTAATGCACAGACCGTACAGCACCACCGCGCCCAGAATCGCGCGACCCAGGCGGCCCCGGAGCGGCCGGTGCGACAGATACACCGACATCAGCACCGAGCCCGCCGCGGGTGCGGCGCGGAGCACGCCCAGCCCTTCGGCCCCCACCCGCAGGATGTCGATGGCAAATACCGGCAGGAGGGCTTCCGCGCCGGCGAACAGGACCGAGAACAGGTCCAGGGTTATTGCTCCCAGCAGCACCGGCTGGCCCCGCACGAAACGCACGCCCTCGAGCAGCCCCGCCAGCCCGGCCGCACCGTCCGCCGCGGCCGGCCGAAGCCGGGTCGCGACCCCGAGCAGCACCCCGAAGGCCAGCGCCAGGAGCCCCGCCGCGACTCCGTACGCGAGCCCCGCACCGCCGAATCCCAGCAGCAGCCCGCCCAGCGCCGGACCCGTCACCGCGGCGAACTGCCAGGTGGAGCTCCGCCAGGTAATCGAGTTGATGTACAGCTCCCGGGGCACCAGATCGGCGGCGAAGGCGGTGCGGGTCGGCTGCAGAAAGCTCCGTGCAATGCCGCTCACGAAAATCACCGTGTAGACCGCCCACACCGTGTCGGCCCGGACCAGGCCGGCCGCCGTCATGGCAAACAACGTGGCACTGGATCCGGTCAGCACCAGCACCGCCGCCAGGCAGACCCGGCGGCGATCGAGACGATCGGCCAGCTGGCCGGCCGGCAGCGCAAAGCCGATAAAGGGGACGGCTTCGGCGAGACCAACCAGTCCAAGTGCCAGCGGGTCGCGGGTGACCTCGTACACCTGCCACCCGACCACGACCCCCTGCACCATGGTGGCCAGGGTCTGAGTCAGGAGGAAGAGGATGAAGCGCCGGAAATCTGCGACACGGAGTGCGGCGTAGGGGTCGTGGGACATCGGTCACAAGTATACCGAGCCCCGCGTAGGTAAGGCGCCGGGCAGACGAGCACCCGCTCCCGCGTGTTCGATGCGGCGGAGCAGGCCCGGCTGGACGCCTGCTCGCCACCAACCGGGCCGCCGTCTCGACCGTGACGCTCCACGAACGCCCCCGCGTACTCCACCCGCGCCGGGCGTGGTATGTTGCAGGCGTGAGCGCCCGCTGGCACCCCGGTTTCCCCCGTCCTGCACTTCACCGATGACCCAAGCTGCTCCCGACGTGCTCGGCTCCGCCGTCCCCGACCTGGAACGGGTGCTGTCTCCCGACGCCCTGGAGTTCCTCGCGCGACTGGAGCGCGAATTCGGCGCCCGCCGTCGGGCGCTGCTCGACGCCCGCCACGCCCGCCGGGCCGGCTTCCGTAAGGGCCAGCTGCCCGACTTTCTCCCCGAGACCCGCCAGGTCCGTGACAGCGCGTGGCAGGTCGCCCCCGCGCCCGCAGATCTCCTCGACCGTCGGGTGGAGATCACCGGTCCGGTGGAGCGCAAGATGATGATCAACGCGCTGAACTGCGGCGCCAAGGTGTTCATGGCGGATTTCGAGGACGCGCTCTCACCGGGCTGGGCCAACGTGATCGCCGGACAGCTGGACTGCATGGGCGCGGTTCGCCGAACCCTCACCTTCACCTCAGCCGAGGGGAAGGAGTACCGTCTCAACCCCGTGACCGCCACGCTGGTGGTCCGGCCCCGCGGCTGGCACCTCGTCGAGAAGCACCTGTCGCTCGACGGCCTCCCCGTTTCCGGCAGCCTGTTCGACTTCGGCCTCTATTTTTTCCATAATGCCGCGGAGCTGGTGCGGCGGGGCAGCGGCCCCTACTTCTACCTGCCCAAGCTCGAGAGTCACCTCGAAGCCCGGCTGTGGAACGATGTGTTCCTGTTCGCCCAGGACGCGCTCGGAATTCCCCGCGGTACCATCCGCGCCACCGTCCTGATTGAAACCATCCTGGCCGCCTTCGAAATGGAAGAGATTCTGTACGAGCTTCGCGACCACGCGGCGGGGCTCAACGCCGGTCGCTGGGACTACATCTTCTCGATCCTCAAGAACTTTGGCCATCGCCCCGAATTCGTGCTGCCGGACCGGGCCCAGGTCACCATGGCAGTGCCCTTCATGCGGGCCTACACCGAGCTGCTCGTTCGCACCTGTCATCGGCGGAACGCCCATGCCATCGGTGGCATGGCGGCCTTCATCCCTTCACGAAAGAACGCCGACGTCAACGCGCGTGCGTTCCAGAAGGTGCGAGAGGACAAGGACCGCGAGGCCGCGATTGGCTTCGACGGCTCGTGGGTGGCCCACCCCGATCTGGTGCCGGTCGCCCGGGAGGCGTTCGACCGCGTGCTGGGCAGCGCGCCTAACCAGAAGGCTCGTCAACGGGATGATGTTCAGCCATCCCGTGAGGCACTGCTCGACGTGCGGATCCCAGGGGGCCGGGTGACCGAGGCAGGGGTCCGCACCAACGTGCGCGTCGCCCTCGAGTACATCGAAAACTGGCTCGACGGCCGGGGCGCGGTAGGTATCGACAATCTGATGGAGGACTCGGCCACCGCCGAGATCTCCCGCAGCCAGCTGCAGCAGTGGATCCATCACGCCGTGACGCTCGATGACGGCCGCCCCTTCACTCGGGAGCGCTACGAAGCCATTCGCAAGGAGGAATGCCAGGCGCTCATCGCGTCGCACAGGCCTGGGGGACGCCTGACAGAGGCGGCGGCATTGCTCGACCGGCTGGCCGAAGAGCCGGTCCCGGAGGAGTTCCTCACCCTGGGAGCCTATGAGTATCTGAAGTAACCTGCGACCATCGCCGGTGAAGGCGCTGAGTCGCATCCCTCGCCTTCACCCCTCCCTCCCTGGCGTGGTTCTCGGTTGCTCCTTCCGCCCCGGAAATACTGCTGGCATGTGATCTGCACCCTGAGGGGTGGATCAAGCACGTAACCGATTGCCTTTGCGTGGTTTCCTCGGATTCGTGCCCTGACAGACACAGGGCAGGGGCGCGTTATGCAAGACCGGGCAGCAAGCCCCGTGATCGGATTGAGCGAACGGCTGAGCAGGCTGGAGCTGCTCTGCCTCATCCTGGCGGTAGGCTCGCTCATGCTGCTGGCGTGGTTCGCCTGATGAGCACCGGGCCTCTGGAGGGCGCTGCCGACCACGTGGCGGTGTGCGATGGGTCCCTCGGCGTGGGGCTCCACGCCTGCCGACCGTTCCATCCCGGAGAACCGATTCTCGAGTTCACCGGTCCCATTGTCACCTTCCAGCAGGTGATCGCGATGGGCGAGGAGCAGGCCTATGTGGTGCAAATCGGACCCGACCGTTACATCGATACCGAACCGCCGGGACGCTTCACCAACCATTCCTGCGCCCCCAACGCCGGCGTGGTCACCGATTCCGTGCTGGTTGCAGTCAAGCCGATCATGGCCGGCGAAGAGATTCGCTTCGACTACTCAACGACCATGAGTGAGAACTACTGGACCCTGGCGTGTCGCTGCGGCGAGGCAAACTGCCGCGGGGTCATCCGCGACTTTCACCTCCTGCCCGCCACGTTGCAGGAACATTACATCCGGAGCGGGCTGGTGCAGGAGTTCATCGTGCGGGAACGGGAAGAACGCGAATGCCGCGCCGATGAGCTGGAACTGCTGCTCGGAGCCTCGGTCCGACCCCGGCACCGCGGGGCGTTCCCGCGGCCGCGCTGGCCCGAGATGCAGCCCGGTCTCGACTCCGATCGCCGGCCCTGAGCGGCTGGCGGCCTCGCCGCGTCAGCGACCGCTGTCCTCCTCATCATCGTAAGCACATCGCTCCAGCCGGGGTGTCGGCCGGCCGGCCTTTCGTGAATAGACGAGGGCCGCATGCATGCGGCCCGCTACTGGGGCGGCAGGGGTCGAACCTGCAACCTCCCGGTTAACAGCCGGGCGCTCTGCCAGTTGAGCTACACCCCATCACGATCAGCCAGGCGGATCCGCTCGCCCGCTCCAGGCGCCGGTCGCCCAACAAAAAACCCGTCGCGCAGGGCGACGGGTCCGCGGCGTACCGGCGCCGATGATGCGCCTACGCCCGACCCGTCTCCCGGAGGAAGCGGCCCGAGTTTCGATTGCTATTGGAATTGCGCGCGATATGCATGAGGGGGGATATCTTATCGGGGACCCCCGAACCGGTCAAGGGCTCACGCCGGACGCGGCCACTCCCCCGCCTGCCTTGACCGCCTCGGGAGCGGACGGTACCCTAACTTGCCCGGGCCTCCTGCACGGACCTCGCCCGCCCTCGAGCCCCCCAGCGCGCCGCGCCGCCGAGACGTTCAGCCGCTGAGCCGCCCGCCGGACATCCGACCCGCTTCCACGAGGATGCCGATCCATGAAACGCTCCGTCACCCTGCACATCAACGGATCCGCTCGAACGGCCGAGGTCGAGCCGCGGGCGCTGCTGGCCCATGTGCTGCGAGACGACCTCAACCTCACGGGCACCCACATCGGCTGTGACACCAGCCAGTGCGGGGCCTGCACCGTTCTGATCGACGGGCAGGCGGTCAAGAGCTGCACGGTCCTCGCGGTGCAGGCAGAGGGCTCGGCCATTACCACCATCGAGGGCCTGGCCAGGGGTGAAGGGGAGTACCACCCGCTGCAGCAGGCGTTCTGGGAGAAGCACGGGCTGCAGTGCGGGTTCTGTACGCCCGGGATTATCCTGACCGCGGTCGACTTCCTCTCCGGGAACCCGGACCCCAGCGAGGCGGAAATCCGCCATGCCCTCGAGGGCAATCTGTGCCGTTGCACCGGGTATCAGAACATCGTCGCCGCGATCCAGGCTGCGGCCGCCACCATGCGCGCCGGCAAGTCCGGCGCGGCCGCCTGAGGAGAACCAGCCATGGCCACGCTGTTTGGTTCGGGCATCAAGCGACGGGAGGACCCCCGGCTCATCACCGGATCGGCCACCTATACCGACGATGTGAAGCTCCCCGGGCTCACCTACGCCATGTTCGTGCGAAGCCCATACGCCCACGCCCGTCTCAACACGGTCAATGTCGAGGCGGCCCGGAAAGCCCCCGGCGTCGTCGCGGTCTTCACCGGCAGAGATACCAAGGACAAGCTGGTCCCGGTGCCCTGCGCCTGGAACCCCCCGGGCTGCGATCTCAAGACCCCGCCGCACCCGCTCCTGGCCTACGAGCGGGTCCGGTATGTGGGCGATGCAGTCGCGATGGTCGTCGCCGAGTCGCGCGCCGAGGCGCGGGACGCCGTGGATCTGGTGGAGGTGGATTACCAGCCGCTGAAGGCCATGGTCGATCCCGAGAAGGCGGCCCAGCAGGGCGCTGTCCAGCTCCACGAGGAGGTCCCGAACAACATCGCCTTCACCTGGACGGTGGCCGGCGGCGACGCCGAGGCTGCGTTCAAGTCCGCGGAGGTGAGGGTGGACCTGCGGATTGTGCAGCAGCGGCTCCTCCCCACCGCGATGGAGCCCCGTGCGGCCGTGGCGAGCTACAACAAGGGTTCCGGGCAGCTGACCCTCTGGGCCACCAGCCAGAACCCGCATATCCACCGATTTCTCTGCTCGGTCATGCTCCAGCTGCCCGAGCACCGCATCCGGGTGATCGCCCCGGAGGTCGGCGGTGGATTCGGTTCCAAGATCCCCGCATACGCCGATGAGGCCCTCTGCTGCTTCGCGGCCAGGGAGCTCGGCCGCCCGGTCAAATGGGCCGAGGATCGTTCGGAGAACTACAAGGTCACCATTCACGGCCGCGATCATGTCGAATATGTGGAGATGTGCGGTACCAAAGCCGGGCGGATCACCGGCCTCCGTACCAGGGTCTACGCCGGCCTGGGCGGGTACGCCTCCACCGCGGCACCGGGCATCCCGACCATCCTGCACGGCCTGGTCTACTCGGGTCCCTACACCATCCCCAACATTCGCGGGGTGATTCACGGGGTATACACCAACACCACGCCGGTCGATGCCTACCGCGGCGCCGGGCGCCCCGAAGCGGCCTATCTCATCGAGCGGCTCATGGATCTCTATGCCCGGAAGATCGGCATGGACCCCATCGAGCTGCGTCGCATGAACTTCATCCCCAGGGACAAGTTTCCCTACCAGGTCGCGACCGGCCTGACCTACGATTCCGGCAACTACGAGGCCGCCCTCGAGAAGGCTCTCAGCATCCTCGACTACAAGGCCTTTCGGATCGAACAGGCGAAGGCCCGGAAGGAGGGACGTTACCTCGGGATCGGGGTGGTGAGCTACATCGAGATCTGCGGCAGCGGCCCCAGCCAGGTGGCCGGCCAGATCGGTTTCGGGGGCGGACAGTACGACTCGGCAATCGTCCGGGTCTTCCCCACCGGCATGGTCAAAGTGTACGTCGGCGCCTCACCGCACGGCCAGGGCGAGGAGACCACCTTCGCCCAGATCGTCGCCGATGAATTCGGCTACCCGGTGGAGAATGTGGAGATCATCCACGGCGACACCGATACCACGGCCCAGGGCTGGGGCACCTACGGCAGCCGGACCACCGCCGTGTGCGGGTCGGCGGTCAAGAACGCCGCGCTCAGGGTGAGGGAGAAGGCACGGCAGATCGCCGCCCACCTGCTCGAAGCCAATGAGGCGGACGTCGAATGGAAGGATGGCAAGTTCCAGGTGAAGGGAACCCCCGGGAAGACCAAGAGCTTTGCGGAGGTGGCCCTGATGGCGAACGTAGCCTGGAACATGCCGGCAGGGGTGGAACCCGGGCTCGAGGCCGCCGCGTTCTTCGACCCGAGCAATTTCGTCTTCCCTTTCGGCACCCATCTCTGCACCGTGGAGGTCGATGCCGACACCGGCGTCGTGACCATCCTGCGATACGTCGCGGTAGATGACTGCGGCCCGCCGATCAATCCGATGATCGTGGACGGCCAGATCCACGGTGGCGTGATCCAGGGGCTGGGTGAGGGTCTGCAGGAAATCGCGGTGTACGACGACGAGGGGCAGCTGCTAACCGGCACCATGATGGATTACGCGGTGCCGAAGGCCAGTCAGATGCCGCACCTGGAGCTGGGCCACACGATCACCCCGTCCCCGGTCAATCCACTTGGCGTCAAGGGCTGTGGTGAGGCGGGGACCATCGGCTCGGCCGCCTGCCTGGTGAGCGCTGTCTGTGACGCCCTTGAGCCATTGGGGATCAGTCATATCGACAAGCCGCTCACTCCGGCCCGGGTGTGGGCCGCGATCCAGAAGGCGAAGGGAGCCAAGCCATGATTCCCGCCAGTTTCGACTACGTCCGCGCCGGCTCGATGAAGGAGGCGCTCAACATCCTGGCCGCAGGGGATGGCAGCAAGGCTATCGCCGGCGGGCACAGCCTCCTGCCGATGATGCGGTTCCGGCTGGTCCAGACCCCGAGGCTGGTGGACATCTCCCGCCTGGAGGAGCTCAGGGGCGTGCAGGAGTACAAGAAGGGTGTCCGCATCGGGGCCACCACCACGTACCGCGACCTCGTCGCCAGTGCCCTGCTCCGGGAGCGCTGTCCCGTGGTCGCGGATGTCGCCGGGGAGATCGGGGACATCCAGGTTCGTAATCGCGGCACCATCGGCGGTTCGCTGGCCCACGCCGATCCGGCGAGCGACATGCCGGCCCTCATGATCGCGCTCGACGCCGACTTCCAGCTTCGCTCCAAGAAGGGCGGCCGCCGGACGGTCAAGGCCCGGGCGTTCTTCAAGGGAGCGTTCACGACCGATATGGGTGAGGATGAGCTGCTCACCGACATCCTCCTCCCCGCCCTGAAGGGAGCCGCCGCAGCCTACGTGAGCTTCGAGCAGGCCGCCTCCGGCTACGCCATCGTCGGGGCATGCGCGGTAGTGGCGCGGAAGCGCGCCACCGTGTCGGAGCTCAGCGTGGCCTACACCGGGGTGGGTGAGATCGCCTTCCTTGGCTCGACCTTCGAGCAGGTGAAAGGCACCAAGTGCGACCCGGCCGCGCTCGAGAAGGCCGCCCGCGAGGCCGTCGCCGGACTCGACATCACGGGCGACATCCACGCCCCGGCGGAGTACCGCCGTCACCTGGCCACCGTCGCAGCGACCCGGGCAGTCCAGACGGCATACCAGAGGGCGGGGGCGTAACGGGCCGCAGGGGCCGCATACATGCGGCCCCCTTTGCGCCCATCCGCCCCCGCCCCCGATCCATGAGGGACCCGGCGGCGTACGCCGTGGTACTGGCCGCCGGCACCGGTTCCCGTTTCGGCGGCGCGAAGCTGCTGGCGCCGCTGGAGGGTCGGCCGCTGGTCGCCCACGTCGCGGCGACTGTGGCGCGCGCTGTGTCCACCGGGACGCTGGCGGGCGGGGTTGCGGTGATCCCCCCCAACGCTACCGCCCTGGCTTGGTATTGGGACACGGCCGGCCTCGGCCTGGTGACCAATCCCGATCCCGCCGCGGGTCTGGCCGCATCACTGCAGCGCGGGCTGGCAGCCCTGGAGTCCCTGATCGGACCAGCCAGACCCGCGGCGGCGTTGATCGTGCTCGCCGATCAGCCCCGGATCCGCGGCGACGTCATCGAGCGCCTGGTCGAGGTGTGGCGGGCCGACGGGCGCAGCACGCGACCCCGCTATGCCGGAAGCCCAGACACGCCCGGCCATCCGGTGTTGCTCGACCGCGCCTTGTGGCCGCTGGCCCGCGATCTCACCGGCGACAGGGGACTGGGCGAGCTGCTCGGTAGCCGGCCCGAAGCGGTGAGCCTCGTTGATGTACCCGGCGCCAACCCCGATGTGGACACGCCGGCCGATCTCCGCCAGCTTGAGGAACCGATGGAATGAGACTCAGCTTTACCGGCGCCAACGAGGTCGCTGCCTCCCTCGCCGATGTGTGGCTCCGGATTGTTGACCCGCATTTCGTGGGCAGGAACGGGCCCGGGGTCGAATCGGTCGAGGTGCTCGATCCCCGCCACTTCAAGGTGATCTGCGGCCTCGGCGTGGGCTCCATTAGAGTCCGATTCGGTATCGACGTCGAGCTGGCCGAAGTGAACCCGCCCAACTACTTCAGCATGAAGGCCCGCGGACAGGCCCCGGGCTCCCGCGTCGAGGTGACCGCGACCATGGCGCTCGAGACCATGGCGGCGACCCGGACCCGGCTCAACTGGAAGGCGGAAACGGAAATCAGCGGCACCGTCGCCAGCATCGGCGCCCGTCTAATGGAAGGCACGGCGCGCAGGCTCACGGACCTCTTCTGGACCAGGTTCGCCGCCAGCATTGCGGCCGCGGCACCGACTCCCCCCGCCGAGGCCGAGCCCCCGAGCTACCGAGCCACCGAGCCGCCGAGCGATCCAGCCGCCGAGCCGCCTGCCCCGCCCGCGGCTTGACACTCCCCGTCACCGAACACTGGATTCAGGCCTCGGGCCTCGAGCTGTATGTCGAGGACCGCGGCGAAGGCCCGGCCATTCTGCTGGCCCACGGGATGTGGTGCGACGCGGGGATGTTCGACCGAGTTGCCACCGACCTGGCGCGCGATCACCGGGTCCTGGTCCCCGACCTGCGCGCCCACGGCCGGAGCACCGTTCCAGACCGGCCGTGGCGCATCGCAGATGTGGCCGATGACCTCGCCGCCCTGCTCGACCAGCTCGAGGTGCCCCGGGTTACGCTGCTGGGCTTCAGCATGGGTGGGATGGCGGCCGCGGACTTCGCCGTTCGCTTCAGGCAGCGTCTCTCGGGATTGGCCCTGGTGGGCACCAGCGCGGCCGCGGAGGAGTTGGTCCGGGTCGCGGAGATCCGGGCCCTGGCGCGCCTTATCAAGCTCACCGGTCCACCGAGGTTCCTCGCCCACGAGGCCGCCCGGGCCACGTTCAGCCCCGCCTTCCGGAAGCGGTCCACGACCCAGGTCGCCCGATGGCAGAACGTGGTGCGGGCGATGAGCGGCCCGGCGTTGGCCCAGGCGCTCTGGGCCGTGGCCTCGCGCCCCTCCCTGCTGGAGCGGCTGGCCGAAGTCCGGGTTCCCACCCTGGTGGTCGCCGGCGGGGCCGACCGGGTGATGAAGCCGCGCTGGTCAACGGCGATGCACCGCCACCTCCCACGGTCCCGGCTGGTGCTGTACCCGGGTACCGGGCACGCCGTCCCTATCGAACGTCCCGCCGAGCTGGCCGCCCTGGTGCGTGGCCTTGCCGCGGGGTCCCTGCCGGCGGACGGCTGAGTTGGCGGCGTATCGAAACGGGTGACACATTTAGTCTGACGCACCTCAATCCCGGACCCACCATCATGAAGATCCCCCAGCTCCTGCTCCGCCAGCTGTATACCTTCGGGTCGCTCATCAACGCACCCGAAGGAGCCCGATTCAGCCTCAAGAACCGCCTCAGCGATGTCACCCTCACGCGAATCGTGCGGGTCCGGATCGGGCAGCTCGACCTGCCGGCGAAGGACCTCCAGGTAGAGATGGGCGATGGCCGGTGGCGCCCGGCGACCGAGGTGACGCCCGAGAAGCCGGAGGAGTTTCCGCTTCGCAAGGTCGCGCACCTCCGGCTGCCCGGCCGGCAGGTCCCCGAAGGGACCCACGACATCGAGATCGCCATCGAGGTCAAGGGATTTGGCGGGCTCAACGTCAAGGTCAAGGACCACGTCGGCCAGCCGCACACCCGTCCCAAGTCGGTCCCCTATTCGAAGGAGGACAACTATTCGCCGGCGATCGTCGCGGAGCGGCAGCGCTACGTGGAGCAGGTGAGCGGGGTGAAGCTGCAGCATCTCAACAAGTATTCGTTCGACCCGCTGGTCACGAAGGGAAACATCGAGAACTTCACCGGCGTCGCCCAGATCCCGCTGGGGTTCGCCGGCCCGATCAAGATCAACGGAGAGCATGCCACCGGCGAGTTCATCATCCCGCTGGCGACCAGCGAGGGCACGCTGGTCGCCTCCTATAACCGGGGCATGAAGGTGCTCAACCTCTCCGGTGGGGTTACCTGCACCGTCCAGGCTGACCACATGCAGCGGGCCCCCGTCTTCGTCTTCGATTCCGCCCGGGAGGCGCGCGCGTTTCGGGACTGGGTGGACGAGCACATGGCGGACATCCGGCGCGAGGCGGAAGCCACCACCCGGGTGGGCAAGCTGCAGTACATCGATACCTACCTGGCCAGCAAGTTTGCCTATCTGCGCTTCAACTTCTCCACCGGTGACGCCGCCGGCCAGAACATGGTGGGCCGGGCGACCTTCGCCGGCTGCAGCTGGATCCTCGAGCAGAACGAGAGCATCCGCCGCTTCTATCTCGAATCGAACCTCGCCACCGACAAGAAGGCCTCACAGGTGAATCTCATGCGCACCCGTGGCAAGCGGGTGACCGCGGAGTGCGTCATCAAGCGGGATATCCTGCTGGAGGTGATGCGGGTCGAGCCGGAGAGTCTCCATTACCATTGGGGAGTGGCCAACGTGGGGGCGATTCTCTCCGGGGCGAACAACAACGGCTGTCATTCCCCCAATGCCATCACCGCTATGTTCATCGCCACCGGGCAGGACGTCGCCAACGTCGCGGAAGGGTCGGCCGGGATCACCTACGCCGAGCTTACGCCGGCGGGAGACTTGTACTTCTCCATCACCATCCCCTCGCTCATCGTGGCCACCCACGGCGGCGGGACCCACCTGCCCACTCAGCGGGAGTGCCTCGAAGTGTTGGGCTGCGTCGGCAAGGGGAAGGTGAACAAGTTCGCGGAAATCGTGGCCGGAGTGGTGCTGGCGGGCGAGATCTCGCTCGCCGCGGCGATTTCCTCACTGGAATGGGTATCGTCACACGAGGAGTATGGGCGCAATCGCTGAAGAGATTGCAAGCCAGGAGGAGGCGCTCCGCGCCCGGGGCTTCGAGCTCATGCGGGTCTGGCGCCCCCAGGGGCTGGTGCGCCGGTTGCTCATCACCTGGCGTCACTTCCTTGGCCTCCTGTTCGGGGGTCTTGCCGCCCAGAGTCGCTCGCAGCGGGAGGAAGGCACCGGGCGGGAGATCAAGTTCCGGCTGCTCCGCCTGGCCGCCGCCCTGGGGTATCCCTTCCTCGACCGGGAACTCCGCACCCAGTCGTTCCCGGTACAGCTCCGGCGACGCCTGGAGCGGCTCGGGCCTACCTATATCAAGCTGGGCCAGATCCTCAGCCTCCGCGAAGACCTGCTCCCGCGCACGATCACCTCCGAACTCAAGCACCTGCTGAACCGGCTGCCCGTGGTTCCGCTCCCGGTGCTGGCGCAGATCATCGAGAAGGACCTCAAGCGGCCGCTGGACGACCTGTTCCTGCACATCGATCCCATCCCGCTGGGCTCTGCCTCCATCGGCCAGACTCACCGCGCCACTACCCGGAAGGGCGATCCGGTCATCGTCAAAGTGGTGAAGCCGGGGATCCGCGAGACCCTGGAGCGGGACGCCAAGCTGCTCCGGATGCTGGGCAGCATCTTGCAGCTCCTCATCCCGCGGTTCCAGCCGAGACAGCTGGTAAATGAGTTCTGCGACTACACCCTGCGGGAGGTGGACCTGCATCGCGAGGCGGACAATGCGGAGACGTTCGCCGCGAATTTTGCGGATGAGCCCGACGTGGTCTTCCCGGCCATCTACCGGGAGCAGAGCGGACGCAGTGTGCTGACGATGGAGTTCTTCGACGGGATCGCGCCGGATTCGCCCGAGGCGCAGGAGCTCCCGGAGGAGCAGCGCCGCCATCTGACCGATCTGGGAGCCGCCGCGATCATCCGGATGCTGTACCGCGACGGCTTCTTCCACGCCGACCTCCACCCCGGCAATCTGGTCATCCTCGAGGGCCACCGGGTAGGGTTCATCGACCTGGGCATGGTGGGCCGGCTGGACGAGGAGCTTCGCCGCACCCTGCTGTACTACTATTTCGCGCTGGTCACCGGAGACGCGGAGAACGCAGCCCGTTACCTGACTGCGATCGCAACACCGGGCCCTGGGGCGAATCCCAACGGGTTCCGCCGGGAAGCCGCCGAAATCGCCAACCGGTGGAAGCGGGCCTCGAGCTTCGAGGAGTACTCCCTGGGCCAGCTGATCCTGGACTCGCTCTCCCGTGGCGCCCAGTACGCCATGTACTTCCCGGTTGAGCTGGTCCTGATGGTGAAGGCGCTGGTAACCTTCGAGGGTGTGGGCCACGTCCTGCTGCCCGGTTTTGATGTCGCGGAGGTGTCCAAGAAGCACATCCGGTCGCTCTTCATCCACCAGTTCAGTCCGGTCCGGCTGCTGGCCGAAAGCATGCGTGGAGCTCCCGACCTGGTCGATGCGATGGCCAAGATGCCGCTGCTCATTACCGACGGACTCCGGGTACTGGAAAAGGTGGCCCGGCAACCGCCGGCGAATCCGCTTTCGGGACTCAGAGGAACTCTGATCGCCGGCTCCTGCCTCGTCGCCGCGGCCATCTCGATGGGCTTCGGCGCGCCCTGGCCCGTGTGGGCAGGGCTCTTTGTCATCGCCTTCTTTCTCGCCATCCGAAGGAGCTAGGGTGTCACCCGCACCGCATCCTCACTACTCCCCGACCGCCTCTCCGCACATGCGGAGCGGGAAACACAGGGTGTGAGGATGCCCGAACGGGTCACCTCCAACGACGCAATGTGGCTGCAGGACACGGCCACCAACCTCATGGTCATCAATGCGGTCCTCACCACCGACCGTATGGATCTCGCGACCTTTCGGAACACCTTCCAGAGCCGAGTGATCGAGGCCGGGGGCGGCACCCGCTTCGCCCGCTTCCGCCATCGGATCGTCCTGGTGCGGGGTGCCCCGCACTGGGAGCCGGACCACGAGTTCGACATCACCCGCCATATTGTGGCGGCCCGGGACCCTGATCTCACCACCACTGCGAAGCTGCAAGCCTATGTGGGAGCGGAGGCCTCCCAGCCGCTCCCCGACGACCGACCGCGCTGGCAGATCCAGGCCGTGGAAGACTTCGAGCCGGGCTCCAGTGCCTTCATCGTCCGGATTCATCACAGTATTGCGGACGGGATCGCGCTGCTCGCGGTGATCTTCTCGCTGTTCGAAGAGATGACGGGAGAGCATGAGAACGCGCCCCCCAAGGGCGGTATCCGGCCGGGAGCCGGCGCGCCCGGACGAGGGCTCCTCAAGGCACTCGCCATCCCGATAGCGGCACCGGGTATTCTGCTCAAGCGGATGCTGTGGCGGCCGGACCGGCATGCACTCCATGGTCCAAAGGTCTCGGGGCGGAAACTGGTCGCCTGGACCGTCCCGTTCGACTTGGCCATAGTGAAGCAGGCCAAGAACCGGCTCGGCGCCACGGTGAATGATGTTCTGATGGCGTCCGTCTCCGGAGCCCTGAGCCGCTACCTCCACCAGCACGCCGGCCAGATCATCCATCGGCTTCGGGTTTCGATGCCAGTGAACATCCGGCCGCCGGACGAACCGCTGGTGCTCGAGAATCGCTTCGCAGCCGTGCCACTCGAGCTTCCAGCGGGCATCGACCACCTGCCGGAGCGGGTGCAGGCGGTGAAGGCCAGGATGGACGATCTGAAACAGTCAGTCGTCCCGATTGTCGTATATGGCATTCAGCGGGCGCTGCTCACGGTGCTGCCCCAGGGCGCGAGCCGCGCGCTGATCGACTTCCTCGCCAACAAGTGTACCGCCGTCGTTACCAACGTTCCCGGCCCCCAGCGCGAGATCACTCTGGCAGGCCGTCGAGTGCGCAGCATGATGTTCTGGGTCCCTCAGCGGGCGGATATCGGATTGGGGATTTCGATCCTGAGTTTCGCCGGGAAGGTCCAGGTGGGTGTACTGGTGGATGCCCGGCTGGTCCCCGATCCCCGTGATCTGGTGCACGCGTTCGAGGAAGAATTCGAGGCGCTCAAGATTTTGTGAGGCGGATCGCCCGCACCTAGACCAAGGCCATCGCCCCCGGTCAGCCGGGAACCGGCACGCGGCGCCTAGGCCCAGACGGTCGTCCGACCGACTGAATCCGTTCCAGTCGCGCCAGGGCCTTGGACAGCCGGTCCCCCACCACCGCTCCGGGGCCACCTCGGCCGAGGCCGATGCCTTCCCAGACGCTCCGGTCGACATCCTTCAGCAGGTCGACCCGGAGCCGCAGGCCGTGCCGGCGGAGCACCGGCTCGAGGGTGGCGCGCCGGCGCCACAGATCCCGCCGGGTGGCCCGGTAGCCGATCTCGCACACCTCGCGCCGCGAATCGAAGCTGAAGATGCTGCCGAAGAAGAGCCGATATTCATCCCGGCGAGGTTCGAACAGCAGAACATCCGCGTTGGGGAAATGGGTGCGGTACCGGGACATTCCCACGACCATCCGCGAATGAATGAGGGTCCGGAAGGTCTGCGACAAGAGCGCCGGAAGTCCCCGGCGCAGCAGGGCCCCGTCCTGGACCAGCCCGCGAGCTTCCCCGGCGGCCACGTCCACCGGGACCAGGGGATTGATGCAGAACAACAGCTCGGCGCCCTGCTCCAGTGCGACCGAGGCGTGCACCGTCTTGAGCAGGACCCCATCCACACAGAGATGGCCTTCGATCTCCACCGGGGGATACAGGCCGGGGACGGCGGTGCTCGCCTGGACGGCCGTCGAGATCGGGACATGCTCCCAGCCCCTGGCCCCGAACACGATTGGCTTGCCCGCCTCCAGGTCTGCGGTGACCACGAAGAGCTTGTGCCGCAGCTGCCGGAAGTCGTCGGTCCGGCCCCGGAGCCGGAAGCTCCGTTCCAGGTGCCGGCGGATCGGC
>DATBLR010000116.1:0-14011 GCA_036555275.1 Gemmatimonadales bacterium | reverse complement strand
CCCTGTCTGGTTCGGGTCCCGACGCTGGACGAAGCCTGGATCAAGCGCGCTCTCGATGCCGGGGCCGACGGGATCATTGTGCCTCAGGTCGGGCATGTCGAGCAGGCTGAGCGCAGTGTCCGCTTTGCCCACTATCCGCCAAAGGGGACTCGGGGGCTGGGCACTGCCCGAGCCAACCGGTATGGCCTGGCCCTGGCCGAGCACCTGCGCACCGTCTCCGAGCAGGTCACGGTGGTGGTGCAGGCCGAGACCGCCGATGCGGTGCGGAACATCGAGGGGATCGCCCGGGTACCAGGCCTCGATGCCGTTTTCGTGGGCCCGTATGACCTGTCCGCAAGTCTGGGTCATCCAGGCGAGGTCGGGCATGCGGATGTCCGGGCGGCGATCAGCCGGATCGCCGCGGCCTGCAGCGCCGCCGGGGTGCGCACCGGTATCTTCGCGATGGGCCCGGACCCGCTGGGCCCATGGGCAAGAGAGGGTTTCACCCTGCTCGCCGCCGGCGTAGACGGCGCGCTTCTCGGGGAAGCCGCCGCGGGCGTGCTTCGAGGCCTGCGTCAGGTGGCAGCCGTCGGCCCTTCCGGGCCATCTCCGGGTGATGTTCGGGCTGGATGACGAGGCGCGGGTTCAGGGCTGAACCGCTGCCCGTTGACATAACCGTAAGTATCCAACTATCATATCGTTCTGTCCGTTTTCGCTGCCCGCTGACGTAGCTCAACTGGCAGAGCACCGGTTTTGTAAACCGGCGGTTGAGGGTTCGATTCCCTCCGTCAGCTCTTCCAGGGAGGCATCGGAAGCGGGAAGCGTGCGGGCGCCGGTGGGGTGGCCGAGTGGCTAATGGCAGCAGACTGTAAATCTGCCGCGCTTCGCGCTACGTAGGTTCGAATCCTACCCCCACCATGGCTGGCGGGTGGCCAGGCGGACGGGTGGTCCGGCGGACGAGTGAGCGGGGCAGCGGCACGGCGATGCGATGCATGGAACGATTGGGGGTTGTGGCGGCCAGTCCGCCCGCGCGGGCGTAGCTCAGTTGGTAGAGCGTCAGCCTTCCAAGCTGAATGTCGCGGGTTCGAGCCCCGTCGCCCGCTCTGGTGTCGCGCGGGACAGGCTCGCGTAGCTCAGTCGGTAGAGCGCATCCTTGGTAAGGATGAGGTCACCGGTTCAATCCCGGTCGCGAGCTCTGGGAGGATGGCTATCAGCTATCGGCTATCGGCTCTCAGGGCTGCGAGCTGAGAGCCACCGGTGGAGCGTTGGTTGCGTGCCACAACTGAAAGCCGATAGCGGATAGCCGATAGCAGAGAGTCGATAGCTGAGGTCAACGTGCCACGCGAACGAATCATCCTGGAATGCACCGAGTGCCGGGATCGCAACTACTTCACCGACAAGAACCGGCGGAAGCACCCGGAACGGGTCGAGTGGAAGAAATATTGCCCGCGCTGCGACAAGCACCGGCTCCATAAGGAGTCCAAGTGAGCGCGGAGGCGGCCACCAAGGAGCCGGCCGGCGTGGCGCGCTGGGTGGCGGGGACGGTGGGTTTCCTGCGGGCCACCCGGGCCGAGCTGGACAAGGTCACCTGGCCGACCAGGGACGAGCTTCTGAAAGCCACCCGGATGATCGTCGTGCTGTCGATCGTTCTCGGGCTTGCCATCGGCTGGATGGACCTGCTTTTCAACCTGGTCCTGGTCGACGGCGTGGCGGCGCTGACCCGGTGAGCGAGGCGCTCGAATACCGCTGGTACGCTATCCAGACCACCGCCGGGCACGAGAACAAGGTTCGGTCGCTGATTGCCCAGCGCATCGCCCAGGATCCTCGCCCGGAGGGGGAGAGACTGATCCGGCAGGCGCTGGTGCCGGTGCAGGAAGTCGTGGAGATCAAGAACGGCAAGAAGGTCACGGTGGAGCGCAAGCTGTATCCGGGCTACGTCCTGGTCGAGATGGTGATGAACCAGGAGTCCCTGCACGTGATCAACAGCATCCAGGGCGTGATCAAGTTCGTCGGGGCCGGGAAATTCCCGCAGCCGCTGCGCCAGGACGAGGTGAACCGGCTGCTTGGAGTTGTCGAGGAAGTCGCAGAGGCCCAGCCCAAGGAGGAGATCCCCTTTCTGGTGGGCCAGGTGGTGGAGATCACCGAGGGACCGTTCTCCGACTTCAGCGGTACGGTGGAAGAGGTGCTGACGGACAAGGGGAAGGTGAAGGTGTCGGTGAGTCTGTTCGGCCGACCGACTTCGGTGGAGCTCGATTATCTGCAGTTGAGGGGGCACTGAGGATTGAGGGGTTGAGGGATTGGGAGATTGAGGGATTGGCGAGCGTAGATCGTTCCTCCCATCCCCAATCTGAAATCCCCCAATCGCCCAATCCCCTCCCGCCACCGCGCGGATTCGCGGGAGCCTGCGGTACCACCGGTACCCGGCGAGCACGAGGAGCATCATGGCCAAGAAGGTCACCGCAGTCATCAAGCTGCAGTGTCCCGCCGGCGCGGCGAATCCGGCGCCGCCGGTTGGCACCGCCCTGGGTCCCCACGGCGTCAACATCATGGAGTTCTGCAAGCAGTTCAACGCCAGGACCCAGAGCCAGGCGGGAATGATCATCCCCGTCATCGTGACGGTCTTTCAGGACCGCACCTTCAGCTTTGTGACCAAGACGCCGCCGGCGGCGAATCTGCTGCTCAAGGAGGCCACGCTGGAGAAGGGGAGCGCCGCGCCCAACCGGACCAAGGTGGGGCGGGTGACCCGGGCCCAGGTGAAGAAAATCGCCGAGCTCAAGATGCAGGATCTCAACGCGGCCGACCTGGAGGGTGCCATGCGGATGATCGCCGGCACCGCGCGCTCGATGGGGCTGGAGGTGATCGACTGATGCCGGCGCACGGAAAGAAGTTCGGGGCCGCCCTGGCCAAGGTCGATCGCCGCCGTGAGTACCAGATCCCCGATGCGGTGAAGCTGGTCAAGGGGGCGGGGTTCGCGAAATTCAACGAGACCGTGGACGTCGCGGTGCGGTTGGGCGTCGATCCCCGGCACGCGGATCAGGTGGTCCGGGGCACGGTGGTGCTGCCCCATGGCACCGGTAAATCGGTGCGGGTCCTGGTGATCACCCAGGGGGAGAAGGTCAAGGAGGCGGAGGCGGCCGGGGCCGACTTCGCGGGGATCGAATTCGTGCAGAAGCTCAAGGACGGCTGGCTGGAGTGCGACGTCATCGTCGCGACCCCGGACGTCATGGGGCAGCTTGGCCAGCTGGGCCGGATTCTGGGCCCGCGAGGCCTGATGCCCAACCCCAAGGCGGGCACCGTGACCATGGACGTCGCCCGGGCGGTGCGGGAGATCAAGGCGGGCAAGATCGAGTTCCGGGTCGACAAGACCGGGAACGTCCATGCCCCGGTCGGGAAATTGAGTTTTTCGGAGCAGCAGCTGGCTGAGAACCTGCAGGCCTTCATGGACACCATCGTGCGCGCAAAGCCGGCTGCGGCGAAGGGTCACTACATCCGGAGCGCCACGGTGTCCAGCACCATGGGCCCCGGGGTCCGGCTCGACACGGCGGTGTATCGATGAGCAAGGCAGATCGCCAGGCCGAAATCGAGAGCATCGCGACAGCCCTGAAGGCCAGCCCGAACGTGTACGTGACGGATTTCGCGGGCCTCGACGTGGCCAAGGTCACCGAGTTCCGCCGGCGCCTGCGGGGCGCGGGCGCCCGGTATCTCGTCGTGAAGAATACCCTGGCGGAGCGGGCCCTCGAGCAGCATGGCATCACCGGCCTCACGGAACACCTGAAGGGGCCTACGGGCCTAGTGCTCAGCACCGAGCCGCTGTCGGCGGCCAAAGTGCTGACCGAGTTCGCCAGGGACCACCAGAAGCCCGGTATCCGGGCCGGCCTCGTGGATGGAGCTACGGTTTCGAAGGAGCACATCCAGCGGCTCGGGACCATCCCCGACCGACCGACCCTCCTGGGGATGGTGGCGGGGTCGCTCAACAACATTCTGGCTTCATTTGCAGGCTGCCTCGAGGCCCTTCGCGAGCAGCGCGGTGCAGCCTCCAACGCCTGAGGGAGAGCACGGACATGAGCACGACCACGCTGAGCAAGGACGACATCCTCGAGGCCATCGGCAAGATGAGTGTGCTGGAGCTGGCCGATCTGATCGAGGCGTTCAAGGCCAAGTTCAATGTCTCGGTCGTCGCCGCCGCGGCGGCGCCCGCCGGCGGAGCGGCCGGTGGTGGTGCCGCCGCCGCCGCCGAGGAGCAGTCCGAATTCGCGGTGGTGCTGAAGAGTGGTGGGGAAAAGAAAATCCAGGTCATCAAGGTGGTTCGCGAGCTCACCAGCCTGGGTCTGAAGGAAGCCAAGGATCTGGTGGACAGCGGCGGGACAATCAAGGAAGGCGTGCCGAAGGCTGAGGCGGCTGAAATGAAGAAGAAGCTTGAGGACCAGGGCGCGGTGGTCGAGCTGAAGTAGGCGCAGCCTATTCCCGGCGGTGCGCGGTCTTCGCGCCGCGGCCGTAGGGATCTTCCAGGCCGCTCTACTTCAGTGAGGAGACATGACTGCTGGACGGCTGCTGTAAAACCGATGAATTCCGAGCCCCGTGTGGCCTCCTGCAACCGGCAGGGTGGCGCACGACGGGGCCATTTGTGTTGCGCGAGTGAATCCGATGACGGCGACTAGACCCCAGATCGTGTTTTCCAAGCGGGACGTGGCCATGCCCATGCCCGACCTGCTCGATATCCAGACCCGGGCATTCCAGAGCCTGCTGGTGCCCGACGACGTGCACGGCGAGCGGCAGGACGTCTCGCTGGAGCGGGTCTTCCGGGACCTCTTTCCGATCTCCGATGTGAACGGGAAGTACAGCCTGGAGTTCATCAGCTATCACCTCGGTGACCCGAAGTACTCGGTCGAAGAGTGCATCGAGCGCGACATGACGTATGCCGCGCCGCTCAAGGCCACCCTCCGGCTCGATGTGTTCGAGGAGGTCGACGGCCAGCGGCGCCTGAAGAACGCGATTGAGAAGGAGGTCTACCTCGGCGAGCTGCCCATCATGACGCCCCTGGGGACCTTCGTGATCAACGGGGCGGAGCGGGTCGTCGTGTCGCAGCTGCACCGCTCCCCCGGCGTGGTGTTCGAGGAGGATACTCACCCCAACGGCCAGCGGCTGTACTCGGCCCGGATCATCCCGTTCCGCGGGTCGTGGGTGGAGTTCACGATCGACATCCACGACGTGATCTACGTCCATATCGACAAGAAGAAGAAATTCCCGGCGACGGCGCTGCTCCGGGCTTTCGGTTACGGCACCAACGCCGAGATCCTCCGGCTGTTTTTCGCGACCAAGGAGCTGGACCTGACCGGCAAGCTCGAGGGACGGCAGGAGCGGCGGGAGCTGGTCGGCGCGTTGCTGGCCGCCGACGTCCCGAATCCCGAAGAGAAGGGCGGGGCACCGCTGGCCGTCATGGGCGACGAGCTCACCCCGGATCGGCTGAACCAGCTCCGGCACGTCGGAGTCAAAAGCGTGACGGTGTTCGCCGGCTACACCTCCCTGGACCTCCGGGAGGACGAGCAGCCGACCACGACCCGGGAACGGGCGCGCCAGGTGCTGGCCTTCGATGTGGCGGATCCGGAGACGGGTGAGGTACTGGCCGAGGCCGGGAGCGAGCTCACTGAGGCGCTCAAGAAGAAACTGGCCAAGGCGCAGGTCACCAAGGTGGAGGTCCTGCTGCCGGCTGGCCGTGGCGAGTCGCCGCTCATTAAGAACACCCTGGCCAAGGACCCGACGCACAGTGAGGCCGAGGCCCTGGAGCAGATCTATGCCCTGCTCCGGCCGGGGGAGGCGCCCAACCTCGAAACCGCGCGCGAGGCCCTGAAGCGGCTGTTCTTCAATCCCAAGCGCTACGACCTCGGCCGGGTGGGCCGCTACAAGATCAATCAGCGCCTGAAGACCCGGACGGCGGCCAATCATACCGTGCTGACCGAAGAGGACTTCATCGCCATCATCCGGTATCTGATGGACCTCAACGACGGCCGCGGGTTCACCGACGACATCGACCACCTGGGCAACCGCAGGATCCGGTCAGTCGGGGAGCTCATCGCGAACCAGTTCTCGGTCGGCCTGTCCCGGATGGCCCGGCTGGTGAAGGAGCGGATGAGCATCAACTCCGATCCGGAAAAGATCTCGCTGGACGACCTAGTCAACGCGCGCACCGTCTCGGCGGTGATCCAGGCCTTCTTCGGATCCTCCCAGCTGTCCCAGTTCATGGACCAGACCAACCCGCTTGCCGAGCTGACCAACAAGCGGCGATTGTCGGCCCTGGGCCCGGGCGGCCTCACCCGCGAGCGTGCGGGGTTCGAGGTCCGCGACGTGCACTACTCGCAGTATGGCCGGATGTGCCCCATCGAGACTCCCGAGGGTCCCAACATCGGCCTGATCACGAGCCTCTCCACCTACGGCCGGATTAACGATCTCGGCTTCATCGAGACGCCGTATCGGGTGGTCAAGAACGGTAAGGTGACCGACGAAATCCGTTGGCTCTCCGCCAGCGAGGAGGAGGACTACGCGGTGGCTCAGGCCAACGCGCTGCTCGACCAGGAAGGAAGGTTTACCGAGAGCCTGGTGCTGTGCCGCAAGCAGGACGATTACCCGCTGCTGGCGCCCGACCGGATCGACTTCATGGACGTGGCCCCGGAGCAGCTGGTGTCGATCGCCGCGGCACTGATTCCCTTCCTCGAGCACGACGACGCCAATCGCGCTCTCATGGGCAGCAACATGCAGCGGCAAGCTGTGCCGCTGCTGTTCCCGCAGTCGCCCATCGTGGGCACCGGGCTGGAGGCCAAGGTCGCGGCCGATTCAGGCGCCGTCATCGTGGCCCGGCGGGCAGGCAGCGTCACCCGGGTCACGGCGGACGAGATCATCGTGGATTCGGGCGAGGAGGGAAAGGTCGACCCCGACGTGCCGCTCGCCCGGCTGACGCAGCATGACCGCTACCGGGTCCGCAAGTTCTGGCGCACCAATCAGGACACCGCAATCAACCAGCGACCGCTGGTCCGGGTGGGTGACCGGGTGCAGTCGGGTCAGGTCATCGCCGACGGTGCGGCAACCGAGGCCGGGGAACTGGCCCTGGGCAGCAACGTGCTGGTGGCCTTCATGCCGTGGTACGGCCACAACTTCGAGGACGCGATCGTCCTGTCCGAGCGGCTGGTGAAGGACGACGTGTACTCGTCGATCCACATTCAGGAGCTCGAGCTTCATGTCCGCGACACCAAGCGCGGTCAGGAGGAGATCACCCGCGAGATTCCCAACGTCTCCGACGAGGCGCTGGTCGATCTCGACGAGCGGGGTATTGTGCGGATCGGCGCTCATGTGAAGCCGGGTGACATCCTGGTCGGCAAGATCACGCCGAAGGGCGAGACCGAGCTGTCGCCGGAGGAGAAGCTCCTGACGGCGATCTTCGGCGAGAAGGCCAAGGACGTGAAAGACAGCTCGCTCAAGGTGCCGCCGGGGATGCGAGGCGTGGTCATCGACGTGAAGATCTTCAGCCGGGTCGAGGACCAGGTCGTCGAGAAGGATCGGGGTGAACGGATCGGTGAGGTGCGCCGGGTCGAGACCGATGAGAAGGCCCGCATCAGCTCGGTGATGTTTGAAGAGCTCCGTCACCTGCTCGAAGGGCAGGAAGTGGCCCTCATGCTCAAGGCGGGCACAGTCGAGGAGGCGGTGCCCGCGGGAACCCGGCTCGCCAAGGCGGTCCTGGGCGAGATGGATCTCGGCGATGTGGATCTCAAGACGCTCCGGGTCGCCAACAAGGCGGCCAACGAGCGGATTCGCTCGGCCATCGACACCGCCGGGCGGGAACGGGCCAAGGTCGAGGAAAAGGCCGAGGACCAGATCGACAAGATTCTCCAACCGGATGAGCTCCCCCCGGGGGTCATCCAGCTGGTGAAGGTGTACATCGCCGAGAAGCGCAAGGTCTCGGTGGGTGACAAGATGGCGGGCCGTCATGGCAACAAGGGCATCGTCGCCCGCATCGTGCCGGAGGAGGACATGCCGTTCCTTCCCGACGGCAGGGCGGTGGACATCGTGCTCAACCCGCTCGGCGTCCCCAGCCGCATGAATGTGGGCCAGATTCTCGAGACCCACCTGGGCTGGTGTGCCACCATTCTGGGCTTCAAGGCCAAGACCCCGGTGTTCCGGGGCGCCGACGAGCACGAAATCGGTGCCCTGCTGCGTATCGCCGGTATCCGGTGGGCCGGGCAGGCGCTCGGGCTCCGGCAGCAGGCACCCGAGCCCGATCCCCGGACGCTGGCCCAGGTCGTGGCGGACCTGCATCAGGTGACCCACGGCCTGACCGAAGCCGGCATCGCCGACCTCGCGCATCGCGGAGCGGATCAGGCAACCAGGGAGTTGTACCAGGCCATCAAGGCCTTCCTGGCCGCCGCCGCAAAAGAGGTGGCGCAGCGGGAGCTGGTGCAGAAGAAGCATGAGCTGGCCCACCATCAGTACCGGCTGACCGAGGCCCCGGGTCCCGACCAGAAGGGGGTACAGAAATCCCTGAAGGAGCTGGAGAAGACGGTCGAGCTTTCACCCGCCGAGTTGCTGGAAGCGGCGCGGTGCCCGGGTCTTGCCGTGCTGGCCAGCGGCCGGGGCGAGCCGGAAGATGTGTCGCGTGCCGCGGAAGAACTCATTCGGGCCGCCGGCCTCACCCCGACCGGCAAAGCCCGCCTTCGGGACGGGCGCAGCGGGCAGGAATTCGAGGGGGATGTCACGGTGGGTACGATCTACATGCTCAAGCTGTCCCACCTGGTGGATGACAAGATTCACGCCCGGTCGATCGGCCCGTACTCGCTGGTGACTCAGCAGCCGCTCGCGGGGAAGGCCCAGTTCGGCGGACAGCGGTTCGGCGAGATGGAGGTGTGGGCGCTCGAGGCCTATGGCGCGGCGCACGTGCTGCAGGAGATGCTGACCGTCAAGTCGGACGATGTGAACGGCCGGAGCAAGGTGTACGAGGCGATCGTCAAGGGGCAGAACCTGCCGGAGCCGGGCATTCCGGAGTCGTTCAATGTGCTGGTGAAGGAGCTGCAGGCCCTGGGATTGAAGGTGACCCTGGGTGCGACCGCGGATGGAGATGAGTGAGGCGGGGTGGCGGGACGAGGTACGGTTCCGCCGCTCGCGCAGGCCGAGGCCTTGAGGTAACAGTGACGCGTATTGAGGGTGACCAATGATCGATTTCCGTAGCGGGCGCGAGCCCAAGAGCTCGAGCTTCGACTTCATCAGCATTCGCATCGCCTCCCCGGAGGAGATTCGCGGTCCCCGCGATACCAAGGAGCGGGAACGGCTGGAGCTGCAGGGGCAGCGGTACTGGTGGTCCTGGGGCGAAGTCACCAAGCCCGAGACCATCAACTATCGCTCGTTCAAGCCCGAGAAGGATGGGCTGTTCTGCGAGCGTATCTTCGGGCCGGTGAAGGACTGGGAGTGCCATTGCGGCAAGTACAAGCGGATCCGCTATCGCGGCGTCATCTGCGACCGGTGCGGCGTGGAAGTGACGCTGAGCAAGGTCCGCCGGGAGCGGATGGGGCACATTGAGCTCTCGGTACCGGTGGCGCACATCTGGTTCTTCAAGACCCTGCCGTCGCCCATGGGCAACCTGCTCAACATCACCCTGCGCGATCTCGAGCGGGTGATCTACTACTCGAGCTACATCGTCATCGAGCCGGGTGACCAGGACGTCGAGGCCAACCAGCTGCTGGACGAGGATGAGTACCTCCAGCTGCGTCACAAGGCCCGGGAGGAAGGGGACTCCGCCTTCAAGGCCGACATTGGCGCGCCGGCGGTGCGGGAGCTGCTGCACCGGATCGATGTGAAGAAGCTGGCCGAAGAGCTGCGGGCGGCGGTGGCGGCGGAAACCAGCCAGCACCGCAAGAAGCAGATGCTCAAGCGGCTGAAAATCGTCGACGCCTTCCTGACCTCGGGCGACAACGGGGATGTTCCCAACGCCCCGGCGTGGATGATCCTGGACGTGATCCCGGTGATCCCGCCCGATCTCCGGCCGCTGGTGCCTCTGGATGGCGGACGTTTCGCGACCAGTGACCTCAACGATCTGTACCGGCGGGTCATCAACCGCAACAACCGCCTGCAGAAGCTCATCCAGCACAAGGCGCCGGAGGTCATTCTCCGGAACGAGAAGCGGATGCTGCAGGAGGCGGTGGACGCCCTGTTTGACAACGGTCGCCGCTCCAAGGCGATCCGGGGTCGGGGCAAGCGCCCGCTCAAGTCCCTGAGCGACATGCTCAAGGGGAAGCAGGGGCGCTTCCGCCAGAACCTCCTGGGGAAGCGGGTGGACTACTCGGGCCGGTCGGTGATCGTGGTGGGCCCGGAGCTGCGCCTGCATCAGTGCGGTCTGCCCAAGGCCATGGCGGTGGAGCTGTTCAAGCCCTTCATCATCCACAAGCTGGTGGAGAAGGGTATCGCCGAGACGGTGAAGCGGGCGAAGAAGATCGTGGAAAAGGAAAGCCCGGAGGTATACGAGATCCTGGAGGAGATCATCCAGGACCACCCGGTGCTGCTCAACCGCGCGCCGACCCTGCACCGCCTGGGGATCCAGGCGTTCGAGCCGGTCCTGGTCGAAGGGAAGGCCATCCGCATCCATCCGCTGGTGTGCGCCGCCTTCAACGCCGACTTCGACGGCGACCAGATGGCCGTGCACGTGCCGCTCTCCTTCGAGGCGCAGCTCGAGGCGCGGCTGCTGATGATCTCGTCCAACAACATCCTGAAGCCGTCGGACGGCCGTCCGGTCGCCGAACCGTCCCAGGACATGGTGCTGGGGAGCTACTTCCTGACCAAGCTGCCCGCAGGCGCGGACGAGCCCAGGGAAGGGAAGCCGGGACCCGCGTGGGAAAAGGCGAAGCACTTCGGGTCGCTGGCGGAGATCGAGCTGGCTCTCCTGCACCGGGTCATCGGGTACCATACCGCCATCCACTTCTGGTACCAGCCCCCTCGGGAAGCGACGGACTCCCAGGCCCGCTGGCTGCGCACCACGGCGGGACGGGTGCTGTTCAACAGCATTCTACCGCCCCAGGTCGTGGCGAATCACGGATTCCGCAACGACCTGATGCGCAAGAAGGCGCTCTCCGAGCTGGTGCTCCAGAGCTACCGTGAGGCAGGCTTGGCCATGACCGTGGTCTTCCTGGACCGGCTTAAGGATTTCGGCTTCCGCTATGCCACCCAGGGGGGCATTTCCATCGGGGTGGAGGATCTGGAGATCCCCCGGGAGAAGGCCACGTTGCTTGACGAGGCGGACACGCGGGTGCAGCGCTTCCAGCGCGCTTACAACACGGGACAGATCACCTTCGGCGAGCGCTACAACAAGGTGATCGACGCTTGGACCCATGCCAACAACGACGTGGCCGAGGCGATGGTCAATCACATGCGCCAGAGCCGCGGCGGGTTCAATCCGGTGTTCATGATGTTCGACTCCGGCAGTCGCGGCTCGCGCGACCAGATCCGGCAGCTGGCCGGCATGCGCGGCCTGATGGCGAAGCCCCAGAAGAAGCTGACCGGCGGCATCGGGGAGATCATCGAAAGCCCGATTAAGTCGAACTTCCGGGAGGGGCTGACCGGCCTGGAGTACTTCATCTCGACCCACGGCGCGCGGAAGGGCCTGGCCGACACCGCGCTTAAGACCGCCGACGCCGGCTACCTCACCCGCCGCCTGGTCGACGTTGCCCAGGACGTCACCATCACCGAAGAGGATTGCGGCACCATCCAGGGCCTGGAGATCTCCGCCCTGAAGGAAGGGGAGGACGTCATCGAGGCCCTCAAGGAGCGGATCCTGGGGAGCGTCGCCTCCGAGGACGTGTTCGACCCGCACGAGCTGGATGAGCACGGTGACCCCAAGCTCATCGTGCAGGCCGGCAAGCTCATCGACGAGGAAGTGTCGACCCAGATCGAGGACGCGGGAATCGAGAAGATGAAGATCCGCTCGGTGCTCACCTGCGAATCCAAGCGCGGCTGCTGCCGCATGTGCTATGGCCGCAACCTGGCCACCATGGACATGGTAGACATGGGTGAGGCCATCGGCATCCTCGCGGCCCAGTCGATCGGAGAGCCCGGGACCCAGCTGACGCTGCGGACCTTCCACATCGGAGGCGCCTCCTCCCGTATCGCCGAAGAGGCGGAACGTCGCGCCCGCGCCAGCGGGGTGGCGAAGTACACGCCGGGGCTGGAGTACGCCGACGTCCCGGTGGAATACGAGGACGGGACGCGAGCCATGGTGCGGATCGCCCTGACCCGCGAGGACGAGAACGCCGACGAGGAGTCGAAAGAGGGCATTCTGGTCGTGGATCCGAACGATCCCAAGCGGGTGCTCAACCGCTACCCGGTGCCGGAAGGAGCCGTCATCCAGGTCAAGGAGGGAGATGCGGTGCAGGGGAAGCTGTCGATCCTCTACACCTGGGACCCGTACAACGATCCCAGCATCATCAAGCTCGATGGCGAGCTGCGGTGGAAGGACCTGGTGCCGGGGTCGACGCTGCGGGAGGAACTGGACGAATCGACCGGCCTCCGGTCCCTCGTGGTCATGGCCGATCCGGACCGGGAGCTCCACCCCTCGGTCTTGGTCTACGCCGCCAACCGCAAGGACCCGCAGGAATACATCCTTGCGGAGGGGTCGCGGATCATCCTGGGGAGCGACGCCGACCAAATCACCAGGGCGATGAACCTGCCGGACGAAGGGAACCCCTGGTCCAGCCGGTTCAAGGTGGACGAGTATCCAATCAACGTGGCCTGGCCGGGCAAGAGCAAGAAGGAGGCGAAGGACAAGACCGTGTTCCTCTCGCCGGCCGTCAAGATCCACAAGGGTGTCACGGTGACAAAGATGCCGCGCCAGGCATACAAGACCCGCGATATCACCGGCGGCCTGCCGCGCGTGGCCGAGCTGTTCGAGGCCCGCCGGCCCAAGGACCCGGCGACGATCTCCGAGATCGATGGGATCGTGAAGTTCGGTGAGATCAAGCGTGGGAAGCGCGAGATCTATGTCTACCCGCTGTCCGAGCCGGGCAAGAAGGGTGAGCCCGAGCCGCCGCAGCTGTATGAAGTCGGGGCGGGGAAGCACCTGCGAGTTCACGAGGGCGACCGGGTGCGGGCGGGTGACCGGCTGACCGAAGGGCCGGTCAATCCGCACGACATCCTGCGGATCAAGGGCCCGCGCGCGGTACAGGAATACCTGCTCAACGAGGTCCAGGAGGTCTACCGGTTGCAGGGCGTACGCATCAGCGACAAGCACATCGGGACGATCGTGCGCCAGATGCTGCAGAAGGTCCGGGTCACCGATCCGGGCGACACCGACTTCCTGGAGGGTGAGACGGTGGACAAGCTGACCTTCCGCGAGGAGAACGACCGGGTCATCAAGCGCCGCAGCACCCCGGCGCAGTCCGAGCCGGTGCTCCTCGGGATTACCAAGGCCAGCCTGACGACGCAATCCTTCATCTCGGCCGCGTCGTTCCAGGAGACCACCCGGGTGCTGACCGAGGCCGCCGTGCGCGGTACGCGCGACGGCCTGCGCGGCCTCAAGGAAAACGTCATCGTCGGCCGGCTGATTCCCGCCGGTACCGGCTTGGCGTACCACACCCAGCGCCGCAAGAACGCGTCCGGGCTGACCGATTCGGAGATGGAGGCGCTGTCCGCGCCGGTCACCACCGAAGCGGCCGAGCCGGCGGAAGCGGGCGAGGAGTCCAGCGCCTCGCAGGCGTGATTCAGTAATACGGCAGCATCGTGGCGGCCCTTCGCGGGGCCGCCCCAGATCACCAAATGAGGCGCACGGAGCGCCTCGTGTTGGGCCCACGGAAGGGCGGGATTATCGGAGCAATGCGGAACCGGAAGGGGCTCGCCCCGGGGGTTCGCCGTTGCGTCCTGCTCGCATTTGACGGCGACGTTGAATGCGGGCTATACTTTTCCGTCTCGGTGAGCCGGCTGTGCCCGGCTTGCCGTTCGTTTTCACGTAAGGCCAAAACCGGTCTTTCTCAAAAGAGTTCCAGATGGCGACGATCAATCAGCTGGTCCG
>DATBLR010000034.1:0-4232 GCA_036555275.1 Gemmatimonadales bacterium | reverse complement strand
TCATGCTCCTCACCGACCGCCGGGCGGCGGGGGCTAAGGGTCATGCCACGGGCGGTGGTGTACACCAAAGGACCGTTTTGTTTGCGCCAGGTAGTGGATGATTCGAGTCTAAGACCGTGAGCGGCCCGAAGGGCCGGATTACGTTTGGCTTCGGAGACCGGCGATGGTCTGACGCTCACGACAGTCACGACGGTCACCGAGATGACGGTCCGACGGTCAGACGGTCCGTCCGCCCTTCCGCCGTCCCGCCATCTCTCTCCCTGACTCTGGCCCTGGCGCACGGGCGGTAAGATGGGGTCGTGGTACGCTCTCGGTTTGCTGCCCACCAGGCCAGCCTGCGTCGCCCTTCCCGCCGCTCCCGCCCCTCACGCCTTTCCCGTCTGTCCACCTCACGCCGCCGGCCTGACCTGCTCACCCGTCGGCGAGCTGCCGTCTTCCGGCGCCGGCTTCTCGCCGTTGCTGTGGGCCGGCCCCAGGACGTTAGTGGCGCTCTCCCACGCCGCGAGATTCTCGGCGTCGGTCCCGAACCGGAACCGGTTGAGCCCGTCCAGCACGTGCACCACCTGCTGGATCTCCTGGATCACCGTGGCCAGCTCCGCCCCGGCGCCGACGTGGGCCCGCTTCCCCGAGGCTGACTGCTCCACCGCCTCGTCGAACTGACCCAACGCCTTCACCAGGCCGTCCAGCACCGGCTCCGACAGCCCGTGACGCACCAGCAGCTCCTTCTGGGTCTGGGCCTCCTCCGCCATGGCACGCGCGGCGGTCCGAAACGCCTGGTAGCTGCTGTTGTCCTGCGGCAACCGGAACTTGCGGGCCAGCTCCGGCTGCTCCCGGGAGGCCACCTGCGCCACCCGCGCCACATGATCGAGCATCGAGTGGTGAAGCATCCCCCGGAGTTCCCGCTTCCTGGCCGTCGCGGATCGCACCGCGATCAATCCCGCCCGCTGCTGCGTGGCCAGGGTCTCCGCCCGCGCGATCCGCTCCTCCAGGCGGGCCAGCGCGGTCTGGTACCCCGCGCTGGGGTCGGGATGCGCCCGGCTGAAGGTCAGGGCGCGGAATCCCATTTCCAGCTTCCTGCGAATCTCGGCATTCATACGACGCTCCCTTCCACCTGCTCATGCCGGTGCAGCGGCTGAGACACCACTCCGGCCAGTTGATCAATCGGTCATGCTCCGGCAGTCCCAGCCTGTCCGGACGGACGGGGGGAATGCGAACTCGGTGCCACCGCCGGGAAGCATCGGATCGAATCAGCACTCGGCAAACGCAAGGCTGGCCCACGGGTTCGGACGGTGAGGAGGCGCAAGTGCCTGACACACTGTTCGATGGGCAAGTGCCCTGGAGGTCGCGATCGCGCAGGCCAGGCGCAGTCGACGTGAGCCTCAACGGCCCTCTTGTGCCTGCCCATGGTCGCGAATGAACCGGTTCAGGAAGCTCGCGTGAGTGTCCTCTTTCGGAGGCACCACCGATCTTCAACCGTCCTCCCGTGGTGATGGGGAGCCCTTCGGCGATATTCGCGGCAGCCCCTGGTCGGACCACCACGCTAACGAGCGCAAGCCAGCCTCGTGACCCTCAACCGAGGCCCTCGGGCGCTGACTCAGGCTGACTGGCCGTCCGTTCAGCCCGCTCGGATCCCGGATCAGGCGATTTCCGCTCTCCCGCAGGTCGCTTCCGGCTCGACGGACTCCGCTGCCCCGATCACGCAACAGGCTCGGCGAAAATCGCAGCACCCTCCGGCCCGGACGCGGCACTCTCCGCCGTTCCCGCAGCATGCTCGGCGGTCTCCGGGCATCGTTCCTGCTATAGCGGAGAACGCCCCCGCCGCGCCGCGCCGCTCCTGGCCGGGCACGCGTCGCACTCCCGCGCTCTCGCGGGACGGTCCGCGGGAGCCGCAAAACGATTTGGCGACCCCTGGAGTCGCTTTGCTGGTGACGGAAGGCGCTGCCCCATGCCCGCAACGCTCGCCTCCGCTGACGGGGAACGCAGGTCAACCACCGCAGTCGCGCTCGGCGACTCACGCGGCACGCTCGGTCCTGGCCGGACGGCGCTGCCCACGCCCGCGAATCTCTCCGCTGCTCGCGGAGGACGCGCCTGAATTCCGGCGATACGCTGGGCGATTGCCTTAGGGCGCTGATCGACAGACGCGGAACGCTCGGCCCCTCCGCGGGACTGGGGGAAGGACTTGGAGCGGCCCGGAGCGACCCTGGCCCTCTGAGGGCTGTTTTCTTTCTACACCATGTCCAAACCGCGGGGGTCCGACCGTCATTGTGCAGGCGGTTACCGGCGCCCGCCCACGACCCAGAACGGAGCATCCCGATGAAATACCTGTTGATGGACTATGTGAACGAAGCGGGCTGGCCCCAGCTGACCAGGGACGAGAAAGAAGACTGGTTGGGCGCCTATAGAGCGTACATGGAGGCCATGGCGAAGGCGGGTGTCCTGAGAGAGAGCAATGGCCTGCACCCCACCTCGGCGGCGACGACCGTGCGGGTCGTGAACGGCAAGGTTCAGGTGCTGGACGGCCCCTATGCCGACACGAAGGAGCAGCTGGGCGGGTTTCATCTCATCGAGGTGGCTGACCTCGATGGGGCGATCGCGTGGGCAGCCCGCTCCCCAACGGCACTGCACGGCGTGGTCGAGGTGCGTCCGATCCGTGAGGGCACACTGCTGACCAACGACATGGCCGATTACATAGGGGAATGAAATCCCCGCGTCGGGAGGAATCGGGAGCCGCCCGTTACTGGCATGAACGCCTCCGTCAAGTTTTCAATTCCTCAACCCCTCAATCCCCCAATCCCCAATGCCCAAACTGGTCGTCTTCAATCACGTGTCGCTGGATGGCTACTTTGTCGACAGGAACGGCGACATGAGCTGGGCCAAGGCAGATCAGCAGGATGCGGAGTGGAATGCCTTTGTCGCGGGCAACGCAAGTGGCGGAGGCGTGCTGGTGTTCGGGAGGATCACCTATGAGCTCATGGCAGGCTTCTGGCCGACACCGTTTGCGATCAAGAATGTGCCTCTTGTGGCCCAACGGATGAACGGTATGCCGAAGGTCGTGTTCTCGAGAACCCTGAACCAGGCGTCGTGGAGCAATACGAAGCTGGTGAAAGGCGACTTGGTGGCGGAAGTACGAAGGATGAAGCAGGAGCCCGGAGAAGACATGGCGATCCTGGGAAGCGGCAGCCTGGTTTCGCAATTGGTGCCGGAGGGTTTGATCGATGAATTCCAGATCGTCGTGAATCCCGTCGTTCTGGGCAAGGGGAGGACGATGTTCGACGGCATCAAAGAGAAGCTGAACCTGAAGCGGACAAGGACGCGAGCCTTCGGTAACGGGAATGTCCTGCTGTGCTACCAGCCGATGGCATGAAGGAGGGGCGGGAGGCCCCTGGCCGAGCGTTTGAACTTCCCTGATGCCGACGCGCAGGCGCGCGGTACGGCCGACGCGGTCGCGCGTCGCAGCTACGGCAACCTCGTCGCCTTTCTCGCGGATTCCGGGAGATCCCGCGGTCCGCCGCTTCCTGCAGCGGCGGCAATCGGCCTTGCCGACGTAACGGCGAGGAAGACCGGCAGCGATGTCAAGCCAGGAGACATGAGGACGTTCCCGAGAGGCTTTTCCTTCTGCTAATCGCCCCCGCGACCACTACTTCACGCCCGCGCCGCCGTCCGCCCGTCCGCATGTCCGCCCGCCCGCCTCGTCGCTACCCGGTCCCCCACCACGACCCGCACCCGGTGGGTGGCGCCATCGTCCACCAGGGGGATGGCGGCGGGATCCACGGGGTTGGCATCCAGCTCGGCCTCGGCTATCCCCCGGCAACGGTGCTCCGGGTTGAACACCGAGATCTCGTACCGGCTGTTCCCGAAGCGCCACACAATGGAATACTCGGGCCAGGCCGCCGGAATGCAGGGGTCCAGCTCGAAGCTTGCGCCGTGGCGCTTGAGGCCGAGGATGCTCTCCAGACCCGCGCGGTACATCCAGCCCGCGGAGCCGGTGTACCAGGTCCAGCCGGCGCGCCCCGCGTGTGCGGGGTGCGAGTAGACGTCTCCCGCGATCACGTACGGCTCGGCGCCGTACCGCTCCACGTCGGGCGCGGTCCTCGTGTGGTTGACGGGATTGAGCATGTGGAAGAGCTCGACCGCATCGTCGCCGCTGCCGAGGCGGGCCATGGCCATGACCACCCAGAGGGCGGCGTGGGTGTACTGTCCACCGTTCTCGCGCACCCCGGGGGGATAACCCT
>DATBLR010000024.1:0-1719 GCA_036555275.1 Gemmatimonadales bacterium | reverse complement strand
CAACCGCCCCCGACCAGGACTTGCCCTGTGACGCGTATCGGACTTCTGACCCCGTACAACGGGAGCAACCTGGGGGACGCGACCATCCAGACTGCGGTGATTGAGAATCTCCGGCGCCGTGAATCCACCCTCGAGTTCCTCGGGATCACTCTCGATCCTGAGGATACTGCCAGCCGCCATCGGATCCCGGCGTTCCCCATCACCGGGCTGTCGGTTGCGTCCTACTCGGAGGCGCTGGTCCTGCATTGTACCGCTCTGGTCTCTGCCACCGTCTCCGCGGCGGAGCCGGAGGTTCCAGAGCAGCCGGGGCGGCTGCGCCAGCTGATCAAGGCCACTCCGTTGCTGGGGCCGATGTTGAAGTTCCTGGTCGGGAAGTGGCGGGCCCTGCGCAAGCTCCCCCCGGAGGCGCGCCACCTGTGGCGGTCCTTCCAGGCAGTGCGCACCCTGGACCTCCTGCTGGTTTCCGGCGGAGGCCAATTGGACGAGGAGTTCGGCGGGCCGTGGGGACACCCATATGTCCTGTTTCGCTGGGCGATGCTCTCCAGGCTGGCCGGCACCCGGCTCGCGGTCGCGAGCGTCGGGGCGCACCACATGAATCGCCCGCTAACCAGATTCTTCATCAGGACGGCCCTAGCTTCCGCTTCGTACCGATCGTATCGCGACCCGGGGAGCCAACATCAGCTCTCGCGGTGGGGGTTCACCCGGAACGACCCCTGCGTCCCGGACCTTGCCCTGAGCCTGCGGGTTCCGGCGGCCCCCAACGGAGGGCGGCCGAGCGAGCCGAGCGTGGTCGGACTGAGCCCCATGATCTACGGTCATGCCAGCCATTGGCCCACCAGCCGGCCCGAAGTTTACGAGGAATACTCCCGGCGACTGGCGGAGTTCGCCAAATGGCTCCTGGATCGCGGCCACCGGCTTCTGCTGTTCCAGTCGAGCGGCGCGGACCAGGTCGCCGCAGCCGATCTCCGGGCCCGACTCCTCGATCTCGCCGGTCCCGAGGCGGACCGGCGGGTCCTGGAGCCCGGCGTGCTGACGGTGGATCAGTTCTTCCGGGAAGTGGCCGCCGCAGACTACGTGGTCGCCAGCCGGCTTCACGGCGTCATGATGTCACACATGCTGGGCAAGCCGGTTCTGGCTATCTCCTTCGACCGGAAGGTCGACGCCCACATGGAGAGCATGGGGCAGGCCCAGTATCGCGTGGACATCACCCGGTTCGAGGTGGCGGACCTGATCGAGCGCTTCACTGCCCTGGTGCGGAACGCCCCGATGGAGCGAACCACAATCAGCGATCGGGTCTCCGCTTCTCGCCAGCAGCTCGATGCCCAATACGAGGCCCTGCTAGCGCTCGCGGGCAGCGCCCATGGCCGGTCGCCGTCCACCACCAAGTAGGAGCGTGCAATGACGCAGGCGGCAGAGCCCTTGGTCAGCGTGGTCACGCCGTTCTACAACGCCGAGCCGTATCTGGCGGAGTGCATCGAAAGCATCCTGGGCCAGAACTACCGCAACTTCGAGCATGTGCTGGTCAACAACTGCAGCACAGACCGCTCGGCGGAGAAGGCGCAGGCCTACGCCGAACGCGATGCCCGCATTCGTCTGGTCCACAACACGACCTTTCTGACCCAGGTTCAGAACCTGAACCACGCCGTGGCACAGATCTCCCCCGACAGCGTCTACTGCAAGATCGTACTGGCGGACGATTTCCTGTTTCCCACCTGCCTT
>DATBLR010000088.1:0-22302 GCA_036555275.1 Gemmatimonadales bacterium | reverse complement strand
GCTCGCTGGCCCTGCTCCTCGCCCTGGTCGGCGGCGGGGTTGGCTTGCCGTTGTTCGATGCGCTGGTGTTTCACACTCCCGGGCGCGCCGCGCCGCCGGAGCGGACCCTGGCCGCTCCCGGATCAGCCGCAGGCCACACGCAGGTGTGCGTCTTGGGCCGGCTGGCCCCCCACAGCCGCGGCCTCCCTGCGCTTCCGGTAGGGCTGGCGATCCATACGGTTGAACAAGTTGCCGAACCGTTCCAGCCGAGTGCCCTGCCGGTCTCTAAGTCGGGTCCTACCCTTCAACAATCCCGAGCTCCGCCCGCCCTCCTCGCCTGATTCAGGCCACCTCCGTTCCAACCATCCGTTGACCCGATCCCGCCGGCTTTGAACGGCGGATCGTAGACATCATCAGGTGAGGCATCGCAAGGTGCCTCGCGAAGGCCCGAGATCCCGGGCCTCTGACAGGCATCCATGCGTTTCGTTCGACCCCTGCTCCTCCTTGGCGGACTGACATTGCCTGCCGGGCTGCTCGCTCAGCAGCCCCAGACCGACGCCTGGCTCCACGGCCAGGTGCTCGATTCGGCCACCAAAGCGCCCATCGCGGGGGCGACGTTGAGTCTTCCAAGGCTGGGACGCACCACTGTCACCAACCAGTCTGGCCAATACGCCCTCGAGCACCTGCCGCGGGACACCGTGGTTCTCATGGTACGCTTCATCGGATTCGCTGAACGGATCGTCCGGGTCGATCTCACCGGGGGAGGCGCCCATCTGGATGTGCGACTGACGCAGCGGGCCATCGAGCTGGACACCCTGAGCGTGACTGCCGGCCGGCCGGAGGATGTACTCCGAAACGAGCAGGCAATTTCAGTCATGACGCCGCAGGAGGTGGAGGAATCGCGCGGGCAGACCCTGGGCGAGACCATCCGGGAACTGCCGGGAGTGGCCATCATCCAGTACGGACCCAGCATCGCCAAGCCGGTGGTGCGCGGCCTTCATTCGCAGCGACTCCGGATCATGAACGGAGGGGTCCCCCAGGAGGGCCAGCAGTGGGGTGAGGAGCACGCCCCGGAGATCGACGCCTTTGCCGCGAACGAGATTGAGGTCATCCGGGGCGGCGGCGCTGTCCTCTACGGGTCCGACGCAATCGCGGGGGTAGTGCGGGTCACTCCCAAGCCGTTGCCGGTCTTCGGGGACTTCGGCGGGGAGTTCAGCTCCAATCTCTTCGCGAACAACCGCCAGGGTGCGGCTTCCTTGCTGCTCGAGGGCTCCCGTCTTCCGATTCCGCTCCTGGGCAACGCCGCCTGGCGGCTGCAGGGCAGCTACCGGAGGGCCGGCGATGCCCGCACTCCTGACTACTACCTGTTGAACACGGGCTTCAAGGAAGCCAATCTCAACGTCGCGCTCGGGATCAGGCGGAGCTGGGGTGGGAGCGACCTGAGCTACAGCCGCTTCAGCACTACGCTGGGGATGTATCTCGGGGCCCACGTCTCCAGCGTCCGCGACTTGGACCGGGCCATGCAGAATCCGCTCAAGTCGGAGGACTTCTCCTACGACATCAAGCGCCCCGATCAGCGGGTGAGTCACGACCTGATCGCCTGGCGCACCGACGTGCAGTTGGGCCAGGCGGCTCGGCTCGACGTCAATTACGGATTCCAGTACAACAACCGCAATGAGTATGACGGCATCGGGTTCGCATCCGGCTCGACCCGCCCCGCATTCGGTCTTCGGCTCTACACCCACTCGCTCGATATCCGGCTCAGTCATGCCCCGATCGGACGTCTCACCGGCAGCATCGGCGTCAGCGGCATGCGACAGGGCAACCTGTCGCCCGGGCGCTCGTTCCTGATTCCGCAATACCGGCTGTACAGTGGCGGGATATACGCGGTCGAGCAGCTCAACCTGAGCCGGTTGACCTTCTCCGCCGGCCTCCGCTACGACGCGCGTCGCCAGCGGGCCTACCAGTACGGCGACCCGGTGATCATCAGTCCGGATGATACGAGAACCTGGGACGGCTTTTCCGGCAGCCTGGGCTCGACTTGGGAGTTCGCCTCCGGCTGGTCAGTCGCCAGCTCTCTGGGTCGCGCCTGGCGGGCGCCAAACGTCAGCGAGTTGTACAGCGCCGGAGTGCACCACGGCACGGCCCAGTACCAGCTGGGAGACAGCTCGATCACCACCGAGCGCAGCATCAACGCCGATGTGACGCTACGGCACGTGGGGCGGGCAGTACGGCTGGAACTGGCGGCGTATCAGAACATGATCGACGGGTACATCTACCTTCGGCCGTTCGGAGATGTGGCGACGGTACGGGGCGCGTATCCCGGCTACCGCTTCTCCCAGACCGACGCCCGGCTCAGGGGTCTGGAAGCGTCGGCCCTGTTCAGCCCGGACCCCTGGTGGTCACTCTATCTGAGCGGAACCCTGGTCCGGGGATACGATCGCACCGTCGGAACCAATCTGTTCGACATCCCGGCCGACCGGCTGATCGCCAACGTGCGAGTGTACGGCCCCACGAGCCAGCGAGTTCGGGAGCCATACCTGGAGGTCGGAACCACCCTGGTCCGCCGTCAGGATCACGTCCCCCCTAACACCGTTTACAAGCTTCCCACCGCCGGCTATGCGCTTCTCAACGTCGAGGCCGGAGTTGGTGCGTTGCGGATCGCGGGCGCACCTCTGCGCCTCAGTGTCGCCGTACGCAACCTGCTGGACACCGCCTATCGCGATTACCTCACTCGCTATCGGCTGTTTGTGGACGACCCGGGCCGCGATGTCGTGGTTCGCCTCACTGTGCCGTTTGGAGACACCGAGGCCCGCTGACGGCCCCTTCGTCCGTTGTTGTTCGATGCTAACCCGCAACCCTGGAGTCGACCAATGTCTTTGACCGCCCTCACAGCCCGCCGCGTTCTGGTGGCCGCCATGGTCACCGGCGCCGCCCTGCTCGCCGCCTGCGGTGACGATCCGTCCTCCCCACCGCCGGGCGCCGGAGATCCGGAGAATATTTCCCGGGTCACTGTCACCCTTACGCCCGCCGGCGGCGGCAGCGCGATCACTTCGGAGATCGTCGACCCCGATGGCACGCAATTGCCGAACCCACCCCAGCCGCCATCGGCAACCCTGGCGCTGACCAAAGGCGTGACCTACAACGGGACCATCACGCTGCTCAACGATATTCAGCCCAGCAACACCATTAACATCACCGACGAAGTTACCGACGAGGGGAACTTCCACCGCTTCTTCTACACCATTACGGCGGATACCCTGGCCGCGCGGGACAGCATCAACATTCCCCCGCCGGACAACTCCCGGCTGGTCACGATCGGGAACCTGAATACCGACACCCAGAACCCAGCGCAGCCGCTCGGCGTCACGTTCACGGTCACTGTGGATGCCGGGGCACCTTCCGGGAATACGACCCTCAACATCCAGCTGCACCACTTTGAGCAGGCCAAGGGCACCGGGCTCGGCACGGTGTTCGACACCGATCTGGAAGTCAACTTCCCGGTGAGCGTCAACTGATGAAGCGCGGGTTCAGCACCCCCCCACGACGGGCTCACCCTGACACCCGGTCGCGAGACCGACGTCGGGGGCGAGCCCGCCGGAGCGCGGCGGTGCTGGTGGTTCTACTCGAGCTGCTCCTGCTCGGGTTGCATCCCCTGTTACACCGTGAGCGTTATCACGGCTCGGCGCCCGGTACTCCCGCCGTGGCGAGCGTCGATGGGTCAGGTGAGCATTGCCCTATTTGCCGAGTGGCTCGTCACCGCCCTGGGCCGCTTGCACCTCCAACCTTCCTTCCCACGCGTCAACCCTCCGCGGCGGCCTCACCGGCTCGGCTCGATTTCCCGGTGCCTCACCGGTTTGCGGCCGCCTGCGAGAGCTCCCGACCTCCCCCGATATCTCCCCCGACTGACGTCGGAGCCTGACCGGCTCTGACCCGTTGTCGTCGGCACGAACCACGAAGCCGGCGGATCACGGTCAAAGGCAGCATCGGTCGCGCCGGTAGCATCGGTCGCGGCCGAGCATCGGCCATGCGAGCATCACATCATGGTCGCTGGCGTGGTGGACACCTGGCCATAAAGGGATCCTGACTGTGCCAAGTCGCCCCGATTACCCGCGGTGGCGTTACCGTGAGGAAGCCCGGGCTCCTCGACGGGTGCGCGTCGTGCCGGCGATCACCTGGCTGTCGCGGGCGCCGCAGTGCCGGGCGCACTGCCCATGAAGCGCGCTCGCGCGAGTTGCAGGTGGCCCATGAGACGTCTCCGGGTCGCGAGCGTCGTCGCTCTCCTGCTTGGTTGCCAGCGCACCGCACCCGCGGTGCCGGAGCTGGTTGAGATCTCCGCTGGATCCTACCTCATGGGCTGCGTGCCGGTCGACCCCGACTGCCACGTCGACGAACAGCCACGTCATCAGGAGCGGCTACCAGCCCCGATCTGGATGCAGCGAACCGAAACGACCGTGGGGGAGTGGCGCGACTTTGCCCGGGCTACCGGCTACCCTAGCGAGGCGGAGCGAGCCGGGCGGGGACGGATGTTCGTGGTCGCTCACGATGCCTGGGAATGGATCGAGGGCCTTTCCTGGGCAACACCATTGACGCCCGGGGATTCGGCTCCTGACAACTGGCCCGCCGTCCAGGTGTCTCCCGCGGATGCCGAAGCCTTCTGCCGCTGGCTCGGCGGCCGGCTACCGAGCGAAGTCGAATGGGAGCGGGCCGCGCGCGGTGGAGAAGAGGGCCGGATCCACGTGTGGGGCGACGATTCCTCTCCTTTGCGGGATGGCAAGCCGCAGGTCAATGGGCCGGACCGGCTCACCCTCGAGCAATTCCCTCGATGGAAAGTCTTCGGCGACTACATCGATGGCTATGCGACGCTGGCTCCGGTCGGGAGCTTTCCAGTCAACGGTTATGGACTGGCCGACATGGCGGGCAATGCCTACGAGTGGACCGCCGATAGTTATGACTCGATGGCTTACCGGCACAGCGCGAACAGAGTCCCGCTGGCCGAATCGGTCGACTCATCGATGCGGGTGGTCCGGGGCGGGGGATGGGGGTACGAGCCCGATCACTTCCGGATCTCCTTCCGCGGCTACTTCGAGGCGCGGGGGTTCTGGACCGCGACGGTGGGATTCCGCTGTGTCCGAGACAGAGCCCCATGAGCACTCGCGGCCGGGTCCGGACTGCAGCGCTTCTCGCTCTCATCCCCCTGGGAGCGGTGGCGCTGCCCGCGCAAACGCGGTCAGCCTGGGATAGCCTCACACCTGGCCCCTATCCGGTGGGCTTTGGGGTGACCCAGATACCCGATCCCACTCGAATCGGCCCCCATGGCCAGCGTCGCGTGGTTTCTCTCAGCGTCTGGTATCCGGCGTCCGGTGGCGGCACCCCGATGCGCTTCCTCGACTACGCCCGCCAGTATGCTGCCGAAGCTGGCTCGGACAGCCTGCTGATCGAGCGATTTCGTCAGGGGTTTGCGCCCGAAGTGCCTTCCCTGGCGGTCGCTCGATTGATGGCCTCGCCGGTGCTCGCCCGTGGTGGAGCATCCAGACATGCCACCCGTCGGCCGCTGGTGCTGTACGCGCCGGGAGCCGGTGGGTCCCCGCTCACCCACGTCATCACCTGCGAATATCTCGCAAGTTACGGGTACGCGGTCGCCTCCCTTCCCGCGACCGGCGCCGACGGCTTCGGACAGACGTTCGACCTCGAGGGGCAAACCGCCCTTGAGCGCGACCTGGCGCTGGCTCTCGCGGCGCTTCGCGATCTCGATTGGATCGACACCGGCCGGGTATCGGCGATCGGCTTCAGTTTCGGCGCCAATCCGGCGCTGTTGCTGGCCATGCGTGACCCCGGCATCCGGGCCCTGGTGTCGCTCGAGGGTGCCCTCACCTTTCGCAACGCGACGCCGATCCTGCGGGCTTCCACCGACCTGTCACCTCTGGGCACATCGGCCGCATTGCTCCGCCTGGAGGCCGCGCCTGACCCCACCCAGGACTCCGCCATCGTCGACGGCCTGGCCGCGAGCGACCAGTTGAGAGTACGGCTGCCCGGCGCGGACCATCACGACGTGATCTCCCGGGGAGTACTGCTGGAGGTAGCCACCCAGCACCTCGCCCCCGAGGCTCGCGCCCGCTATCGCCTGACGCTCGAGCTGACTCGGCGTTTCCTCGACTCGACCTTCGGTGACTCGGTGCCGCTTATGGCCGATTCCCTGATCGTTGCGTTTCGGGCCGCGAAGGCCCAGCTGTCGCGACGCCCGGCCCGCACCGGCCGGATTACCAGGGACCAGTTGGTAGGCGCACTCATCGCGGCCGGAGGCGCGCGCCGCCTCGATTCCCTGCAGCGCCTGGCTGGAAGGACGCCGATTCTCTCCTCCGGCACCTATCAACTGGTGGCGTCCCGTCTGCTCGATTCCGGACGGAAGAGGGACGCCGGCGCGGTGCTCGATCTGGCTCTGCGTTCGTTCCCGCGGGACCCCAACCTCCACGCCGCCCGGGGCATGGTCTACCTCGCGTTAGGCGACCGCAATAGTGCAGCTAGTAGTTTCGCCCGAGCCCTCGCAATCGATCCGCTCAATCTCTACGCCCTCGAGGGCCGGGAGCAGCTCGCCCGGCCCGCACCCGGAGAGACCCCATGAACTGGCCGCTCAACCTTCGGATTTTTCAGCGCGACCCGGGCCTCGCAGCGCCAGCATGTCGGCGTCGAGCAGGTCGGTCTTGGCGAGCTGGCCGGTGGCCTTGGCGAAGTCCCGCACTTGGCGGGGATTGACGACCACCACCGGAAGACCCGCGGCGACCAGGGCGGCGACCACGAGGAGTTCGTAGCCGCCGGTGGCTTCGAGGACGATCAGCTCGGGCCGCAGCGCCGTGAGCCGCTCGACCAGCGAACGCGTACCCGCCTCATCGTTGGCGACGGTCCAGCAGTCGCGCACGGGGCGTGTGGCGGTGACCAGTTCAGCTTTCGCGACATCGATGCCCACGACCATCGCGTGCCTCCGCGGAAGAAGGTCGCCTGGCCCGGTCTTGTCAGGATTCGGGCTCGACGCTGAGGTCGGCCCCCGCAACTGTTCGGGCTCCGCGACAGGTGATCCGGGACGCCGCTCCGGCTAACGCACGGTGTTCACCACCCAGGCCACATCGAGCTGGCGCCCGGATCAGAATGTCACCAAACTGCTGAGAGAGCTAGATACAAGGCTGCACCATACTTGCGACGCGGGTCCCAAAGTGACCGAACCCGGCAATGATGGCACCATCCACGGTACCGGCTCTATCCGGGGTCCCCTCGCGGTGCTACGGGGTCAGCTCGAGGTCTGGTTTGTCGAAACCTGGGCCCCGCTCTGGTGTGAGGATGCCCTCGCGCAGGCCAAGATTTCTGAGGACCACGGAGCTCGTCGGCGAGAGATCATCTTCGCTCAGGCGATGGTCGAGAGCTACCTCGTCGAATGGGTTCGTGACTCTGTGCCACAAGTGGGCTTGAAGCGGGTCGCCGAGTATTTCCCGGCGACCAGACGGCATGCCTCGATCACCGACCGATGGAAGGACGTGATCAAGCGCTTACACAAGGAAGGGCACATCCCCGCAGTGCCGGCCTTTGGCAATTCGCGCTGGCATGATTTCGTAGGACTGGTGGAGTTGCGCAATGGGCTCCTTCATGCGAGGCCAAGTCGCCCTCGTATGGCCGGGCAGCCCGCCGATCGTCAGCCCTTACCCACGAAGAGCGACCTACAGCGGTTAGCGCCAGGCTGGGCCGTGGGTGTCGCGTCGACGGTCATCCGTGACCTTCACCACGCTCTGGGGACACAACCGCCCCCTTGGCTTCCACCGCCGGCTGCGACTGATGCAGCCTAACCGGCGTTTGGAGCTGCCAAAGCGCGGCCCGGCGGGTAGCTTAGATCGAGCATCACGAGCCGCGCTTTGCAGCTCAAACGCAGGACGTTAGACCGCGTGGGGCCCGACAATGGTGATTCAGTGCCACCTGGGCCAGCGCCCGCTCCGCAGCGTGGATCTGCACGGTGAGCGCCTCGATCAAGGCCAGCAGCGGCTGCAGCGCCGGCTGGAGAGGCGTGAGGACCTGCGCCGCGACTTGCCGAGGAAACGCCGGGGCGGAGCTCGCGGGGAGGCGGCCGCCGACCGCTTTCACCGCACCCCGGACATGATTGATGAGCTGGGTGCGCGCCCGGACCAGGCAGTCCCGCGCCCGCCGCTGGGCCAAGTCGGTCTGCGCCTGGGCGCTGCGGTGCTGGATCGGTGCCAGGAGTCGGACGTCCAGGCGACCTACCCGGGCCAGGGCTTCGGCGTCGACGCAATCGCTCTTGCGGTCGCTGCCATAGATCAACCGGAGCTGCCGGGCGTTGGCGACGATCACCTCATGCCCGAGTTCGGTCAGGAGCCGGCTCACCCACGGGGAGTGGGTCCCCACCTCCACGATCACCCGGGCCGGTGCGCCGGTGAACTGCCGCCGCAGCGCCTCGGGGGTCGTGCGCACCCGGGCCTGCTGCTGGATCCGTCCCGCGGCATCCACCGCACACACCGACGAGTACCGGTCGCCAAGATCGAGACCAATCGTTATGCTAGACATGGGCCAACCTCTCGGTGATGGGCTCGAGCCGTTCTCCCTTGGGGACCTCTGATGGTACCCCGTGCACCAGAGGTTGGCCTTCTCATCTCAATCTCAAACGCAGGACGTTAGGCCGCTCCAGGAATGCGATTCTACACACCTCCAGAATACCGCGAGTGGGCACGCGCCCAGGGCTACGTTCTAGACGAACAGGACCGCGCCCGAGACCGGACGTCGTTGCGTCAGTCACCTATTGGCCACCGCGCGACCCCGCGGCGCTGACTGCTCTCGCCACGCTTATCCAGCGGGCCATCGTGGGCCCGAGCACCTGCCTCCTGTGGCCGACCGAGCATCAGGTGGTTCCCCACGTCCAGGACTATTTCCTCTACCATGCCCTTCGCCAGACCCACGGAGAGGCCCGCAGCCCGCATGAGGCCCCGGGGCACTTGGCCCATGCCTCCGAGGTCAACGAGATAGTACTGACCCTGCGTACCGCGCTTCGCGGCGAATGGGACCTGCTGATCCTGCCCGCTGGTGAAGCGAGGGCGCGGGTCGCGCGGCTCCTCCAGCCGTACACCGACGTGCAGTTCGGCCGGGCAAGCCGGCAGGTGTACGATTCGCTGGCCGGCCTGGCGGTGCCGGACCTCGCGCTGGAACTGGCGCCCGAGATCGAGGCGCTCGCCGACGCGGTCAAGCGCGCCGGCCTGGCGGTGACCCCCAACATCGTGTTCTTCCGCAACATCGGCTGGATGACGACCGACAGCATTCACACCCTGCTCCGCGCCCCTGAACTGGCCTACGCCGCGCCTGCCCAGCGGCTCAACTGGTCGCCGATGCTCAACAACTACCGGAACGGGTTCCGAAGCACGCAGGCAGTGATGTCGCCATATCTCCTGGCGGTCACCAGGCTGGAAGAGGCCATCACCGCCGCCTTCTACAGGAAGGGCGTCCCGATCATGGCGGGCACCGACTCCGAGTTCCTGAGCGCGCAGCCCGGATACGGATTGCACACCGAGCTCGGGATCTTCGTCGGCCTGGGCATGACCCCGCTGGACGCGTTGAAGGCCGCGACGATTACGTCGGCCCGGGTCATGGGCATCGCGGATTCGGTCGGGACGATCGAGGTCGGCAGGGTTGCCGACCTTGTCCTGCTCTACGCCGATCCACTCGCGGACATCGGCAACACGAGACAGGTTGCCGGAGTGTTCACCGCCGGTCGCTACATCTCGCGCGAGCGGCTGCAAGTCAAGCTCGACAGCCTGCGGCGGAGCTATGCGCCGGTGCAACGGTCCCTCGCGACGTTCATGGATGCGCTGGAGCGGCGTGGCGCCGCGGCGGCCATCACGACATATCGGGACAGCCCGCACCGGGCGACGATCGCCAAGCCCGTCGAGCGGGTGATCAACAGCTACGGGTATCGCCTGCTGGGTGAGAAGAAGGTCCAGGAAGCGATCGACGTGTTCAAGCTGAACACCGAGACCTTCCCGCACGAGTACAATACCTGGGACAGCCTGGCCGAAGCCTACATGACGGCGGGCGAGAACGACCTGGCCATCCGGTACTACCACAAGGTGCTGGAGATGAACCCGGGTGACGGCAACGCGACCGAGATGCTGCGGCGGCTGGGCGAGAAATGACCCCGCCCCTCCCCACCGAACGCGAGCTGGCCATCCTGCGGGTGCTCTGCGATGCCGGCCCGAGCGCCGTACGCGAGGTCCACGAGGCCCTTGATCAATCTGTCGGCTATACCGGCGTCCTCAAACTGCTCCAGATCATGACCGTCAAGGGACTGGTGCGCCGGGACGAGTCCGGGCGCGCCCACTTCTATGAGGCAGCCGAGCCGAGGGCAAAGACCGAGGCCCGGCTGGTGCGGCGCCTGGCCCGGAGCGCGTTTGGCGGCTCGACCGCCAGCCTGGTGATGCGGGCGCTCGCAACCGGACGCGCGACGCCGAGCGAGCTGCGCCGGATTCGCGAGCTGCGCGACCGGGCCGACGGCGAGAGGTCGTGATGCTGACCGTACTCGGGGAAACCCTGCTTCACTTGCTCTGGCAGGGTGCGCTGGTCTGGCTGGCGACCGCGATGGCCCTCCGCCTGGCAGGCCAGGCCGCATCGACGGTTCGGTACCGCCTTGCACTGGGCGCACTCGTGCTCCTGGCGGCGGCGCCGCTCGTCACCGTGGCCCGGAGGGCCGGCATGCTGGCGGAGTCGGGAGCCCGTTCGGCCGGCCCGGCTGGGTGGGCGCCGCCAACCCGCTCCGCGCCGTTGACGGCGCGCGCGGGCCCGAGGCTGAAAGCGGCCACGACCCCCGGCGACCTCGCACTCCGAGTCACCGGCGGCGACGGACCGGATCCCTCACGTCGCGACCGAGGCCCGGCGATTCGCCGAGGCCGCCGCGGATTTTCAGAAGGCGCTGGAACGCGAGCCCGGTCACCGGGTGGCCCTGCTCAACCTGGCCTACACCTACGACGAGCTCAAGGACGGCGCCAACCTGCTCAAGACCGCCGACCGGATGCTGGAGCTCGAGCCGTTCAACGAAACCGCCCACCGCCTGGAGGTGCAGGCGTGCGTCCACCTGCAGAATCGCACCCGGGGGCTCAAGGCGGTGCGAGAGCTGGATGGGCTGCCGCTCAACGTGGACAGCGTCCAGTTCCGGTCGAGCCCGGAGAAGGCGACACTGAACGGCGTGGTCCACGGTCGCGCGGCGACCAACCCCGACAAGACTCCGGTGAAGCCCGCGCCGATCACGCTGGTGTTCGACCTGCTCGATGCCCAGGGGAAGGTGGTGACGACCTCGGAGGTGGCGGTGCCGGCGCTGGCGCCGGATACCAGGTTTCCGCTGGCGGTCGAAGCGGCGGGAGCGGGGATTGTGGATTGGCGGTATCGAAGGCGGTAGTCGAGCGGTGCGCGGGCCGCATCGTCCGGTCTCCGAGTCCGTTTCCCTGCGAGAAGTCCGGGATCCCCGCGCCCGGAGCGAGCGGGGAAGGCCCTACTGCAGCCGCGCCACCTTCACCGTGGCCGGCCCGAGGCCCGCCGCCGACAGCCAGGTGGCCAGCACCGCGTCCCCCTGGGTAACCCACCGAGGCAGCCGGGTGATTCCCGCGTTCGGACCGAGCACCGTGCTCGGCCCCCGACGGCCGTCAGGCATCACCCGGCGGGCCATCACGTTCTTCCCCGCCAGCCACCCGACCACCGCCCCGCCCGGGCCGGCCAGTGCCACCGTCACCTGCCCCACCGCCTGGCCGTCGTCGATCCGAATCGGGGCGCCGAAGCGATCGCCGGCGTCGTCAGAGAAGGCGGCATACACCGCCGGTTTCCCGCCGGCGCCAGTCATCCAGGCGACGACCACCCGATCGCCGTCCGCCGCGATGGCCGGACCGTTGTTAGGGCAACCGCTGTAGACCCAGCCATCCCTGTGGACCAGCCGGGGGGCGCTCCACTCGCCTCCTTCGTAACGGGTGACCACGACGTCGCGAATCACTTCCTGCTCGTACAGAATGCCCGTGGGCTCGACATGCTCCGGCAGCTCCCGATCGCGGTAGGCCACGATCGGACCCCGGCCGGTCAGAGCGGCGGCGGTGGGACAGCATTCGCAGGTCACGCTGTCGATCATCACCTCGCCCGCGGCCTCACCGTCCGATCCCACCACCTGGGCCCCGTACAGCGCCATCGACCCGCTGTGAATTCCGTGCTGCGTGGTATCCGCCGGCGGCTGGTAAGTCTGCCGACGGCCATCCAGCCAGGCGAGGCCGACGCCCGCTCCGGCAGACCAGGTGGCGACGAACCCGTGCTCGCCTGAAGTGGGGAGCTGATAGGGGCGGGACGGCTCCGACCAAGTACGGCCCCCATCGGGGGACACCGCGGTCCTGATGTCGGTCTCGTAGGGATTGGGTGTCCAGTCCGGGCGTTCCTGCCAGTGCGCCAGGATCACCCCGCCCGTCAGGAACGCGACCCCCGGCAGGTCCGTAGGGTGAGTCGCCAGCGTCGGACCGGAGATGACCGTGAGGGGTTCGCGCCAGCCGCTCGAATCGCGCAGCGCCAGGCGAAAGGTGTAACCGCCGCCGTCGCGAGGCTCGAGCCAGCTCGCGGCCAGCTCGCCGCCCGAGCCGACCGCGAGATTGAGCGACAGCGGCGACAGGGCGGCCGGTTCGTCCAGCGCCGTGACCCGCAGTCCGGGCCCCGTGCCACAGGCCGTCAGGGCGACTATCGCCAGCGTGCCGGCGACCCGCTCCAGGCGAATGCCCATCGAACGACTCCTTTCCATCGACGATGGCCGAGGGGGCTCCCCACGCTCCCCTTCCTGTTTTGGCGGCTAGGACTGCACCGCGAACGGCGCCGGGCACTTCGCTGATGCTGACGGCACCGCGAAGTCACCGGCCGCCGAGCCGGACCCGCATCCCGCCCACCACCTGCAGCGGTGCGCCTAACCCCCCCGCTTCGGCTTCCACCACATATTCCTCGTCCAGGATGTTCTTTCCTTCCAGGAAGATCTCCCATCCACCCCGGCTCGCGTACCGGGCCGAGGCGTCCATCACGAAGTGCTCCGGCAGGAACAGCTCGTTGGAGATGTCCTGGAACTGGCTGCTCAGGCGCCGGGCGCGCACCTGGAAGCCGAACCCGTGCGGCGGCGCCAGGCCCAGCGCGCCGGTCCACACCCCCTCCGGGGCGCCTTCGCCCCGGTTGTTGCGGAGGTCGGGGTCGCTGCTTTCCATGACTTCTGCCTTGGTGTAGACGAAGCCCAGCTCCGCGGCCCACGCCCCTCCCAAGACCGTGTTAGCGATCAGTTCGAAGCCTCGGCTTCGCAACTTCCCCACGTTCCGGCGCTGCACGGTGAACGGCGAGAAACCCACGATGACATCGCCGATGAAGTCCTGCACTTCGTTCCAGAACCCGTTGGCCTGCAACGACAGCCGTCCGGCCCGCACATCCACTCCGATGTCCGCCCCGTGGAGGGTCTCGGGGTCCAAGGCGGGGTTCGCCAGCCCGACAAAGGTAGTGGTCCCGAAGGTCCGGTAGAGATTCGACAGGTTGGGAGCTCGGAACGCCCGGTAGCCGGCGGCCCGGAAGGCGATCTCCCGGTCCGCCGCCGCGTTCACCACCCACCTGAGACCCAGCCGCGGGCTCACCTCGGTGAACGACCGGTCGGCAAACGACTGCTTCACCCCGCCCTCGGTGATCGAGCCGTCGAAGGTCTTGAAGAAGTCGCCCCGGGCCGCGGCCGACAGGCTCACGCCGTCCGACGCCCTCCACTGCACCTGGCCGAACAGGCCCAGCGAGCGCTGCTTCCCCTTCCCGATCCGCCGGAAGGCGGGCCCGGCGGTGGTGTAGATGTCGGCGTCGTCCTTGCCGTCAACCAGCCGGGCGTCTCCGCCCAGGGTAACCTGGGCCGACCCGGCGGCCGGCGTCGAGTACACCACGGAGCCCAGGTAGTCGCTCGCCGGCGTCAGGTGCAGGTTGGAGAGGTACTCCGCCGAGCGGTCCCCAAAATTCACCAGGCTGGTGTTCCAGGTAGTGAAGTCCTCATGCAGATAGTCGGCGGCGACCGCCAGCCGGCCGCCCGAGCGGAAGTACTGCGTCACGTTGAGGCCGCCGCTCGCCACTTCCAGATCCTTGGGACTGAGTTTCGTGGAGCCGGTCCGCTCGTCGCTGAGCACGTCGCCATGCAGCTCCAGGGTCATCGAACTGGTCACATCGATCTCGGCCGCCGCCCGCGCGCTGAACGCCTCGACCCCCGCCTTGCGGTCGATCGGTCCGCGGCTCCCCTCGGGAAGCGAGATGTAGCCATCGGTGCGGCTGTAGTTGGCGCCGGCCGAGACCCGCACACCTCGCGTCAGGGTGCCGCCGGCGAACCCGTCGCCCTCGAACGTGCCCAGCGAGCCACCCTTGGCCTCCAGTCGGACGGTGCGCTCGGCCGGGACCGGGCGGGTGCGGAAATGCACGGTGCCTGCCATGGCGTAGGAACCGAACAGTCCCGATGACCCGCCCCGGATCACTTCCACCCGGTCGACATCCTGGAGCGGCACCCGGTACCACCACACGTTGCCAAAGAAGGCGCCATTACTGGGGCGCTGGTTGAGCAGCAGCAGGCCCCGCGTCGCGTTGTCTCCCACGCCCAGGCCCCGGATGCTGAAGCCCGGCTGAGCTGGGAAGTTGCTTGCCGCGTCGATCAGCGGGACCTGCACGCTGGGCAGCCCGCGGAGAAAGTCATCGGTGGCCGTCGCCGGGATGCGCTCGAGTTGCGACCCGGTGAGCACCGCCGTGCTGGCGGCGAGGTCGCTTCCGGTCACGTCCACGCCCAGCGCGGCAGTCACGACCACGTCCGGCAGAGTGACCACGCCCGGGCTCAGCGCGATCTCGACCGCGACCGAATCCCCGGCCGGGACGCTGACGCTCGCCGCTCCGGGATGGAACCCGATCGCCAGCACCCGGACCACCGCGTTGCCGGGGGCGATCCCCGCGACCCGGAACCGGCCCTCCGCGCCGGTCGTCGTCCGATGCTCGCCGCGTCCGGTCACCACGATGTCGGCATTGGGGATTCCCTCACCGGTCTGGCCCGACACCACCCGGCCCGAGAGCACCCCCTGCTGGCCCAGGGTGGGGGCGGCGATCCCGGCCACCAGGGCCAGCAGGATCGCCATGGTGCGAAGCGCTTCACACGGGGACTTGTTCATGGGACACGTCCTCCTCGGTCGGGCTCGCGGACCCGATGGTCGGTGGTCGCTTCAGCGGTACCCTGCGTCGGGCCCACCGGGGCGGAGAACCGCGGGTCGCTGAGAAAGGTCGAATCGGTCAGGGACTCCAGGAATGCCAGCACGTCATCGATCTCGCTCTCGGAGATCGCGAACCCGCGGACCAGCGCCGACTTGAGCGGGCTCAGCCGGCCGTCCCCGGCAAACGGTCCCGAGTCGATCAACCGGCCGCCCCGGGCATAGTGGCGGATCACCTCGCGCAGGTCGGGGATGCTGCCGTCGTGCATGTACGGCGCGGTGAGGGCCACGTTGCGGAGGCCCGCCGGCCGGAACTTCCCGCGGTCGGCGGGATCACCGGTGAGTTCGTAGATCCCCTGGTTGCCGGCGGGATAGCTCCCGTCGCCCCCGATATTGTAGAGCCCGTTGTTGAAGAACGGATAGGTGATCGTGCCGGGGGTGGTGCGCGCGTCGTGGTACGAGGTGGAGAGGTTGATCCCGCTGTGGCAGTGAAAGCACTCCAGCCGCTCGGAATTGAACAGCCGGAGTCCCCGGATCTGCTGGGCCGTGAGCGCGGTGGAATCGCCCCGGTAGTAGCGATCGTACGGGCTGTCGCCGGACACAAGGGTCCGGCAGAAGCTGGCCAGCGCAAAGACGATCCGGTTCACGGTGGCGCCGGGCGGCCCGTCCGGGAACGCCGCGGCGAACAGCTCGCGGTACGTGCTGTCGTCGTCGAATCGTTGCAGGACCTCCTCGCGGATCCCGTCCAGCACCCCGAGCTCGATCGGGTTGTCGGAGAGAATCGGCACCCGGATCTGGTCTTCCAGCTCGAGCAGGACGTTGTTCCCCCAGGTAAGCGAGCTGAAGTACGCGGCGTTGGCGAGCCCCTGGCTGTTGCGGAGGAGCGTCTGCCCCGTGGACCCGCGTGGGACAGTGATCCCGTCGCTGAACCCGAGCCGCTGCTGATGGCACGAGGCGCAGGACTGGCTGCCGTTGCCGGACAAGCGCAGGTCGTAGAACAACCGGTGTCCGAGCGCGATCTTCTCCGCCGTCACCGGGTTGTAGTCGGGGACCGCCGGCAGGCTCATGTGCGGCGGGAGATGCAGCAGCGTGCGGAGATCCTCGCCGGACCCGGGCGAGGTGGAACCGTCGCCGCAGCCGAGCGCCGCCACCACGAGGGTGACGGCGCCGGTCAGGCGGGCGTGAGCTGAACGGCGGCTCATGGGCGGCTAGTGGACCACGAACACGGCATCGTTCGCCGCGGTGGCAACCCCCGTGGCTACGTCGATCCCCAGGTTGGCGAAGATCGGCGTGGTATGCGGCTGGCCCGGGCTTGAATGGGACGCGATCCCCGGCACCAGCGGGCCGCCCGGCGACTGCTCGACCCGGAAGTCGAGATCGGCGAGCAGGGCCGCCAGGTCGACGCCGACGGTGCTGGTAAGATGAAAGTGGTCGAAGCTCACCGTCGGGGTGTTGATCTTGCCGCAGACATCGCGGTCGGTCATCGCCCGGGTGCCGTCCCCGCCGCAGTCGGTGCTGCCCACGTGCACGTACCCCTCACCTGCCACGGCGGCGTCCGACAGGGTGAAGTTCATCACGAAGTGCCGGTAGGCGTACGCCCAGGACCAGTGCATCTCCGCCAGCGGGGAGGGCGCGTCCGCGTCGGTATGAGTCGCCAGGATGTGCTTCATGAGCGGCTGGGGGATGCCGACGTCAAAGCTGATGCTGTGGACCTCGTCCGGCCGGCTGGTCCCGGTGATCACGGCATTGGTGCGGGAGGTACCCTCGGGATACGACAGGCCGGCGCCGCCGCAGGCGCCCCCGGTGGTCGAGGTGAGGTCGATCAGCGCCACGCTGCCTGACGCATCGCTGTACTGAAACTCGTTCGACGCCAGCTCGACCGGCAGCTGTTGGCCCTGTTCACCGTAGAACCGGAGGTTGCTGACATAGAACCGCAGGTCGCTCAGCTCGACCGACACGGTGCCGCCCGGGCCGAAGCCGGTCAGCACGTCTCCACAACCGACCGCCTGACCGTTGTAGACCGCGGCGAAATTCAGGGTGAATGGATCCAGCTCGACGGGCTCGTTGGAGTCACCGCAGCCCGCGGTCAGGCCCACGGCCGCACAGAGGGCGGCCAGCGCCCGGACCCGATGTCGAGATGTCATATGCATTGCAGAATGCTCCACGCAAAGGCTCAGGGAGAAGGGGACCGCCGATGGCCCGGGCGCGTGACGCGCCCGGGCACGCGATTCCCGGGTCGGTGTTTCAGCTGAGGTCGATCAGCCGACCGACGGTGGAGCCTGGGCGGGGGGGAGGAGGTATCGGGGGCGAGTGGGGAGCAGCCGCGCAAACCAGACCGGCGGCTCGGTAGCGATGGCGGTTGGAGTCCCGAGCGTGACCGCGAACCGGGTTGGCAGGAAGAGCCGCGCCGCGCAGCACGAGTGCCCGACGCACTGACAGGTCGGCGCCTTCCGGGGACCGGAGTCGCTCCCGTGATGGTGAGAGGAATGGGGGGCGGTCCCGGGCGCGACCGCCCCGGCAGCCGTGCCCGCTCCACCTCCCATCTCGCAGCCGTGGGGCAGGCCGGGAAATACCGAGGGGGCGGCGAAGGTCGCCGCGACCAGCAGGCCAAGGAGCCGGGACCGGAAGGATTGCATCGAGCTAATAGAATGGCACGGTCGGCGCCCGGTGGCAACGCCAGCCGGTTGGGGGCGGGCGGGACGGTCTCGGCGGCGAGTGCGACGACATGTACCGTCGAGTACCTTTAGGAGGAAGATCACGTGCCGGTACCCGTCACGCGGCCTCGGTGGGTTGGATCCCCGTCACTCGAGAGGTTGCCATGCGCTCCACCGCCCTTGCCGTCCTCTGCCTGTTGCCCGCGTCCGCGGCGCTTTCCGCCCAGGACACGGCGGCCAAGCACCACGCCATGCACGACATGCACCATGACATGCTCACCTGGGGCGCGCCGCCGCCGGTGTTCCCGGCCGGGGCCCAGATGGCGGTCGTGAGCGGTGATCCAGGCAAGGAGGGGATGTTCACGGTGGCGATCAAGATGCCGGCGGGATACCGGATCATGCCCCACTGGCATCCCACCGACGAGACCGTGGAGGTCAAGGAGGGGACGTTCTACTTCGGCATGGGCGACAAGCTGGAGCAGGACAAGGCGAGTTCCCTTCCGACCGGCAAGCAGGGCACCATCAAGGCCACCATGCACCACTACGCCTTCACCAAGGGACCGGCCACGATCACGGTGACGGCGATGGGGCCGTTCGCGATGACCTACGTGAATCCGGCGGACGATCCCTCACAGCCAGTGGCCAAGCCGTAGGCCGGTGCGCTACTTCTTACCCGTCCCGCAGCCCTTCTCGGCCCTCAGCACCCTCTGCCACGCGGTCGGGGCGTGGCAGGGGCGCCTCGCCTCACCGCCCTCGTGAGGCGGAGGATCGGGCCGCTCCCCTGGGGACGCTATGGGTGAGGGAATCATCCTGGCCGGAGCCGACCAGCCCGGCTGGCTACTGTCCGCCTCCCCCACTTGGAGCTGGCCAGCGTACCAGGCAGCCACGCGAACCATGTGCCCAGGTCATGGCAGGGGGCCCATGACGAAGATCGTGTTCCCGAAGGGATCGATTACGCCGGATGTCCTCTGCGCGACAACTAGGTGCAGTGCGGGGCTCGTGATGCCTGCCCCGAGCTACTCCATGGCCCGCGCTTTGACAGCTCCATCGCGCGGTCAGGTGGCACGCAATTGCTCCCAGAACGCTCGTGGCGTCAGGGTCGCCAGCGGGCGGGGCGGCTGACCAGCCGTTGGGGCCTGAGCTCCGCCGTTAGAGCGGGAGCATCCGCTGAAGTTGCCCCACAAAAGTGGACACTGGGTTAAGTCGCAGCGCACACCGCTTCATGGTCCTCGGGGGAGCGGTAGCCGACACTGGAGTGGCGGCGGGTCCGATTGTAGAACACGGCGATGTGGTCGAAGATGGCGAGCCGCGCCGCTTCCCGGGTCGGGTAGCGCTGATGGTACACCAGCTCCGTCTTCAAGGTATGGAAGAAGCTCTCGGCCACCGCGTTGTCCAGACAGGTCCCAGCCCGACTGGTGCTGGCGACCACGCCGTGGGAAGACATGACAGCGCCCCCTTGACGAAGACTCCTGCCGTGACAGAATTGACCGCAAGTTGACACTGGGTGGCTAATGCTCGCCACACGGGAGGATTCCCATGTCCAAACAAGTGCCGCTGAAACTCGTCCAACACGTCGCTCGCGAACTGCTGATCTCCTTCAAGAAACTACCGGGATTTCGTGAGGCGGGGCTCGGGGCAATGAACCCTGTCTATAACGTTGATGGAGAGACCGTTGCCTATTACGAAATCAAGTTCACTTCCAAACTTCGCCCCAACAGTGGCTACGCAATCGTTGCTGCGACCCAAGAAGACGTGCCAATCATGGAGTTTTCGGATAGCGGGCTAACTCATTTCGAGAGATTTAGTTCGAGAATCAAACAGCCATTTCGTATGATCCGATTTGGCCCCACCTTCATGGCAGCCGAATCGGCACAGGGTGAACTCCTGATGGGCATCGGGGAGCCGCCGGGGATCGCGCCACAGGATCCTCAATTGCAGATACGTACTGAACGCCGCGATGGACCCCGGCAAGGCCTCCCAGCTAGACGACAGAGGAGGCCTCCGGTTCTACGGGGGGAGAAGAAGGCAGCCGAGAGCTACAATGAATTGAAGGAGCATTTTAGGCCTCGGAGACCAAGCCGCGCGGTTATCGAACGCCAGTGGAGCATAGTGCGCTCGCCCCAAAGTCCGTGTTTGAACAATTACTACGGCGTAATGCGGCCTGACATTTTTGAGCAAGGCCAAAGTGATAGGTTCACCCTCAAGGACGCGGACATTGGAGACCTGAGGAAGCTGCGCATCCGCCACGACAATTCTGGACAATACCCCGGTTGGTTCCTGGAAGAAATTCGCGTTCTAAGCAAGTCTGGTCGTGAGTGGGTTTTCCCATGTCATCGATGGCTGGCGACCGATGAGGACGACGGCAAGATCGATCGGCTGTTGACGCTCAATCCGCAAGTGACGTACACCGTCTCGGTGGAGACCGGAAGCATCGATGGAGGAGGTACAGATGCCAACGTCTTCCTCACCATCCACGGAAGCGAAGGCTCCTCTTCCGAAGTAGAACTCGACAATCCTGGTCACGACGACTTCGAGCAGGGGCAGACCGACGTGTTCCAGGTTCCCAACTTTGACCTGGGTGAGCTAAGCAGTGTCCGCATCCGCCACAACGACAGCGGTCGACACGCTGGGTGGTTCCTAGAGCAAGTGCGCGTACAAAACCCTGGATCAGGGCGCGAGTGGGTTTTCCCATGTCATCGATGGCTGGCGACCGATGAGGACGACGGCAAGATCGATCGGCTGTTGACGCTCAATCCGCAAGTGACGTACACCGTCTCGGTGGAGACCGGGAACATCGATAGCGGTGGTACTGACGCCAACGTATTTCTCACTATCTACGGAAGCGGAGGCTCCTCTTCCGAAGTAGAACTCGACAATCCTGGTCACAATGACTTCGAGCAGGGGCAGACCGACGTGTTCCAGGTTACGACCTTGGACCTCGGTGAACTCACCAGACTGCGAATCCGCCACGACAACACCGGGTACCGTCCGGCATGGTTTCTAAATAAGATCGAAGTGCGACACAACGCGTCTGCACGCTCGTGGACGTTCACCTCAACCGGTGGCTGGCGACCGATGAGGACGACCAGGCCATCGATCGACTGCTAGCAAGCGACTCGTCAAGCACAGAGTACACGATCACGGTTTTGACAGGCGATCGCGAAGGTGCCGGAACGGACGCAAACGTATTTCTTACGCTGTTCGGAGCGAATGGAGAGTGGGAGCAACGATTGGTTGGGGCGAGCTCACTGGATGACATGCATCGATCGTATTTCCAGCAGATTACAAGGCATACGGGCCTCAATTACACCGACCACGACTCCGGCTGCGGCCCAACAGCCTGGATGAATCTCATTGGTTGGAACGACCTCAACTGGACTCCCACATTGCTCGAGGGCAACCCTCGGCATAATCGCGATTCGCCGGCGATTGATCAGTTGACGATGGGCCTCCACCACTTCCTCGGCACTTCAGATCCGCCATACATCTGGTGGAATGACGACCAGGGCTACACAGCGCCCGACACCATGATGGATGGTGTTCTGTTTATCGAGCGCCGACTCGGGCACTCGACTCGCTATTGGTGTCGAGCCAGCTGGCCTTCTTCGGACGTCGACTGGCTATTCGAAGTGGCACGGAGCGTGGCGCGAGCTGGACGGCCCTTCATTGTCGGATACTGGGAAGATTGGCACTATGCGCTCGGTTATGAGATAGCTGAATGTGCGAATCACGGCTGGGAGACTCACAGCTGGATCAGGGTCTTTCCTGCCTGGTCAGAAAACGACAACGATGACAAGTGGGTCTCGAAGGGAGACATTTTCGGCGTGTATGGCGTGTACGAGTTCACTCAATTGCAGTATCTCGTAACCGTGAGGACGGGGAATTTCGTAGGAGCAGGTACCGACGCAAATGTTTACGTCACATTGTTCGGCTCGTCATCTGCTAGCGATGAGACGCTCCTAGACGCGCCAGGGAGGAACGATTTCGAACAAGGAGCAACTGACAACTTTGGAATTCTAGCTACCGACATAGGAGAGATTAGTCAGGTTCGCATTCGGCACGATGATTCCGGCAATCATCCGGGGTGGTTTCTAGAGGATATCCGAGTACGCAATGTCTATTCCGGGATCGAGTGGGCGAGGCCCCGACGGCCGGCCGCTGGCCCTGAGTCGGGGGCCCCCGAGTCCGCACCGGGCTTCACGTCTCAGCGTGAAACCCGTCTACCACAATCGGGCACCCGAGGCTACGTTCTCAACCCATGCGGACGCACCTGCGCCGAATCGGCTCGCTGGCCCTGCTCCTCGCCCTGGTCGGCGGCGGGGTTGGCTTGCCGTTGTTCGATGCGCTGGTGTTTCACACTCCCGGGCGCGCCGCGCCGCCGGAGCGGACCCTGGCCGCTCCCGGATCAGCCGCAGGCCACACGC
>DATBLR010000079.1:0-8640 GCA_036555275.1 Gemmatimonadales bacterium | reverse complement strand
CCTCCCACCGCGCACCAGCGTCGCACCTTCCTCGACCGCGTGGGCGACCTGGCGCTCGACGGTCGCCAGCGCCTCGGCTGAAATCAGGGGACCGAGGTCGCTGGTTGGGTCCATCGGGTCGCCAATCCGGAGAGTCGCCACATGATCGATCAACCGCCGGGTAAACTCCTCCGCGATCGGCTCGAGCAGGTAGATTCGCTTCGATGACGTGCAAACCTGGCCGGCGTTGAGCAGACGCGCCCAGGCGACCCCCGGTACGGCGATGTCCAGATCGGCGTCCTCGAAGACGATGAACGGGTCGACGCTCCCGAGCTCGAGATTGACCTTCTTCAATTGTTCCCCGGCGAGCGCCGCGATCTTCCGGCCCGCGGCCACCGAGCCGGTAAAGGCGATGAGATCAACCTTCGGATGCCGCACCAGGGCCTCGCCGGTCTCGGCCCCACCGGTCACCACGTTCACCACCCCGGGTGGGAGCCCCTCGTAGCAGTCGGCCAGAAGCAAGTTGGACATGGGGTTCTGATGCGGCGGCTTGCAGACCACGGTGTTGCCGGCCATCAGGGCCGGAGCCACCTTCCACGCCATGAGGAGCAGCGGGAAGTTGAACGGGACGATCGCCGCAACCACTCCAAATGGCTCCTTGATGGTGAAGTTCAGCTGATGGGGCGCCACCGGCGGAATCGAATTCCCGTAACTCTGCCGCCCCACTTCGGCGTAATAGTCGAAGCAGGCTGCAACCCAGTCGATGCAGTCCACCGACTCAATCAGCGGCTTGCCGGTTTCCCGGGTCATCAGCGTGGAGAGGTCCGTCTCTCGGGCCCGGATCCGGGTGGCCACCTGGTGCAGCAGCTTCGCCTTCTCGACGCCGGGGACCCGCCACCAGTCCGGCTGCGCCCGGGCGGCGGCTTCGACGGCGGCGTCGATGTCCTCCGGCCCGCAGTCCGCCACGATGCCAAGCGGCTCGCGGGTGGCGGGGTTCTCGATCTGGCGCGTGATCCGGGAGCGAGCGGCCGCGCGGCGTCCTGCAATGATCAAGAGGGCCACTTCGGACATGGGCGGGAGGCCTCGGCGGATGGAGAAGTGAAGGATCGATCTGCGGGTAAGTTGCAGGCGGCGGCACAGCCCCGGAAGGACGCGCCGGGGTGCACCTGAGGCTTACGGTCCGGCGGGCTTCGGCCGCGCGTTACCGCCATCGGCAAGGAACCGGATCCTGCCGTTCGGCTCTCGTCGCCACAGGGTCAGGTACTTCCCGTAGAACGAGTCCTCTCCGGGAGGAGTGATGACCGACTCCCCGACCGTGTAGCCCAGGTCGCCCCGGGCGGATCCACCAGCCGCCACCGGCCTCCAGTCCCATGAGGATCGGGCCTCGTCTGTCAGCCAGCGCCTGATGGCGGCGGGCCCTCGCACCAGCTCGCCGGTGCCCGCAAAGGTGACGGCATCGGCCGCCGCGTAGGCGGCGAACGCGGCCGGTGCTCCGGATCGGCCGGCGAGAGCCGCAAAGGCGAGATCGGCATGGGCAAAGGCGGCAACGGCACCGGTGGCGGCGAGCGGCGGAAGAGGAGCGGCTTCGACGCCGTGGGGTTCGACATACGCCGCGCCCGGAAGGAGCCCGACCTGGACATGGGCTGCCAGCCGCCAGCCTGCAGCGGTATTCCGCCATGCCGAGAGATACTTGCCGAAGCGGAGCGGCGGGGTCGGGGCCGAGTCCGATACCACTATGCCAGTGACGCCGTAGGAGACTCCGAAGTCCCCATCCGCGGAAACCTCAGCATGGAGTGGCGCCCAGCGGATGGTCAGGGTCTGGAGCGCGCTCTGGCCGGCCAACATTTCTCGCACAGCGTCCAGGCCGGCGACCACCGGAGCCCCCGGATAGACGAGCACCAGGTCCGGCGCGGCGGCAAGGCGGAAGGCCTCTGCGAAGCCGAGGCGCACCGCGGTGTCGGCCGTGGCCCGGTCCGCGGCGACCAGGTCGGCCTGGCGGGCGAGACGGGCTTCCGCGGAGAGCTGGGCCTGCAGGGTCAGCGGAGAAGAAGCGGCCAGCGCGACCAGTGGGGTCCAACATGGCCGAAAGGCAGGCATGAGAAAGCCTCCGAGCGTGGAAATGACAGGGCTGCGAGGTGGCGACGTGCAGTTGCGAATCTGCGGGTGCCATCGAAATGCCGGAAGGCCGCTCGGGCTTTGCAGCCCGTGACCAGATTTGACGCTTCTCTCTCGGGGTCGGCATACTTGCTCCATGTCGTCGACTCGGTCTCTTTCATGGATGACGCTCATCGAGGCCGAGCCAGCAGATGAGACGTGAGGAGCCGGCAAACAGCTCGGCCCAGAAGAATGTGGGCCGGCGGAGTTGGCGCCGCCTTTCGGTGGTTCTCGGCCTCCTGCTTCTAGCTGTACTGATCGCCGCCGGATTCCGCCTCTCTGAAGGGCGTGATTTTGTGCGCCTCTTGGAGCAGGCGGAACCGTGGTGGCTCCTCCTCGCCTTCGCCGTTCAGGCTGGAACCTACGTCGCTCAGTCCGAGAGCTGGCGGGCCGTGGCCCGGGCAGCCCGGTTTCCGCTTCCGATCCTGGCCGGCTCGAAGCTCAGCCTCGCCAAGCTCTTCGTCGACCACACCCTCCCGACCGGCGGAATCAGCGGAACGGTCGTCGTCGCCCGCGCGCTGGAGCGGATGGGAATGCCGCGTGGGGCGGTGATGGCCAGCGTGGTTGTCACGATCGCCTCCAATCAGGCGGCCTTCGTCGCGAGCCTGGCGGCGGGGCTCACGATCGCGGCGATTCACGGGCAGGTCACCGCGCTGATCGTCCTGCTGTCCGTGGTCATCCTGCTGTTCGGCGCGCTGCTGGCGCTCGGGGTCGTGGCGCTGTCCGGCCGAGGTCGCGGGCGGCTGGCGAGGGGATTGTCGCGCCTTCCACCTCTCAGGACCGCCCTCGAGGCGCTCGCCGAGGCGGATCCCGGGCTGGCACGCCGGCCCGGTCTGCTGCTCGAGGCGAGCGGGTGCCAGCTGGCCGTCATCCTCCTTGATGCGGCGACCCTGTGGGTGTTGCTTCGCGCCCTGGGCGTCACGGCAGCACCCGCGGGGGTTTTCGCCAGCTTCATCGTCTCGAGCGTGTTCCGCACGATTGGCGTCCTTCCTGGGGGCCTCGGAACCTTCGACGCTGCCTCCGTCCTGACCCTTCGACTGGCCGGGATACCCATCGCGGCGGCGCTATCGGCGACACTGCTCTTCCGGGGGCTGAGTTCCTGGCTCCCCATGCTCCCGGGCTGGTGGATCTCGCGCCGGCTGGTCAGCCGACCCCTCCCGAAATCGCAGCCGGAGATCGCGGAAGGCTACTGGGCCCTGCCAGTCCTGGAGGTGGCGCGGCGGCTCGACGCCCCGGAGAACGGCCTGTCCTCCGCCGCTGCGTCCGAGCGGCTGCTGACCTACGGGCCCAATGAGCTCCGCGCCCGGCGCCCGCTCTCCCGGCTCGGGGTACTGCTCAACCAGCTGAGGAGCCCGCTCCTCCTGTTGCTGATCTTCGCCGCCGGAGCTGCGATACTCACCCGCGAGTGGCTGGACGCGGTCATCGTGCTCGCGGTCATCGTGGCCAGCGTCGGCATCAGCTATTCGCGGGAATACAGTGCCCAGACCGCCGCGGCGGCGCTGCAGGCGCGGCTGGTCACGCGCGCCACGGTGCTTCGGGACGGTCGTCCCACAGCTACGCCGCTCACCAGCGTGGTGCCCGGGGACATCGTGCTGCTGCAGGCCGGAAGCCTGGTCCCCGGTGACGGGGTGATTCTTGAAGCCACCGACTTCTATGTGAGCGAAGCGGTGCTGACCGGGGAGAGCTTCCCGGTGGAGAAGAAGCCCGGGGTGGTCGCGCCGGCGGCAGCCCTGGTGCAGCGCACCAACTGCGTCTTTCTCGGTACCAACGTTCGGAGCGGCACGGCGCGTTGCCTCGTGGTCCGGACCGGCACGGCGACCGAGTTCGGAGCCATCGCGCATCGGCTGACACTCCGGCCGCCCGAAACCGAATTCGACCGCGGTACCCGCCGGTTCGGCTATTTCCTCACCACCGCCATGCTGGTCATGATGACGGTGGTGTTCGTTGCCCACGCGTCCCGGGGCCGGCCCCCGGTGGAGACCCTGCTCTTCGCTCTGGCCCTCGCGGTGGGGCTCAGCCCGGAGCTGCTCCCCGCCATTCTGAGCCTCAACCTCGCCCGGGGGGCCAGGATAATGGCGCAGCGGGGGGTCCTGGTGCGCCGGCTCAACGCCATCGAGAACCTGGGCAGCATGGACGTGTTGTGCACCGACAAGACCGGTACGTTGACGGAGGGCGTGGTTCACCTGGGAGATGGGTATGACGAGGCCGGCCAGCCGTCGGCACAGGTCGTGGACCTGGGAACCCGGAACGCCGCGCTCGAGACCGGGCTAACCAACCCGCTCGATGAGGCGATCCTCGCCGGCCGCGAGCCGGATCTGTCGGGAGTGCAAAAACTGGCGGAGATCCCGTTCGATTTCGTGCGGAAGCGGGTGAGTGTGATCGTGGAGGACGCCCAGGGCGTGCACCTGATTGCCAAGGGCGCATTCGCCCAGATGATCGAGGTGTGCAGCCGGAGCCGTGACGGACACCTGCTGGACCAGTCGCGCCTCGAACGACTGCAGCAGCTGTTCGACGCCTGGTCCGACCAGGGCATCCGGGTTCTGGCGGTCGCGACCCGGGACCTGGAACGGAAGTCAACCTACAGCCGCCAGGACGAGCGCGATCTCACCTTCTCCGGGTTTCTGACCTTTCTGGATCGCCCCAAGGAGGGCGTCGGCGCGGCGGTCGCCGACCTGGGCCGGCTGGGCGTCGCGATCAAGCTCATCACCGGCGACAGCAAGCGGGTGGCGCAGCACGTCGCGAGTCTGGTCGGCATGCGCGCGGATCGGCTCCTCACCGGGGGAGACCTCGACCGCCTGCACGACGAAGCGCTGTGGCATGTCGCCGAGAGGACGGACCTGTTCGCGGAGGTGGACCCGAATCAGAAGGAGCGCATCATCCTCGCCCTCAAGAAGACCGGGCACGTCGTGGGTTTCCTGGGCGACGGGGTGAACGACGCGCCGGCCATGCACGCGGCGGATACCAGCCTGTCGGTCGACCAGGCAGTGGACGTGGCCCGGGAAGCCGCCGACTTCGTGCTGCTGGAGCGGGATCTGGATGTCATCAGGGGCGGCATCGCCGAAGGCCGGCGGACCTTCGCCAACACGCTCAAATACGTCCAGACGACGACCAGCGCGAATCTGGGCAACATGCTGAGCATGGCGGCCGCGTCACTGTTCCTCCCCTTCCTGCCCCTCCTGCCGGGGCAGATCCTGCTCAACAACTTCCTGTCCGACATCCCGGCCATCGGGATCGCCGATGACAGTGTGGATCCGGAGCTGGTCGATCACCCGCGCCGGTGGGACATCCGGTTCATCGGGCACTTCATGATCGAGTTCGGGATGCTGAGCTCGGCCTTCGACATCCTGACCTTCGTGGCGCTGCTGGGAGTATTTCGGGCGGGACCCGAGATCTTCCGGACCGGCTGGTTCGTGGAATCGCTGCTGACCGAGCTGGTCATCGCGCTGGTGGTCAGGACAGGGCGCCCATTCTATCGCAGCCGGCCAGGAACCCTGCTGTTGACCTCCACGGCGGCGCTGATCGTGCTGGCGTTTGCCATCCCATACCTGCCAGCGATGAACGTCCTGGGGTTTGTGCCCCTGCCGCTCGGGGTACTTGGGGTGCTGTCGGGTGTCACGGTGCTGTACGTGCTGGCCACGGAGGTGGCGAAGCGGAGGTTCTATCGACGGGTGGCGTTTCCAAGAGTACCGAGTACCGAGTACCGAGTACCGAGGACCTAGTACCGAGTACCGAGTACCGAGTACCGAGTACCGCGTACCGAGTGCCGAGGGCCCTGCGTTCAGGTTCAGGGTCCAGGGTTCAGGGTGCAGGGCTGAGTGATCAGTGCGTACTGGGTCAGTCTCGGGCCGGCCGGTTACCAGGGGGAGAGCAGCCGTTCGCGCTCGGCCAGCAGCGCCCGGCTCTTGAAGAGGTGGACCAGGATAGCGCCAGCGAGAAATCCGCCCACATGCGCCATGAAGGCGACCCCGCCACCCTCGGCCTGCAGGGCGCTCAGGCTGCCTCCCATGACCTGCAGCAGAAACCAGTACCCCAGCATCACGTAGGCCGGTACGGCGGCCCGGGTCATGAAAAAGCCGAGGAACACCCACATGTGGACTCGTACCGTCGGGAAGAGCATCACGTAGGCGCCCATGATCCCGCTGATCGCACCGGAGGCTCCCACCATAGGCAGGGAAGATCCGGGTTCGGCCACGACCTGCGCCGCTGCCGCCGCCAGGCCCGACAGCAGGTAGAACACCACGTAGCGGGAGTGCCCCATCACGTCTTCGACGTTGTCGCCGAACAGCCACAGAAACCACATGTTGCCGATGAGGTGGAACCAGCCGCCGTGGGCGAACATGGATGTGAGCGGGGTCGCCCATTGGGGGATGCCGCCGATGGTACAGGTAACGCCTTCGCCAATGGGGACGGTGCTTCCCGGCGGCAGATGACCCAACAGGGCGGAGGGGATCAGTCCCAGGCTGCACACCGAGCGGGTCACGCCCGATTCAGTGCCCATGCCCTGCAGCAGGGTCCACACCAGGACGTTGGTCGCGATGAGCGCGACCGTGGTGATTGGCGGACCGATGCGGGGATTGTCGTCTCGGAAGGGGAACATGTGCGCTCCGGCGGTGGCCCGTCACCAGTCATGCCTGTCGGGTCTTCCCCTCACCAGGCGCCCTGATGGCGCGCGACCAGTGGGAGAGTGCATTCCCAGTCGGTAAGAACCGACGAAGACAACGTGAAAATGCCGTTACGGCCACCGACGGGCCAGATCCGGGATCTCGTTCTCCAGCGTCCTTATGGTCCCGACTGCCCCCCGGCCTTCGCGGGAGCTGCTCAGAGCTTCGTCCGCCGCAGCGAGACCGCATTCAGCGCCACCATGATGGACGAGAGCGACATCAGCAATGCGGAGATCTCGGGGCGGAGCGACCACCCGAGCGGGCGATAGAAGACTCCCGCGGCCAGCGGGATCGCGAGGAGATTGTACACGCTGGCCCAGGCCAGATTCTGCTTCATCTTGCGAACCGTTGCCTTGCTCAGTCGGACGGCCCTGGCGATGTCGAGCGGGTCTGAGCGCATCAGCACGACCTGGGCGGCCTGAATCGCGACGTCGGTGCCGGCGCCGATCGCGATCCCGATGTCGGCCTGGGCAAGGGCGGGAGCATCGTTCACCCCGTCTCTCACCATGGCGGTGAAGCGGCCCTCTTCCTGCATCCGCCTCACGTACTCGGCTTTCTGGTCTGGCCGCACTTCCGCGAACACCTCGCTGATTCCCACTTCGGCGGCGACCCGCCTGGCTGTCGCCTCCAGGTCGCCGCTCAGCAGCACCGGCTCGATGGCCATCGCCTTGAGCTCCGCGATCGCCTGCGACGACGTTGGCCGCACTGCGTCGGTGATGCCGATCAGGCCGAGCAGTCGCCCGGCGGCGGCGACGTAGACCAGCGACCGGCCCGATGCGGCCAGCCGATCCCGCTCCGCGTCGAACGCGGACACCGCGATCCCCGACTCCTTCAAGAGGGCGGCATTACCCACCAGAACCGGCGCGCCGGCTACTAACCCCCGAAGGCCCTTCCCCGGCACGTTGACGATCTGATCCGCCGGGACAATCGCCGGGAGCCCGGGCGCGGACGCCGAGGTCATGATGGCGAGCGACAGGGGTGGGTCGATTGGCTGGACAGCCCGGCCGCGCTCTGCAGTACCTCATTGACGGTCACCCCCTCCGCCGGGATCACGTCGGTCACGTTCGGCTTGCCCTCGGTCAGGGTGCCGGTCTTGTCGAGAATGACGGTCTGGATCCGGCTCACTCCCTCGAGATGACTCCGCGAGCTCTCGAGATAGCTCCGCGAGCTCTCGAGATGGCTCCGTGAGCTCTGGAGATGACTCCGCCAGCCCTCGAGACAGCTCCGCGAGTTCTGGACATGGCTTCGCGAGCTCTGGAAGTAGCCCACTCGGCTTCGAGGAGGCTCCATCTCCCCTTGGCGAACCTCCCGTCGGTTTCGCGGGCTTCGTCGCGTGACGGCTCGTGGCGTCCCGCGTCGGCGGGCACCCAGCAACCACCTCGCCCGTGCCGCTCCCCCGGACGCCCTCCTTGACGGACGCCCCTTTGCCGTCGGGAACCGTCGGCCGTAACCGCTGCGCCACGCTCGCGAACCCTCGGCAATCCCGAGCCATTCAACCAGATCCCTCGTGGCCTCGTCCCTGGCAGGAGGGATGCGGTATGGGGGCCGGTGCATGCCGGAACGCCACACGCGTCTCTGGAACGCAGCTTGCTGCCTCATGGGTGTCTCCAGCGAGTTCCAGCGGACGGAGGGACGAAATGCACCGGCGGTTGTACGCCCTCGGCCTAACGTATGTCGCGGCCTGTGGGGCACTTCTCTTCTTCCATAAGCCGCGGGCAGCCGCCCCTCTCCCCCCTCCCCCCCACGCCACCCCGGTCGAGGCGGTGGGGACTCCAGGCGAGTGGTTCGCCCATATCAAGCCGTTCTGCAATCCGGTCGAAGTGGAGCTGGCCGAGCGGCAGAACCC
>DATBLR010000075.1:0-31539 GCA_036555275.1 Gemmatimonadales bacterium | reverse complement strand
GCCAGCCGCCTGCCACTGATTCAGCTCGAGGATGTTGGTACCGGAGCTGTCCGCCCTCGAGGCGAACGGCGCCTGTCCGTTCGACAGCCGCTTGAAGACTTCCCTGACGGTCTTGAGACTCCGCAGCCCGATTGGATCGGCGGAGGGACCCACGATGACAAAATCGTTGCTCATCACCAGCCGCCGGTTGATGAACACTCCCTCGGCAACGTAGCGCTGCTCCAGGGCGGGGGCATGAACCAGCACCACGTCCGCCTCGCCGCGCGCGCCGAGCGCGAGCGCTTGCCCGGTCCCGACCGCGATGGTTTTCACACGGCAGTCGCACTGCTGTTCGAACCGGGGGACCAGCGAGTCGAGCAGACCGGTATCCTGCGTGCTGGTGGTCGTCGCGAGGATGACGTCCCTTGCCGCCTGCGCGCCGAGTGAAGAGGGAAGCAGGCAGAGCCAGGCCAGGGCGCGCGCTGAACGTAACCAGGGCCGGCTCATGGGAGGGGTGACCGATCACGCCTTCCCGGCATCGGGAAGGCCGCAGCTGGCGGAGACTCTTCGGCGCACCATGACGCCCCAGCGGACACCATCGCTACGGCAGGGCACCAGCGGTACTCCAGCGGACGCCGACGAACACCGTGCGGCCGGGATCGGGGAACCCGTTAGCAAGGTAATACTCCCTGTCGAACAGATTGGTGATACCTCCCTCCACCGTGGCTCCGCCGAACGGACCCACACTCGCCCTCGCGTCGACCACGGTGAACGGGTCGACCGTGAACCCCTGGCTGGTCACGAAGCGGCTGCTGTTCCACTCCAGGCGTGCCAGGACAGTGACGAGGCGGACCGGCGCGACCTCCCCGAAGACCTGGAAGCGCGCCTTGGGCACGTCGAGCAGGTGGATATCGGGGTTCGTGAGGTTTCTGCGATCGATCCACGCGTAGCTGGTACCCATCCGTGTGGAGTGGATCGGCTGCAGATCAACACCCACTTCGAAGCCAACGAACCGGGCATCGCCGACGTTCTGCAACTGGAACAGTGGACGGCCAGTCGAATCGGTCGCAACGCTGTCGACCTGGCTGATCAAATCCTCGATCCGACTGTAGTATCCCGCGGCCCGAATGGAGAGGCCCCGAATTGGAGTCGCCGCGTAGTCGAGGACGAGGTGAGTCACCCGCTCGGCCGTGAGATCCGGGTTGGGGATCGCTGACCCAAGACGGTAGGAATACCGGTCCTTGATGGTCGGAAAGCGCGACTTCCGGCTCACGCTCGCCTGCAAGCGGCCCGGACCGATATCCACCAGCGCCACCAGCTGCGGATTCAGGGACCCGCTTGCGCTGACATCGGCTGAAAGAACCTGACCCCCGACAAAGTCGTCCGCTTCGAGCCCCCGCCGATGGTCGTAGCTTACCCCTGGCACGAGCGTGACCCGACGGCTCACCCGCCAGGAGTCTTCGATCCCCACCGACAGCGTGCGGTCCCGGTAGGTCCGGATGGGCTCACCGCGATTGTGCTCCTGGTGTCGGTCGAGCTTCGCATGCACGGCCAGGCCGATGACGTGGCTGGCCTGTGCAGCGACGCTCACCTGGCCCGAGCCGCCCCAGGTGTCGTCCTGATAGACGCTGTGGAAAGCGAATGGCCTGGTCTGTGCGGTGTAGGTGGTGTCGTCGTAGCTGTCGAGAATGTTGTCAAAGCGATCATAGTAACCCCGGCCCTTCACCACCACCCGCTCGGAAAGCGCGGTCTGGCTGAGCAGCGACACGCTGCGTTTGTTCCATTCGGGCCACCGCCAGAATCGGGCCCGGGACAACTGGGCCGGATCCGGGCCGGAGTACGGTGGGTTGCCCTTCTCTCCGTCCTGCCATGCAACCACCAGAGCGTATTCGTCGGTGGCGCGTGGTGTGAGGCCCAGTTTGGCGCTGGCGCGCCAGTCGGTACGGTATGAATTCTGCCGGTTGCCCCCGTCCTCGGTCGTAACCGGCCGGAATCCGTCTGGAAGCCGGAATGCATCCTGCGTGAGGTAGGACCCCGATCCTTGCACGTACCAGCGACTCTGCCGGGTGCCTGCGTTGAGCCAAGCCTCCCGGCCGCCCGCCGTAAACAGGCCTGTGCCGCCAGCCAGCTCAAGGGCCGCCGCCGGCCGCCGACTCACGACGTTCAGCGCTCCACCCAGAGCGTTCGGCCCGAGCAGGACCGAGCTCGCACCCTTGCTTACCTGCAGGGAGCCCACGTCGTAGGTAGTGAACCGGCCCAGATCCACATACCCGTCGTAAGGCACGTAGACCGGAATTCCGTCGACCAGGAGGGGTACCTGCCGCAGGTCGTAGCCGCGAACGAATACTCCAGCCTCGTTCCGTGGACCAACGGCGGAAACCGAGACCCCCGGAATCAGCCCCAAACCCTGAGCGAGATCAGTCCGGTGGTACAGCCTGAGATCGCGCACGCCGATTGCATCGGCGACGATTGGTGACGGGTTCTGGCGGGCGACGACCACCTCGATTTCGCCCAGCTTGAAGACTCGGCTGGAATCCGCCTCGGTCGTGTCGCGTATGCCAGGGGCCTGGGCTGCGAGGGCCTGCGCAACGATGATGAGGAGAGCGAGCGCCCTAGGCGCGGCGGGGAGGGACGGGAAGCGGGACATGCTGGCTCGCCGGTTATAGGGGTTGACGGAGGGTGGAGCAACGCGGCAATCTTACGCCCCGATCCGCCGATAGGCAATGCTCTGCCTATCGCCACTCTGGAGGCCCTCGATGCGATGGATCCCGCCCGTTTGCCTGGCTCTGCTCCTCCCCGCCACGACCCTGGCACAAGCCCCTGCACTGGAGATCGCCGGAGGAGTGCAGCGGCCCGGCGCACATAGCATCGCGGATCTCTCGGGCCTGCCCGCGGACACCGCCACCGGGGGTGGCCGGGCCGAGGACGTCGGGCTGTATCGGGGTATCGCTCTGTGGAGCCTGCTGCAGCACGTCGGGATCGCCGTCGACAGCACCCGCCGGGGCGATTTGATGCGGAAGGTCGTCGTGGCCCAGGGGGCCGACGGCTACCAGGCCGTGTTCAGCCTGGGGGAATTACACCCCGACTACGGCAACTGTCGGGTGCTGGTGGCCTGGGAACGGAACGGCGAGGCGCTTGCGCCCGATCGCGGCCCGTTTCGGCTGGTCGTCCCCGACGACCGGCGGCATAGCCGCAACGTCTATCGGCTGGTGCGTCTCCGGGTGGCCGACGCGGGGCTCTGACGGCTACCCTGGCGGATTGGGGAGCAGTTGCACGGCCCCGGGCTGTACCGTGGCCTCCCACTGCCGGTCGTAGTGCACGCAGAGCTTCTCGTGCACCAGCCTCGCCACCTCGATCTCCAGATCGTAACCGCTCGGCGGATCCGGTCCGTCTCCCTCCACCCGGAAACGCAGGAGCACGACCGCGCCCAGGTCGGTCTCGCCGGTGATGACGCCCCGGATCAGATTGGTGCGCCGACCGGCCTCTGCGGCCGGTCGGTCCTTGCGGAGCAGGTGGACGTGCTCCGGCCGGATGTAGAAGGCGATCCGTCCCCCGGGCCGCGGCAGGTCGCCTCGCCCGGATTCACACTCCGCGACTAGCTCGTGACCACGCCATGCCAGCCGGACAGTTCCCCGCCCCGCCTCGAGCAGTTCCCCTTCGAGGATGTTGCGAATGCCAAGCACCTGCGCCACCGCCACCGATGCGGGACGGGAGAGGACGTCCGCCTTGACGCCGGCCTGCAGGACCTGGCCCCGGTCGTATACCACCAGCTGATCGGCCAGGTGACAGGCCTCGGCAAGGTCGTGGGTCACCAGCACCGCCGTCGTGCCGAAGCCGCGGAGCATGCCGGCCAGGTCGTCACGCAGGGCCCGCCGGGCGGGGCCGTCCAGAGCGGAGAGCGGCTCGTCGAGCAGCAGCAGATCGGGATCCTGGGCCAGCGCCCGGCCCAGGGCGACCCGCTGCTGCTGTCCCGCCGAGAGAGACCGCGGCTTGAGCCGACGAACTTCATCCAGACGCAGTCGCTCGAGCAGCTCGCCGGTGCGCTTGCGCCGCTGCGCCGAAGGGAGCCGATCGAGCCCGAAGGCGAGGTTCTGTGCCACGGTGAGGTGCGGGAAGAGCGCGTAGCCCTGGAAGACCACGCCGACGCGGCGGTCCCGGATCGGCTGACGGACGCCACGCACCGAGTCATATAGAATGCGCCCGCCCACGCTCACGTGGCCGCCGTCCGGCTGAACCAGGCCGGCCATGCAGTGCAAGGTCAGGGTCTTGCCGGAACCGGAGGGCCCGAACAGCGCCACCACGCCCTCGCGTGCCTGCCAGCGGACATCGAGAGTGAACCCGGGAAGGTGCTTGAGCAGCTCGACGGACAGCATGCGGCTACCCGACCGCGCGAGTGAGCCGGCTCGCGACCAGACTAAAGACCAGCACCGAGCAGAGCATGACCACCCCGAGCTGTGCCACGCCGTCGCGCGGGATGGGAGAGAACCCGTAGCCGCCCGGCACCGTCCTGGCCACCAACAGCGTAAGCGCGAACTCTCCCCCCGCGCGGCAGAACGCGAGCATGGTGCCCGCCACCACCCCACGCCAGCCAAGCGGCAGCGTCACGGCCCAGATGACGCTCAGATCCGAGCGGCCCAGGGTGCGGGCGGCCTGTTCCAGCCGGCGATCCACCCGGGCGAAGTCGGTCTGCGCCACCCGGACGAAGATCGCCAGCGCGCCCAGCCCCGCCGTGAACAGGGCCAGCTTCCAGTCGAACGCGGGCACCACATGCAGGCGGGCCAGAAGGGGGCGGAAGTACCCCTGGCGGCTGAGTACCACGGCGTAGTAGCCGAGCAGGGTGGCGGGAAACACGAGTGGAACGGCAATGAGAGCCTGGAGCAGCGATTTGCCCCGAAAGCTCAGCCGCCCGAGCAGAAGGGCCAGCGGCAGCCCCAGCAGCACCGCGCACAGGGTGGCCGCACCCGCCACGCTCAGCACGATCCGGAGCAGATCACTCACGGCCGATCATCACTTCGGTGGACTTGACCACCGCCAGGACCTCATCGCCGACGCTGAGCTTGAGTCGCTCGGCGGAGGAACGGGTGATCACTGCGACCAGCTCCTGGCCCGCGATGTCCAGCCGCACCTCGCACATCAGTCCTTCGATTACCAGGGCGGTGATCCGGCAGCGCAGCTGGTTGCGGGCGCTCAATTCCACTCCCCGCGGTGCGCCGGCCTTGGCGCCCAGCAGCGCCTCGATCTGGTCCCGGGGGAACAGCCATTTGCGCCCCACCCGGGTCGCCGGCAGCTTCCCCTCCCGAGCGAGCGCCTGCACCCGCTTGACGTTCAGGTGCAGAAGGTGGGCTGCCTCGGCGACGGTGAGCAGCTGCTGCAGGCGGGTCTCCGGCTGGTGGGAAAGGGACGCCCAAAAGCTGGCCGGCTGAGTACCAATCCGGTAGCCCTGGAAGCCAGGCCCCGAAGTCTTCGATCAGGCGTAGGCGGCGACGCTGGTCGCCTTGAAGGCAGCGTAAACCCGGCGGCCGACGGCGAGCTGCAGCTGGCGCGCCGCAGCGGCGGTGATCTCCACGAAGAACGGCGGATCGGGCCCCAGCACGACCCGGATCCGGTCGCCAAAGGGCGGTTCCGGGACCAGTTCTTCGACCGCTCCGACGAACACGTTGCGCGCGCTCCCCTCCGGAGGCTCGAGCGACAGGAACACCTGCTCGGGGCTCACCGCGACGAACAGCTGGTCGCCAGGTGCCGCGTCCATGACCGTGATGAGACCGCGAGGCGTCTCCAGTGTCACGGCGCCGCCGGGGTCACGGGCGCGCACTCGGCCCGGCAGGAGATTCAGTCCCACCAGGGTGGCGACGTAGCGCGAGCGAGGCTGGCGCAGGAGTGTCATCTGATCCCCCACCTGCGCGACCCGCCCGTGCTCCAGGACCGCGATCCGGTCCCCGAAGACCAGCGCCTCGAGCGGAGCATGGGTCACGAAAACCGTCACACAGGGCAGGCTGGCGAGCAGCCGGCGCAGCTCGCCCCGGACCGTGTTCCGGGTCTCTGCATCCAGCGCCGCGAGCGGCTCGTCCAGAAGCAGCACTTCCGGCTCGAGGGCGAGCGCCCGCGCGAGCGCAACCCGCTGCTGCTGCCCGCCCGACAGCTGGGCGGGGGTCCGCCCGGCAAGCGCTTCGATCCCGAACCGCCTGATCACGTCCCGCGCCTGGGCGTGCGCCTCCCGCCGGTGCGCACCGGTTGCCCGGAGGCCGAAGGCTACGTTCTCCAGCACGCTGAGGTGCGGAAACAGCGCGTAGTCCTGCGGCACATAGCCGATCGGGCGGTCCTCGGGCGGGCTCAGCTTGCCCGTGCGGGTATCGCACCAGACCTGGCCCCCCGACGCGATGTGGCCGGCATCGGGCTGCAGCAGCCCGGCGAGCAGCCGAAGCACGGTGGTCTTCCCGGACCCGCTCTCACCCACCAGCACCAGGGTACGCCCAGGCTCCGCCTCGATCGTGCAATCGAGGGAGAAGCCTCCCAATTGCTTAGTCAGCTCGGCGCGCAGCATGGAGCGGGGCGAAGAGACCGAGGCCGGCCTGCCGCATCGCGACCAGCAGCACGCTGGCCATGATGACGAGCAGGAGGGAGAGCGTCGCCGCCGCGCCCAGGTTCTGTTGCAGCTCCAGGTACACGGCGAGCGGCATGGTCCGGGTCCTCCCGGCCAGGTTGCCGGCGAAGGTGATGGTGGCGCCGAATTCCCCCAGCGCCCGCGCCCAGCACAGGCCCAACCCGGCCACGATGTTTGGCAAGGCCAGGGGCAACCGCACCCTCCAGAACGTGTAGGCTCGGCTGGCGCGAAGGGTGGCTGCCGCGTCCAGGTAGCGCGAACTTACCGCTGTCAGACCCGCCCGCGCCGCGACGATGAACAGAGGGACCGACATGAACAGCTGGGCCAGCACGGCACCCGCGGTGGTGAACGGGAGGGAGATGCCCATCACGCTGAGGGCTCTCCCGACCAGCCCGGCCCGCCCGAAGGCCATCAGCAGGGCGAAGCCCGCCACGGTGGGAGGAAGCACAAGCGGCAGGTCGAGCAGCACTTCGAGCGCGGCTTTGCCCGGGAATCGGCGGGTAGCGAGGAGGTGCGCCATGGGCAGCCCGAGCAGGGCCGCGAGCGCGGTGGCCGCCAGGCTGGTCCTGAGACTGAGCCACAGCGCCTCGCGCACCGGAGGCTCGCCGACCTCCGCAAGCAGGGTTGCGATCGGCACCCGCACCAGCAGCGAGAGCAGCGGCAACGCCAAGAGAGCCGCGAGAACCGCCGCAAGGCCGAGTACAATCAGCCGGCAGAGCGCCTCGCGCGCGGGGTGACGCCAGGACGGTCGTGTCACCGGGGCGTCGTCCCGCCGGCCGCCATGAATCCACGCTCGGCGAGGACAGCCTGGCCGGACGGACTCAGGACCAGATCGATGAAGGTGCGGGCCAGCTCGACCTGTCCGTCGACGACGGCGGCGACAGGATATTCTGCGATCGGACCGTATGGATCGGGGATCTCGAGCTGCAGAACCCCGGACGCCACATCCCGAGTGACGTCGGTGCGGTAGACGATGCCGGCATCGGCTTCCGCCAGCTGCACCTTCGCGGCTACGGCGCGGACATTCTCCTCCTCGGAAACCAGATTCGCCTGCACTCGGACATCGAAGTCGGCGGGGAATCCCGGCGCCTCGCCGAGCCGCCGGAGCGCCTCCCTGCTGTAGCCACCGGCGGGGACCTGTCTGCCGGCCAGCACGACCTTCACCCCCGGTCTGCCAAGATCCTGCAGCCGCTGGACACGGCCGGGATTGGAGCGGGGAATGAGGACCACCAGGCGATTGCGTGCGAAGACCGCCGCGCCCCCCACGAGCAGGCCGCGGTCAGCGGCATATCGCATCCACCGCTGGTCGGCGGAGGCGAACACATCCGCCCGGGCACCCTGCTCGATCTGAGTGACGAGTATCTGGCTACCGGCGAAGTTGAAGCGCACCGCTGTCCCGGGATGCTCCGCCTCGAAGCGCGCGCCAAGAGCGGAAAAGGCCTCGGTCAGCGAAGCGGCAGCGAAGACCGTAAGCGTTTGCTGGCCCGCCAGAGGCGCGGCAGCAACCAGCAGAACGAACGGAAAGAGAAGGCCTCGAGGGGCCGACCGACGCACCCTTGTAATCCCTGTACAGATGTGATCAGGGATATATAAGGTGACTTAGAGGACTGCAAGACTCCTGATGACTACCGTCTGCGGGCCGCCCGGCGGAAGGCGGTGTCAGAGAGGCGGTGCATGTCGGTTCGCCACTTTCCGAACAGCTGAACCAGGTAGCGGGCTTCGGGCGTGAGCGTCGCACTACCGTGGGAAACCCCGCCCCGGGAGGTGATCAGGACCCGTCCACCCAGGACACTTTCCATTTTGCGGATCCGGTTGAGACAGGTCCGATAGCTCCAGCCGACGGCTCGGCCGGCCTCACGGATGGTACCCGTCTCGTCCACGGATTCCAGGAACCGGAAGTAGTTCGGGCCCATCAGGAACCCGCCCTTCCAGGCGAGCCACACCTTGATGCGGGGCGACAGATTGGGCGTGAGCGGCTGCACGGGCATCGCAGGGAACAATGCCGCCGGGAACGGCCGGGAACAAGATACCGCTAGCGGACGTACTCCCCGATCGCCTCGACCAGGCGATCGGGATCGAGCGGCTTGTGGATGAGACTCCTGGCGCCCAGGGCGGCGGCCTCCGCCGGCAGATTGGGGGCGCTGTCAGTGGTGACGACGATGATCGGGATCTGGGCTGTCCCGGCGTTCTCGCGGAGCTGCCGGAGCAGCAGCGCCCCGCCACCGGCCGGCATGTGCCAATCCACCAGAATCAGTCGCGGGTGCTGTCGCTGGGCGATGGCGAAACCCTGGACAGGATCGAAGGCGGAAACGTTGGGGACTCCGCGGCTGGAGAGCACCGCTCCAATGAAACGGGTGATGTCCACGTCGTCGTCAACCACCAGCACCGGACCTCGTGCGGCCGAATCGGTCTTCATCGAGCTGCCGCCGACGAGTTTCGGGCTGTGTGGAGCGGACTTCCGCGGCGCTTGACCCATGAGTGGTTCTCCCCCGGCGTGTCTCGAGCCTCGTCTTTCCTGCATCGAGTATCGTTGGTTGGCGAGACAGGCTCCAGTCCCCGCGGCTGCGTGTCGGCGGCGCTGCAACAGGCAACTGCCCGGTAATCGGTCATGTTGCGTCGGTCTATCTTCGGGTCGGAGCCGGTGATTAAGTCGTTGGTCGCCTTGCCGATGCCCCGCTCCGGTAAGAGTCAACCCCCGAACGCCAATCTGCGAGACCAATTGACGGGGGGTGGACAGACAGCAGGGCGAGAGCCAGACTGGTCTTGCGGCCCCTGCATCCGCGGGGGGCGTGTTTGAATCCTCCGAATCCTCGGAGGGTCCGATCTCGCAACTGACAGCACCCTTGAGTTGCGACCCCTGTCAGCGGGGGGGGCGAGGTAGCCCTGGGGAGCCGACCGGCGTCGGTTCGAACGGGCACCAGACCGAGGCCCGCTTCACAATGAAAAGAGGAGTTTGTGAAAGTCCTGGTGTTGGGCAGTGGCGCGGTGGGGACCGTGTCCGCCCTCAAATTCGCGCAGGAGGCGATGTGCGAGCAGCTCGTCATCGCCGATGCCGTGCCCGGCCGTGCCCGCCAACTGGCCGACCGGATTGGGCGCGCCAACGTGCGGGCCCTGACGCTGAATGCGGGCGACCGGAACGCGGTGGCCCGTGCCATCCGTGACACCGATACTACCATTCTGCTCAACGCCGCTCTCCCGGCCACCAATCTGACGGTGATGCGGGCCTGCCTCGACGCGGGCGCCAACTACATCGACCTGGCCAGTGGTGGCGCCGAGAACGACGGCACCCCGAAGCTGCCGGACCAGTTCGCGCTGGACGCAGAGTTCAGGGCGGCCGGCCGTTTGGCTCTGCTCGGCATGGGCGCCGACCCGGGGACCAGCAACGTGTATGCGGCCTACGCCGCCAAGCACCTGCTGGACCAGGTGGAGGGGCTGCACGTCCGCGACGGCGACAACTCGGTGTGCGAGGGTCATTCCGGCTTTCTCGCTACCTTCAGCCCCTGGGTGTTCATCGACGAATGCACCTGCGGGGCCGTTTCGTGGCGGGACGGACAGTACCGCCTCGAGGAGCCACTCTCCGGCTTCGAGCCGTTCAACTTCCCGGAGCTGGGCATCCTCAACACTTACTACGTGGACCACGAGGAGTCGCGCACCCTGCCGATGTTCATCCCGGAGGTGCGGGTGGCGGACTTCAAACTCTGCCTGGACGACACGACCTGGCGGAGCCTCAAGGTCCTCCGGGATCTCGGCCTGCACGGCAAGCAGAAGGTCCGGGTCGGGGATATCGAGATCTCGCCCCGGGATCTGGTGGTTGCCATGTTGCCCGAGCCGAAGAACCTGGCCGGTCGCCTGTCGGGGAAGACCTGCGTGGGCACGCTGGCCCGCGGAATCCGCGATGGTGTGGAGCGGTCATTCTACATCTACAACGTCACCAGCCAGGACGACAGCAATCGGGACCTGGGGGTGCAGGCCACGGCGTATCAGACCGGCGTGCCGCCCGTGATCGCGGCCCGGCTGATGGCCACTGGCGAGTGGTCGGGGACGGGCGTGATGTCGCCCGAGCAGTTCGACCCCGATCCGTTCATGGCCCTGCTCGATGTCTCCGGCATGCCCTGGCACATCCGCGACGAAGCCACGGGCGTAATCGACCCGGAATACATCTGGATAGAGGAGCCGATGGCGGCGTAACTGCGGGGAACAGGGAACAGGGAACAGGGAACGGGGAACGGGGAACAGGGAACGGGGAACGGGGAACGGGGAACGGGGAACGGGGCTGAAGATCCTTCCGTTCCCCATTCCCCGTTCCCCTCAAAACTGCAGACTCACCCCCACCCCGTTGGGCTCGAGCAGGAATCTCGGCGCGGTGAGGCCCAGCACCCGCCACCGACCGCTCATCACCTTGGCGCTGGTGATGCCGATGGCGGCGCCGGCGAGCACGTCGCTCAACCAGTGCTTGTTGTCATTGACCCGGGACCAGCCGGTGAGCGCTGCCGCACCATACAGTCCCACCGCGACCGGGGTGCTGTGGATCTCGTCCGATACCGATGCGGCGAGGGCAAAGGCCATCGTGGCGTGCCCGGAGGGCCACGAGGTCCGGCCCGAGAACGGGCTGAACGATCCGGGCTCCACACCGGCGTTGGGACGACGGCGCCCCACCACTTCCTTGAACGAGCTGCTTACCAGGCCGGCCGCCAGCAGGCTGGCCGTGATGCGCCCGCCGGCGCGGGTGATCCGGTCGTTGCCCGAGACCAGGCCGACGGCGAGAGTCCCCAGGCCCACGGTGGCATAGACCTCGGGCTGGCCCATCCGCCGGAACACGCTTGCGACATCGTCTGCCCCGGCACTCCGATGGGCCTGCAGATCGTTGCGCAACCGCTCGTCAACCAGGGACGACAGGGCGACCACACCGAAGCCGACGCCCACATATGGCAGCCCAACCTGGGTTGGCCCGCCGGTGAGGCCGAGCGGCGGCATGGACACCGCCGGGCTCGAGTCGGCCTGCAGCAGCGGGCCGCTGTCGGCGGCGGTCGCCAACGCCCCGAGCCCGGCAGACTGCGCCCGGAGCCCTGCCGCGGGCAGCAGGAGAAGGATGAGGAGAACCCGCCGCACCCGGCGGGTCGAAGAGTTGCGCATGGTCACCGCAATCTAGTAGCTTCGGGCGACCCGGAGAGGGCCTTCATAGTATATGCGCGAGCGTACTGCCCGATTTTCCTTTCTCGTCGCCGCCGGCCTGCTGAGCGGGCTCGCGGGCTGCCGCGACTATCAGTTCACTCCTCACGTGACCAGCCAAGCCGGCCTGATTCCGGCCGACCAGTACGCCCGCTACGGACATGAGCAGGCGGTCGCCGTGGCGATCGGGCGGGAGTTCGCGCGGCCCTACAACTCGGGGCCGGAGGCCCAAGCGGAGATCGCGATGACCTACGCCCGGAACAAATTCGGGCAGGACATCACCGAGATCTCCGCGGACCCGCTGGGCAACCGTCTCGTGGTCACCTTCAAGAGCGGCTGGCGGACGGCCATCGTCCCTATCAAGGACGGCAAGACCGGGGACGACACCAAGATTCCCTCCTGAGCGGGGAACGGTAGAACAGGAACGGGGAACGGGGCATACGGGAGGTCGATCCGGATGCCCCGCGTCGTTCGTGGAGGGTCGCATGACGAGGGAACACCAGCCGACCGCCGTGCACCTCCTCGTCACAACCACCCTGCCGGGTGAGGCGCAAGCCGCCCGCATCGCCGAGGCGGCGGTCCGCGAGCGACTCGCCGCCTGCGCGCAGGTGGAGGGCCCCATCCACAGCACCTACCATTGGCAGGGCGCGCTGGAGCACGCGACCGAGTGGTACTGCCACCTGAAGACCACCCGTGATCGCTACCAGGCTCTGGAGTCCCTGATCCGGAGTCTCCATCCCTACGAAGTGCCCGAAGTCGTCGCCACCCCGATCGTCGCCGGGCACGAGGCGTATCTGAGGTGGATTGATCAGGAAGTGAGGAGCGAGGATGGGTAGCGGCTACCCATCTCCTCACTCCTCACTCCATCACTCTTTACCCCGGAGGGTCCGTGCCTTCCCGTCCCACGCCGCCCCCGGGCGAGCTCTTGTACCTGCTGACCGGCGATCCCGAGGATTTGATCGCCGCCTGCTCGGACCTGCTGCCCGCCGACATCGCCGAGGCGCTGAACGGCCTGGCCCATGAGGCCGCGGCCAAGGTCGTCACCGAGATCCCCTTCCACCTCGCGGTGCAGGTGCTGGACGAACCTCTCCTGGAGGCGAAGGGCGAGGTCATCGAGCGAATGCCCGATGAGGTCGCGATCCCCCTGGTGCAGGCGATGTCGGCGGACCAGCAGGTGCGGCTGTTCCGCAGTTTGAAGGAAGCCGACCGGGCCCGCCTGCTGCACGTCCTCGACGCCCCGACCCGCAACCAGCTGCGGCAGCTCATGAGCTATCCGCCCCAGAGCGCGGGTGGCATCATGACAACCGAGTTTCTGGCCGTCCCATCCTCGTGGACGGCCCTCCAGGTACGCCTCCACGTCGTCCGTGAAGGCAGCGCCAAGGAGACCGTCTACGCCATCTATGTCGTGGATGAGAAGCAGCGCCTCGACCGGGTGATCTCGCTCCGCGAGGTCGTGATGGCTGAATCGGATACCCCGGTGACCGAGATTGGGGAAGGAAGGAAGCCGGTCAGCGTCACCCCCTTTGTCGACCGGGAAGAGGTCGCGCGGCTGATCTCGAAGTACAACCTCCTCGCCATCCCCGTCCTGGACGACGATCACCACATTCTCGGCATCGTGACGGTGGACGACATCATCGACACGATGATCAGCGAGCAGACCGAGGACGTGCAGAAGATGGGCGGCATGCAGGCCATCGAGGAGCCGTACATGGAGATCGGCCTGTTCCGGATGGTTCGCAAGCGGGCCGGCTGGCTGGCGGCCCTCTTCCTGGGGGAGATGCTGACCGCCACGGCGATGGGACATTTCGAGCACGAGATCAGCAGGGCCGTGGTGCTCGCCCTGTTCATCCCGCTCATCATCAGCTCGGGTGGCAACTCGGGCAGCCAAGCCACGTCGCTGATCATCCGGGCCATGGCCCTCAAGGAAGTCTCGCTGGGCCACTGGTGGCGGGTGGCGGCGCGGGAGATTCCGGCGGGGCTGGCGCTGGGCAGCATTCTGGGATCGATCGGGTTCCTGCGGATCCAGCTGTGGCAGAGCCTGGGCTGGTATGACTACGGCGATCACCACACGCTGGTGGCCGTGACGGTGGGACTCGCGCTGGTCGGCGTGGTGTTGTTCGGATCGCTCGCGGGGTCGATGCTGCCCTTCATCCTCCGCCGGATCGGCTTCGACCCGGCCAGCGCCTCGGCACCATTCGTGGCGACCCTGGTGGACGTGACCGGACTGGTGATCTACTTCAGCGTCGGCCTGCTGGTGCTGCGGGGAACGCTACTGTGAACCCATGCGGCGGAGCGGAGCTCCACCGCTACGCGATCAGCATCCAGCCGGAGAGTGGAGCAGCGGCTTCGGTGGGCGGAGGGGGAGGGCGCCGGTACCCGGGTGGAAATCAACGGTGAGCTTAGGCGGCGCGGGAGCCCGGCCCCTATCCACAATCCTTCAGTCCGGGCGGAGCGGAGCTCCGCCCCTACCCCTGGTGGGCGGAGCAGGCGCGCCGCCCCTACCCACCACTGGCTTCTTGGCCTCCACCTGAAGTCCGCACAACATCTCCGCAATCGCGGGCAGGGGCAGGACGGCGCTGGTGGCCCCGCGCTCCACCGCGACTCGCGGCATTCCGTACACGGCGCAGGTGCTCTCACTCTCCGCGATGGCAATGCCGCCGCCGGCCCGGATCACCGCCATCCCTTCCGCGCCGTCGTCGCCCATCCCGGTGAGGAGGACGCCGAGCGTCCGGCCGGGCCGGGCGCGCGCGGCGGACTTGAACAGCACGTCCACGCTGGGGACGTGCCGCATGCCGTTGGGATCGGTGGAGAGGGCCACCACGAGCGAGCGGGTGAGGCGGAGGTGCCAGCCGGCAGGAGCGATGAGCACCCGGCCCCGCTCCAGGCGGACCCCGTCAACCGCCTCGGAGACCTGCAGCCGGCACAGGGTGTTGAGCCGGGCCGCAAAAGCGCGGGTGAAGCCGGGCGGCATGTGCTGCACCACGACGATCGGCACGGGGAAATCGGCGGGGAGACGCTCCAGTATCGATTGAATTGCCACCGGCCCGCCGGTCGAGGCCCCGATGACACACAGCTCGGTCCGCTCCAGACCCGGCAGCTCGGGGACCGGTGCGGGGGACGCCTTCTGCGGCGGCGCGCCGCCGCCCAGCGAGCGTACCCGCTGGACCAGCTCGCGGTCCAGCGCATCGAGATCCATGAAGTTGAGGCTCTGCTTGTCGATGAAGTCCGCGGCGCCCGCCGCCAGCGCCTCCAGCGAGGACTCGGCGCCCTGCCGGGTGTGGGCGGAGAGCATGATGACCCGGAGCCCGGGCTGGCCGGCGAGGAGCTGGCGCAGCACTTCCAGCCCGCTCAGCCCCTGCATCTCCACGTCCAGGGTGACCACGTCGACATCCGCCCCCGCAATGCGCGCCAGCGCGTCATCGCCGTTGGCGGCCTCGCCCACGACCCGGATGTCGGGTTTTCCACCCAGCACCCGGCGCAGCGCCTTGCGCACGAAGGGAGAGTCGTCCACCACGAACACCCGGATCATGGCGACGCCACCCGGCGGTAGCACACCGCGTGCGGGAAGTGGACAGCCTCGAATGCGGTGCTCCGCTCGAACAGCGACTCGGAGTGACCCAGCAGCAGGTACCCGCCGGCCGGCAGCAGATCCGCGAACCGGGCGATAAGCCGGTCGAAGGCCTCGTTCGAGAAGTAGATCAGCATGTTCCGGCACAGCACGATGTCATACCGGCCCCAGCCCATGCCGGCCAGCGGAGAGGCCAGGTTGGCGTGGAAGAAGCGGACGTTTTTCCGGTAGCGCTCCCGCAGCTCGAAGCGTCCGTCTACGGAACGGAAGCAGTGTTGAACGGTGTCCTCGTCACAGGCCCGGAGCGACAGCCCCTCGTAGGTGGCCCGCCGGGCATGCTCCAGACGCACCGGGTTGAGGTCGCAGGCGTCGATGCTCCACTTCACGCCCGAGAGCTCCAGCCCCGCATCCGTCAGCTTCACCGCCAGCGAGTAGGGCTCTTCTCCGGAGGAGCAGGCCGCCGAGAGCACACGCAGCGGGCGGCTCCGCAGCTCCGGAGCCAGCTCGGGCACGATGCGGTCGACGACCGCGTCCAGCTGGGCCGGCTCCCGGAAGAAGTAGGTCTCGTTGTTGGTGATGCGGCGGGCCAGCTCGGCGAACTCGTCTTCGCGGCCGGGGTGGACGCGGAGGTAGTGGTAGTACTCGCGGATATCGCCGAGATGCAGGTGGTCGAGCCGGGGCCGGAGCCGGGACTCCAGGATTTCCCGGCGGCTGTCGTTGAACGAGAGGCCGAAGCGCTCCGCCACCAGATCGGTGAGCAGCTTCCAGTCGGCCTCGGTGCAAGCGGTCATGTGCGGCCGGCGAGCGCCGCCCGCGCCGTGCGTGCCACTGTCGGCTCCAGGTCCCGGGCCAGGTCGAGCAGCGATTTCCGGCCCTCGGGCTGCTCCAGCCGCCCCAGCGCCCGGGCCGCCTCGGTCCGGATGACCCAATCGGGATTGGTGGCGAGGGCCTGGAACATCTCCAGCTCGCCCGGACGGGCCTGGCGGGCCAGTCCCTGCGCCGCGACCCGGCGGACCTCGAGCTCCGAATGGTGGATGCACTCGGTGAGGAAGCTCCGGGCCGCTTCGCTGGGGATCCGGGAAAGGGCGGTGACGATCTCGATCTGTTCGTGCAGCGGTGCGACGGCGAACAGCGCCTGGAGCGGGCCGGAGGCGCCGGGCAGGCCCAGGCGGCCCAGCGCCCGGATGACATGGTACCTGAACGAGTCGGCGGTTCCGAGCAGCGCGATCAGCGTGGTGCCGATCCGCTCCCCACCCCGGGCGACGAGGTGATCCAGGGCATCCATCTGCACGGCGGGGTCGGTGTCCGCGAGGGCCCGGAACAACAGCATCTCCGCCTTGCTGCCGGGTACTCCCGCCGCCGCGCTCAGCGCCGCACGACGCACTTCGGCAGGCGAGCGGGCCGCGAGCTTGAGGACGGCGTCGGCGAGGGCCGGGACCGGCCGCTGCGCCAGCACCAGCAGGGCCGCGGCCTGAGTCAGCTGATCGGCGGCCGGCGCGATCGCGGGCGCCAGCACCGGTGCCAGCGCTGCTTCGGGGAACCGGGCCAGCGCGGCGATCACGGCGTTCCGCTCGGGCAAATCGGCGGCGCCCAGCCGTGCCACGAGGCTCGGGACGACGGTGGGATCTCCCAGGATGCCCAGGGCCTGGCACGCGGCGGTACGGACCCGCGGAGACGCATCGCCGAGGGCGACGAGCAGCTGCTCGCGGCTGACGGCGCCCGGAGGCGCCACGTAGAGCGCGCCCGCCCGCACCTCGGGATCGTCGTGGGTCAGCACGGCGCCCAGCGCCCCGGTGATCGCCGCGGGGCAGCGGGCCGCGAGCGGCCCTACCCAGCCGCGCGCCTCGCGCCCCGCCGCCCAGCGCAGGACCAGGGGCAACAGCTCGTGCAGCCGGGCCGCGATAACGACGGTGCCCGCCGCCCGGGTCAGTGGCGAGCCCCCACGGCTCACCCGGCGATCATCGCCGCCGCCCTTTTCATCGGCCTCCCTGGTGCCCAGCTGCCCGGCGAGAAAGCGGCGGAGTCCAGCGGGATCGTGCGGGTCTTCCGCCGCGGCGCGCAGACTCCCGAGGTCGGGCCAGCTGTCGGCACTCTCCAGCGCGGCGCCCAGGGCGCCCAGCAGCTCCGGCCGCAGCGACTGATGGGCGGGATCCACGATCAGGGTGACCAGGCGGTCGATCGAGCTGGGCGCGCCGATCCGGCCCAGCGCGGTGAGCGCCGGTCCGGCGACGAAGCCGTCGGGCACCAGGGCCAGAATCGCCGGCGCAGCATCGGGGTGGCCGATGGTGCCGAGCGCGTCCAGCGCCGCGAGCTGCAGCCAGGGTTCCCGCTGGAGCAGCTCGACCAGCGCGGGCACCGCCCGGCGGGACCCGATGCGGCCCAGGGCTTCGGCGGCCGCGTGAACCACGTTGACCTCGGGTCGGGCCAGGGCCATCAGCAGGGCCATCTCGCCGACCGGCCCCCCGATCTGACCCAGCGCCTGGCAGGCGAACATCGCGGTGTCGGCATCCGGATCGGTCACCAGACGGATCAGACACTCGGTCGCGTACGGTCCCTGGCGCTCGAGGGCGCCGAGCGCCGAATTGCGGAGGGTGGCATCGGCCGCCTCGGCGAGGTGGGGGACCAGGGCCGTGGGTTCCATCACCCGGGCCCCCCAGGCCATGGCCACCTCGCGAAGGGCCGGATCGGGATCGCGGAACCCTTCGAGAATCAGCCGGTCCCGCTCGCCGGACTCGCCGGCGTGATTCAGCAGGGCGAGCCGGGCCGCGAACGCCGCCGGGGTCTGCGGCATCAGGCCCGGAACGCCTCGACGCGCTCCCGCAACGAATCCGACTCGCCGGCGAGGTTCTTCGCCGCGCCGCTCATCTGCTCCACGGCCACCAGGTTCTGCCGGGAGACCGAGGCGATGGACTCGATCGCCTTGACGATCATGTCGCCGCCCCGCTTCTGCTCCCCGACCGCATCCGACATCTGATGGGTCACCCGGTTCATCTTCTCCGCGGCGAGGGTGATCTCCTTCGCGCCGGCGGCGTTCTCCCGGATGGCGTTGGCGATCTGCCGGGTCAGGCCGGCCATGCTCCCCGCCATCTGGATCAGCTGCCGCGCCCCCGCCGCCTGCTCCTCAGTGGCCTCGGCCGCCTCGGAGACCAGGTGGGAGGTCTGGTCCACCGAGCCGACGATGCCGGACAAGACCTGTTCCATCAGGGTCACCGCGGCGCGGGTCTCCCGCTGCACGGTGTCGATCACCTGGGCAATCTCCTGGGTGGCGGTGACGGAGCGCTCCGCCAGGCGGCGCACTTCGTCGGCGACGACGGCGAAGCCCTTCCCCGCATCGCCGGCCCGGGCCGCCTCGATGGTGGCGTTCAGGGCCAGCAGGTTGGTCTGGTCGGCGATATCCTCGATCACCCGCACGATCTTGCCGATCTCGTCGGAGCGCTCGCCGATCGCCGCCATGGAGCTGTGCAGCCGCTCGCCACCCTGCCGGGCCTCCGCCACCGAGCGGCGGGACACATCGTCCACCTGGTGGACCCGGCTGGCGATGGCGCCGACGGTGTCAATCATCTCGCTGAGCGTGGCTGTCACGGTCTCAACCGAGGTCAGCAGCTGCTCGCCGTTCTGGGAGGTCTGGGCCAGCACGCTGCTCATCTGCTGAATCGAGGATGAGGTCTGGTCCACGCTGGCGGCGAGGGCCTCGGCGTTCTTGGTGAGCGCCTGCATCTGGGCCGCCATCTCCACCATCGTCGAGCTGGTCTCTTCGGTGGAGCTGGACTGGGCCTCCGCACCCTTGGCCATCTGAGTGGCGGACGCGGAAATCTCCTCGGCCGAGCTGGCGACGCTCCGGGAGACGCCGTGAATCTGGCCCACCATGTCGCGCAGGTTCTTCACCATGTCGCGCATGATGTGCTCCAGCCAGCCGATCTCGTCCCGCGACTGGCTGCGGATGTCCACCGTGAGATCGCCCTTGGAGACCTGCTCCGCCGCGATCCCCAGCCGCTCCAGCGGGTGGGCGATGAGCCGCGCCAGGTAGTGGGCCAGGAGGAGGCCCAGCAACACGCTGAGCGCGACCAGCATGATGATCATGCTGCGGCCCTCGGCGTAGATGGCCTCGGGGCCGGCCATGCCCGACGACCCGACGGTGGAGGCCGCCTGCAGCATGTGGTCGAGCTGGCGCAGCGCCAGATAGCCGAGCGTGCCCGTTACCAGGATGACCATGGCGAAGCCGGTCAGGATCTTCCGGCGGATCGTCCAGTCGCGAATGGTCTGCAGCAGTCGTTCACTCATGGGAAGGGTCCTCATTGCTCGGGAGGCCTAGGCCTCGCCGTGAAGGGTGCGTTCCAGCTCCAGCAGCATCAGCAAACGATCTCCGCGCCGACCCACGCCGGTAATGGCGTCGCCGGCACTGCTTCGCACTTCGTCGGGCGGCGGAACCACCTGGCTCTCGGCCAGTCGCATCACCTGAACCACCCGGTCCACCAGGCAGCCCAGGGTGCGGTTGCGCACGTCGGCTACCACCACCCGGGAATTGGGAGTCAGCTCATTCGCCTCGAGGCCCAGCCGGGTGCGGATCTCCACCACCGGCAGAATCCGGCCCCGCAGATTCATGACCCCGCGGATGTGGGGCGGTGCATTGGGCACCCGGGTGATGTCGGCCACCCGGACCACTTCCCGGACCATGGCGATCGGCACGGCATACTCCTCCGCGCCCAGCTCGAACACCACCAGGTGGAGGTCGCGCTCCACCGGGGCGGTGGGTGCGGCGGACGCCGCGGCCTGCATCCGGTCGGCGAACGCGAGAACGTGGTTGGTCGGCATGGGGGTCTCCTTCATCGGGCACCGATCTCGATCAGGCCTTCGGCGATGCGGCCGGTGTCGAGGATGCAGGCCACCCGCCCGTCACCCAGAATCGTGGTAGCTGCGACGGTAGCGGGCCGTCCCAGGGCCGGATCGAGGGCCTTGACTACCACGTCCTGGTGACCGAGCAGGGTGTCCACCAGCAATCCCCGATGCCGGGTCGAGGCACGGAGTATCACGCAGTAGCGGCGAGGCCCTGACCCGGCCTCGCCGCCCAGCACCCGGCCGCCATCGAGCACCGGGATCACTTCGTCCCGCCAGGTCATCATTCCCTGGCCGGCCACCTGCCGCACCACGGCACCATTGATCCGCACCGTCTCGGCGACATCGGCCAGCGGCACGGCGTAGCGCTCATTATCCACTTCCACCAGCAGCGAGCGGAGGACCGCGACGGTGAGCGGCAGGCGCAGGGTGAACAGCGTCCCCCGCCCCGGCTCACTCCCCACCGTCACGTGGCCGCCCAGGGCACGGATCGATCCGGCCACCACATCCAGCCCGACCCCGCGGCCCGAAAGGGAAGAGACCCGGTCCGCGGTCGAGAGCCCGGGGAGGAAGGCCATGGCGTAGACCTCCTCCAGGGAGGGCGTCTCGCTCGCGGCCGCGACACCCAGCGCCCGCGCCTTCAGCAGAATCCGTTCGGGATCGAGCCCACGTCCGTCGTCGCCCACGGTCAGAATCACCCGATCGCCGCGCTGCACCGCGCACAGGGTGATGACGGCCTCTTCGGGCTTTCCGAGGGCGATGCGATCGGCGGTGGGTTCGATGCCGTGGATGATGGCGTTGGTGATCAGGTGAACCAGCGGTTCGCCCAGACGGTCGATGAGGGTCTTGTCGAGCCGGGTGTCGCCGCCGGCGACCTCCAGCCGGACCCGCTTGCCTTCGTCCCGGGCGAGGTCGCGCACCAGGCGGGTGAAGCGGCCGAACACGGTCGCGATGGGGAGGAGCCGGGTCTCCATGAGGGCCCGCTCCAGCCGCTCGAGGGTGCGATCCAGGGTGAGCGCCGCCCGGTCCAGCGCGGCCTCTTCCTTGGTACGGCGGCGTCCGTGGGTCATCGCCTTGACGGCGTCACGGAGGCCGGCCTGGGCGATCATCGCCTCGCCGAAGGTCTCCAGCAGCGCATCCAGCCGCTGGGCGTCCACCCGCACGATCGCGTGGCCGCCGCCGTCGCCGGTAGCGCGCCGGTCTTCGGTGCGCCGCTCGACGGTGGTCGCTTCCGAGGGGAGATCGGCACTGCGTTCGAGGTACGCCCGCAGGCTTTCGATGTATTCGCTGGGATTGGCGACTTCCCCGAGCTCCGCGCCGCGGACCTGATCGACCAGGAGCCCGGTGCCCTGCACCAGGAGGTCGATCCCGTCGGAGCGGCGGGCCGGGGCCTCCACCAGGAGACCGGTCAGGTCTTCCAGTGAGTGGGCCAGCTCCTGAGCCGGAGCCAGGCCCATCATGGCCGAGTTGCCCTTGATGGTGTGCAGCAGTCCCTTGAGCGGCTGGTACAGGTCGGCACCTTCTTCACCGCCGGCCCAGGTGCGCTCCAACGCGATAGCGCGCTCCAGTACGTCTTCCGCCAGTGGCAGACATTCCGCCACGTAGTCGGCGAGCAGCGCCGCGAAGGGATGCTCTTGCGAGGTCATTGTCCGGTGACCAGTTCCGCCTGCCTGCGGGCGTGGGCCACGATGGCTTCGAGCTGCTCCGGCTGGAACGGCTTGCGCAGATAGCCCCAGGCTCCCGCGGCGAGCCCGCGCGCCTCATCCTCGGCGCTCGACTCGGTGGTCACCAGCACCACGGGGATCTGCGGATGCCGCGCGTCGACCCGGCGCCTGGCCAGAAACTCGAGTCCGGTCATCACCGGCATGTTGAGATCGAGGAACACCATGGTCAGCTCGGGATGGGCCGAGAACATGGCGTAACCTTCTCGCCCGTCGAAGGCATGCAGCACCGTGGCCCCGGCCAGGGCCGGCCGGGCGAAGATGAGATCGTACATCTGGTGATGGAGCCTGGAGTCGTCCACCACGAGATAGCTGGGACTCATGCAATCCCTCCGCCGATCACCTTCAGCGCCAGGTCCTGCAGCTCGAGCGGCTTCCACGGCTTCTGCACCAGTCCGGCGGCACCCAGGGCGTGCGCCTCCGCCACCAGGGGGGAATCCTCGGGCTCGGCGGTGGTGATGATTACCGGGGTCATGATGCCCAAACGGTGTAACTCACGCAGGAACTGCACGCCGTCCATGTCAGGCATGCGGAGGTCGAGCAGAATCAGATCGAAGCCCGGCCCCGCGGGGTCGAGCGTCTCCAGCGCGGCACGGCCATTCTCGGTGAGGACCAGGTCATGCTGCCGGCGACTGAAGGCGAGCCCGTACATGCGTCGGACCAGCGGCGAATCTTCCACAACAAGGATGCGCATTGCGGGCTGCCTCCTGGCGCTGACTGATCAGAAGGTGCGGCGTGTGTGAGCAAGGACGACGGGCAATGAGCAAAAGCCTTGCCCGAATTTCAGAGTCGCTTCACAGCGGCGGACTTGACCGATAAGTCATTGCGGGGTGGGCTGTTACAGGGGAGGCTCGGGCGGCCTCCGGAGCCGGCGGCGGCCGCCGGCCGGCAAGGGGCGGCGGTCGGAGTTAGAACCAGCGAGAGCCTAGGCAGGATGCACGAGGGCCGCCGGGACGCTGAGGACGGGCAGAAACCGGGGACCGGAAGGTCCCGTTTGACAGGCCACGGGGTCGGCCTACGTTAGTCCTCCACTCCTGCCCCTACCGCCCATGAGCCCTGCCCCGTCGACCACGCGCCCCCCCTCAGTGTGGGAGGACTTGCTCGAGGTGGTCTATGCACCACGCGCCGTGTTTACCCGGCGGGTGCCGTACCAGGCGTTCGGCGCCGCGATGGTGATTCTGACGATCGCGTCCGCCGCGATCTTCTTCGCCACCCGGCAGAGTCTGGAGCCGATCTTCGACGCCACGGTCACTCAGCAGATCGCGGAAATTCACCGGCAGAATCCCCAGCTCAAGGAAGAACAGCTGCAGGGGATCCAGGGGTGGATCAAGTTTGGCATCTCCGCCACCATCCTGGCCGCGCCGATCCTGTTCCCGCTGATCGGCGGGTTGCTGCTCTGGGGTACAGGGAAGTTCTTCGACAGCAAGGCCGAGCTGGGCGGGATGATGATGGTGAGCACCTATTCGTATGTACCGCGGCTCCTGGGGTTCGTGGCGAGCAGCGTCCTGGCGGTGGTGCTGCCCGAGGACCAGATCGGCACCTTCTTCAGTATTTCGTTCAGCGCGGCGCATTTCGCGCCCCCGGGCACCACCCAGGCGATGCTGGCCGTGCTGGCCCGGGCCGACCTCTTCCTTTTCTGGCAGATGGCCCTCATGGCGGTCGGGGTCGCGGTGCTGGGGAAGATCTCGATGGGAAAGGCGGCGGCGGTGGCGTTGATCGTCTGGGCGCTGGGGATGGTGCCGGCGGTGCCGGGGTTGTTGAGGTAGGCAGGCGGGCAGGCGGGCGGGCAGGCGGGCGGGCAGGCGGGCAGGCGGGCGGGCGGGCAGGCGGGCGGGCGATGCGGGCGGGCTGGCGGGCAGGCGGGCGGGCGGGCGGGCAGGCGGGCGGGCAGGCGGGCGGGCGGGCAGGCGGGCAGGCGGGCAGGCGGGCGGGCGGGCAGGCGGGCGGGCAGGCGGGCAGGCGGGCAGGCGGGCGGGCAGGCGGGCGGGCAGGCGGGCAGGCGGGTACGCAGGCGGGCAGGCGGGCAGGCGGGCGGTCCGATGGTCGGGGACGATCACGGGTTCAGCGGCACAATTGCCGATCCCCGGTTCCGGATCCCAGATTATGGCCATGGCCTTCAGCGTCCCCCGGTTCACGACCAGGGAACTCGAGCGTCTGCCCGACGACGGGCAGCGCTACGAGCTGCTCGACGGGCTTCTGCTGGTGACGCCGGCGCCTTCGGAGCGCCACCAGTTGATCGCGACCCGGCTGGTGGTGAGTCTGAGCCGGTGCCTGGAAGGGCGGCCCGCCATCCGAGTTGTGGGTCCGGGGGTCATCGCCCGAGACCCGGACAGCGAACTCCACCCCGATGTGTTGGTGTACCAGCCTGACGGCCCGGTGGAGACGGATTGGCGCGGGCCACGCACCTGGTGGCTGGCGGTCGAGATCTTCAGCCGAACGTCCATGACATACGACCGGATGTTGAAGCGCGGAGCGTATCTGGCGCTGGGAGTGGCGGAGGTGTGGCTGGTGGATCCATGGGAGGCAGCGGTCTATGTCTCGCGGCCGGGCGGGATGGATTCGGCCGGCACCCAGATGCCGGATGCATCCGGCCCCCACGGGATTGCAGCCAGCATCAGGAGCGATACACGTCGCGCCGATGCCCAATCTTGACCACGATCACAGTGAGCACCTGATCGTGAATCTCGTACAGAATCCGGTAGTCCCCCTGCCGAACCCGGTAGCGTTCTTGCCCTGAAAGCTTCTCGGCCCCGGGAGACCGGGGGTCAGCGGCGAGAGCTTGAATCCGTGAGATGACCCGGCCACGGTCCTTCGCCGGCACCTCGGCGAGTTCCTTCGCGGCGGACCGCTTGATCTCGATACTATAGCTTGCCACGCCTCCTCAGAACTTTGAGGACGTCCTCAAAAGCCAGCGACGGCTCCCTGGACCGGGCGGCGAACGCCGCCAGATCCTCGGCATCCTCGGCGAGACTGGCGCGAATGGCGGCATTGACCAGGTCGGACAGGCTCCGCTCAGTCGAGGCCGCCTTGATGCGGAGGGCCTTGTGGAGCCCAGGATCGAAATAGACCGTAGCGCGCTTCAGCGTAGACATGGAGGTAGGATAGCGTTATGACGTCAAGACGTCAAGACGTCCCAGGGGCCGGATGCAGGCCGGAACTACCCGGCCTGCTACTCCAATACTGAAATCGGCCAGGTGGTCGCCATGGCCTACCTCGATGCGTACACTAAGCGGGTCGCCGAGGTGAAGGCGAACACGCCCAACGCCGCCGCCGATAACGTCACCCAGTCCGTCACTATGGCCAAGCCGGGCCGGATGTACGCCAGTCCCGACCTCAAGGCCGGCGTGGTGCGTGATCTCGATCCGGGTATGATGCTCTATCCGGCCGGAGAGAAACAGGGCATTTGGTGGAAGGTGACGGACGAACTCGGCAACGAGGGGTGGGTACCGTCGACTCTGTTCAATCTGGCGAAGTGACGCGGTGGGGCCGGCATGGTCCCGGCCCCCACCCGGTCATCACGGCGGTTCACGCGGCCGGCGCCACACCACCCTGGGGCGGGGTCGGGCCGGTGCCCCCGCTGGTATGCCAGGGGATGTTGCGGGCGCTCTCCCAGGCGGCATGGAGCTCGGGATCGTCGAGGAAGCGGTAGCGATTCATGGCATCGAACTGCTGGACCAGCTCCATGATCTCGGCGGTCACGCTCTCCAGATCGGCGCGGGCGCCGACGTGCGCACCCAGCCCCGAGTGGGCCTCGCTCATGCCCTGCTCATACTGATTGAGCGTGGTGTTGAGATCCTCCAGAAACCCCTCCGGCATTCCGTAGGCCACGAAGACGTCGCGATGCTGAGCCGCCTCCGCCGCTATGCCGCGCGCGGCGGTGAGAAACGTCTTGTGATTGGCGTTGCTGGCGGGGATCCTGAAACGTTCCGCCACTACGGGCTGGTCCGGCGCGGCGGCGACCGCGATGCGGGCCAGGTGGCGCAGGTGCCGATCCCGAATCTGCTTTCGCAGCTCGGCCCGGCGGACGACCGAGGCACGGACCGTCAGGTGCCCGGCGCGCTGCTGCGCGGCCAGGGTTTCCGCCCGGGCGAGCCGGTCCTCGAGCCGCGCGAGGGCGGCCGAGTGGCGGGGGCTGTCGCTCGGGTGGGCCCGGCAGAAGTCGCGCACCCGGGCGGCGGTCTCGAGCTTGATGCGAATGTCGGCGTTCATACGACGCTCCTTTCGTGCTGCCTCCAGCCGGGCCGCGGTTGGGGCACGGTCCCGAGATTCGGGTGGTCCCGCTCCGGGCGACCTGTCCCAACCGCCACCCGGACGACGGGACGGAGGGCGAGGCCTGTGCCAGAGAGCGCCAGCCTAACGCCGGGATACGCGAGTCGAGCGGGAGAGCGAGCAGGTCGTGGTCGAGAGAGAGCGAGCCGATCTCCACAGACAGCGAGGCAATCTCCAGAAGGCACGGAATCGGCTCAAACGAACGCGGGTCAACGTCTAACGAGCACGGACGCAGCGCCGGAGACCGCCGCTCAATCCCGAAGATGAGCGGGTCAATCTCGGGCGGCAGCGGGTGCATCTCGAGAGCCAACGACTGCTCCTCGAGCGACCGCCGACGCTCCTCGAACGAGAGCGAACCGGCGTCAGGGCGGGACGGGGGGTGTCCACGATCGGGGACAGGCCACGCGGCCGACAGGGGCGGCGTTCGTACGGGCGGGTGGGCCGCATGCATGCGGGGCCGCATACATGCGGGGCCTACGCCGATCCCGTGCCCGTCCCGCGGCGCATGTTGCGGTTGCGGGCCGCATGCATGCGGCCCCTACCCGCCCGATTTCAGAAACCGATCCACCGCCTCGGCGATCCGTGGCCCGGCATCCCCGCTTCCATAGGCGGTCCGGTGCGACGGGAATAGCCTCCGCGGCCCGAGCACGATCCGCTCGACCACGGCCGACAGCTCGGCCCTGGCGCGATCCGGCGGCACCAGGGTGTTGGCGCCGCAGGCGACCGTTTCCACCCATTCGGTCTGGTCGCGCAGGGTGACGCACGGCGTGCCGAGCCAGTAGGCCTCGCGCTGCACACCGCCGGAGTCGGTGACGACGGCCTCTGCCTCACGGAGGGCGGCGAGCGCCTGCAGGTAGCCGAGCGGGGCAACCAGATGGACCGACGGCGCGAGCGCGGAAGTGAAGCCGTAGCGGGCGAGAGCGGCCCGGAGCCGCGGGTGTACGGGCAACACCACGGGGAGAGTCAAGCTGCCGAGCGCCGTCAGCGCGGATTCGAGCAGTGCCTCCGCCTCGACCAGCTCCGCCCGGTGCAGGGTCGCCAGGACGAATGGCGCGTCCCGGGGAAGCGGCCACCAGTCCTCATCAGCGATTCGACCCGCCCGGCCGATGTTCCGCAGCAGCACGTCAAAGGCAATGTCTCCGGTGAGCGCGATCCGGCCGCGCAGCTGCTCCGCGACCAGGTTCGCGACGGCATGGGCCGACGGAGCGCACAGCAGGCTGCTCATCGCGTCAACCACCCGGCGATTTGTCTCCTCGGCCATCGGTGACCCGGGCGCCCGGAGACCCGCTTCAATGTGCACCACCGGAAGGTCAAGCCCGTCGGCAGCGAGCGCGCAACCCACCGTGCTGTTGGTATCGCCGATGACGACGACGGCCTTCACCGGGTGCTCCTTCAGCACCTTGGCCGCGCGGCCCCGGATGGTCTCGATTGCGCCGCCCGCCGGCGTCAACCACGCGTCCAGCATGTAGTTGGGAAAGCGCAGACCGAGCTGCTCATGCAGGAGGGCGTTGACCTCGTGCTCGTAGTGCTGGCCCGTGTCGAGCGTCATGACTTCGAATCGCTGCTCCAACGCCTCGACCAGGACCGACGCCTTGATGACCTGCGGCCGGGTTCCATAGCAGACGGCCAGAAGAGGTCGTTTCTCATCCGGCGTTCGAGGCACGCTCACTCCATATCGATGGCCGGAGGCAACTTCGGGGAATAACCGGTTGTCGCCACTGTGCCTCACTGTTGCGCCGAGCCCAAGTTGTTTCAGGCGCTAGGGAAAGTACATTCGGTACAGGCAGGCGATGCGGTCGCGGCGCGCCTACGCCGCCGTGCCGAGGGTCCTACGTGAGCCTTTCCCGAGACGAGCGGTCCGCATCACCCCAACCGTCCCAAAAGCCGGAGGAACACGCAGGCGCGCTTCCTGAGTTCGCCGGCAAGCACCACATCCTCACAGTCGCCCTCGAGGACTACTACCACACAGGACCCTTCAAGGGCCTGGTCAAGCGAGCCAACTGGTACCGCTTCGAGACCCGGCTGCAGATCGGGACCCTGCGGGCTCTCGATCTGCTGGACCAATTCGGCGCCAAGGCGACGTTCTTTGCCCTGGGCTGGGTGGCGGACGTGGCGCCCGAGCTGATCCGCAAGGTAGCGGACCGAGGGCACGAGATTGCCACACGGGGCTACTACCATCGCGGCTTCGAGGAGTTCAGCCCGACCGAGTTCCGCGATGACCTGGTGCGTGCGCGGGAGGCGCTGGAGCGGGCCTCGGGCCGCCGGGTGGCCGGCTATCGGGTGGCAGAGGGTTGGCTCACACGGGCCGATCTGTGGGCGCTCGGGGTTCTCGCGGAACTCGGATTCGCCTACGACTCCAGCATCAAGCCCATACTGCGCGACTGGTCGCGGGAGCCCTGGCGGAGATTCGTGCACCGCCAGGAGTTCGATGGCAAGGAGTTGTGGGAGGTCCCCTTCTCGAGCGCCCGAGTGCTGGGCGTGGACATTCCTATCGCTGGAGGCAATTACTTCCGCCAGTGGCCAGAGTGGATGGTGCGCCGCGCGGTGGCGCGATGGGACCGCGATTGCCCGGCGCCGTTCGTCATGTACTTCCATACCTGGGAACTGGACCCTGCCCAACCGAAGTTCACGGGTGCCCCCGTATTTGCCCGAATTCGCCAGTATCGGAACCTCGAGCGGATGCCGGCAATCATCGGGGGCTATCTGGCGAGGTATCGCTTCGGCAGCATCGCGAACCACCTGAAGCTCGAACTCCCCCTGACTGCAGCTCCGGCCCTGGTCCCCACCAGGGCCGTCCCTTCCCGACGAGCCCATGATGCCCAAGCTGCTCCCCGCACGGAGATAACAATCGTGGTGCCGTGCTACAACGAGGCAGGAACGCTGCCGTACCTCGCGAATACGCTCCGCAGCGTGCGCCAATCCCTGGCCGACCGATACAAGGTGCGGGTGATCCTCGTGGATGACGGCAGCCACGATGGGACATGGGATATGATGACCAGCCGGTTTGCCGGCGAACGGGACATCCAGTGTTACCGCCACGCGAAGAACCGGGGGGTGGCTGCCGCGATTCTGACCGGTATCCGTCATTCGACAACCTCGGTTGTGTGCTCGATGGACTGCGATTGCAGCTATGACCCCCATGAGCTGGGGGCGATGATCCCCCTGCTGACCGATGATGTGGATGTGGTAACCGCTTCCCCGTACCACCCCGGTGGAGCGGTGAAGAACGTTCCGGCGTGGCGCCTGGTGCTTTCGCGCGCTGCGTCGCGACTCTATCGAATGATCTTCCGGCAGCAATTGTACACCTATACCAGCTGCCTCCGGGTGTACCGCCGGAGCGCCGTGACAGACATCCGAGTGCATCGCGGCGGCTTCATCGGCGTGGTGGAGCTGCTCGGCAGGATGGAGTCGGCGGGCGCACGCATCGTCGAGTATCCGACCACTCTGGAGGGCCGGCTGATGGGCTACTCCAAGATGAAGGTAGCCCGGACCGCCATCGGCCATCTGATGCTCATGGCTCGACTGGTCGGATTGAGGCTGCGTGGCGGCACGCTGGCGGCACGCGTGGTAAAGGCCTCGGAGCCGCCGCGTGACCGCCAGGCCAACTAGCGTCGCAATCGTCGGCGGCGGCATCCTCGGCATGACGCTGGCGCGCCGGCTCCAGGCGAGCGGGGCGCGGGTCACCATCCTCGAGGGGGCAACGCGCTCGGGCGGGCTCGCCGCTCCGGCCCCAATCGGCGGATTTACCTGGGACCGGTTCTACCACGTAATCCTCCGGACCGACTGGTACCTCGTCGGCTTGCTCCGGGAGCTGGGACTCGAGGAACGGCTCCGCTGGACCTCCACCCGGACCGGATTCTACATTGACGGGCGGCTGCACTCGCTGTCCTCATCCCTCGATTTCGTGCGGTTCCCCGCGCTCTCGCCCATCGACAAGCTGCGCCTCGCCGCCACGGTGCTCCGTGCGGCCAGCGTTCGCGATTGGAGGCCCCTGGAGGCAATCCGGGCCACCGACTGGCTCCGGCGCTGGTCCGGCCGCCGAACGGTTGAGCGGGTCTGGCTGCCGCTGCTCCGAGCCAAGCTCGGCGCCAACGCAGAGCAGGCCAGCGCGGCCTTCATCTGGGCCATCATCGCGCGCCTCTATGGCGCGCGCCGGTCGCCGATGAAGCGGGAGTCGTTCGGCTACGTCGAGGGCGGCTATGCCATCATCCTCTCCCGGCTGGAGGCCGTCCTGAAGGCTGATGGCGTCGAGTGCCGCTACGGCGGGCGGGTGTCACGCATAGCGCGGGAGGGGGACTCCGTCACCGCCCAGCTGGAGGATGGAGGGAATCTCCAGTTCGACTCGGTGGTGCTGACGGTACCGTGCAGCCAGGTTGCGGCCTTGTGCCCGCAGCTCACCGAGGTAGAGCGGCAACGCCTCCGGGCCGTCACCTACCAGGGGATGATCTGCGCGACCCTGCTGCTCAAGCATTCGCTCGCGGATTATTACGTTACCAACATCACCGACTCCTGGGTGCCGTTCACCGGGGTGATTGAAATGACCGTCCTGGTACCCAAAGCTACGTTTGGGGGCCATGCGCTGGTCTACCTGCCACGCTATGTCACTCAGGACGACCCTTACTGGCGGCGAGATGATGCGGCGATCGAGGGGGAATTCACGGGCGCGTTGGAGCGGATGTACGCCGGGTTCAGGTCGGCAGACGTGATTGCCTCCCGAGTCTCCCGAGCGCGGGAAGTCCTGGCGGTATCCACGGTCGGATACTCGGAGGCGCTGGCGCCTCCGGTTCAGACCTCGGTTCCCCAGCTGTTCGTGGTCAACTCCGCCCAGATCGTGAACGGCACCCTTAACATCAACGAGACGATCGCGCTGGCGGAGCGGCAGCTACCTGAGCTGCAACGCCGGCTCGGCGTTGCTCCAGGCGCAGCGGCGGAGCGGGTGGGAGTGCCGTGACCACGCCCTACGCCAGCATTTCGGTTGACCTGGACAATCTGTGGACTTACCAGCGGACTCGCGGTGAGCCGGCGTGGGAGCGACTCGATTCCTACCTGCATATCGCGGTGCCGAGGATGCTGGATGCCTTCGATGAGGCCGGCATCAGGGCCACCGTGTTCATCGTGGGCGCCGACGCTGCCCAGCCCGGGGCCCGGGATCTTCTCGGCCCCATCACGACACGTGGCCATGAGGTGGGTAACCATTCCTTCGGGCATGCCTGCTGGCTGCACCGCTGGCATCTCCCGGAGATCGGGGCGGAGCTGGATCGGGCCGACGAGGCGATCCGTACGGCGACGGGGCAGAGTCCGGTGGGATTCCGGGCACCGGGCTATGTCTGGAGCACACCGCTGCTGCAGGCCGTGGCCGACAGAGGGTACCTGTTTGATGCCTCCACCCTTCCCACGTG
>DATBLR010000043.1:0-7893 GCA_036555275.1 Gemmatimonadales bacterium | reverse complement strand
CAGTCGCGGTTAGCCTCGTGATGCTTCTCATGGCAACCTTGGCAACTAACCGCGGAATCCACCGGCGCGAGACTCACCGGCTGGCCATGGCAGTCGATGCAGTGAAGGTCAGCGTGACGTTCGTGCCGGAAGGCGACGGTTCGTTCACGCTCCGGCTTGCCCGCGGCGGCGATGCTGACCTGCACCGCCACGACTTCGGGTAGGCTCCCTTCTTCGTGGCATCTCGCGCAGTCGGTGCGTGCCGGATTCTGGTGATGGCAGATCTGGCAGCCGCGCGGAGGTTCGAACGTGAGTTTCGACCCTGATGTACTGAGGTGGCAGGTGAGACAAGCCAGCTTCTTATGTAGGGGGTGTGCGAATGTGTCGCTCGGCAGGGCGGGGAGGGCGCTGACTCCCCGCCTGGGAGGGTCATCCCAGGGCGGCGCGTCGCCCTTTACCTTGTTCGGCCGTTCCGGCTTGGCAACCGGGGTCTCGGGGGCGAGCGAGTGGCGGAGGGCCGCCAAGGTATCGAACGGGAGCGGCGCGAAGGGTCTCTGCCCAGATGCGTTGTCACGCACCTGCTGTCCAGGCTGCGAAAACGAATCGCTCGGCAGGGCACGGCGGGCGCTCAGCGCCCGCCCCGGAGAATCATCGCTGGGTGGCGCGTCGCCCTTCACCTTGTTCGGCCGCTCGGGCTTGGCAACCGGGGGCTCGGGGGCAAGCGAGTGGCGGAGGGCCTCCAGGGTATCGAACGGCAGCGGCGGGAAGAGTCTCTGCCCAGGTGCGTAGTCACGCACCCGTTGATGGCATCCGACGCAGTCGGCGGCGTCCACCCGGGCGGCGTGCGCCGGGTGACACAGGGTACACTGCTGGGCCTTCCCGCGGTGCTGGGCGCCGTAATGGAAGGGTATCTGATTCCAGAGGCCGTGACACTCCCGGGTTGAACAGGTCTTGACCGTTTCCGCGGGCCTGGTCTGGGTGTGCGGATCGTGGCACATCCCGCACGTTCCCTTGTGGGGATCCTTGCGCTCGTCGAAGTCGGGGAGCCGTTGCTGCATCGCGTGGCAGCGGAAGCAGCTCTTGATCGCCGGCACGAGAGTGGAAGCTGCCGAGTCCCGGGTGGCGAGCGCCGGAACATAGGCCGTGAACTGGTGGCAGCCCACGCAATGGAAGTCGCCCACATCTTTCATCTTGCCGAGGATGATCCGGGTCTCACTCACCTTATGGCAGTTGCTCTGGCCGCAGGTGCTGTCCGCTGGCGGGAAGCGATGGGCGGTGAGGGCGTGGCAGGTGAGGCACTCCACCTTGCCCTTGAGGGCCGAGGAATCCGACTCGAGGTGGATGCGGTGACCGGCGGTGGCGGCGATGGCCTTCCACCTGTCCTTATCCTCGGCACGCCCCCGGACGTGACACTGCTCGCAGATCTGGCGCGGCACCCTGGCGTGCGGCGGGATCTCTTTCTCGCGGAACCCGGACATCCAGAAGAGGAGCTTGACCGCCTCCTTCATCGGCTTGAGCGGATGGCAAGTATGGCAGCCCAGCGAGTCGTGCTTGCCTTCCAGCATTGGCACGATGGTATAGTTGCCGGAATCCGCAGTTACGAACCTCTGTCCACTGGCGACGAAGATGTGGCAGCCGTTGCAGAACCGCTTGTCAGTCTCGACAAACTGGTAGCTCTGGTACCCGGCGGTGGTCGCCAGGGCGACTGCGGCCACGGCGGCTCCCACCAGCGCCAGCTTCACGTTGCGACTGCGGCTGACGAGCCACTGGCCGATCTCCTTTCGGCGCGGCCAGCCCCACCCCAGCACGATCGAGAGGACGATCAGGCCGAGGACGACGCCGCCCCACATGACCCAGGGAGAGCGCTGGAACAGCCACTGGATGATGGGGGTAATCCGGTCGCTTCCCGGCGCCGGGCGGACCAGCGAATCGACCGACTGCATCGCCGCCTTCAGCGCGGTGTCCTGGACTGCCGGCAGCAACACAACACCCGCCCCGGCAAGAGAAACCTTGCCGGGGCGGGTGGGAGCACCCGTCATGAGCCTGTGCATCGATCAGCGCGTGGAGGCGCTCATGATGGCCTGTTCCGTGGCCGATGCCACCCGAAGCTTGCCACTCCGCAGCGCGCCCTGGATCTGCGCCAGAATCGGTGCCGGCGGGGCCGGTAGGATGGTCGGATAGCTTGCCAGCAGGTCCGCAATCGTTGACTGCAGCAGCGCCCGGTAGAGGAACGGGTTGTGCACACCATGCGAGCCGTCCGGATGGCCCGCCAGGCTTTCCCCGAGCAGCTGCGCATTGAACAGGGCGCCCTTTGCCGGGGTGAGCCTATTCATGTCGAGCGTGTCTTGATGGGTGGGGCAGGTGGCGGGGGTGCAGGTGAATCTGAGCTCCCCTGGTGCGGCCGCCATGATCGTCGCCAGATAGCCCCCGTCGGTCGGGGAGGCGTTCACGGACCTGTTGCCGTTCAAGTCCTGCCAGATCGTATTCAGGTAGCCGTCCCGCTCGGTACGAATCCCGGTAAGCCGCGAGACCGCAACCGCCTCCGTCCCATGGCAGCCCGAGGCCGTGCAGGCGGCCCACGACCGGCTCGGCTCGTCGTAGGCGCAGGCGTTGGTGTACGTGGGATCCACGATCGTGTCAGCGCCGGACTTCGACACCAGGCACGGCAGCGGATGGAAGGTGTGCCCGCTGAATTGGACCTTGTTTCCGCTGGCGTCCTTGCCAGTGAGCTTGTTTACATGACACCCGGCGCAAAGCCGGGGGTTGGCCGTGGACCCATGCGTCGTAAGGATTTCGGTGGTGTCGTAGATGGTCCCGGGTGGGAAATACCCAGCGCTACCGAACAGGACCGGTCCCGCGGCGCCATGCGGGCCGCGTGAGTTGGTTGGGGTTGCTTCGGACCGGTCAACCCGGCCATGGCACTTGGTGCAGAGATTATCCGCGATGACCGGCGTGCTGATGGAGAACCGAAGCTGGCCCGGCAGCGGGTTACCGGCGGCGTCCTGGGCTGTGCCGTGCGGATCGTGGCACACCACGCAGTTCTGCTCGATAAGATCCGCTGCGGCGGTGCTGTTCACTTCCTTGTAGGCCCGGGTGATGTTCCATGCCCTCAGCGCTCCCTTGCCCTCGTGGCAGGGTTGGCAATCTGCTTCGGCGGCCTGACTGGCGCGGAGCTGGCCATGCCGGGAGGCCCTCCATTCCGCCAGGTAATTCTGGTGTCTGTCCGGGCCGGCCCCCGCCCGGTGGCAGCCGCTGCAGCTGCGGTCTTCGAGCGCCGGATCATCGGTCACTTTGACGCTCGCCAGGGGCTGGTTGGCCTTGACCGAGGGATTCTCCACGTGCGTAAGCCCCGGCCCGTGGCAGCTCTCACACTGCACATCATAGTAGGCCGAGGACTGCACGGCCTCGTATCCCACCTTGGCAGAGTCCTGGTTGCCGCGCCAGTTCACCGAATGGCAGAAGGCGCCGGCGCAGCCCGCAGTGTTGAACGGGCTGGTCGACCAAAGGTCCCACGCCCCGGCGTGTCCTGTCTTGCTCCAGTCGGCCTGCTGGCCGACGTGGCAGTTGCCGCAGGTGGTCTGTTTCTCGGCTACGGTGAAGTAGCCCAGAAAACCACTGTTGGCGTCTGGCGGCGGATTGAAAGGTGGACGGTCACGGAAGACCGTGTCGGTACAGGCGCCGAGCCAGGTTATGGTGACGAGCCCAAGCGCCAAGGACCCCAAGTGGGACTTGATCGACGAGGCGTGCATAGAGTGCCCGTGTTGTGGAGGTTTCGCGACTACTCTACACATGCCAAAGTGATGCGCAAGGGGAGGGGGCCGTGAAACTCCCTTCATTTCGACCCCATAAAACGTTCACGGGATGATCCCCCTGTCCGATTCCCCTCCCGCGATAGGCTCTCCACGATACCCCTGCCCGGCAGCGCAACACACTGAGACCCGATCCTCCGGTCTACCGGCCTTTCCGCCGGGACAGGTGCTTCAGTCTGAGATGCTCCTCGCGCTCACGCTCCTCAAGCGTGCGGCGCACCGATCCCATCTGACCGACCAGCGATGGCGCCACCCGCCGCTCCAGCGTGTGTACCTGGCGGGAGGCCTGCGACAGAGCCTCCCCCAGTCTGCGGATGAGCATCTCCCGGGTGGCTGCATCGAGCAGCAGCTCGGCGAGTCGCTCGAATTCGGCGGCGGCGCCGGCCGCCGTCGGTCCGATCCTGCCCGGCGCATTGCCCCGGGCCCCGACCGTCCGGGTGAGGGGTGGTCGTGAGACGATGTTGGCTACCGGAACGCCCCACACCTGGGCCGACTCGATTTCGACCTTCAGGTCCCGCTCGGGCCAGGCCAGCGCCCGGAGCCCCGCGCGACCGTGGAGCGCAAGGGCCCCCAGCAGCCGCTCATAGCCACGACGCGAGCCTTCCTCGATCTGGCGCCGGGCGTCGGCGGCGGGGCGGGCGAGCTTGAACAGCTCGCTGACCAGCGCCTCCCGCTTGCGGCGCAGCAACCCCGCACCCTTGCGGACCCGTTCGAGCCGCCGTTCGGCGCGGATGAGGTTGAGCCGGGTGGGTGCGAGCCGTTCCACGCTCATCGCGACCGCCCTTCGGTCCGGGCCGCCCAGGTCGCGTCGGAGATCCGGGTGAGGTCCTCGTGGGGCATGGTTTCGAGCAGCCGCCAGCCTTCGGCGACCGTCTCGGAAAGCGAGCGGCGCCGGCCGCCCTGGCGGACAAACTCATCCTCGAAGCGGCGGGCGAACAGGAGGGCACGCCGGTCCGCCTCCGCCAGCCCCGCCTCTCCCACGATCGCCGCCATCAGCCGCGCCTCGCGGCCCCGGGTGTACACCGCGTACAGCTGGTCCGCCCACTCGCGGTGCTCAGGCACCGTCCTTCCCTTGCCGATGCCGGCATTCATCAGCCGGGAGAGCGAAGGCAGCACGTCGATCGGCGGGAAAATGCCGCGCCGGTGGAGCTCGCGCGACAATACGACCTGGCCCTCCGTGATGTAGCCGGTGAGGTCGGGGATGGGATGGGTGATGTCGTCATCAGGCATGGTGACGATCGGGATCTGGGTGACCGAGCCGGACCGCCCCTGCACGATCCCGGCCCGCTCGTAGATGCTGGCCAGGTCGGTGTACATGTACCCCGGGTAGCCTCGCCGACCCGGGATCTCCTCGCGCGCGGTGGCGATTTCCCGCAGGGCCTCGCAGTAGTGGGTCATGTCGGCGATCACCACCAGCACATGCATCCCCGCCTCGAACGCGAGGAACTCGGCCTGGGCGAGGGCGACCCTTGGGGCCAGCAGTCGTTCGATGGTCGGATCGCGGGTCTCGTTGAGGTATAGGACGCTCCGCTCCGCCGCGCCGCTCCGTTCAAACCGCTCCAGGAACGCCTGGGTCTCACGGGCGGTGATGCCGATGCCCACGAAGACAACCGCAAAGGGCTCGTCGTGAGGCGCCCGGGCGCCCTCGACAATGTCCGATGCCAGCTCGAGTCCCGGAAGGCCGGGCCCGGAGAACACCGGCAGCTTCTGGCCTCGTACCAGGGTGTTCATCCCATCGATTGCCGACACGCCGGTCTCGATGAAGTCGGACGGGCGGGCACGGCGGGCGGGGTTCAGGGGCGCGGCCCAGATGGGGTGGACTCCTTCGCCGATCGGTGCGGGCAGCCCGTCCAGCGGCTGCCCCATGCCGTTGAGCACCCGGCCCAGCAGCTCGCGCCCAACGACCGCGGTCGCGACATCGCCGGTGAGCGTGACATCCGCCCTGGCCGGCGGCAGGCCAACCGTCTCCTCGAGCACCTGCACCACGGTGATCTGCTCACCAGCGTCGATCACTTGGCCTCGACGGGGTGGCTCGCCCGGGGAGCGGATCACGACCCATTCACCCTGGGCCACCCGGGGGGTCGCCCGGAGGTAGATGAGCGGCCCCGCAGCGGATTGAGCCCCGTGGTACACCCGGGCCAGCGCGCTCACGGGCCGCCTCCCAGGCTCGAGATGTCCTGTATCGCCCGCTCCGCATCGGCGACCCTGGCACTCAGCTCCGCCGGCGCCGACCAGCGGAGGGCGGCCAGCGCCCGCCGCACGGGGTTCAGGTTCAATCGCTCGAAGGTGGCGCCACGTTCCAGCGCGGCCAGCCCGGTTTGGTAGGCGCCACGGGCGAGAAGGGCGAGCCGATAGGTCTTGTCTATCGGAGACAGGGCGTCGTTGGGATCGAAGGCGCTCTGCGCCAGTACGGTCTCCCGCAGCAGGCGAGCCGCCTCCAGCAGCAGCCGGTCCTGATCCTGCAGCGCCTCCGGGCCGATCAGACCCGCAATCTCCCGCAGTTCCCGCTCGCGCTGCAGCAGCTCCAGAGTGTCGCGGCGGAGCGCCGGCCATTCGGGTCCGCCGTGCTCCGCGAACCACGGCGCGGTGTGCTCCGCGTGCAGCGAATAGCTGGTCTCCCAGTCCACGGCGGGGAACTGGCGCTGATGGGCCAGTGCCGGATCCAGGGCCCAGAGCGCGCCGGCGACTCGGAGTGAGGCTTGGGTCACCGGCTCGGAGAAGTCACCTCCCGGCGGGGATACGGCGCTGATGAGAGTCAGGACGCCGGTCCGCTCCGGCTGGCCCAGGGCCCGGACCCGACCGGCTCGCTCGTAGAACTTGCCGAGGCGGTTGCCGAGATACGTCGGGTAGCCTTCCTCCCCGGGCATCTCCTGCAGCCGCGCCGCGATTTCCCGGAGCGCTTCTCCCCAGCGGGACAGGCTGTCGGCCATGACGGCGACCCGATACCCCATGTCCCGGTAGTACTCCGCGATGGTGATGCCCAGGTAGACGGAGGACTCCCGCGCGGCAACCGGCATATTCGAGGTGTTCACCACCAGCACTGACCGATCCATGATTGAGCGCCCGGACCGGGGATCGACGAGCTTGGGGAACTCCGTGAGCACCTCGGCCATCTCATTGCCCCGTTCGCCGCAGCCGATGTAGACGACGATGTCTGCTTCGGCGTACTTGGCGAGGGCCTGCTCGATGACGGTTTTGCCGGTGCCGAAGCCTCCGGGAACGGCGACGCTTCCCCCCTCCGATACCGGGAACAAAAAATCGAACACTCGCTGTCCGGTCACGAACGGCCGCTCGGCCGGCAGGCGTTGGGTGCTGGGGCGGGGCTGGCGGACCGGCCACGCGTGGGCCAGGCGAAGCGGAGTGCCGTCGACGAGCTCTCCGATCGGATCGAGGACGGTGAACTCTCCAGCTTCCAGGCGGGCCAGGCGACCGCTCTGGGTCGGTGGAACGAGTACCTGGTGCGTGAGACCGGGCCGCTCGAGGACCGTGCCCAGCACATCGCCTCCGCCGACCTCGTCCCCCGGTCGGCGACCCGGTTCGAACGGCCATCGCCGGGTGAGGTCGAGCGTCTCGGCCGCGACGCCGGGGTGGATGAAATCGCCCGACTGCTCCGCGATGGCGGCGAGGGGCCGGCCCACGCCGTCCAGGATGCTGCCCAGCAGACCCGGGCCCAGGCGCACCGTGAGCGCACTTCCCGTCAGTGCGACCGGCTCTCCCACGCGGAGGCCCGTGGTGTCCTCGTAGACCTGGATGGTGCCTCGTTCCCCTTCGAGCCGGATAACCTCGCCAAGCAGTCCCTTCGCACCCACGCGGACCAGCTCGTACAGCGAAGCCTCCGCCAGGCCGAGCGCCTCCGCCAGGGCGCCACTCACCCGAACGATTCTCGGGCCGCTCATCTGAGCCGCACTCGGTAGCCCACGACCTGGCGAAGCAATTCGACGATGTAGGCCTCCGCAGCCTCGGGCCGGACCTGCCACAGCGGTCCGGGGAACGGCACCAGCATCGGCAGTGCGCGGCGCCCGAATTCCCGGTGCAGCTCGTCGGGCAGCTGGTTGTAGAGCGTGTCCTCGATGAGGATGACGCCCACCTCCGGTCGGGCACGGAG
>DATBLR010000026.1:0-80279 GCA_036555275.1 Gemmatimonadales bacterium | reverse complement strand
CTCTCCAACGTGCTGGCCGCCCTGCGGGAGGGGGATTACTCCCTTCGGGCCCGGGGCGCCGACCCGCGCGACGATTCCCTTGGCCTGGTCTACCTCGAAGCCAATGCCCTGGCCGAGACTCTGCGTGGCCAGCGACTGGGTGCGCTCGAGGCTGCGGTGCTGCTGCGCACGGTGCTCACCGAGATCGACGCCGCGATCTTCGCATTCGACAGCGACGGAACGTTGCGACTGGTCAACCGGGGTGGTGAGCGGCTGCTGGGCCAGCCCGCCGAGCGGCTGCTGGGCCGCACCGCGGCGACGCTCGGGCTGGGCGAGTGCCTCGAGGGCGATTCTCCGCGGGTGCTCGAGCGGGTCGGCGTCCAGGCGGGGCGGTACGAGCTCCGGCGTAACAGCTTCCGGCAGGATGGCCGCCCACACCAGCTGGTGGGGTTGACGGATGTGAGCCGGACCCTTCATGCCGAAGAGCGGCAGGCGTGGCAGCGGCTCATCCGGGTTCTGTCCCACGAGATCAACAACTCGCTGGCTCCGATCCGCTCGCTGGCCGGCAGCCTGCGCCGCATCCTCGACCGGGGAATGCCGGGGGCGGAAGCGGACCAGGACCTGCGCCAGGGGCTGGACATCATCGAGCAGCGAGCCGATTCGTTAGGCAGGTTCATGGCGGCCTACGCCCGCCTGGCCCGGCTGCCCAAGCCGGTACGGGGCCCCGTCTCGGTTGAGCAGTGGGTGCGCCGGGTGGCAGGCCTGGAGCGGCGAGCCGAGGTGCTGCTCGCTCCGGGTCCTCCCTGCACCCTGCAGGCCGACGGCGATCAGCTCGATCAGCTGCTCATCAACGTCCTGCGGAACGCGGTGGACGCAACCCGGGAGACGGAAGGGAAGGTACGCCTCACCTGGCGGGCGGTGCGCGGGGGTGTGGAAGTGCTGGTGGAGGATGAGGGGCCAGGGATCGCGGACCCTGCGAACCTGTTCGTTCCGTTCTACACCACCAAGCCCGGCGGATCCGGAATCGGCCTGGCTCTGTCCCGGCAGATTGCCGAAGCCCATGGCGGGTCCCTGCGACTGGAAAACCGGGACGACCGCCGAGGCTGCCGGGCACGACTCTGGCTCCCCCAGTAACGCGGGTCGGAAGACCGGACCGGGCGTCGGCCGGAAATGGCAGTAGGGTACTTTGTATCGCAAAGTACTTGACAGCAATAGGCCCTGGCGTTAGCATAGCAGCGTGCCTGCTCCCCGTTCTCAGCCTCGCGACGCCGACACGGTCCCCCTCCAGGACCGCGCTCTCGAAAATCTCCGCTTCATCCGCGACACCATGGAGCGCGCCGGATCCTTCACTGGCGTCCCTGGCTGGGGCGGCGTTGGCATGGGAGTGACCGCGCTCGTCGCCGCCTGGCTCGCGAGCCTCCAGCCCACGGTGGAGCGCTGGCTGCTGACCTGGGTGGCGGAGGGATGGCTGGCCTTTGCGATCGGGGGCATCGCCATGGTGCGCAAGGCCGGCGCCGGCGATTCGCCCGTCACGTCACGTCCTGGCCGCCGCTTCGTTCTGGCACTGACGCCGCCGATTCTGGTCGGCGGGATTCTCACGCTCGCCCTCTACCGCGCCGGTTTCACGACCCTCCTTCCGGGAGTGTGGCTGCTGCTGTATGGCGCGGCGGTGGTCACCGGCGGGGCGATGTCGGTACCGATCGTCCCGGTCATGGGGGTCTGCTTCCTCATGCTCGGCACAGTGGCGCTGTTCGGCCCCGCGGCCTGGGGCGATCTACTCCTGGCCGCCGGGTTTGGCGGCGTGCATATCGGATTCGGGGTGTGGATCGCGAGGAGGCACGGTGGGTAAAGGGAGTGCGGCGCGGAAGGGAGTGGCCGCGGCGGGCAGGGACACCCGCGGCACCGACGCCCGCGGCATCAGTGGTGGCGGGTTGAAAGGACTGTCCGGCGGGCGGGCGGCGCTGGCACCGGAGCTCGACCGGGTCATTCATGAGCGGCTCCGGCTTGCGATCGTGAGTGCGCTGGCCGTGAACGACAGTCTGACCTTCAACGAGCTCAAGGCGATCCTCAAGACCAGCGACGGCAATCTCAGCGTTCATGCGCGCCGGCTCGAAGATGCCGGATACGTCACCTGTCTCAAGTCATTCGAGGGACGCATCCCCCACACCGAGTACCGGCTCACCGGGGCAGGGCGCAAGGCGCTGGAACGGTATCTGGATCATATGGAAGCGCTGATTCAGGCGGCTCGGGGATAGGGGAGGGGTGTTCTAGTACCGCGTACCGATGGCCGATGGCCCTTTTTTTTGAGGTTGCAACTTTACAATGCAAAGTACTTCACTCCACCTCGCTATCATTATGGACGGCAATGGCCGCTGGGCCGAGCGCCAGGGGCTGCCCCGAACTGCGGGACACGCGGCTGGGGCCCGCCGGGTGCGCGAGATCGTGCGCGCGGCGCCCGGACTGGGAATCGGGACACTCACCCTCTATGCCTTCTCGTCGGACAACTGGGCCCGCCCGGCTCCGGAAGTCCGCGCCCTGTTCGCCCTGTTCGCCGACTATCTCCAGGACGAAATCGGACCCTGTCAGGCGAACGGAGTGAGGCTCTCGGTCATCGGGCGTCGGGACCGGCTTCCCCTCGCCCTGCGCGGGGCGATCGTCGCGACGGAGCGGGCGACGGCCCACGGCCGTCGGCTGTGGCTCAGGATCGCCATCGACTATTCCAGTCGGGATCAGATTCTCCAGGCCGTCGGAGAGGCGCGGGACCTGCGCCCCCTGACTCGCGAACGGTTCGGCGCGCTGCTCACCCGGGCCGGACGCACGCGACGGCCGGCACCGGACGTCGACCTGCTGATCCGCGCCGGTGGTGAACGACGGCTCAGCGACTTTCTCCTGTGGGAATCGGCCTACGCCGAGCTGTGCTTCAGCGACAAGGCCTGGCCGGACTTCGACGGGGACGATCTCGCCGCGGCCGTCGCCGATTTCCGGCAACGGGAGCGGCGTTACGGCGGGCTCGGGGCCCGATCGGCGGGAGCCGGCGATGCGCCGGTGTGACGTACTCGTCATCGGCGCCGGTCTCGCGGGATTGTGGTCGGCCCGTCTGCTGAGTGAGGCAGGTCTCAGGGTCGTGCTGGTGGACGACCGTGCCGGTGTAGACCGCCGCATCCGCACCACGGGAATCTTCGTTCGTCGCACGCTGGAAGACTTCGAGCTGCCGCGCGACTGCTTTGGTCCGGCGATCCGCCACGTCGCCCTGTATTCGCCGCGCGGGCGGAAACTCCCTCTGGTAAGCGCGGAGCCGGAATTCCGGGTGGCCCGGATGGGACCGTTGTGCAACGGGCTCCTGCACCGGGCGCGGACTGCCGGTGTCGACTGGCGACCGCGGACCCGGTGCCTTGCTCTCGAGCCGAGCGGGCACAGCACCATCGCCTGGCTCGGCGGCGACAGGGAAGGCCCGCTCGAGACTCGCTTCGTGGTCGGCGCCGATGGGGCCCGGTCACGGGTGGCCGGTTGGCTCGGGCTGTCGCAGAACTCGGAATGGATCGCCGGGGTGGAGGAGGTCTATACCGGCGTCCCGCTCGTGGGACCGCCGGCCTTTCATTGCGTTCTTTCACCCGCGCTCGCCCCGGGGTATCTGGCCTGGCTGGTGCACGACGGGGAAGAGGTTCATGTGGGGGTCGGCGGATACCCCGACCGGTTCGACCCGGCGGCGGCTCTTTCGGCCTTCCAGGAGCGGCTGCCGGTGGCGTTCGACTGGAGTGGAGCGCGGCTGGTCGATCGTCGAGGGGGACTGATCCCGGTCGGCGGAGTGCTTCCCAGGATCGCCTCGCGTCGCGGGTTGCTTGTGGGCGACGCGGCTGGCGCGGTCTCACCGCTGACGGCTGGCGGAATCGATCCGTGCCTCCGACTCTCGGAGCTCGCCGCCAAAGTGACCCTCGCGTATCTGGAAGGTGGCGACTCGGCTGCGCTGGGCCTCTACGATGGCCTCCAATTCCGGCGGCGGTTCCGAAGCCGGCTCTGCTTGCGGGCGCTGCTCGCGCGAGTCCGTCACCCGGCTCTGCTGGAGCTGGCATGCGCCATCCTCCGGACACCCGGACTTGACGGCTTCGCCAGCAGGATCTTCTTCGGCCGCGGCTCCTTCCCCGATGTCGACCGGTTCCCGCTGCGGTCTGCCGCACGGGCACTTGCCCCGACGGTCTACCGCCAGCCTCTCACCGATCTGGCGCCACCGCTCACGGTAGCGGCCGACTAGATGGAGATGCCTTCTCAGCTCCCATCGTTTCCGTTCTGGTATTCCTGGGGGCCGGCGGGGTGCTGCTGATCACCCTGGTGGCAGGTCTGTGCGGCCTGGCACGAAGGCAGCGGGGCGTGACCGGTCCCGCCCTCCGGATCGGTGCGAAACCTGCCAGGCTACATTTCCAGCGACCCGTTCCTGGGAATTGGATGTTCCGATCGATTAAATCGGCTCCACTGGAAAAGCACTCGATGCCCAGGCGATCGTGGACTACTTCCAGCCACTGTATCTGTGGCTCGAGGAGCAGAACCGGGGACGCACTCCAACCTTGTGGTCGCTGTGAGGCGCTATTCAGGTAGCCGGAGCACTTCGGGGGGCAGGGAGGGAGAAGGGTCGCGATGGTGAAGGGCGTCGAGAACCTGCACCGTCGGCAGGCTCCCGGTCGGACCGCGGACCAGAGCCTTTACGTGGGCCGTGGCCACGATCTTGCCGACGCGCTCGAACCGCTGCTCGAGATAGAACCACTTCTCGTCCCAGCCGACGATGCGGGTCAGGAGCTCATAGCGGTTCCACAGCTGGAGCGGCCTCTGGTACCTGATACTGACCGCACCGAGCACCGGCAGCCAGCGGCCCCGGAAGGCCAGGCGCAGCAGACCGAGGCGATTGAGGAGGTCGACCCGCCCCAGGTCCATCAGGCTGAGGTAGCGGGCATTGTTCATGTGGAGGTTGAAGTCGAGATCGGTGGGTAATACTCGAAACACCAGCCGCGCCGTCTCGTGCGGGGCAAAGTCGCCGGCCCGGTAATGCCGGGCTCGCAAAACAATCGCCAAAAGGCGGAACAGCAGATTCATGATGGAATCGAATCACGACAAGTCAGCCGACAAAACTATACCGGGAACGGCCCCCCAGGGCTCTTCGCGGAGAGGATTCCTGCTCGTGTCTGCGGGAGCGATCACCGGCTTGGGCGGCGCCGGCCTCGACGCGTTCTACGTGGCGCCGCGACAGGTCCAGCTTACCCGCCAGGAACTGGCGATGCCCGCGTTGTCCCAAGACCTCTCGGGGCTCCGAATCGCTCACCTGAGCGACATTCATATCTATGACGGGCTCCACGCGGCGGCCCGTCTGACCATGGAGCTCATCGGCACCGCTCAGCCCGACATCGTCTTCATCACCGGCGACCTTGCCGAGAGCACTGACCAGCTACCGGAGGTCGGTGCCTTCCTCGCAGGGTGCCGCGGCCGGCTTGCGACGGTGGTTACGATGGGTAACTGGGAGCACGATGTAGGGATCACTCCGGCTCTGCTGGAACGCACCTGCAGCAGGGCGGGAGTGACCTTCCTCTTGAACCAGGGACTGGTGGTGACCTCCGGCCTGACTCCGGTGGCTCTGGTCGGGCTCGACGATCCGCTCAAGGGCAGGCCGAATCCCGTCGCGGCACTTCGCGACCTGCCCTCCGGCGCGCTGACCCTGTGGGGCTTCCATGCGCCTGGTTACGCCGACCGCCTGCGGGGAACAGGGCTGCCCAAACCGGGCCTCCTCCTGGCCGGCCACACCCACGGTGGGCAGATCCGGCCACCCCTTATTCCCGCGATCACTCCCCGCGGGAGCGGGCGCTTCGTGGCCGGCTGGTACCGCGATACGTTTGCCCCGTTGTATGTGAACCGGGGCGTTGGGGTCACCACGATCCGGGCCCGGTTCCGCTGTCCGCCGGAGGTTGCTCTCTTCTCCTTGATCCCTGGCTGAGGAACGTCTTACTCCCTCCTCACGTCCTCCTTCATCTCCCGCAGCTTCTTCGTGGCGTCCCGGCGCGTCATGGCCGCGCCCGCCCGAGAGCCTGCAGCAACGCGTCGGGGCTGAGCGGACGGCCGAGCACGCCTTCCAGCACGTCACGCGAGGGGCGTTCGAGGCCGAAACGGTAGATCCGTTGGGACAGCCAGGTGTACATCGTCGGTTCGAACCACGCGGTCGCGCCCCGCTCCGTCTCGATGGCCGCACGCAAGTCCGCCACCAGAAACGCGCCCAGGGCGTAGTTGATCAGATAGCCGGGGCTGTCGATCAGCTGCCCACGCATCGCCCACCATGACCACTCGGGGTGGGGCCGGAGTCTGAGATACTCCCGGGTGATGGCGGTCCACACCGCGTTCGGGTCTGCCTCCGGGTCGCGGTGGACCCGGATCTCGAACAGCGCCCACGCCATGTCGAGGACAGTGCCGGAGTATTCCGCCCGCCAGGACGCCGCAGCGGGGGCGGTGTCACCCAGGAACCGAAGCTGCCAGGCCGGCTCATACAGTTCCAGAGCGGGAAGGTCGGCGAGCGCCTCGGTGAAGGTATCATTGTCCGGCCAGTCGAGGAGCGCCGGCCGGCTCCGGATCGCGGCGATGTGAATCGCGTGCCCGGTCTCGTGGAGCAGTTCGGCAAGGTTGTCGAACCCGCCTGTGAGATACGAGGTGAAGACCCACGGCTCCCCCGGGACCAGGCGCCCGTTCAGCCAGCGATTCCGGATTCCGAAATCGGTGAACGCGACGGGGTCCTTTCCGGCGCGCGGCTCCAGGTCGAAGTGGACCTGGAGTCGTGCCGGATCCGCCCCAAGAGCCAGGTAGTAGGCGTCGTTCACCCGGCGCAGGTCGGCGACGCGGGGCAGGCGGGGCGAGAGGCGGCGGCTGGCCTCACCGGTGAGGAAGTACCAGTCCCAGGGCTCGAGCAGCGAATCGGGGAGCGCATCCCGCCACCGCTGGAGCGCCGCCACCAGCCATGCCTCGAGCTCTGCCGTCGGCAGTCCGAACGCCGGTCCTTTCCGCTCGATCGGGGATGCGCTGTTCCCCCAGGCGACCCGCCGGAGTCGCACGAGCCGGCGATAGGGACTGGTCGGGCCATCGTCTCCGTTGATGCTCTGCCACAGGGGCTGGAGGGCGCGGAACAGCCGTTCTCGGCGATCCCGATCCGGAGTCTGCGCCAGCAGCCCAAGGACGGCCACGCGGTTCAGGGTATCGCCGTCGAAGACGATCGCGTTCGCGCTCCGGCCATAGGCCAGGTAGATGCTGTCGGTGAGGTCGGCGAGTGCCCTGCCTGCCGTATCGGCGCCTCCACCTGTCCCACGGAGCTCCACTTCCCACGTTCGCATCACCTGCAGGGCCAGCGCGTCGGTACCGCTAACCTGCGGTACCAAAGGCTCCTTGAGGAGCACCAGCATCCGTCGGCGGGCTTGGTCGAGGCTATCCCGGACTGCCGGTCCTGGGAAGCCCTCGAGGGTTGTGTCGCGACCCCGCGATTCCAGCAGGCGCCGCTGGTCGTCCCAGTACCGGGCCGCTTGGTAGGCGCGCTCAAGTGCGGCCAGAGGCGACTGCGGGGCCGGGCCGGGACTGGCTGCCGGTGCGCATGCAACAAAACCGCAGAACAGTGTTGCAGCCGCCGCTGCTCTCACGATTCTGCCCGCAGCCGGATCTCGAACACATCGGGGCATCCGAGCACGACGCTCGAGCTCCGTGCCATGCCGGCCAGCCGGTCACAAGCCGGATTGGGAGCTTCGATTGCGTTCGCCGCCATTCTGAGGATCCCTACTCTAAACCTCCGAGATTGAACATGGTCCGAAAGGCCCGGAAAGGCTCCCGGTAGTCATCGCTCCGGAACGAAACCGTGCGTGGCCCGGAGCGGCGGAACGCGGGAGCCATGGCGGCGTGGTCAGCGTGCGCGGTGATGACAAAATCGATTTCGACGGTGATCGGTGGGGTGACGGTGTAGGGGCGGCGTGGCGGATCGGATCGCGCCACGGCCTCGCGCACCGCGTCACGGATCATCGCCCGGGCCCGTTCCGGGGCAACCGACCGCGCCGCGTGCCGGCTCACCGCCTCCTTCACAACCACCGCGCGCGTCCCGTCAACCGGGAGTGCCTGGGCCTCGGCGGCAGGGGCCCGATCGCCGGATACGACCGCGACGGGCACGCCGAACGCCCCTGCCAGGGCTGCATTGAGTCCGAGTTCTCCCACCGAGCTTTCGTTCAGTCGCACGTCCGCGATCCGGTCGGTGTAGGTGTGGTCGAGGATGGCACCGGCGGTGCCGGCCTTCGCGCGGTAGCCGATGAATCCTGCCAGGTCCCAGCCCGGTCGATTCCCTGCATACCAGCCACGCCTTCCATGTCCACGGAGAGGTGGACGCGCATTCTGGGTGGCTCAGCCGCGGAGGGGGGGACGCTGGCCCTTCAGCTCAGCATGCCGCGAAGGATGGTGACGGCCTGCCCGCCGAGCAGGACCCGATCCCCCCGGCATTCGACGTGCACTGTTCCGCCCCGCGGCGAGGCCTGATAACCGATCAGAGCGTCGCGTCCCAGGATGGCCCGCCAGTACGGGCCGAGGGCGCAGTGGGCGGAGCCGGTGACGGGATCCTCGGGAATGCCGGACCCGGGTGCGAAGAACCGGGAGACGAAATCGTAGGGCCGTCCCTGGTCTGCGCGGCTCGTCACAATGGCACCGCGGACTGCCAGGCGGGCCAGCTTGCCGTGATCCGGGTCCAGTTGCCGCACCTCGGTCTCGGTCGCGATCTCGACCAGATAGTCGAACTGGTTCTTGCCGACCCACTTCGCTTTGGTGATGCCCAGGGCGGGCAACAACTCCGGCGGCACAGAGCCCGGCTTCGCCTCCTTGGCAGGAAAATCCAGTACGATCCGATCGCCGTCCCGGCGAGCGCTCAAGGGCCCGCTCCGGGTCTCGAAGCGGGCGACCTGGTTCCGGTCGAGATAGGCATCCTGCCACAGCACATGCGCGCTCGCCACCGTGGCATGGCCGCAGAGGTCGACCTCGACCGTCGGCGTGAACCAGCGTAAGGCGAAACCGTCAGCGACCCGGTGGAGAAAGGCGGTCTCCGCGAGGTTCATCTCCATGGCAACCTGCTGCATCCATTCGTCTGGCATCGGGCTGGCCAGCACACAGACCGCGGCCGGGTTGCCGGCAAACGGTCGGTCGGTGAATGCGTCGACAACGGTGATGGGGTAGGTCATCTCGCCGGCCGGTCCTCCTGCGCACAGGGACTGCTACTGAACACAAGGTGACAGAACATGGGGAAGGGTAGTGTGCGCTGTGAATCGGAGCAACGCAACTATTGGCTGCCGGGTACTGGGGACGGCACTTGCTACCATGCGGTGGTCCGAACTCGAGAGGCGAGCACGATCGGGCCGCTCCGATCACGGATATCGGACCCTCCTCCCTGTCCGCGCACCTGACCGATACCTTAGAAGCACACTGGAGCTTGACCAGCCGACTCGTCGCCCGAGGCGCTTGGAGTGTCAATCATCAACGGTATGCGGGAACTGCTGGAGAAGGGGGAGGATCTTCCTACCCTTCCGACCGTGGTCTTCCAGCTGCACGAGGTACTGGAGGGCAAGGATTCACGGGCCGCTGACGTCACGGGCATCATCGAGCGCGACCCAGCGTTGGCGGCACGGCTCCTCCGCGCTGCCAACTCTGCCCCCTTCTCCCCCGGCGCCGACCCGGTCGGGTCACTGTCGTTGGCCGTAGCTCGGCTGGGTCTGAACCAGGTCCGGGCCATTTTCAGCGGTCCGGGGATGGTCAAATCCAGCCGCCGCCGGACCGGTGGACTGAACCGCCAAGCCTTCGGTATTCACTCCGCCGCAGTTGGGATGACGGCACGGCGCCTTTGGGAACACTTCGGGCTGGACCCAGCTACCAGCGCCGATGACCTGCAGGTTGCGGGGCTGCTTCACGATGCAGGGCTCCTCATGCTGGAGCAGCACTTCAGAACCGAATACGAGGCCGTCCAGAAAGCGCTGCAATCAGGGGGTGGTCGGCTGTGGCAGATCGAGGAGCAGCGCCTGGGCATGGACCATGGGGCCGTTGGGGGGTTGCTGCTCGGTCGCTGGTCGCTCCCGCAGTACATTGCCGAGGCGGTGACTAACCACCACCATCCCCATCAGGCCGATGATCAATTCCGGGAGGTCTGTCGGGTCGTGCAGGCGGCCGAGGTTCTGTGCACCGAGTGCGGAGCCGGCCTTCCGGAGGAAGGGTTGCCAGACTGCTCTGCCGCGGATGTCCTCACCGAGCTCGGCGCCGACGAGGCGGCTATCGAAGCCCTGGTTGGCGAGATCCCCCGCGTTGCAGAAAGAGCCAGACGCTTCCTCAGCTGAGGCAAAAGGAAGCGGGGCGGCCAAACTGGCCGCCCCGCTGGCGTCCGGACTGACTAGGGATCAGGCAGGTGCTCGATTGAAGCGCTGAATCAGCCGGGCCGCAGTGTCGTTGCTGAGCACGATCATCACGAACAACGCTTTGAGCATCAGGCGGCCTCCGCAAGACAGTGTCATTCAGGATCTTCAGCAAGTGCCGTGCCGACAACCGGTTAAGTGCACAAATCAGGTTTCGGCTGCGTAACTCATTGTAATACCAAGTATTAATACCCGTCGCCCGATTTGGTGTTCCCGTCACTGTCGTGTCTCTGACACGTCGTGTGACACAATAGTCCCATCCCATGGAGTGCGGCCCGATGGCTGTCCGCCTGCGGGAGTGGAGCCGCCGTCCGGGGCTCTCCGATGGATGCGGCCAGGGCCGAGACGCCGAACGGTGGTGCTGGCGAATCAATCGTCGGCCGAGGCGTGGTGGCAGGCGACCTCGACGGGGCCCAAGGGTCGCAGCAACGGCTCCTCGGCGGTGCAGCGGGCATCTTTGGCTGGGTGGGGACAGCGGGGATGGAAGCGGCAGCCGGCCGGTGGGCGTGACGGGTCAGGCGGCTCGCCGGGAACCAGGCTTTTCGGCGGTTCGACCGCGGGGTCGGGCTCGGGCGCGGCGGCGATAAGCGCGTGGGTATACGGATGGCGGGGGTGGGCGAGCAACGTATCCGTCGGGCCACACTCCACGATCCGCCCCAGATACATCACCGCCACCCGATGGGCCACCTGGCGGACGATGGCCAGGTCGTGGGCTATGAAAAGGAAGGACAATCCCCGCCGCCGCTGCAACTCCAGGAGCAGGTTCAGCACCTGGGCCCGGACCGACACATCGAGGGAAGACACCGGTTCGTCCAGCACCACGAAGGAGGGACCCACCGCCAGGGCCCGCGCGATGCCGACCCGCTGCCGCTGGCCACCGGAGAATTCGCGGGGATAGCGGGACGCCGCGCCCGGTTCGAGTCCCACCTCCTCCATCAGCGCCGCGACCCGCGCCGGGATCTCCGCCTTCGGCAGGAGCCGGTGGATCTCGATGCCTTCGGCAATCGCGTCCCCGACCGTCCTTCTGGGATTGAGTGCGCTCGAGGGATCCTGGAAGACGATCTGCATCTTCTGCCGGAGGGCTCGAAGCGGTATCCGGGGGAGCCGGAGCACATCCTGGCCCTCGAAGTGCACCTGCCCGCTGGTCACCGGTTCAAGCCGCAGGATGGCGCGGGCGAGGGTTGACTTACCCGACCCTGACTCGCCGACCAGTGCCAGCGTTTCCCCCGGTGCGATGCTCAGCGACACCCCGTCCACCGCTCGCACAGCTCTGCCCTGGCCGAACACGCCGGACGGCGGGTAGTGCTTCACCAGATCACGAACGACGAGGAGGGGGTCGGTCATCAAGCCGGTCCTGCGGTGTGAAAGCCGCGAGCCTCGCCGCCGCGGGGAAGGCGCGCGGCGCCCCACTTGAATGCCCTCATCCTTCGGTTACACCAAGCCAGCACCGCATCGTCCGCTGCTCCTCGAGCCGCACCAGGGGTGGTTCCATGGTGCATTTCGGCATTACCCTGGGGCACCGGGGATGGAACCGGCACCCTTCCGGCCACTGGCCGGGGACGGGAACCGTCCCCGCGATCGGCTCGAGCGGTCGCCGTGGCCCACGCAGGCGGGGGAGGGAAGCCAGCAGGCCCTGAGTGTAGGGGTGAGCTGGTCCGGTAAACAGCGCGGCAGTGGGTGCCTCCTCCACGATACGGCCGGCATACATCACGGCCACCCGGTCGGCGCGGCCGGCTACTACGCCGAGATCGTGGGTGATAAGGAGTACCGCAAGGCCGTGGGAGGCACGCAGTCGGTCCAGCAGTTCCAGGATCTGCGCCTGGACGGTCACGTCCAGGGCGGAGGTGGGCTCGTCCGCGATGAGCAGATCGGGCCCGGCCGCCAGGGAGATGGCCAGCATGACCCGCTGTCGCATGCCTCCGCTCAGCTGATGGGGATAGCTCCGGTATCGGCTGGTTCCGTCTCCCAGACCCACCTCCGCCAGGAGCGATTGCGCCCGGCCTCGGGCCTCCCGCGCGGACATTTCAGCGTGGGCCTGGATGGTCTCGCTGATCTGGTCGCCAATGGTCAGCACCGGGTTGAGGCTGCTCATGGGGTCCTGGAACACCATGGCGATTCTGCGCCCCCGGACCTGGCGGAGGGCCTCACCCTCCAGCCGCAGGAGATCGGTGTCGCCCAGATGAATCGATGAGCCGGGCTCGATCCGGCCCGGCGGCGGTACCAGCCGCAGCAACGCGAGTCCGGTGAGGCTCTTGCCGGCGCCGGACTCCCCAACCAGCGCCAGCATCTCGCCTCGCTCGATCGTGAAGCTCACGCCGTCCACGGGCGTGATTCCGCCAGTTCCGCGGGGGAAGCGCACCCGCAGGTCCTGGACCTCAAGGAGGGAAGTCATGACCGGGTCGCTCCGGCGGACCGTGAGAGCGCGTCGCCCACCAGGCTGACGGCGACGACGGTCAGCGCGATGGCGACCCCCGGCGCGAGACTCATCCACGGGGCGGTTACCACGTAAGGCTTGGCTTCGAAGATCATGCCTCCCCAGGAGGGAGTCGGGGGCTGCACCCCCAGGCCCAGGAAGGAGAGCCCGGCTTCCAGCAGAATGACGTCGCCAACGGCCAGGGTGGTGGCCGCTGCGAGGGGGCCGGCGACACCGGGCAGCAGATGGCGTGCGATAACTCGCCGCCGGCTGGCGCCGAGGGCCTCCGCGGCACGCACGAAGTCCATGCCCCGGAGGCGTAGGACCTCGGAGCGGACGAGCCGGCTGGTTCCGAACCACCCAGTCGCGCCGATCGTCAGGATCAGGACGCCGAGCGGAATTCGTTCGATGATGGCGACGATGATGAGGAGTAGAAAGAGTCGCGGAATGGCGAGCGCGGCGTCCACGCACCGCATCAGTCCGGCGTCGATCACCCCGCCGGCATATCCGGCCACCACCCCGATCAGCGCCCCCAGGGTGACCGAGAGGGTCACGGCGCCGAGAGCCACCGCTAGCGAGACCCGACCGCCGAAGACCAGTCGGGCAAGGACATCGCGGCTATGCTCGTCGGTGCCGAGCAAGTGGGCGGGCCCGGGCGGCAGCAGCACACCGTGGGAGATGTCAGGCATGGCTCGTGGATCCGGCAGGAAGCCCGGGGCAAACAACGCCATCCCTGTCAGCACGCCAAGCAGCAGCAGGCCGAGCCGACCCCCGCGATCGTGCCAGGTGGCACCCCAGAGGCTGGTCACGGGGTCCGCAGCCGGGGGTCGAGCCAGCGATGCGCCAGGTCCGCCGCCAGATTGCCGAGGACGACCACTCCCGAGACCAGAATGGTGGTACCCATGATGACCGGGTAGTCACGGTATGCAATGGCCTCGGCGGCGAGGGTGCCCAGACCCGGCCAGGCGAACACCGCCTCCACGTACAGTGAGCCGGCGACCAAGAGCGGCAGCCAGAGGCCGAACAGGGTCAGCATCGGGCCTAGGGCGTTGCGCCACGCGTGGCGCCAGCGCACCGCGCGCTCCGGAAGCCCTTTGGTCCGGGCGGTGCGAATGCAGTCGAGCGCGAGCGCATCCAGCATGGCGGCGCGCTGGTAGCGCGCCGTGGCGCCGAAGGTCACCAGGGCCAGGCTCAGCGCGGGGAGCACCAGGTGGCGGAAGACGTCGAGAGCCCCAGCGAGCGACCAGGGCCGGCCGGCGAGCCACGGCTCCTGCATAAAGGCCACGGGGAGCCAGTGCAGTTCCGTGCCCAGCCCCCATTGCAGGATCAGCGCGAGCCAGAACGAAGGTGTGGCATAGGCGGCGAGCGAAATCAGCGTGAGGGCCCGGTCCGGTCCGGTCCCCGCGCGCGTGGCCTGGAACACCCCGATTGCGATGCCGAATAGAAAATTGAGAAGCAGGGCGGTGCCCCCCAGCAGCAGCGTTGCCGGGAGGCGAGACCGGATAAGCTCCGTGACCTCACGCCCGTTGTGGCTGATCGACTGTCCCAGATCGCCACGGATCACTCCCCCAAGAAAGGCGCTGAACTGGGCCACCAGTGGACGGTCCACTCCGTAGCGGGCCCGGAGCGCGCGCAGCGTCTCCGGGGAGACGGGCCGATCCTCGGTCAGCCGGGCGAGAGGATCACCGGGGGTGAGACGCATAAGGAAGAAGGCGAGGGTCGCTGCCAGGAGAAACGTCACCAGGGCCTGGGCGACCCGCCGGACCAGCCACACGCTCACTGCCGGTCCCGGTCGATTGCCTGGCCGGGCCGCAGCGCCCACTGCCAGACCAGCGACCAGTTGGATTCAGGGCGAACCACCACATTCGTGAAGCGCCGGTGCACCGGCGTGCCGAAGACCAGAGCCGCGAGAAAGACTGCCGGGACGTCCTCGGCGATCCGCCGCATCGCCGCGCGATACAGCTGCGGGGCCCGCGCCCGATCGCTCCCCGCGGCCAGTTGCAGCAGCGAGTCGACCGTGGCATCACAGTAGTGCATGACATTGGAGCCTCCGAACCCACTGCAGCTCCAGCTCTGCCGGAGGCCCGACGGGCTTGGGTCCTGGGAGACGCCATACATGTCCATGTCGAAGCGACCCGCGTTGCGGCGCTCGATGAACACCGCTCCCTCCACCACGTCGAGATCGACCCGAACCCCGAGTCGCCGCCACGCTTCCTGCATCCGGCTGGCGAGGGCCACCCGGGCGGCCACGATGCCCGGCACCAGCAGTCGGAAGGCCAGGGGGCGTCCGTCCTTGTCGAGCACGCCGTCTCCGTCGTGATCGCTCCAGCCGCGCGCGGCGAGCAGACGACGGGCCCCAACCGAATCCGGCCGGATCACCGGCGGGGCGTCGACCGAGCGGGCGAGCAGGCTGGAGAGCGGCCCGTCGGGCACGCGCGCCAGCGGCCCGTACACACCGCGGACCAGCTCCTCGCGGTCGAGCGCCAGGACCAGGGCCCGACGCACACCGGGGTCGGTGAAGATCGGATGGGGCCGCGCGGTGTCGGCGGGATCGCGCTGGTTGAACGTCGCGTAAATGAGCGTCGGCCCGGGGACGGGGTAATACAGGTAGGACGGAAGCCGCTCCAGCCGGCTCCAGTTGGGCAGCGAGTAGATGTTGTCGATGGCGTCGACTTCCCCTGAGAGCAACAGATTGGCCCGAGCCTCCGGATCCTTCGCGCCGAGCAGGAGGATTCGGTCGATGCCGGGGCGCCCAAGAAAGAACCCCGGATTGGCGGTCAGCTCGATTACCGGCCCCGGCGAGCGCCGCGCCAGGGCGTAGGGTCCATTCCCCACTGGCCGGCCGACGAACGCCGACGCCGCCAGGGACTCGGGTGGGATGCCCTCGAGCAGATGGGCCGGAAGGGGCGGTGCGTGGTAGGTGGCGTCGTACAGCTGTTCCGGATACGGCTCAGTGAAACGCACCACGACCCGCCGGTCGCCCTCGGCGGAGACGCTTCTGATGCGACGGAGGAGCGTCCCGGTCTGCGGTGACAGGGCTGGGTCGCGGGCCCGGTCCAGCGCGAAGACCGCGTCCCGTGCGGTGACCGGCACCCCATCCTGCCAGCGGGCCCGCGGGTCCAGCTCAAACGTCAGCGTGACCGGATCGCTCCGCGTCCATCGGCGGGCCAGGCGAGGCACAAAGCTCGCTTCATCAATGGTGCTGAGTGTCGGACCCAGATCGGCCAGGCGCAGGAAGAGCAGGTCGGAAAGCTCGCGATTGCCCTGCGAATTCCGCCACAGCGTCGGGACGGGGCTGTCGGGATCACCTGCCACGGCGATGACCAGCGTTGCCTGAGGTGGGGCCTGGGAAGCTGCCGGCTGGACAGCGAGCAGGGCGGACAGGAACGCGGCGGGAAACGCGGGGCGGCCCGTCATGCCTTCTATTGTAGTCGTCTGCAGGCTACCGGCGCCACGTCCACGCGGGGTCCTGAAAAAGGGCGGCGTGCCGGCCAACCAGGTCGTCCATTGCCGCGGTGGCTCGGTCCCAGTACCCACCCCAGCGGCTCATCGCAGCGGTCACGATCGACTCCGCAGCCTGATCGAAGGTCACCCCACGACCGACCGCTTCGCGGAGGGTGATCCCGAGGGGAGTCGGTGCTCCACCCGCCAGCTCGGCGACGAGGGACTGGTCATCCTCGAGGAGCAGGCTGCCGTGCTGCAGGAACGCTCGGGCGCGCCGGAGCTGGGCGCTTCCCACCAACTTGCGCCCGCCGACGAGCACCTCCCCTCCAGCCGGGTTCGCGAAGCAGGCACCTGCGCCCGGCTCCGACGGCCGAATGGACGGCGCCAGCGTGGTCGGCGCACCCAAGGCCTCCACGGCGGCCGCGAGGGCGGCGTGAATGGCGGTACAGCTTTCCCTGAGACTCCCCAGCCGGCCGGTCGGGGCGGCTACGGCATAGGTCAGCTCGCGGGCGTGCCACACCGCGCGTCCGCCGGTGGGGCGCCGCACCGTATCGAGCTTGAGCCGATCAATGCGGGTGCGGTCGTAGCGGCGGCGGGCGGGCTCGTGACACCCGAATGAGAGGCACCAGGGTTCCCAGCGATACAGCCGGAGGTAGCCCTTGCCGGTCCGCGCCGCCTCGTCGAGCAGCGCCCGGTCGAGGGCCATGTTCCACCAGCCCGGATGGGGGACGGGGTCGGACAGGAGGGCCCAGCGCATTTCGCTCAAGGCGTACCGCGTACCGCGTACGGGTCATTTGTACGTGGTAGGCGGTACGTCTCCCTAATCCCGGTTGCTCCCATACTCCGCGATTGGAGGGCAGGTACAGACCAGATTCCGGTCGCCGTAGGCGCCGTCGATCCGGCTCACCGTCGGCCAGGTCTTGTGCTCCCGGAGCGCGGGCATGGGGAACGCGGCGCGCTCCCGGGGATAGGGACGGTCCCAGGCATCACCGATCACTTGCACCAGGGTATGGGGCGCGTTGGTGAGCAGATTGTTCTGCCGCGGTGCCTTGCCTTCCTCAATCTCCCGGATCTCCTGCCGGATGGCGATGAGGGCGTTGATGAACCGGTCCAGCTCTTCCTTCGGCTCGCTCTCGGTCGGCTCGACCATGAGCGTACCCGGGACGGGGAAGGACACCGTGGGAGGGTGGAAGCCGTAGTCGATGATCCGCTTCGCGATATCCTCCACATCAATCCCCGCCGACTGCTTGAACGGCCGCATGTCGAGGATGCACTCGTGAGCCACCAGCCCGTTGGCCCCTGTGTAGAGCACCTCGAAGTGGCCCTTCAAGCGGTGGGCGATGTAGTTGGCGTTGAGGATGGCGACCTTGGTGGCTTCCACCAGCCCGTCGGTCCCCATGAGCGCGATATAGGCGTAAGAGACCGGCAGGATGGACGGACTGCCCCACGGGGCGGCCGAGACCGTGCCGCAGCTCTGGGCGATTCCCTGGGGTACCACCGGGTGGTCGGGCAGGTGCGGGGCGAGATGCGCGGCCACGCAGATCGGGCCCATGCCGGGTCCGCCGCCGCCGTGAGGAATGCAGAACGTCTTGTGGAGATTGAGGTGACAGACGTCGGCGCCGACATCGCCGGGCCGGCAGAGCCCGACTTGGGCGTTCATGTTGGCGCCGTCCATGTAGACCTGCCCGCCATGTTCGTGCACGATTCGGCAGATCTGCCGGATCGAGGTCTCGAAGACTCCGTGGGTCGAGGGGTAGGTCACCATCAGGCAGGCCAACGTGTCGCGGTGCTCGCTCGCCTTGGCGCGGAGATCCTCGAGGTCGATGTTGCCGCGGGGATCGGACGCGACCGGCACGACTTCGAGCCCGGCCATCACGGCGCTGGCAGGGTTGGTCCCGTGGGCGGACATCGGGATGAGGCAGGTTCGGCGCCGACCCTCGCCCCGGCACTCGTGATACTTCCGGATCACCAGCAGTCCCGCGAACTCGCCCTGGCTCCCCGCGTTGGGCTGCAGGGAGACCCGGGCGAAGCCGGTGATCTCGGCGAGCGAGGCCTCCAGCTGATTGAAGAGCTGCAGGTACCCCTGGGTCTGCGACAGCGGCTGGAAGGGGTGCAGCCGGTTGAACTCGCGCCACCCCACTGGCATCATCTCGGTGGTGGCGTTGAGCTTCATGGTGCACGAGCCGAGCGGGATCATCGCCGACGTCAGTGACAGGTCCTTGGCCTCGAGCCGCTTGATATAGCGCAGCATCTCCGTCTCGCTGTGACAGCGGTGGAAGACGGGATGGGTGAGGTAGGGGCTGGTGCGACGGGCGTGGTCCGGGATGGCGGGTCGGACGTGGGAGCTGGCGTCGCCCAGCATGTGGGGAAGGGCGATGTCGAGCGAGAAGATCGAGATCAGGTCGGAGAGATCGGCCACCGACACGGTTTCGTCGAGCGCCACACTGAGGTGGTGGGTGTCGAGTACGCGCAGATTGATCTTCCGGGATCGGGCGGCGTCCAGAATGCGCGGGAGGTTGGCCGGCCGCACCTCGACGCAGATCGTATCGAAGAAGTGGTCATGGACCACGTGGTAGCGCAACTGGCGCAGCGCGGCGGCGAGCATGCCAGCCTGGGTGTTCACCCGCTGAGCGATTCGCCGCAGGCCGGCAGGCCCATGGTACACGGCATACATGCTCGCCATGACCGCGAGCAGGACCTGCGCCGTGCAGACGTTGCTGGTGGCCTTGTCCCGGCGGATGTGCTGCTCCCGGGTCTGCAACGCCATCCGCAGGGCAAGACGGCCGCTCGAATCCCTGGACACCCCGATGATCCGCCCGGGCATGTGACGCTTGTGCTCGTCCCGCACGGCGAAGAACGCGGCATGTGGGCCGCCGTACCCCATCGGCACGCCGAAGCGCTGCGAGTTTCCGACCGCGATGTCCGCCCCCCACTCACCGGGCGGGACCAGCAGGGTCAACGCCAGGAGATCCGTGGCGGCGGTCACCAAGGCTCCCGCCGCTCGCGCCCGCTCGGCCAGCGGCGCGAAGTCGTGAATGCCGCCGTCGGTGGCCGGGTACTGCAGCAGGCAGCCGATGACCGGGGGATCGAAGCGGAAGCTCTCCGGCTGCTCTACCCGCACCTCGATGCCGCGCGCCCAGGCCCGGGTCTTCACGACTGCGATGGTCTGGGGGTGGCAGCCGGCGTCCACCAGATAGACCGGAGTTCCCGTGGGCTTCCGGACCGCCAGCGTGAGGCTCATGGCCTCGGCCGCCGCGGTCGCCTCGTCCAGCAGCGAGGCGTTTGCCACGGGAAGGCCGGTGAGATCGGAAACCACGGTCTGGAAGTTGAGTAGCGCCTCGAGGCGGCCCTGGGAGATCTCCGCCTGGTACGGCGTGTATGCGGTGTACCAGCCGGGATTCTCCATGATGTTCCGCTGAATCACCTGCGGCGTGAAGCTGCCGTAATACCCCATCCCGATGTAGTTGCGATGGAGCCGGTTCTGCGAGCCAATGCCGCGCAGCGCCACCAGGACCTCCCGCTCGCTCCGGTTGGGCGGCAGGTTGAGCGGAACGCCTAGCCGGATGTCATCCGGCACCACGGCATCGATGAACGCGTCGAGCGAGTCGTATCCGAGCAACTGAACCATCTCTTCGATGTCCTCCCGGCGCGGACCGAGATGACGATGCACGAAGCGGTCGGTGCGGAGCAGCGTATACGAAGTGTCGGCGCGCGTGGCGGTTTCGGAGGTGACGGTATCGGTCATGGGAGCGGCGGAGGAGGCGGCCGGATCATCGAGGGAAGTGAACGCCCCGCGGCAGCGGGCGCGGGGCGTCTGGGAAGGAGCGGGTGAGAGCCAGGGGGGAGGGAGTCATGTGCCGATCTTCGCCTCGTACCCCGATGCGTCGAGCAGAGTCCCGATGTCGGCCGGATCAGTGAGCTTGAGTCGAACCATCCAGCCGGCACCGTAGGGGTCGCGGTTGATCTGGCCCGGATCTCCCGCGAGCGCCTGGTTGGTGGCGACAACCTCGCCGGCCACGGGACTGAACAACTCGGAAACCGCCTTCACCGCCTCCACGGTGCCCAACACCGCCATCCGGGTGAAACGGGTCCCCGGTTTGGGCAGGTCCACGAAGACGATGTCGCCGAGCTCTCCCTGGGCGTAGTCGGTGATGCCGACCTCCACGATCGCCGGATCGGCGGTCCGGCGCACGTATTCATGTTCGGCGGTGTACAGCAGATCCGCGGGGATGTTGGCCACGAGAGACTCCGAACGTCACGTGCGGGGAGGATAGAAGAGGAAAAACCCGGGGGCAACCCCTGACATCTTTATGCACCGGCGCGCGCCATCAGCTCCTGCCATACCGCCCGGGCACGCCGCTCCAGTTGCTCCCGATCGCCGTCGTTGTCGATGATGAAGGGCCCCTCATGCCGCGGCCCGCCACGCCACCTCCGCTTGTCGGTCGCCGGCAGCTGGGCGGCCAGCAGGTCCCGGACCTCACCGGCAGCCAAGCCTCGTTCCCGCATCAATCGCTCGGCGCGGAGGGATTCCGGAGCATCCACCAGCACCACCGCGTCGAAGGCGGCTGGATCGAGCGCTTCGAAGAGGAGGGGGATCTCGCTGACGACCAGGCGGTCGCCACGACGGCGAGCCTCCTCTCGCCGCTGGGCGCTCCTGGCCTCGACCGCCGGATGGACTATGGCCTCGAGATCACGGCGCGCCACGATGTCGGTCATGACCATGGTGCGCAGGCGGGGCCGGTTCAGAGAACCGTCCGGCAGGAGGATCTCCTCCCCAAACCGCGTCGCGATCGCCGCCAGCACCGGCGAACCCGGGGCCTGCACCTCGCGCACCAGCTGATCCGCGTCGATGATGGTGGCGCCCCAGCGGCGAAACAGATCTGCCACCGCAGATTTTCCGGCCGCGATGTTACCGGTCAATGCGACGTTCAACATGACGCCAGAACGAGACCGCGTTGGTGCAGGGGCCGAATGCATCCGGCCCCTACAACAACGCCGTCTGGTCCTCGTCCTTCCTGGGCACCCGATGGCAGTGCCGGCAGCGGGCCTCGTAGGACTCCCGGCCGCCGACGAGAATAGTCGGGGAGTCGTAGCGGGCGGGCTTGCCATCCACCAACCGTTGATTGCGGGTGGCAAGGTCGCCGCAGATCACGCAGATCGCCTGCAGCTTTTCCACGGACTCCGCGATGGCGAGCAGGTTGCCCATCGCGCCAAAGGGCTCGCCCCGGAAGTCGGTGTCCGTACCGGCGAGAATCACCCGCACGCCGCGCGCGGCGAGCGCGCTCGCCACGGTCACGATCTCAGGGTCGAGGAACTGCGCCTCGTCGATGGCCACCAATTCGGTGTCGGGGCGAACCATGCGGAAGATTTCGGCCGCCGAATCGACCGGCGTCGCTTCGATCTCCCGGCCGTCGTGCGTGGAGACAGCGTACAGCCCGGTGAAACGCGAGTCGAGGTGTGACTTGAACACCTGCACCCGGCGGCGGGCGATGATGCCGCGGCGCACCCGGCGAATCAGTTCTTCGCTCTTGCCGCTGAACATCACGCCGGTGATGACTTCGATCCACCCGGGGTGCGACCCGTGGTACATCCGGCAGGCCTCTGAAAGCGGAAGGACCGGTGAGGATACGGTGTGGACGGGATGTGGTCAAGCGAGCCTGCATGCGGCTTGCGGGGTGTCGGAAGGCTCCGCTATACTGCGCCACCCAACGCCTGCCCCCGAGCCCGGAGCGCCGACTGAACAAGCAGCAGCTCGTCGTTGCGCTGGCCGCTCAACTCGGTCGCACCAAGGCGGAGGCGGCCCGGGTGGCCGATGCACTGTTCGGCGCGAATGGAGTGATTGCCGCCGAGCTTCGCCGGGGTCGCAAGGTACAGCTCAGCGGATTCGGCAGCTTTGAGACTCGGCGCCGCCAGGCGCGGACCGCGTCCAACCCCCGGACCGGGCGTACCATGACCATCAGGGCTTCCGCGGTGCCGGTCTTCCGCGCCGCGAAGGCCCTGAAGGACCTCGTGAACCGTCGCTAGGACGTCCCCGGTCGACTTTGGCCACCACCTGGCGGCGCCGGATCGTCTTGCCCGACAGGCCGCGGGCGATCTCCTCCGCCTCGGCTGCGGGCACCTCCACCAGCGAGAACAGCTCGCGGATCTCGATCCGCCCGATGCGGGACGCCTCCACTCCCACGTCGCGCGTGAGCGCCGCGACCAGGTCCGCGGGACCGGCTCCTTCTTTCCGCCCCACGCCCACCCAGACCCGGGCGATTCCGCCCGCCGCCTCAACCGCAGGCGGAGCGGCGGCCTCGGGGCCACTCAGCCCAAGTCGATACAGTGCGGCGGCGACCCGGGCCGGGTCGTGACGCTCGAACAGGGGAGCCAAGGCGAGCAGCGCCCCGTCCAGATTGCCGCGTTCAATTTCCGCGGCGATGGCCAGCCGGCGCCGGCCGGCCTGGTCACGGGCCTCGTCGGCGGCGCCCCGCAGCCGAACCGGCGTCTGTCGCGAGGTCACCCGCGACACATAGTCGGCCGCGTGGGGCGGAACCAGGAGCAGCACGTCACCGGCGGCCCGGAGTGCCGCCAGCTGCGCCGGGCCTGGAAGATCCCAGGCCACAACCAGCTGGGCGGGAGTGATCTCGGGGCCCACCGCGACGACCGCGGGATCGCCGACCGGGAGCGCCGCCCTGGCCTCTACCGCGCTGCGCGGGTCGGCGCACCAGACCGCGAGCGAGTCAGGATCCTCCGCCTCGATCAGCGCCGCCAGGGCCGTCCCACGTCCACTCCAGCTCACCAGCGCGCTGCGCACGGCGCCCTTGGGAAGCAGGGCCGCGTCGGGGCTGGCGAGCGGACCGGCGACCAAAGCCCGGCGGGCGTAGCGCTCGACGACAGGATGTGCCTCGGCCGGAGCGGCCGGAATGACGATCCGCTGGGCGTCCGCGGCGAGGTCCTGCATCAGGGCGGTGAGCGCGTCGTCGGCCGGGTACTGTTCCGGCCAGACCAGGACGACATGGCGCAGAACGTCGGGCTTGAGGGCGCTGCGCTCGAGTAGCGCGAGGGCGGTGGATGGAGTGGTCAGCAGCACGCGCAGCCGCCCCTCGCGGAGCCGGCGGGTGGCCCAACCCGGCTGACTGGCGCAGAGGGCGGTGAGACGGGCAGCGTTCGCGAGCGGGAGGAGGACGGCCGACCACTCGGTGAGCGCGTGCGGCGGGGCGAGCACCAGGGCCAGGGCGTCGCTTGTGGTGAGGGCGTGCAGCAGTCCGCCCAGGGCGGCCGCGGCGTAGCGCGCGGCCGGCGGCGCCGCGATGACCAGGTTGGTCCCCCGAGCCGCGGCCGAGAGCTGCTCCCGGATCGCGGCCTGATCCGTCCCGCAGCCGAACGACCCCAGCGCCTGCGCCAGGGCCGGCCCGAGTTCCTGTTCCCCAGATCCCGACATCGTATCCTCGATTGTCAAACAGCCTGACCGTCCCGGTGGACGAAGCTAACGGCCGTGCCCGATTCGGGCCAGTTGACATCGCCGCGCCGGCTGGGGACTTTTCGCCATCCGCGGAGCGGGCAGCTCGCTCCCGATCGCGCCGCGTCGGCGCGCCCACACCTTTCCAGGGTTGGACTTCAGCATGCCGGACAGCCTGTCGTCGAACCTCGCGTATCTGAAGCCGTCCGAAACCGTCGCGATCAGCAACGAGACCAAGCGGCGGCGCGCCGCGGGAGAAGACATCGTCGACCTGAGTGTCGGCGAGCCCGACTTCGACACCCCGAAGGCCGCCTGCGATGCCGGCATCGCCGCGATTCAGAAGGGCTATACGCGGTATCCGGCCAATATCGGCATTCCCGAGCTCCGGGCCGCCGTCGCGCGGAACCTGTCGCTCATGTCCGGCGGGCGCGCGATCAACGCGGACCAGATCGTAATCAGTTCCGGGTCCAAGCAGTCGATCTTCAACGCCTGCTTTACGCTGTTTGGACCGAAGGACAAGGTGCTGATTCCGTCGCCGGCCTGGGTATCCTATCCGCAGATCATCCATCTGTCCCGCGCCCAGCCGGTGATGGTCCCGGGCGACCCGGAGTGGGGTCTCAAGGTCAGCGTGAAGGACCTGGAGCAGCACTATGACCGGCTGGTCAAGGGCGTGATCATCTGCTCTCCGTGCAACCCCACCGGCGCGACCTACACCGCCACCGAGATCAAGGCCATCGCGGAATGGGCTCGTGACCACGAGCTATGGATCATCGCGGACGAGATTTATCGCCGGATCTACTATGGCAACGGGCCGGCCCCGTCCTTCCTCGACCTCCCCGACGAGTACCTCGAGCGTCTGGTGCACATCTACGGGGCCGCAAAGGCCTATGCGATGACCGGCTGGCGGATCGGCTCCGCGTACGCGCCGATGCCGATCGCGAAGGCCATGGCGGCGCTGCAGTCCCAGACTACCACCGGGGCCAACCACCCGGCCCAGTGGGCGGCCGCCACCGCCTTCACCGACGAGGCGGTCGAGCGGGATGTGCAGAAGATGGTTGCCGCGTTCCGCCGTCGGCGCGACCACGTGGTCGAGCGCTTCCGCACCGAGGCGCCCGGCGTCGAGTTCGTCGAGCCCACCGGCGCGTTCTACTTTTTCTTCCGGATCGACGGCGTCACCCCCAGCCATGACTGCACCGGGACCCAGTTCTGCGAGCAGGCGATGGCGGCCGGCCTCGCCATGGTGCCGGGTGGGGCCTTCGGAGACGATCGGTGGATCCGGATGAGCTACGCCGCCTCCGACAAGGATCTGGAAACCGCGCTGGACCGGATCATGGGCCTGATTCGGAAGCTGGGGGCCAAAGCCGCCTAGGATGGCGAGCCCCAGCTGGATCCGGCTCCGCCGCGCGGTTGCCGCTCGTGGGTTTACTCCGGCAAGCTGGCTGCCGGCGGCGAGCGAAGGCCGCGCCGAAGAGGCCACCATTCGACCCGCCCGGCTACTGGAGCAACTGCCGATGAGCGGGCGCGAAGTCGGCACCGCGGAACCGTGCCCCGGGCCGGTCGCCTTCCTCGACGGTACCCAACGATACGAGGTGATGGCCTACGCCGGCGCCAGTCCGGTCGTCGTGGCGGAGATCGCCGCCGCGGTGCTGGAGCGGCGCGAACGGCGGTTGCACGTGGCCCTGGGGATCCGGCGTAGGCTGGTGATTGCCCGGCGCACGGTGCTGGACCAGCTGGCGGGCGCCATCGAGGGACACACCGCGGTGGTGCTGCCCGAGGACAGTCCCGTCCACCCGGTCCGCGATTTTCAGCTTGCCCGCCGGGAGATCGACAGAGCTCGCGGGCGTCTCGAGGTAGAGCTTGGCCACCGGTTCCGCGCCGGCTCCGACGCCTGGGTCATCATCGACGGGACCCTGACCGAAAGCCCCCAATGGGCCGCGGACCCCAAGATGATCGGGGTCGCGAAGAGCCACGCGACGCTGCCGTTCGCCGACCGCGATCTTGAAGAGTATCTCCGCCTGCCCGCTGGCTTCCGCTCGCCCGTCTTCGAGCCCGCAGGTCACGCAGTCGCCCCGGTCTGCTCCTGGGCGCTCCGGCTGTGGCCCTGGGAAGGGAAAGATCTGCTGCATGGCCTGATCCGGATCGAAGCCGCCCCGGTCCCGGACAGCCTGCTGAGGGCCGACCAGCTTTCCCGGTGGCTTCTCGCCGAGCGGGCCCCTGTCAGCACTCCCGATCCGCGGTGGGACCGGCTGCTTTACGGGATTCGGGCGGTGGAGGAGTATCTGAGGGCGAGCGGGGAGCGGTAGTTGGGGAAGGGGGAACAGGGAACAGGGAACGGGGGCCAATAGCAGGTGCTTTTCCCGTTCCCTGTTCCCCGTTCCCCGTTCCCCTTCCCGACTATCTTTCTGCGCCATGACTGTCGTCTCCCCCATCGGCCGCGTCGTCGCCACGGAGCTCAAGCCCTCCACCCCCCATCAATTCCACTTCTGGACCGCGCGTGAATCGCCGGTCGGGATCGGCGCGATCGTTCGGGTCGAGAGCGAGAGCCGGACGGTTCTAGGGATCGTGACGGACGGCGCGGCCTACTCCGACCTGCTGACCCCAATTCACGACGTCATTGGCGCCGACGGTGATCCCGCGCTCGCGGGGAGCGCGCCGACCGAGCGCACCGAGATCCGTCTCTACACCGCCGCGGTGCTGCGGCAGATTCCCGAGGAACCGCTGCAACCGGTGCCGCTGGGGGCTGTCCACCTTGCCGGCGACCTCGATGTCGTGACCGCGCTTCGGATGGACGCCTTCAGTCAACCCGGCGCCTCGACCGCTATTCCGGTCGGCGTCTATCACGCCGCGGGCCTGGAGGCTCCGGTCTACGTGGATGCCGACTTCCTTGTGGGCCCGGAGGCCGCCCACCTGAACATCACCGGTGTCTCCGGGCTTGCCACCAAGACGAGCGCGGTGGAGTTCCTGCTCTCCAGCATTTTCCAGACTTTCCCCGCACGGAAAGGGAGCATCGCGGCGATCTGCTTCAACGTGAAGGGACCGGATCTCTGCTTCCTGGACCAGCCGGGGGAACTGACCGACGAAGACCACCGGCTGTACAGCCGAATGGGACTGGAGGCCGAGCCATTCCGGAACGTCCGCTACTACGCCCCCTTCAAGCCCGACGGGGTGAACCTCAACACGCTGCGCACCAACGAGGCGCTGGCCGGTAACACGGTGCCGCTGGTCTGGGGACTCCGCGAAGTCCTCGACTACGCGGAGGTGCTGCTCAACCGGGACGATGTCGATGCCAAGGCGGGGGCCTTCATTGAGTTTCTCGCTGAGCGCGTGGTAGGGCGATCGTTCCATGATTCGGCGTTGTCGGATCAGCCGCTCGAGGTGCGGAGCTTCGCGGACCTGGAGGACTTCTTCCGGCGGATCTTCGAGTTCATGGAGGTGCAGGGCAGGTCGAGCGAGGTCTGGCGCAATCACCACCTCGCGACCATTCGTAAGGTCCGCAACCGGCTCGGCAACATCAGCGTGCGGGCCCAGGGACTGGTGACCGACGATGGTCATTCCAGTGACCTGCCCTGGGGCGAGATCGAGGACCGGAGCCTTCACGTCATTGACGTCGCGGGACTGGACCCGCTCACCCAGGACCTCGTCTTCGCGCGGATCGTCTCGAAGCTCCGCGAGCATCTCGAGCGGCGCGACCTCGGGGTCGACCACGTGATCGTGTTTGTCGACGAGCTCAACAAGTACGCGCCATCGGACGGCCCGGACACGTACGTGCGGCGAATGCTGCTGGACCTCTCCGAGCGGGGTCGCTACCTGGGGCTGGTCCTGTTCTCGGCGCAGCAGTTCCGCTCACAGGTGCTTCGGCGGGTGGTCGGGAACGCCGGGACCGCGCTGTACGGGCGAATGGATCTGGACGAGATCGCGTCGCCCGGGTACGCCACCCTGAGCCCGGCTACCCGGGCGAAGCTGACGGCGCTTCCCAAAGGCGAACTCATGGTCCGGCATCCGCACTTCACCCAGCCGCTGTTCGTCCGGTTCCCGCGCCCGGCTGTGATGCAGGGGCGGATCGGGGTTGAGCGATTCCCGCCGGCCCCCGATCTCCCGTTCATACAGGCGGTCGCACGGCAGCTGCGTGCGCTGGACAGGGCGGTGAGCGTGGCGAGGGTCGAAGCCGTCGTCGATGGCCACCGCGAGGACGACGTGCGCCGGGCCCTGCACCTGACTCGGCGCATGCGTCCTGCGAATGTGCTGGCCTTCTTCACGGCCCAGCTCGGCCGGCGGGTGGAACGGGAGGTCGCACCGACCCGGGGGATCACGGGACTCCGGACGACGGCCGATCCTTACGCCTGAGCGGCCAGACGCCCTCCGCCGGATGTGTGCCTGGCAGACCTGCCCTGGATCAGGAAGCGGGGAATCTCAGACGGAACCCGGCCTCTGCGCGCCGGGTCGCATCGAGCCTGCGCTCATGGGCTGCGAGGAGGTCGCTCCGGCTCAGGATGCCAACCAGGCGCCGGCTCCCGTCGGCCTCGATCACCGGCACCCGGCCGACCCGCTCGTGGACCATGAGATCCGCCACCTCCCGAAGCGAGCTGGTCTCGTAAGCGACCACCGGCCGACGGTGGATCAAGTCGCGCAGGCGGGCCCCGTTCGGCGCCTCGCGCGCGAGCAGATCTCTCCGGGTGAGGACTCCGAGGAGAACCCCTTCCTGATCGACGATCGGGAATCCCTGGTGAGTCGTGCCGTTTACTCCGCGCTCCAGCCAGATGCGCGTCTCTTCGACGGTCTGGTCGGCTGGAAGCGAGACGACGCGACGCGTGGCGTGATCGCGGGCCAGAGTCGTCGAGAGATGATCGGCGGCATACTCGGTAATCACGGGAATGCCGCGCCGGGTCAGCCGCTCCGTCATGATGGTACTGCGCATTTGGAACAGCGAGATGAGGTACGCACCCGTACAGCCGGCGAGCAGCGGGAGGAGGGCGAGGGGCTGCCTCGTGGTCTCGAATGCGAAGACCACGGAGGCGAGGAGTGCTCTCGAGGCCCCCGTGAAGAGCGCGGCCATTCCCACCAGGGCCCCCACCCGAATGTCGACGCCGAGACTCGGCCAGGCCACCGCCAGCAGACCCGCCAGCAGCGAGCCGGCACCTCCGCCGATGGTGAAGAGCGGGGCTAGCGTCCCACCCGCGGTGCCGCTCCCGAGTGCCATGACCCACGCCACGCACTTGAGGGCGGCGAGCAGCAGCAGGGCCTTGCCGGCGAGTTGCCCGCCAAGAATCGCCGTGATGTTGTCATAGCCGACGCCGAAGATCCGCGGCTCCCACCAGCCGAGCAGTCCGACCACAACCGCCCCGATTGCCGGCCACCACATCCAGTGAAGCGGCACCCGCTCGAAGCCGTCCTCGATGGCGTACAGCGCCCGGGTGATCACCACGGCGAGCCATCCCACCAAGCCGCCCAGCACGACATATGCCGCCAGGGCGCCGCCACCCGGTTCCGCGATGATGTTAGGGATCGCGAACACGGGAGCGATCCCGTGGAAGAGATAGTGGACCGCCGTCGCGGTCGCGGAGGCCAGGGCCACGGGGGCGAGCGACCGCGGGCGATACTCGAAGAGCAGCAGCTCGATCGCCAGCAGCGTTGCCGATACCGGGGCCCCGAACGTGGCAGCCATGCCCGCGGCGGCCCCGGCCGTGAGTAGGGTCTTTCGCTCATCGGCGGTCACGCTAAAGAGTTGCCCCGCCAGCGAACCTAGGGCGCCCCCGCTCGCGATGATCGGCCCTTCCGCGCCGAACGGCCCCCCGGTCCCGATCGAGATCGCGGTAGCAACCGGTTTGAGAATCGTGATGCCCGGCGGGATGCGGCTCTCGTGCCGGAGAATCCGCTCCATGACCTCTGGAATGCCATGGCCTCGGATCGCGGGTGAGCCGATGCGGGCCAGCACCCCGACGATGAGCCCGCCTGCGACTGGCACGAGGATGACCCACGGTCCAAGGCGATGGGTTGAGGGCGACGCGCCGGCGAGGGCAACCCGGCCATGAAAGGTGAGGTTGGTGATCAGCGCGATGAGCGCGAGCAGCGCTTCTGCCAGCAGACCGGCTCCGACGGCCAGGGCGACTGCGGCAAGGCAGATGTAGAGCAGGCGCCGGCTGGGCAGCGCCTGCTCCGGTGGTGCGATAAGGCCGTCGCCCGAATCAGGCGGCTTCAAGGGTCAGGAGCCGTCCGCACGCGCGGCACTTGAAATCGCGTGGCAATCGATAGACGGCACCGTTCAGCCCGAGGGTCTGTTCGTTGCCGCAGAAGGGACAGGCGCCGCGGGCCCGCTCGAAGATCTCCCGCTGAAGCGCCCGCCGCACCCCAAGAACGATCCCGCCCAGCAGCGCCACCGGGGGGACCGCCAGGTGGACGATCGGGATCGGAAGGACCAGGACTGCGAGGCCCAGGCCCATGGCGGGAACGATCGCACCGCGGCGCAGTCGCTCCATGCCCGTCAGCGTGCGCACTGCGATCTCCGCCTCGGTCGGTCGGGCGCCGAAGCCACGAATGGGCAGCCGCATCTGGCGCACGCTCAACCCGCCCGTCCCGGTCCGGCCGCTGGCTGGCCAAGGCGCGCCGGGGCTGGCCGTTTCACGGCGGGCCGCTGTTCCAGGGCCAGCTCGGCTTCCAGGCACGAGCGGTTGCGTCCGATGGTCGCGACCGCGGTGACTCTCTCCCCGGAGTAGTAGCGCTGCTCCCACTGTCCCGCGGGGAGTCTGTTCAGGATCTCCAAACGGTCCCAGGTCACGGCGTGCCCGGTGTAATTGACGCGAACGTCATAGTGCTGAGTCCAGAAGAACGGGATTGCCTCGAACGGTTCCAACCGACCCAGCATGTTGCGGGCGGCCGTCTGGCCCTGCCGCTCTGCCAGCACCCAGTGCTCGAAGCGCACCAGGGCACCCGTTCCGGGGTCCGGCCAGTTGGCCACATCGCCCGCCGCGAAGATGCCGCGGATGCTGGTTTCCAGAAACCGGTCGACCAGAATGCCATGGTGGAGCACCAGTCCCGCCGAGGCGGCGAGCGCGGTGTTCGGACGAACTCCGGCGGCGATCACGACCAGTCCGGCCTCGAGGACGGAACCATCGTCCAGGCAGACCAACCGCTCGCCGATCTGGACGGCGGTTCGCCCCATATGGAATACGACGCCGTGCTCCTCGTGCAGCCGCTGCAACCGGGTTCCGAGCTCGGGCCCGAGCACCCATTCCAGCGGGCGGCGCTGCGGAGCGACGACATGGACCGACAACCCGCGCGAAGTCAGCGCAGACGCGACTTCCAACCCGAGCACCCCGGCTCCGATCACGAGGGCTTTGGGGCCGGCCTCGGCCTTGGCGATGATCGCCCGGCAGTCGGCCAGGCTTCGCAGCACGTGTACGTGCGGCAGCTCGGCGCCCGGGAGCGGCAGTCGGACCGGGGTTGCCCCGGTGGCGATCAGCAGCGCCTCATACGGAAAGGTCCGCCCGTCGGTCAGCCAGATGGTCCGGCCCTTCGCATCGATCCTGCTCACTCTGGAGCCGAGGACCAGGCGGATGCCGCGGTCTGCGTAGGTCGCCTGGGGCTGCAGGGGCAGCCAGTCCTCAGCTGCGGTGCCTGCAAGGTAGTCTTTCGAAAGGTTGGGTCGGTCGTAAGGCTCATGGGGCTCGTCGCCGAGGATGGTGATCTGCCCCCGGTATCCCTCTTCCCGCAGGGTCAACGCCGCCGCGGCCCCCGCTGCTCCGGCACCAATGATGACAATCCGGGTTGGCTCGCGAGCGGACCCGACCCTTGGCGTCCTGGCGGCGGGGCCGGCAGGATTCAGCCGACGGGTGACGAAGATCAGATCGAGACGCCGCGCCACCTGGTAGCACGGGAGAGGGGCAAGTGCCGGAGCACGGATGGCCGCGCCGGTCCGAAGGTCGAAGCAGGCGTGATGGAGGGGACAGCGCACCGTATCGCCCACCACGATTCCGTCGGCGAGCGAGCCGCCGTAATGCGTGCAGGTAGCGCCAACCGCATGAACCAGCGCGCCGCGCCGCACCAGGAGCACCGGCTCGCCATCGACATGGCCTCGGACCATGGCCCGATCGTGGAGCCGGTCCTCGGGGAATCCGGCCTTCAGGTCCGGTCCCAGTGGGGAGCCTGGCGCATCGCTCATGCTATCCCTCCGCGAAGAAAAATCGTGCTTCGACGTCCTCCGCCTCCATCGCGCCGACCAGATAGTCGATCGCTCGCCGGATCTGCCGCACCCGCCCGGCTGGCAGGGCGCTGAGCGCATGGAGCAGCCGGCCCTGCGCCGGGGCCGGGGCCTGGGCGGCGAGGGTCGTCCCCCGGTCGGTGAGCTCGACCCGCACGTAGCGCCGATCGTCCCTGCGCCGCACCCGACGCACCAGACCCCTGGCTTCCAACCGGTCCAGCAGCAGCGAGGTACTGCTCTGGTGGACGAGCAGTTCGCGGGCAAGCTCCCCGGTGGTCAGCGGGCCGGCCCGGGCCAGCGTCTTGAGGGCCCAGAGTTGCGGAGCGGTGAGGCCGTAGCTCTTGAGCACGTCGCGGGAAAACAGTTCCAGCGCGCGTACCACCCGCCTGAGCCCGACAACGATCAGGGCGGCGTCACGGCCGGCGGCCGGAGTGCGGCGGAGGCGCTGAGCAAGCGGCATGGCGCAAGATTATATTGATATCAATTGGTCGGCAAGGCCCGAGGCGCCGCCACGACGCGCTACTTACGCCGGCTGCCGCCCGGCTTAGAATTCTCCGCGTGAAGATTGCCCATCTCGCGGACCTGCATCTCGGATTCCGCCAATACCACCGCCAGACGCCGACCGGACTCAATCAGCGGGAAGCGGACGTGGCCAACGCCTTCCGCCGGGCGGTGGACCAGGTCATTGAGGCGCAGCCCGACGTGGTGATCGTGGCGGGGGACCTGTTTCATTCCGTCCGCCCGACCAATCCTTCGATTCTGTTTGCGTTCCACCAGTTCCACCGGCTGCGCGAGGCCCTGCCGGACGCGCCGCTGGTGCTCATCGCCGGGAACCACGACACCCCTCGCTCGACCGAGACTGGCTCGATCCTTGGCTTGTTCGCGAGCCTTGGTGCCGAGGTCGTGGCGGACGAGGCCCGGCGCCTGGCCTACCCCGCGCTCGGCCTGAGCCTGCTCGCGGTGCCCCACCCGGCGCTGATCCGACCTGAGCGGCCGGTGCTGCGGCCGGAGGGCGCAGAGCCGCACCAGGTGCTGGTGTTGCACGGTGAGGTCGAGGGGATGTTCCCGGCGGAGCGCGGGCCGCTTGAGTACGGCGGGGCCCTGCTCAACCCAGTGGAGCTGGCGCGTGGCGGCTGGAGCTACATCGCCCTGGGCCACTACCATGTGCAGCGCGAGGTGGCCCCTCGAGTCTGGTACAGCGGCTCCCTGGAATACGTCAGCTCCAATCCGTGGGGGGAGCTCGCCGAGGAACGTGAGTATGGCATCCCCGGTAAGGGGTGGCTGCTGGTGGACGTGGTCGCCGGCACGGTGTCACGGCAGCCGATTCCCCTTGCCCGCCGGGTGATCGACCTGCCCCCGATCGACGGTGCCGGTTCCACGGCGCTCGAGCTCGACGCGGCGCTCGGGGCGCAGATCGGAAGCCTGGCCGGCGGGATTCGGGATCAAATCGTTCGCCAGGTGCTGCGCAATGTGCCGCGACATGTCGGCAGAGAAATGAACTACGCGGCCATTCGGGCGTTCAAGGCCGAGGCGCTCCACTTCCAGCTCGATGTGCGGCGGCCCGAGTTTCGTCGCGAAATAGGGGTCGGCTCTCCCGGACGCCGCCAGACCCTCCCGGAGATCCTGCAGGAGTTCCTGGCCCGCCGGCCCCTTCCCGCTGACCTGGACCGCGAATCCTTCGTCCGGATCGGCACCGAGCTGATGACCCAGGTCGAGCGGGAGTGGGCCGAGGGCTGATGCAGATCGAACGCCTTCGTCTGGTGAATTTCCGGCAGCACGAGGATACCGAGCTTGTGCTGGGACCGGGGCTCACGGGGATTGTCGGACCCAACGGCTCCGGAAAGACCACCCTGCTTGAGGCCATTGCCTGGGCGCTGTATGGAGCCGAGGCGGCCCGGGGCACCCGGGAGACGATCCGCCGTCGTGGGGCGGGCCCCAGGGCACCGGTTCGGGTGGAGCTGGACTTCATTCTTGGCCCGCATCGTTACCGCGCGGTGCGCACCCTGAACGCAGCGGAGCTGTTCCAGGACGCCGATCCGGCCCCAATCGCCAACAGCCTGGCCTCGGTCAGCGACAAGGTAGGCCGTCTTCTGGGGATGACGCGGGAGGAGTTCTTTAATACCTATTTCACCGGCCAAAAGCAGTTGGCCGTCATGGCGGCGATGAAGCCCGTGGAGCGGGCCCAATTCCTCTCCAGAGTCCTGGGTTACGATCGTCTCCAGCTTGCCCAGGAGCGGCTGCGGGAGACCCGCGTAGGAATCCGCGCCAGGCTTCACGCCATCGAGGCCGCCCTGCTGGATCCTGCGGAGTTGGAAGCCGAGGAGGCCCGGGCTCGGGCCCGGCTGGAAGAGGCCATGGCAGCCGTAGCGGCCGCCGGCTCGGCTCAAGCGGCGTCGCAGCGGCGCGTTGCCGATGCCGGGCCCCGCTGGCAGCAGCTGCAGCGACAGCGGGAACGGGTCGCGACGCTGCAGGCCGACCTTCGCCTCGCCGAGCACCGGGTCGCCGCCGCGAGGGAAGCCTTCGGTCAGCTGGACCGTGAGCTGGTCGGGGCGAACGAGGCCAAGGGGAAACTCGAGGCATTGTGGGTCCGGCTGGCGCCGCTCGAGACTTTGCGGTCCGAGCGCCAGCGACTAGACGAGCTGGCGGGACTCTACGCGAAGCGGCAGGTGGCGCAGGCGCAGCTGGAAGAGACCCGGGCATCGCTCCAGACGCTCCGGGTGCGCGCCAGTCGGCTGCCCCAGGCCGCGGTGGTCGAGCAGGCCCGCGAGACCCTGGCAACGGTGCAGGCCAGAGTCGAGGCCCTGGACGAGAGCTACCGGGACCGCCGTTCCGCGTGGGATCGAGACCTCCAGGATGCGCGCACCAAACGCGAATCGCTGCGAGACCAGTACCGCGACCTGAAGGAGCAGCTGGATCGCATTACCCAGGCGGGACCGGATGGGGCGTGCCCGACCTGCGCCCGGCCGCTCGGACAGGAATACGAGAAGGTCCTCGGTGTGCTGGAGCGACAACTGCAGGAAGTACTCTTCAACGGCAACTATTACCGGACCCGGATCGACCAGCTGATTGCCGAGCCGGCTGAATTACGCGAGCTGGAGCGGCAGCGTGAGGAGGCGGACCGGGCGCTGGGGGAGGCCGTGGGGCAGCTGGGGCGCCTGCAGGCGCAGGCGCAGGAAGGGCCGGCCCTGCGAGCGGAAGAGACTCGGCTGGGGGCTCGCGCGGTGGAACTGGAGCGACAGGCCGCGGAAGGACCCGCCAACTACGACCCGAACCGGCACGCCGACATTCGTCGCCTGCTGGTGGAGCTGGATCCCCTGGCGCTTCAGGCCGAGCGGCTCAGAGCCGCCGCGGAGCGGGCCGAACGGCTGGTGGTCGACGCTGAGACGGCCGAACGGACCCTCTCGGAGCGCGAAGAAGAGGCCCGTGTGGTCCGGGAGGCCATCACGGCGCTAGGCTTCAGCCAGTCGGCATTCGATGCGGGTAAGCAGGCCTGGGAGGCCGCCGAGCGCGAGTCGCGCGAGGCCGAGCTGGCTGTCATTCGGGCCGGGGTGGAGCTTCAGGCGGCGGAGGAAGGGATGAAGGCGGTGGCCAGGCGCCGGGAGGAACGGGCTCGGCGCGAGGACGAGGCCAGGCAGGCGAACCGCGAGCTGGCGATGTACAATGAACTGGACCGGGCCTTCACCGACCTGCGCACCGATCTCAACCAACAGCTGAGACCCGACCTGTCCGAGCTCGCCAGTGCGTTTCTGCGCGACCTGAGCGGCGGCCGCTATCCGGAACTGGAGCTGGATGAAGACTACGTCGCGACGGTCGTGGAGGCTGGGGAACCCAAGCCCGTCATCTCCGGAGGGGAGGAGGATATCGCCAACCTCGCCCTTCGGCTGGCGATCAGCCAGATGATTGCCGACCGCGCGGGCCAGCCGCTGTCCCTCCTGGTGCTGGACGAGATCTTCGGCTCGCTGGACGAGGAGCATCGGACAGCCGTCATCGATCTGCTCCGGAGCCTGGCGGACCGGTTCCCCCAGGTGATTCTGATTACCCACCTGGAGAGCGTGCGTGACGGGTTTGATCGGGTGATTCGGGTGGACTTCGATGCCGAGCAGGGCGCCGCGCGCGCCCGGGACGAAGTGGCGGGAGTGAGCGATGGCCTGGCTGCCTGACCGCGAAATCTACGGTCCGGAACGGCCCACGATGCGGGATGTGGAGCCGCTGAACCGCATCTTTTCGGAGGCGTTTACCGACCGTTATCGTCGCGACGGAATGAGCGGAGTACGGGTGCCGCACCTGAACAGCGTCATCTGGCGCTACGCGCTGGACGACGCCGGGGACGGCGCGATGGTCTGGCGCGATGCCGACGGCGAGCTGTGCGGTTTCAACATTGTGCACCTCTCGGGCCGCGAGGGCTGGATGGGTCCGCTCGCCGTTCGCCCCGATCGCCAGGGAAGCGGACTCGGCAAGACCATGATCAGAGCCGGGATCACCTGGCTCAGGGATCGAGGCGCCCGGACCATCGGCCTCGAGACCATGCCGCGAACCATCGACAACATCGGCTTCTATAGCCGGCTCGGATTCATCCCGGGGCACCTCACCGTCACCCTGGTGCACGATCTCGCCCGCAGGCCGGCCCTCCACCCCGAGGTCCTGTCCAACGGTGGCCCGGCCCGCGCCGAGCAACTGCGAGCCTGTCGCGAACTGACCAACAGCCTCGTGCCAGGGACCGACTTCACCCGGGAGCTGGTAGCCACCGCCGACCTGCGCATCGGAGACACCTTGCTGGTACGGGACGGGTCGGGCGACGTGTCGGGTTTCGGGCTGTACCACACGGCGCCACTGGCCGCCGGCCGGCCCCAGGACGAGCTCCGCATCCTCAAACTGGTCGCACGGGACGGCGAGACCTTCGAGCGCCTGATCGCGGCGGCGGAAGCTGCGACCCTGGCCGCAGGCATCCGCCGGGTCAGCCTTCGGTGTCAGACTGCCTTCGGCGATGCCTTTCTTCGGCTCATCCACCTGGGCTACCGGGCCCATTGGACCGATCTGCGCATGACTCTGGACGGGCACGGGGAGGTCCCGGTCGCGGCCGGAGGGGTGGTGTGGTCGAATTGGGAGATCTGATCAGGGGACGGCGTTCAGGGTTCAGGGGACAGGGTACAGGGCGCGTGAAACGCCCTCTTGGCGCCCCTGAACGCTGTACGCTGAACCCTGAACGCTAGCCCGCCGTCGTCCCGGTCCCCGCATACACCGTCGATCCCCGATATCGTGCCAGCAACAGCTCTCCCAGCATCTTCCCCAACACCGCCAGCGGCACCGCCAGCAGAAGCCCCACGAACCCCAGCAGGGCACCGCCGAATGCCAGCGCGAGCATGGTGATGACCGGATGCAATCCCACGGAGCCGCCAACGAGCCGCGGGCCGGTTACTGAGCCGTCGAGAAACTGCACCACCAGGAACACGCCACCTACCCGGAGCAGGCCGTCAAGCGGGGACGGCATGGTCAGGGCCACGACCAGGGCAGGGATGATCGAGATCGCGATCCCAATGTAGGGCACCAGGTTGCAGAGCCCTGCGATGACGCCGAGCAGCAGCGCGCTTGGTACCCCGAGTACAGCGAGGCCAATCGCGGTGAGAACCCCGACCAACGTGGCCTCGAGTAGCTGGCCACGAAAGAACTTCCCGAGAGACCGGTCGTACTCCTCGATGAAGGCCACCAGCACCGGCCGCTTCGCGGGAGGGATGAGACCCTCGAGAAACTCCAGCAGGGGTTTCCAGTCTCGCAGCAGATAGAAGGCCACGACCGGGGCCACGACGAGATAGCCCAGGAAGCCCACCACGGTGCCCAGCTGGCGCAGGAAGGCGAGCCCCCACTTGGCGAGGCCCTGCAGCAGGCCGTCGGCATTCTGTTGCAGCAGACTGGCGAGCTCCTGAGCGTCCAGCTCGTGCAGCCAGGACCGCTGCTCGGCAGTCAGGAAGGGGAGTCCCTCCAGGCGCGAGCGTATGCCGGCCAGGAAGTCGAGAAGGGTGGTCGCGAAGCGTGGCATCGCATTCACGATCGCGACCGCCTGATTCCACACCTGCGGACCGGTCAACAGGCCCAGGGCTGCGATGCCGAGGACCGGCGGGAGTGCGACGAGCAGGATGGCGAGCCCGCGAGGCACCCGGCGTCGCTCCAGGCTGCCGACCAGTGGGGCGAGGAGGTACGCCATCGCCAGGGCAAGCAGGAAGGGCCCCAGCAGGCTGCCGTACAGCTTGAGTCCCCAGATGAGGGTAAGCACAGCCGCGATGCCCATCGCGGCCTGAATGCCGGTGCGGGCCCGCAGGGGCCACAGCGCTGCAAGGACGAGCGGCAGCACCACTGGCGGTGCGAGGATCTCCCGGAGGGTGACCAGCAGCAGAACATACAGGAGCCCCGCCAGGATGCCGGGGAAGAGCTCTCCGGAAGTGGCGGTTTCCCTCATGACGCCGATCCGTTCCTGAGGGCCCACCAGCGGACGAACAATGCCCCCGCCACGCCAAGCAGGAGGTGCGCCACCGCGCCGGCTGGGCCGAGAGGCAGAATGAAGGTCAGCAGGATCCAGAGCGCGAGCGCGGCCAGCGCGCCGACCAGCGTGACTTGCATGGTGCACTCCCTGTGGTGCGTTGACGGTCGGTGGACAGAGTCCTATCTTCGAACCCGGAAGCGGTGTCGAGGAACCACGTTATTGAGCCAACGGTCCGGTGAAGGGCCCAGATACTGGGGCCGATGTCACGCCCCGCGGGGGAAGACAGACGTTCTGGTGAGGGCGCCACAATTCTTCGTCGGGCTTCAATAAACCTCTTCGGCGCCGCCCTCGCATCCCCCGGGGCACCGGCCAGCGGGCCGGTGCCCCGTTCGTTGCAGGCAGTGTCCCTTCAGCTTGACGCTGACGCCCACCGCGTCATCTTCCACCAACCTGATTCCCGAGACGGATTGTCGGCATGCCGAGCTGCCGTGTCACGCGCCGGGCGCATTTCAACGCCGCGCACCGCCTGTACAACCCAGCGCGTTCCGACGAATGGAACGCGCGGATCTTCGGGGTGTGCGCCAACCCGAACTACCATGGCCACAACTACGAGATCGAACTCACCGTGGAGGGGGAGGTCGATCCCGAGACCGGCTACGTGATCGATATCAACGTATTGAAGCGTCTGGTGGAGGAGAAGCTCCTGACCCAGCTGGATCACCGCAATCTCAACCTCGACGTGCCCCACTTTCGCGATGTGATTCCGACGGCCGAAAACATTGCCGTGTTTTGCTGGCAGGTGCTGGCCCCCGCCATCCCGGCAGGGCGCCTGTTGCGCATCCGTCTCTGGGAGACTCCCCGCAACTATGTCGACTATGAAGGTCGTTAGAGGCACCCCGTTCCAGGCCGAGGTCCGCCGGATCCTCTGTGCGCTGGGCGAGGACCCCGACCGGGACGGGCTGGTGAACACCCCGGAGCGGGTGGAAAGCTCGCTTCGCTGGCTCACCCGCGGCTATGAGATGTCGGTCATGGACGCGGTGGGGGGCGCCCTGTTCGAGGAGCGTCACAACAGCATGATTCTGGTGCGGGACATCGAGTTGTACTCCCTGTGTGAGCACCACATTCTGCCCTTCTTCGGCCGGGCCCACGTCGCCTACGTTCCCAACGGCAAGATCGTGGGCCTCTCCAAGCTGCCCCGGCTGGTCGAGGTCTTCGCCCGGCGGCTCCAGGTCCAGGAGCGACTGAGCGACCAGATCGCCGACGCTATCATGGAAGTGGTGGAGCCCCATGGGGTCGGCGTGCTGATCGAAGCGGTCCACCTCTGCATGGCCATGCGCGGGGTGGAGAAGCAGAATTCGCGCACGGTCACCAGCGCGGTACGCGGGAACTTCCGCAGTGACATCCGCACCCGGGAGGAATTCCTGCGCCTGGTGCATGGCCGGGGGGGCGAGTGACGAGCCTGGCGGGAAAGGTCGCCGTCGTGACCGGTGCGTCGAGAGGGATCGGCGCTGCGGCCGCCACGGCCCTGGCCGCCGCCGGGGCGAAAGTGGTACGGGTGGCCCGCTCGCTGCGTGAGGGAGAGCGGAACGGGTTTGTCGATATGCCGTGCGACGTCGCGGACCCTCAGGCGGTCACCCGGCTGGGCGCCGCGGTGGTGGACCGGGCGGGCCCGCCCGACCTGCTGGTGAACAATGCGGGCGTCTTCCACCGGATCCCCTTCGAGGAAGCGTCGGTCGAGGAATTCATCCGGCAGGTCAGCGTCAATCTGGTCGGCGCGTTCGCCGTGACGCTCACCTTCATGCCGGTGATGCGGGCTGCCGGGCGAGGCCACGTCGTGAGCGTGGGCAGCGTCGCGGACGCGACCGGCTTCCCGCAGAACAGCGTCTACGCCGCCACCAAGTACGGTCTGCGGGGAATGCACGAGGCGCTGGTGGCGGAGTATAGAGGTACCGGAATCCGGTTCTCGCTGGTCTCTCCGGGCCCCACCGATACCAGCGTCTGGGACTCGGCAGCCGCCGGCAGCCAAAGCGGTATTCCCCCCCGGCACCAGATGCTGCGTCCCGAGGACGTGGCCGAGGCGATTCTGTTCGTTGCCAGTCGACCTGCCCACGTTCAGGTGGACTGGCTCCGACTTGGCCCGAGTCTCTCGCCGCCCCGGCCCGGCCCGGACCGCGGTCCATCTGCTGCATGATGTACTCCACGGCGACCCGCGCTGCCTGGAGGATCGCCGGTTGGCTCCTCCCTGCGGCAGTTCCCGTCGCCCTCTCCGGCCAGGGGCTGCCGGCGCTCCCTGATTCCACCGGCTGGGGAGTCCATGTATTGGCCGTCGCCCGGGATCCGTCCGGCGGATTCTGGGTGGGCACCTACGGCCAGGGGATCTTCCGCCTGCGGCCCGGTGCGACCGCGTGGGAAGGGCTGCGCCACGACTCCACGGCCACCAGCATCTCGTGGGACTTCGTGCATGCATTCGCCTTCGGGCCCAAGGGTGAGATCTGGTATGGCACGGTCGGCAACGGTTGGGGTGTATCGCGTGACAGCGGCGCCACCTGGACCAACTGGACCTTCAGCCAGCTCGGACCAGAGTGGCAGTACGTGGCGCCCGACGGGATCGTCGTGCGCGGAGACACTACCTGGATCGGCACGGCCGACGGGGTACAGGTGACGGCCGACGATGGCGAGCACTGGGTTGCCCTGGTCGACAGCACAGGCCCCGCCGCAAAGGGTCCGGCGGACACCGCCATCGTCATCCTCGGCAACGAGTACATCCGCCGCATCGGTCTCGACCGCCGGGGCCTTCTGCTCACGACTCTCAAGGGCAACGCGCGGATTTCGCGAGGCAACGCTGGCTGGGTCCGCGACCCGGTGCCCAGCGCCGCCTTCACCCCCCGGAACCAGCTCCTCCTTGGCGGCCACTCGTGGCACGGTACGACCTGCGGGCTGCGCCTGGTTGTCGACACGCTTCCCTGTCTGCGGCGCGCCTCCCGGACCGGCGACGCGCCGCGGGTGCCGCGCACCATCTGGTTTCGCCGGCCGATTGATCCGGGCGACAACAGCAGCATCGACCAGACCTATCGGTATGGCTCGACGATGGGGGGCAACTTCCAGCAGCACCAGGGCGTGGAATTCAACAACCCCGACGGGACCCCGGTGCTGGCCATCGGTCGGGGTACCGTGGTGTACGCCGGCCGGGCGGAGCAGGGCGCCCTCACGGTTGCCATCCGGCACGACACCACGGTCACGGGGCCGAGCGGACCGCTCCGCGTGTTCAGCGTCTACTATCACAACTCGGCGCTCAAGGTGCGGGTAGGCCAGCGGGTGGCGGCGGGACAGGTCCTTTCGCTGGTGGGCAACACCGGGCGCGCCACCAATGACCACCTGCACCTCGAAGTGCACGCCGCACCTTCCGACGACGTGACCCGGATCGTGGATTCCCTGGAGCGTTTCCCGCCGTATACGACCAACCCCGAGCTGTGGATCGAGCCGCTGCCCAACACCGGCCTGATTGCCGGGCAGGTATTCGACGCGACCGGAGCGCGGGTAGCCGGGGCGCGAATCTACGGAATCATCAAGCCGGATCCCGTCGAGACGCCCTTTTCCTACGCCGAGACCTATGGAGACAAGGCCCACCCGCATCCGCTGTACGGCGAGCATTTCGCGGTGAGTGACGTCCCTCCCGGCACCTACGTGCTAGGCACCCAGATTGATGGCAAGAAGGTGTTCCGGCGGGTCACGGTCGAGGCCGGTAAGCTGACTTGGGTGGTGTTCCGGCCGTGACCTGTGGGGAAAGGGGGAATGGGGAACGGTGAACGGGAAGAGCCTTACTCGTATCAATCGGTTCGGTTGACAGGCGGGTAGGATCGGGCGACTCCCGGCATGCCCGTTCCCCGTTCCCCGTTCCCCGTTCCCCGTTCCCCTGTCACCACCGTGTTTATTGAGCTAACCGATCATCTCCGCTGTCCCGCCGAGCATCCCGAGTCCTTCCTCGTGCTGCTCCCTGACGCCATGGAGGGGCGCCGGGTGCTGCGCGGCCGGCTGGGCTGCCCGGTCTGCCATGCTTCGTACCCGATTGTTGACGGGGTAGCTGAGCTGGGCGACGCCGAGCCAGGAGCCTGGTCCGGGGTGGACCCTGAAGCGCCGGCGGGACCCGACGCCGATGGGGTACGGGCTTTCCTCGGCATCGAAGGCCCCGGCGGCTACGTGGGGCTGGTAGGAGATGCGGCCCGGTTCGCCTCCGGGCTCGCGGCACTGCTGCCCGGCGTGCAGCTGGTCCTGATCAACCCGCCGGCCGGCACGGCGTTCCCGGCGGGAACCAGCGTGCTCCGCGCCGCACGCATGCCGCTCAAGGCCCGCTCCCTCCGCGGTGTCGTCGTCGGGCGGCCATTCGCGGAACGTCCCATCTGGGTCGCGGACGCGATTGGTACTGTACTGCCCGGTCTCGCGGCCGCCGGCTCGGGTCCGGTCCCGGTCAGTCCGGGCTTCGAGCTGCTGGGGTCGGCGGCGGGATGGTGGGTGGGACGCACCACGACGTAGGCGTCGCTCGAGTGCGACCCCTACACATCGTGGCTCCCGCCCATGGGTTCGGCGTACAGCGCCTCGATCTGTGCCTGGTAGTTCTTTTCCACGACCTTGCGTTTCACCTTGAGGGTGGGGGTCAGCTCGCCGGACTCGATGCTGAAGTCGCGCTGGATCAGCAGGATCTTTTTCGGCATCTCGAACTGGGCCAGATCGCGCAGGGTCTTCTTGACCTCACGTTCAATCTTGTCCCCCGCCTCGGGGCTCGCGACCAGAGCTGTTTCATCGGGGGCGGCCAGGCGCTGGGACGTGGCCCACTCCCGCAGGGCATCGACGTTGGGCACCACCAGCATCACCGGGAACTTGCGCCGGTCGCCGATCATCACCGCGTTGACGATGAACTTGTTGGTCTTCACGCGGTTCTCGATCGGCTGCGGCGCGATGTTCTTGCCGCCTGCCGTGACGATAATGTCCTTCTTGCGATCGGTGATCCGCAAGAAGCCGTCGGTGTCGATCAATCCGATGTCGCCGGTGTGGAACCATCCCTCGGCGTCGATCGCCTCAGCCGTGGCCTGCGGCTTGTTGTAGTAGCCCTTCATCACATGGGGACCGCGGGTGAGGATCTCACCATCGGGCGCGATGCGCACTTCGATTCCGCGGATGGGGCGTCCCACCGTGCCGATCTTCACGTAGTCCCGGGAGTTCACCGCGATCACGGGCGAGGTCTCGGTGAGGCCGTAGCCCTCGTAGATCGGCAGCCCGGCCGCGAAGAAGAACTTCGCGATGTCCGGCGAAAGCGGGGCGCCGCCCGACACGAAATAGCGCAGGCGCCCGCCGGTCCGGGCCCGGAGCTTGGAGAAGACCAGCCGATCGCCGATGCTCTTCTTCAGCGCGAGGGTGCCCGGGACTGGCTTCCGCGCCAGCACGTGCTCGACCCACGCCTCGCCATTGGCTCGCGACCAGTCGAAGATCCGCTTCTTGAGCGGTGAGGCCGCGGCGCCCTCCAGCACCTTGGCATAGATCTTTTCGTACAGGCGCGGGACCGACAGCACGACCGTCGGCCGTCGCTCCACGAGGTCGGCCGAGACTGTGTCGACACTCTGCGCGTAGTTGATCAGCGCCCCGGCCTGCCACATGCAGTAGTGTCCGGCCATCCGCTCGAAGACATGGGACAGCGGCAGGAAGGAGAGGCACTCGTCCGACTCCTGCAGGTTCAGCGACTCCAGGCCGGACACCACGTTCGAGCAGAGATTGCCGTGGGTCAGCATCACACCTTTGGGGTCGCCGGTGGTTCCCGAGGTGTAGATCAGGGTGGCGAGGTCACCGGGTCGCGCGGTGAGCGCCGCCTGGCGCCAATCCGGATACTTCCCCCGGGCGGCCCGTCCCCGCTCCAGCAGGTCGGAGAAGGGCATGACGCCGGGGCCGACCGCATCCGGGTCAATGGCGATAATGTGGCGGAGCGCAGGGGTCACATCCGGATGCCGGATGGCCAGAATCTTGTCCAGCTGAGCCTTGCTGGAGACGATGATCGCGACGGCGCCGGAATCCCGCAGAATGTAGGAAACTTGGCCTGCGGGGAGCGTCGGATAGATCGGCACATCGGCGCACCGGATGCCCAGGCAGGCGAAATCGGCGAAGGCCCACTCGGGGCGGTTCTCCGCCAGAATCGCCACGTTGCTGCCGTGCTGGATGCCGAGTTCGCGAAGGCCGGCGGCCACGTTTTGTACCCGCTCCGCGACATCGGTGTAGGAGATGTCACGCCACGCACCGTCGCGCTTGACCCGCATGGCGACCGGTTTGTGGCCGAATCGGTCCAGTCCGCCGAAGAAGATCTCATTCAGAGTCTGGGGTACCGCCATGCTGCCTCCCATGGGGAGTGACCGGGTGCAACTTCGGGCGCCAGCGCGCCCCGGACGGGGCCGCGGCTACTGGAACAGGATAGTGAACTGCTGCCCCGAGCCGGGCACTGGCGTCCCGCTCGGGCGACTGGCGCTCACCTGCACCAGCACCGTCCCCGGAGGGGTGGCGCTGGCCACCTTGCGGAGCAATACCGGTACCACCGGAGCCCCGTCCGTGCCTGTCGCGCCCCGGAACTGGAGCAGGCCATTCGCGAATCGGACCGTGCCGAGCGCCGCCGGGTCGGTTACCTCGTAGAGGATGCTTGTCCCGGGAACGCCGCCGGCCGGGTTGAGGCTCTGCACCGCCGCGCCCAGTGGAGCGGAGGCCGTGTCTGCGGCCGGCACCGTAATCGTCGCCGGCACGGTAAGCACCAAGTTGTCCGACCGGGGCCGGATGGTGAGAGTCAGAATCTGCGATCCCAGCGAGCCGACGTAGGCCTGCACCCGGGGCTGGCCCGACGTCTTGTCGGTGGTAACCGCGCCGGTCGAGTCCACGATGGTGAGCAGGCTGTCGTCCAGGGTGCGCCACAATACCGGAACCGGAACGCTGTCACCCTCGGCGTCGAGGGCGCGGGCCTTCAGCAAGAGGGTATCGTCCGGCTCCACGGCCGCGGGAGAGGGCAGACGGACCTCGAGGGCGACCACGCCGTTGTTGCCTCCGCTGAGGTCGCTGCAGGCCGCCAGACCGATCATCCCGAGCCCGATCCACGCGCGACTCACGTCATCCCCGGAGCGGCGTCACTCTCCAGGTCGCGCAAGGCCGTCTCGGCGTGCCGGATCCAGCGTTCGGCGTCGGAGCCCTTCGGCGGACGGGACAGGAAGAGTCGCAAATGCTCGGCGGCTTCAGCCGTCTCGCCCCGGCCCTTCAACAGGAACGCCAATCCGTAGTGCGCCCCGACCAGATTCGGGTCCAGCGCCAGCGCCCGGCGGTAGTGTCGGATCGCCTCGTCCTGCTGACCGGTCTTGGTGAGGGCAATCGCCATGTTTTGCAGGATACGCGGGTCGCTGGCGTTGTCGCGCAGGGCGAGTCGATAGGACGTGAGGGCGGCCTCGTAGTCTCCCTGACGCTCGAGGGCAAGTGCTTCATTGAGGTAGTCGAGCCGCTGCGGCTTCAGGCTGTCAGACCGGCCGCCGCCGAACCAGCGCCGCCAGAAACTCATTGCGGGACAACGTCCTTGCAGGTCCAGGAGGAAAGTTGAGGCTAAGATAGTCCCCTCCCACAGAGGCCGCAACGTAGTTGAAGGGGGGAAGGATGACGCGTAGGTTAGTTGCTGAGCGGGTTGTTGGGCGCTGACTGCTGGCGACCGATAGCCGATAGCCACCCACACCCCAGGCCCCTCCCATGAAACGCTCCTCGCCGGCTCCCCAACCCCGTGGCGTGCTCGAGGTGGACTGGCCGTTCTTCGGCGAGATCTGCCGGGCGCTGGCACTCAAGGTGGCCCGCGCCTATCAGCCCGAAGTCGTGCTCGGTATCGCTAAGGCCGGCGTGATCCCGGGCGTGGTCGTCGCATCGATCCTGCAGGTGGAATTCGCCTCGATGGCAGTCACCCGGCGGGATGCTGGCGGTGAGCCGATTCTGATCGCGGGGCCGCCGGCGACCATCCGCGGTCGCCGGGTGCTGCTGGTCGATGAGACCTGCGACACCGGCTCCACCCTGAAGATCGCGCTCAATGAGGTACGGGCCCTGCGGCCCGGTGAAGTGCGGACGGCCGTCTCCTTCAAGACCGGGGCGTTCGTTCCGGACTTCTACGCCTTCGAGACGGAGCATCTCATCATTCTGCCTTGGGATCGCGAGATCATCGAGGATGGCGAGCTGGCCATGCGGCCCGACTACGTGCAGTGGCTGAAAGGGCAGGGTTGAAGAACCTCCTCACCGACGTCCTTCGTTCGGCCCGCGCCGACCATACCGAAATCCGCCTGGAGCGGACCTGGGCGACCGCGATTGCCTTTCGCGGGAGTCGTCTTGAAGGCGCCACGACGGCGATCGAGAGCGGCGGCATGGTGCGCTGCCTCAATCGCGGCCGGGGATGGGGGGTCGCCTCCTTCACGGGATTCGACCAGCTGCGCGGCATGGTTTCGCTGGCCAATGAGCTCTCCCTCGCGCTGCCCGTGGCCACGCCGATCCGGCTTGGCGACATCCCGGTACGCAGCGAAGACCACGCGGCCAACCTCGATGGCGATGTCCGGGGGGTCTCCCTCGGCGCCAAGCGTGACCTGCTGGAGCGCCTCAACCAGGACATGCTGGGCAGCGATCGGCGCATCGTGGACACCCACGTAGCCTACGAGGATGCGGTCACGGAGCGATGGCTGGCGACCTCTGCGGGCGTGATGCTGTATGACCTCCGCCCTTCGGTCAGGCTCTCCGCGGCGGCCGTGGCCCGGGAGGAGAGTTTCCTCGAGCGCGCCTTCGAGTCCTGGTCGGTCCGGGGTGGCTGGCATTCGGTTGAAGCCGCCGATCAGTTGTTTCGGGGCGCGGCCCGGCGGGCGGTTGCCCTGCTCGCTGCCCCGCGGGTCAAGGCAGGAACCTACCCCGTCGTTCTCGACTCCCGCTGCATGGGGGCCCTGGTGCACCAGGCGATCGGGCACCTCTGTGAGGCGGACACCCTGGCCGAGCGGCCCGATCTTGATCGGCTCATGCAACCCGGGCAGCGCGTGGCATCGGACCTGGTGACTGTCGGCGATGATGGCAGCGCGTCAAGCCTGTCTGGCTCCCTGCCGTTCGACGACGAAGGCGCGCCGACCCAGAACACCCTTCTGGTCCAGCACGGCGTGCTGGTCGGTCGGCTGCACACCCGCGAAACCGCGGGGCGGGCGGGTCAGCGGCCGACCGGCAATGCCCGTGCGGGCTCCTTTCGGCGGGTGCCCGCCGCCCGGCTGACCAACACCTACGTTGCCAACGGGCGGGGCACCCTGGATGACCTGATCCGGAGTATTCCGCTGGGGCTGTATTGCTGCGACGCGATGGGTGGGGAGACGACCTACGGCCGCTTCTCGCTTCGCACCGGGTACGCCCACCTGATTCGGAACGGGCAGCTGGGCGAGTTGACGAAGCCGGTCGTGCTGGCGGGGGATATCGCGGAAACCCTGCAGCGGGTCGACGGGATCGCCGGGGACTTCCGGTGGAACCAACTGGGGAGCGCGTGCATTCGGGCCGGGTCCGGCCGGATCACGGTCTCGGAAGGCGCTCCGCACGTCCGGGTCAACGGTGTCCTCGTGGGTGGGGAGCCCGTGTGATCGCGGCGCTTCTCGAACGCGCCAGCCGGCGGGCAGCGCAGGCCGACGCAGTGCTCAAGACGGACGAGACCACCAGCCTGGAATTCGCTGCCGGGGAGCTGGTGAGCGCACGCACCGCCCAGTGCCAGGGTCTCAGTCTGCGGGTGGTCGCGGAAGGTCGGGCGGGATTCTCCGGAACCGTCAGCGATGATCTCGATGACCTGCTGGAGCGGGCGCTGGCTTCCGCTGCCGCCGGCGATCCGACCGTGCTGACCCTGCCGCCGCCGGCTCCTCTGCCCGCAGTGCTGACCCATGTGCCCCGCGCGGCTGCCGCCACGGTGCCGGAGCTGGTCGCCATCTGTCATCTGGTGCGGGACCGGATGGCGGGCGAGCAGGCCGAGCTCTCGATCAGTCTGGAGCGCTCGATCGGCTCCGTCCGGGTCGCCAACAGCCGGGGCGTGGATGCCAGCTATGACGCCTCGCTGGTCAGTCTGGCGGTGCGGGCGAGCCGGCTCCGGACCGGCCGCCGCGTGATGATCGAGGCGCGCCTCTCGGGGGCAGACCTGCCGGCGCTTCCGGATCTCGAAGCCGTGGTCGGGATGCTGCGGCAGCGGCTCGCCTGGGCGGAACGGGACACCGAGATCGCGCCCGGACGCCAGCGTGTGCTGTTCCTTCCCGCGGCGCTGCCGGCACTGCTGCAGCCCGTGGAGCAGGGGCTGGCCGGCAAGGCGGCCCTGGAACGCAGTTCATTGGCGGGTTGGCGCCGGGGCACCCGGGCGCTCAGCGAGCTCCTCTCACTGACGGACGATCCGCTTGCCAGCGGTCGCCCCGGCTCGCGCCCGGTCGACGATGAGGGGATCCCGAGCCGCACCACCCCGCTGGTGAAGGCGGGCACGATCGAAGGATTGATCTACGACCTCGAGACGGCCAGCCGGGTCGGTGCGGCGCCCACCGGGCATGGGCGCCGATCGACCTTCGGCAAGCCGCAAACGGCGTGTACCAACCTGGTGGTCGAAGCGGGACAAACGTCCTGGCGCGACCTGCTCGCCGCGGTGGGCGATGGCCTCGTGGTGGAACGCGTCCGGGCCGCCGGCCCGGCCAACGTCGCCGGCGGAATGTTCGCGTTTCCCGTCACACTAGGGTGGCGGGTCGTGGGCGGGGAGGTCACCGGGCTGCTTCCGGAGGTCACGATCGCCGGTAATGCGCACGACCTGCTGAACCGAATCATCGCGGTCGGCAGCGACCTGTTTTGGGTGGGGAGCAGGGCCGCACCACCGGTGGTGGTGGAAGGCGTGTCGCTGTTCTAGACCGGTCTAGAGGGAGAGGTACGACCGGGCCAGCAGATAAACCAGGTAGATCGCCGTGACCCCGAAGAGGAACAGCACGATCTCGCGGACCTGGTGGCGGGTCCGCTCGTCGCCGGTGGCGGGGTCATAGTCGACCCGCTTGTTCTTCCGGACGTTATAGGCCATCGCTCAGCTCGAGCCTCCCAGGGCCGCGAGGTAGTCCGTTCCCTCCGCCATCCGCCCGTATAGAATCTGCAGCGTCTCCGGCGCGCCGGCCAGAAACCGGCAGCGCTCGTCGCCGTGCGAGCGGCACTCCACTTCCATCACCCCCAGCGGGGTCTCGGAGACCCGGGTCAGGAACTCTGCCAGCAGCCCGGTGGAGAGGTGGCAGGAGGGAAACGCCGCACCGGAGCCAGGCTGGCACTCCCACCAGTCGGGGGAATCCACGGCGATGACCGCAGCCGTCACCGGGGTAACCTGCACCGGGCCCCATCCGTACTCCTGGAAAAAAGCGGAGAGCGTCTCGCCCAGGTGGCGGACGTCGAGCGCGGCCGGCCGGGTGACGGCATATCGGTCAGCCAGCCATTCCGCATAGGCCTTGTAGAGGGCCTCGCCGCCGGCAAACCCCGCCTCCTGCAGCCAGGTCGCGGCCTGGGCTCCTGCATCGCGCTCGAGCGCCAGCCGCAGATGCTGAATGCTGCGCCGGCTGAGGAGAAACGTGTCGGGCGGTGCGGCGCTGGTCGTCACGGGCATGACCGATTACTCCCCTGGGATGCTGAAGGTTATGTGGGCCCCTGCGACGGGACAAGCTCCCGCACCGCGATCATCTGGCTCGCCGGAGCAGCTCCGCCTCATCGATGATCTCGATTCCCAGTGCCCGGGCCTTCTCCAGCTTGCTGCCCGCCTCCTGACCGGCCACCACGACATCGGTTTTCCGGCTCACGCTGCCGGCGACCCGGCCGCCGGCGCGTTCGATGAGCTCGGCAGCCTGCTGCCGGCTCAGCGTGGACAGGGTCCCGGTCAGCACGAAGCTCTTGCCGCCCAGCGGCCCATCCTTCGCTGCGCCCCGGGGTTCGATCATGGCGACTCCCGCGCGTCGCAGCCGGGCCAGGAGCTCCTGGTTCGCCGGAGCGGCAAAAAACTCGGCCACCGCACCGGCGATGGTTGGCCCGACACCCGGGACCGCTTCGATCTCCTCGACCGCGGCCGTCGCCAGCGCGTCCATCGTGCCGAAGCGCCGGGCCAGGATCTGGGCTACCGTCTTGCCGACGTGCCGGATCCCCAATGCGAAGAGCAGCACTGACAGAGGGCGTGATCGGGAGGCCTCAATGGCCTGGACCAGTTGGCTGGCCGATTGCTCGGCGAAGCGCTCCAGCTGGACCAGGCGTTCGGAGGTGAGGGTATAGAGGTCCGCGACGTCCCGGATCATCCCCTCGTCCAGCAACTGGCGAACCCGCTCGTACCCCAGCCCGCGGATGTCCATCGCGTCCCGCGATGCAAAGTGGACGATTCCTTCAAAGATCCGGCCGGGGCAGTCGGGATTGGGGCAGAACCGGACGGCCTCACCCTCCGAGCGCTCCAGGGGAGTGCCGCACCGGGGGCAGTTCTCCGGCATGCGGAATTGCCGCTCCCTGCCGCTCCGCCGGTCCCGGAGCGGACCGAGCACCTGGGGTATGACCTCCCCGGCCCGGGTCACCTCCACCCAGTCCCCGATCCGGATGTCCCGGGCCTCGATAAGGTCCTCGTTGTGCAGAGTCGCCGTCGACACGGTCACCCCCCCGACCTCGACCGGCTCCAGGACCGCGTAGGGATTGATCGCCCCGGTGCGGCCGACGTTGAGCCGGATGTCGAGAAGCTTCGTGATCGCGACTTCAGGCTCGAATTTCCGGGCGATTGCCCACCGCGGCTCACGATCCCCGATGATGCCCAGCTCATCGTGCAGGCTGAGCCGGTCGATCTTGATGACGACGCCGTCCGCGTCGAACGGCAGCTCCGGCAGGAGGGCCTCGTAGTCCCCGATCTTGCGCTGGACGCTCTCGAGATTCCGGTGCCGCGCCCGATGCGGCGCCACGGGGAACCCCCACCCCGCCAGCCGGTCGAGGACCTCCCACTGGTATTCCAAGCCCAGCTGGCCTTCGACAACCTCGACGTGGAACGCGAAAATCCGGAGCCGCCGCCGACGGGTCACCTTGGGATCGAGCTGGCGAAGGCTGCCTGCGGCAGCATTGCGTGGGTTGGCGAACAGCGGCTCTCCTTCCCGCTCCCGTTCCTGGTTGAGTCGGCGGAACGCGTGCCTAGAGAGATAGACCTCGCCCCGCACCTCCATGAGCGCCGGGTGGTCGGAACCCTTCAGGACGATGGGGACCTCGGGGATGGTCTTCAGGTTCTCAGTGACGACCTCCCCTACGGCCCCGTTGCCCCGGGTGGCCCCGACAGTCAGGCGCCCATCCCGATAGGTCAGGCTCACCGCTGCTCCGTCGATCTTGACCTCGGTGGTGTAGCCGCTGTGCACCGCCTCAGGCACGAGGCGCGCATTGCGTTTCTCCCACGCCTCCAGTTCCTCGGGTCCGAATGCATTGGCGAGCGAGACCATTCGCCGCAGATGGGTGTGCTTGATGAGCGCCGACGCGGGCTCTGCGCCGATCCGCTGGGTGGGGCTGTCGGGAATGCGGAGGTGAGGGTGCTCTTGTTCGAGTTCCTGCAGTCGGCGGAACAGCCGGTCGAACTCCGCGTCGGGCATGACCGGGGCATCGAGGATGTAGTAGGCGCGGTTGGCCTCCTCGAGCCGCTGGCGAAGTTTCCGTGCCTCTTGGTCGGGGGTCATGAAGAGTACCGAGTACCGAGTGCCGAGTACTTCGGATCTCTGATTGGAGGAGGCAGTCGCACTCGGTACCCGGTACTCGGTACCTACCTGGCCGCCGCCTCCTGCTGCAGGACGGTGAGCGCGACCCCGACCAGCCGTTCGATCTCTTCCGCACTGGCCCGGGCCAGGATCTCCTCCCGCCAGAGCCCTTCCCGTGCGGTGAACTCATCGAGCAGCCGGCGCAGAAACCCGATCAGGGCCACGCGCTCGCGTTCCAGCGTCCCCAGCCCCTGGGCAGAGCCGGCTACCCGCTGCTGCAGCTTCTCGAACCGGTGGGCGTTACGCAGCGCCTTGGCGGTGAGACTGGCCACGACCTGGCAGAAACGCAGGTCGGCCTCGGAGAACGCCGGGCCGTCGCGGAAGGTGCGCAGCATGAGCGCGCCGATCGACACCCGCCGCCACGTGATGGGCACCACGGTAATGGATCGCACCTTCCGGCTCTCGAAGGTGCCCTTGAGGTGGGCCATCGAGGGGTCCTGCTCCACGTCCGGAATGTAGACCGTCTCACCGATCGTGAGCGCCCGGCGGAGCTCGGGGTAGCGGTCGAGATCGACGACATAGTTCCGGATGCTCGGGTCCTCGAAACTGGCCACCAGTCGAGCGGTCCGGCCGTCGCGCGCTGCCAGGAAGACCGAGGCGCGATCCAGGCCGAACGCCTCCCCCAGCCGCCGGGCAATGGACTGCATGATGTCCGGCAGGTGCAACGAGCCGGCGATCTCCTGCAGGATCTCGAGGATGGCGAGGAGGTGCTTGCGCTCGTGCTCCAGCTCACGGACGCGCGCCTGGAGGCGCTCAACCTCCTCGGAGGAGGGCGATGGTGCGCTCATGGGGGGCCTTTGGAGGTTGCCGAATTGTCGCGGCGTAGCGGAGGGGGGTCAAGCGGGGGTACCTTGCAGCAGCCACCGGGAGGCCAGCATGGCTGATGATCGGATCGAACTCGAACCGGTTCCGCCCTTGGACGAGCCGGACCTCGTGCGTCGCTGGGACCCCACCAGTTTTCTGACCGGAGCGCTGCTCGGTGCCGCCGTCGGTGCCGCGATCGCCGTGCTCTTCAGCCCCGCGTCCGGGGCGCGGACCAGGCGCCTGCTCGGCAAACGCGTCCGGGCACTGACCCGCGGCGCCACGGAGGAACTCGCCGACGTGCATGACGAAGTTCGCCAGGCGCTTCGGGAGAAGAAGGAAAGCATCCGGGCCCGCTTCGCGAAGCGCCCGGCAGGCGAGGCCCAGGGCTGACCCGTCAGGAGCCCTTGTCGGGCTTCCCCTCGATGCGGTGGAGCAGGCTAGCCGCCCGCTCCTTGTAGGCCGGATCCATCACGTCATAGACTGGCAACGACTCCACTTGGTTCAGGTGGATCCGTGCCTCCCGGTAACGCTCACGGTCGATCAGGATCTCCGCCAGGTCCAGATGGTGATAAACGCTCTCCGGGTTAAGGGCTATCGCCCTATCCATATAGACGACGGCACTGTCCCACGCGGCAGCCTTGAAGATCTTCCCACCCAGGAAGGTCTTGGCAAAGAACCGATCGAACCCCGACAGTCGCATGATCTCGGCGTTCCAGCGGCCGAGCACGTGGTAGCTCTTGTCATGGCTGGGGTCGATCTCGAGGGCCCGAAGCGCCTCCGCGCGGATTTCGCCGGCCCGGCGGACCCGTTCCTTCTTGCTCTTGGTCAGTGAGGCCCGACCGATCGCCGCCGACAGCGCGTAATGCCCGTCGGCGCCCTCGGGATCGATCGCCACGGCCCGTCGGGCGAACCGCTCCGCCTCGGCGTACGTGGAGTCGCGCTCGGCGCTTTTCACGGAATCTGGCGTCTGCTTGCCGATGTCCATCAGTACTTCAGCGGTCCGCCAGTTCGCCTCGTAGCTCTCCGAGTCCATCGCGAGGGCCGCTCGCAGGTGGGCAAGCGCGGTAGCCGGGTCCCGCTCGAGCTGCGTCTGGACCCCCTGCTGGATGAGCTCCTCGGCCGATTGCCCGCGGGCGGTCCGCGGAACGGCGAGGGCAACCATGAGGACAGACAGCACCGTCCTGCAACGCGCCATTCCAGCCCCCGATCGCTGACGGCTAACGGCTGACGACTCCTACCACGCCATCTCAATGCTCTTTCAGTCCCTCATCGAACGCAAGCGGGATGGCGGCCAACTGAGTCCTGCCGAGTGGCGCGGAGTCCTGCAAGGCTACCTCGGGGGAGAAGTGCCGGATTATCAGATGGCCGCGCTGCTAATGGCCATCGTGTGGCGGGGACTGGCCCCGCAGGAGCTCGCCACTCTCACCCGCGCCATGCTCGATTCCGGCGCCACCCTTTCCTGGCCCACCGCGACCCCGCCCCGGGTGGACAAACATTCGACGGGCGGGGTGGGCGACAAGGTGTCGCTGGTTCTGGCACCGCTGCTGGCCTGCTGCGGGGTCGCGGTCCCCATGATGTCAGGACGCGGGCTCGGCCATACCGGCGGGACCACCGACAAACTGGAGGCGATTCCCGGTTTCCGCACCGACCTGTCGCTGGAGGAAGTACAGGCCCAGGTGCAGCGCATCGGCGTGGCCATGTTTGGCCAGAGCGAGGCGATCGCCCCTGCCGATCGCCGGCTGTACGCCCTGCGTGACGTGACGGGAACCGTTCCTTCCATCGCGCTCATCGCGGCCAGCATCATGTCCAAGAAGCTGGCGGAAGGGCTGAACGCCCTGGTCCTCGACGTGAAGGCGGGGAGCGGCGCCTTCCTGAAGGACCCGGGCGAGGCGGTTGAGCTGGCCCGCACCATGGTGGAGCTCGGCGTGGCGAATGGCTGCCCGAGCGCCGCGCTTATCACGGCCATGGATCGACCGCTGGGCCGGGCCATCGGTAATGCCCTCGAGGTCGAGGAGGCACTGCTTGCCCTGGAGGGCAAGGGGCCCCAGGACCTGATCGCGGTCACTCGCGCGCTGGCCGTGGAGCTGCTGCTGCTGACGGGTCGCGATGCCGATCGAGAGGGGGCCGGGTCCCGGGTCGATCAGGCGGTGACCTCGGGGCGGGCCCTGGACAAATTTCGCGAGCTGATCGCCGCCCAGGGGGGGGATCCCGCGATCGTGGACGATCCCGGAGCCCTCCCCCAGGCCGCCGAGGTGGAGCTGTTCGAAGCGCCGGAGAGTGGCACCGTGGCCAGGGTAGATCCCCGACCGCTGGGACTCGCGGTGGTAGCGATGGGGGGCGGACGGCGGCGGCTGGGTGATGCCATCGATCACAGCGTGGGCTTCGTGGTGTCGGCACGACCGGGCACCCGGGTGACGGCGGGGGAGCCGATCGCCTCGATCTTTGCCCGGGATTCCGAGGGGGTCGCCGCGGGCCTGGCCGCCCTGCGGGAAGCCATCCACCTGGGGCCACCCGTGGCTTCGCTTCCGCTCATCTCGCATCGGGTGACGGCAGCCGGGGTGGAGGTCCTCGAGAGCCCTGATCGGCCGGCAGCGGGCCGGAAGAGCAGACGCCGGCGATAACGCGAACAGGGCAATGGGGTGGCCGGGCCTCCGGCCTCTGCCTTACACGTCGAGGTGGGACACGTACTTCGCGTTCTTCTCGATGAAGAGCCGGCGCGGTTCGACCTCGTCACCCATGAGCTCATCGAACAGCTTGGATGCCTCAACCGCATCCTCCATCGTGACCCGCAGAATGGTGCGCTTGGCGGGGTCCATCGTGGTTTCCCAGAGCTGGTCGGGGTTCATCTCGCCCAGGCCCTTGTACCGCTGCACGTTGACCGAGCCTTTGCCATCGCCGTTGGACAGGCGCTTGATGAAGTCGTCCCGCTCTTTCTCGTCGTACGCGTAGAACTTCTCTTCCTTCCGGCCACTGCCTCGAGCGACCCGGAAGAGCGGCGGCTGCGCGATATACACGTAGCCCGCCTCGATCAATTCCAGCATCTGGCGGAAGAAGAAGGTGAGCAGCAGGGTCCGGATGTGGGCTCCATCGACGTCGGCATCGGTCATGATGACGATCTTGTGATAGCGGACGTCGTCGAGCTTGAAATCCTCCCGGACCCCGGCTCCAATCGCCGTAATGATGGCCCTGATCTCCTCATTGGAGAGGATCTTGTCGATTCGGGCCTTTTCCACGTTGAGGATCTTGCCCCGCAGCGGGAGGATCGCCTGGAACTGCCGGTCGCGGCCCTGCTTGGCGCTGCCGCCGGCGGAGTCCCCCTCCACCAGATACAGCTCGCACATCGCCGGGTCGTCCAGCGAGCAATCGGCCAGCTTCCCCGGCAGCACCGAACCCTCGAGCCCCGATTTCTTGCGCACGAGATCCCGGGCCTTGCGAGCGGCTTCCCGGGCCCGCGCGGCGCTGACCGCCTTCTCGATGATGGCCCGGCCGACCTGGGGTTTCTCCGCCAGAAACGTCCCCAGCTGGTCGTACACCACCTGCCGCACGATCCCTTCCACCTCGGAATTGCCCAGCTTGGTCTTGGTCTGTCCCTCGAACTGGGGCTCCCGAACCTTGCAGTGCAGCACGCAGGTGAGCCCCTCGCGGATGTCCTCACCGGTCAGCGAGAAATCCTCTCTCTTCAGCGCCCCCTGCTGCTTGGCGAATTCGTTGATCGCCCGGGTCAGGGCAGCACGGAGACCGGTGAGGTGGGTGCCCCCTTCGTGGGTGTTGATGTTGTTCACGAAGGTGAAGATGTTCTCGTTGTAGCCTTCTTCGTACTGGATGGCGACGTCCACTTCGACGTCATCCCGGGTGACCGTGAAGGCGATCGGCTTGGGATGGAGCGGCTTCTTGTTCCGATTCAGCCACTCCACGAATTGAATCAGGCCCCCCTTGGCGAAGAAGCTCTCGACCTTGGGCTGCTCCGGCCGGTCATCCCTGAGCGTGATGGTCACGGCCTTGTTCAGGAACGCCAGCTGGCGCATCCGGTCGGCGAGGGTGCTCCAGCTGAACTCCAGCACCGTGAAGATCTCCGGGTCCGGCTTGAAGCGGACCAGGGTCCCGGTTTCCTTGGTCTTGTCGAGCCGTTCCAGCTTCTTGACAGTCCGACCCCGCACGAACGCCATGCGGTGCTTGAACCCGTCGCGCTTGACGATCACCTCGGTCCGCTCGGATAACGCGTTGACCACCGAGACGCCGACCCCGTGCAGGCCCCCGGAAACCTTGTAACTCGATTTGTCGAACTTGCCGCCGGCATGGAGCAGCGTGAGGGCCACCTCGACGGCGGGCATTTTTTCGGTCGGGTGGATGTCCACCGGGATGCCGCGCCCGTTGTCTTCCACCGAGATCGAATTGTCTTTATGGATGGTGACCTTGATATCGTCGCAGTAGCCCGCCAGGGCCTCGTCGATCGAATTGTCCACCACTTCGTAGACCAGATGGTGCAGCCCATTCTCGCTGGTGGAGCCGATATACATGCCCGGCCGCTTGCGGACCGCTTCCAGCCCCTTCAGGACCTGGATCGAGTCCGCACCATATTGTCCTTCGCCGCCGTTACCCACCGCTTCCTTGGCCATGCTGGTCCACCCGTCCTGTCGTTTCAATTGTTGCTGCGAGGGGCACGATGCCGGTGCGGGATCTCCCGCCTAGCGCCCCCCTCCACCTGCAATCCACCGAATCCCGGTAATGCGCCCGGTCCGCGCCGCGTTGACGCGGGCCAGTATCTGCGGCGTCATGAGGGAAAGCTCTGACGCCCAGGCCGGGGTGGCTACCCGCACTCGCAGGACCCCATCCGGACTCACCGATTCGGCCGCCGTCACTTTTGCGATCTGCGGCCCCACCAGGTCCGACCACTGCTCGACTACCGCCGCCTGACCGATCCGCCTCATGAGGCCCGCCTTCCGCAGATAACCGCGGATCGCGTCTGACAGAGGAGTCGGTTTCGATTCCTTCGAGCGGTCCATCCCTGCTCCTCGCGGCCGCTAAGCCGCCACCCGTCCCTGTTCGACCCACCACACCGGAAGCCCCAAATCCTGCGGCAGTTCTCCGGCCCGCGGTGAGGTAATGAACACCTGGCCCGAGCCGGCTTCGAACAGGCGAGCCGCCAGGCGCTGCTGGCGCGCTGCGTCGAGCTCGGCAAAGACATCGTCGAGCAGCAGGGCGGGGCGCAGGCCCCTCGCCCGCTCAATGGTCTCCAGCTCGAGGAGCTTGAGCGCGATCGCCACGCTCCGGTGCTGTCCCGTCGAGCCAAACTCCCGCACCGGGCGATGGGCCAGCCGGACCACCAGATCATCCCGGTGCGGCCCAACAGTCGTAGCCCGACGCGCCAAGTCTCGGGTCTCCGCCTGCGTCAGTCGGGCCGGCCAGGCCGCGGGATCGGCCAGCTCGGCCGTCCCTTGATATGCCAGCTCCGCCGGAGCGCACGGCTCGCCGAGCGCTGCGACCGACGCCGGGAATGCCTCGCGCATGTCGTGCACCCATGCCATGCGGCGGGCCATCACCACCGCGCCGGACGCGGCCAGTGCAGGATCGAACACCCGCGCCAGATCGCTCCGGGCCAGGCGGAGGGCCGCGTTGCGCTGTGCCAGGGCCTCTCGATACCGGCCCAATGCCGCCAGATAGCCTGGGTCGGAAAGCGCCAGCGTCCGATCCAGAAACAACCGCCGGCCGGCCGCCGCCCCCGCCGCCAGTCGGACGTCCTCAGGAGCGAACACCACCGCCAGCCACTGCCCCGCCGCGTCTATCAGGCGCCGGACCGGCGCGCCGTCCAGCTCCAGCTGCTTGCGGGGCCGGCCCTGGCCGAAGCCGGCGCCGATCGAGCGGTGTCGCCCGGCACGCTGAAAGTCGAGCGTCAGGCGAAACCCGCTCGCGCCGAACCGCACCAACTCCAGGTCCTGGGCGCCCCGGAACGAGCGGAACAGCACCGGATACGCGATGGCTTCGAGCAGGTTCGTCTTGCCCTGGCCGTTGGCCCCCAGGAGGACGGCACCCGCCGGCGGCACGTCCAGAATCGCGTCCGCCAGATTGCGGAAGCCACGGACGGTGAGTCGGTCGAGGCGCACTACTGTACCGCGATGCGCCGGACTGCGGTGTCGCCCCGATTGCCAAGCCCGTCGGTGCCGAAGACCCGAAGGGTGAGAGTCTGACCGCTCTGCCCCACGGTAGTCAGCGGGACGTCGAAAGGGACGTCGGTGCCGCCGTCGGTGAGCGGCAAGAACGTGTCCACTCCGCCCTCGGTCTCCAAATAGACCGTGTCGACGCCGTCCGCGTCCCTCGAGCGGCCCGACACAACGAAGGCCGGTCCTTCGCTGACCGATGTGTCCTGGGCCGGCTGTTCGATGACGGTCTGAGGGCCCGCGGGGCCGGGGTCTGGAAAGGTGAGACGGTCCCGCGTGCTGCAGCCTGCCGCCCCCACGGCTGCCCCGATTCCGGCCGCGGTATACCAGTAAGGAACCAGGCGGAGCGGACCCGGAAGCATCGCCTAAATCTAGCCGCCCGCGAGGGCCAATTGCAGTCGGGAGAGAACCCTAGCGACCTTCGAAGTTGGGTGGCCGCTTGGCCAGAAAGGCAGCCATGCCTTCCCGCATGTCCTGCGTGGAGGAGAGCAGCCCGAACAGATTCGCCTCGAGCCGCAGGGCTTCCGGGGTGCTCACCTCGGACCCGGCGTCCACGGCTTCCAGCACCGCAGCCACCGCCAGCGGGCCTTGGGCCAGGATACTGCGAAGCAGCGTTTCGGTCTCCCTCAGCAGCCGTTCCGCGGGCACTACCCTGTTCACCAGCCCGATCCGCCACGCCTCACGGGCGTCGATCAGTTCACCGGTGAGAAGGAGCTCGAGCGCGCGCCCCCGGCCGACCAGCCTGGGCAGTCGGACGGTGCCGCCGTAGCCCGGACCGATGCCCAGCTTGACCTCGGGCTGTCCGAACTTTGCCTGCTCGCTCGCGATTCGGAGATGGCACGCCATCGCCAGCTCACATCCTCCGCCAAGGCAGAACCCGTTAATCGCCGCGATCACCGGCTTGCGGGAGGCCTCGAAGCGGCGGAACACCGCCTGGCCTCTGAGGGAACGCGCCTTCGCGTCGAGCGGGCCCTGCCGACCCAGCTCTCCGATGTCGGCCCCGGCAATGAAGGCCTTGGCCCCGGCGCCGGTGATGATCAGGCCGCGCACTTCAGGGTCCGATTCCGCCGCGGCGGCAGCCTGGTCCAACTCGGCGATGACCGTGGCGGTGAGGGCATTCAGTGTGTCGGGTCGGTTCACCGTGATCGTGGCGATGCCGCCCTGTACTTGGTACTCCAGCGTCGAATAGGTCATGCGGCGCCCGGTCCGGAGGGGGAAAACCGCGAGAGGCGACGATCGCGGCGGCGGAAAGCTAGCTGCGGCTGTCGTCCCCGCACTACAGCTGGGGATATGGATCGACGGGATCCGATCGCCATTGGTGAGCGAGGTCACTGGGTTGAGGCCGATACCTAAACAGCAGGAGTATCGAAATCTTACTCTTGCGATAGAAAACATATCTTCATAATTACTTATGCCACATAGTTTTATGAGGAGGAGCACATCGCAAGTGTCTGATTTATTTGCAGTTGTGCCGCCGCCATGGCACCCCGGTTGCACTACCGGAACTCAGCCACAAGGCTCCCAAGATTCCGGAGATGCAGATGATTCGGTCCCGTCGATTGCTCGCCATCCTGGCTTCGCTCCTGCTGGTCGCGACCGGGCTGACCAATTGCGCGACCCAGGACGCGGTGACGGCGCCGACCACGGAAGCTGCCGCTCAGGCAGCCCAGCTGCGCGTTCCCATCCTCAGCGGTCTCCTCACCTGTGAGCGCCAGCCATACGCCATCACCCAGCAGATGGTCGGACCAGCTGGCGGCATCATCCACTTCGGCCGTCACAGTCTGCAGATACCCCGCGGCGCGCTTTCCAGCAACGTCCTGATCACGGCGGAAGCCCCATCTGACCTCGCGGCCACGGCCCGATTCCAGCCCGAGGGACTGCGCTTCTCCCGTCCCGCAACCTTGACGCTGGACTATTCGAGCTGCCCGCTGGGCCGGTTGCGGATCCTCAAGCGGATCGCGTACACCACCGACAAGCTGGACATCCTGAGCTTCCTGCTGTCGCGGGACAACCTCCTGCTGATGCGGGTCAGCGCCCATCTAGAGCACTTCTCCAAGTACGCGGTAGCCTGGTAGCGAGCCGGTAGCCGAAGCTCCTTTCGGGCTCGTGCCAATCACGGCGCGGGCCCGAATGTTTTTCGGGCCTGCCGCCACGCGCGACGTCGAGACCAACCGTTCCCCGGCCCCGTCGGTCGCCCCGGCGTGGCGGGCGACCAGCCGGCTCCCCGCCTGGCGAATTAGCTTTCGGAATGCCCACTGGGTTGCCTCTGCCGATCGCCTGGGCCAATGGCTCCGGTATTCAGCTCCTCGACCAGACTCTCCTTCCCGGGGAGGAGCGCTACCTGCGGCTCGAGACCGTGGCGCAGGTCGCGGAGGCCATCCTGCAGCTCCGGGTCCGGGGTGCTCCGCTCATCGGCATCGCGGCTGCCATGGGGGTGACATTGGCGGCTCGGCGAGTCCTTCAGGGCGGCTCGGCGGCTGGCGGTCCGGCGGCTGGTAGCGAGGCTGAGGTTCTCCGGGCCTGTGACACCCTGCAGGCCACGCGGCCCACGGCAGTGAACCTTTCGTGGGCGCTCGACCGGATGCGGCGGCGGGCCCGCGCGGCGGCCGATGCCGGGGAGGATCTGCACGAGGTGCTGGTCGCCGAGGCTTCGGCCATCTGGGAGGAAGACCGGAGGATGTGTGAGCTGATCGGGGATGCTGGGCTGCCGCTGGTTCCTGATGGTGCCACCGTTCTCACTCACTGCAATGCCGGCGCCCTGGCTACCGGCGGCATCGGGACGGCGCTGGCGCCGGTCTATCGGGCCCACGGGGCGGGGCGAGCCGTTCGGGTCGTCGCCGACGAAACCCGCCCGCTGTTGCAGGGGAGTCGGCTCACTGCCTGGGAGCTGACCCGTGCCGGCATCCCCACGACCGTCATCACGGATGGCATGGCGGCCAGCCGGCTTCGCCAGGGCGACGTCACCTGCGTTCTGGTGGGGGCCGACCGCATTGCGCGGAACGGCGACGTGGCCAACAAGATCGGAACCTATCCGCTGGCCCTGGCGGCGAAGGCGCACGGCGTACCTTTTTATGTCGCCGCCCCCCGGTCGACCTACGATCCGGCGACGGTGGATGGTCGCGCAATCCCGATCGAGGAGCGGCGCCCCAGCGAGATCCGGCGTCTGGGTGCATCGGCTCTCGCCCCGGATCAGGCCGAGGTCTGGAATCCGGCGTTCGACGTGACGCCCGCTGAGCTGATCACCGGCTACGTCACCGACGCCGGGCTGCTTCGGCGCGATCAGCTCGAGCGCCTTACCGACCACCCCTAGGCCGGACCGCTCCCGCCCAGCCATGCCCTCCATCCTGGCCCTCGATCAGGGCACGACCGGCTCCACGGCCCTGGTGGTTCACCAGGACGGGCGGATCCTCGGACGGGGTTATCGCGAATTCACCCAGCATTTTCCCCAACCGGGCTGGGTGGAGCACGATGCCGAAGAGATTATCCGGGTGACGCTGGAGGCCGCCCGGGAGGCGATTGCGGCGGCCCGGGAGATCCCCAGCGGAATCGGTATCACCAACCAGCGGGAGACTGTGGTCCTGTGGGACCGGCGCACGCTGAGGCCGGTCGCCCCGGCGATCGTATGGCAGGATCGGCGCACCGCCGAGCGGTGTCGCGGGCTCAAGGCCGACGGCGCGGAGGCCATGATCCAGGAGCGCACCGGGCTGGTGCTGGATCCCTACTTCTCAGCGACCAAGCTGGAATGGCTGCTCCAGGACGGGGAATTGCGCCGTCGGGCCGAGCGCGGTGAGCTCGCTGCGGGGACGATCGACTCGTGGCTGGTGGCCCGGCTCACCGGCGGCCACGTTCACGTGACGGATCACAGCAATGCTTCCCGGACCATGCTCTATCGCCTGGCGGCACGGGCCTGGGATGGGGAGTTGTTGGCGCTCTTCGGAGTGCCCCCGGAGGTTCTGCCGCGGATCGTGCGCTCGGCGGAGGTTGTTGGTGAATCCGCTCCGGAGCACTTCGGGCGCCCGCTGGCGATCGCGGGGATGGCGGGCGATCAGCAGGCGGCGCTCTTCGGCCAGGGGTGTGTGCGAGCGGGACTGGCCAAGAATACCTACGGCACGGGGGCGTTCCTGCTGGCCTATACCGGCCAGGACCGACCCGAGTCGAAGAGCGGCCTGCTGGTCACAGCAGCCTGCGGTCCCCGGGGAGAACCGGCATATGCCCTCGAAGGCAGCGTGTTTATCGCCGGGGCCGCGGTGCAGTGGCTCCGGGACGGGCTCGGACTCATCGCCCGCGCTCACGACACGGAGGCCTTGGCCAGGAGTGTCAGCGATACCGCCGGTGTCTACTTCGTGCCGGCGTTCGTCGGGCTTGGTTCGCCTCACTGGGAAGCTGAGGCTCGGGGGACCATTCTCGGGCTGACCCGCGGGACGACCCGGGCTCATCTGGCCCGGGCAACTCTCGAGGCAATGGCGTTCGCGAGCGCCGATCTGCTCAAGGTCATGGCCGGGGACGCTCAGGTGGACTTCGCGGCGCTTCGCGTCGACGGGGGCGCGGCCGCTAACGATTGGTTGCTGCAATTCCAGGCCGATGTCTTGGGCGTCCCGGTGGAGCGGCCCGACAATGTCGAGACCACGGCGCTGGGTGCCGCTGGCCTCGCCGGGATCGCGTTGGGCGTCTGGCCGTCGGTGGACGGCTTCCTCTCAGGCCGGACATTCCAGCGTTTCGAGCCTGCCATGGATGCGGGCGAGCGGGCCCACCGGTGGCAAGGATGGCACCGGGCGGTCAGGGCGACCCTCGCCTGGGCCCGCGCCGGTCAGGAGAGCGCCGGTCCAGGATAGGCCACCGCCGAGGCGATATGCAGGCGGCCGGTGGACTCGTCCAGTTCCACCTCAATCTCCCGCAACGTGTCGCCGTCCAGCCTGAAGCCGACGAAGCTGGTCCGTCCCACCCGGGCAACGCCGACGGCGTTGCCCCCGTCCGCTGCCACCTTCGCGACCCCGCCCACCTCGTTCAGGCCGGGCACGTCGTACAACCGCACCGACAGCGTTGGCGCCAGACCACTGCCTCGGGAGATCGGCTCCGCCGGCACGGCCCTCGCGACCGTTCCCGAGCGGGGCCCACTCAGGAGCGCCCGGAGGGCAGCGACCGTCGGTGACGCGATCATCCGTTTCGGATGTATCGCGGAGGCCATCCATTCAATCCGCATCCGGCGGATGCGATCCTCGGCCATCGCCTCTCCTTGGAACGGGCGGAGTGCCGGTCGCCCCGTTCGTGCCTGGCAGCAGCCCGATCCTAGAAGCGCCAGCTAAGGCTGCCGTAGAGCTGGGTGGTTGTGCTGGTTCCGGGGTTGCCGGGGTCCTGCTGCCGAAGACCGGAGACGGACAGGAACCAGGCCCGGGCGAGGGCAAGGTCAACGTCCACACCATACCAGACGGACTTCTGCAGGGCAGGGGCAGTCGGGTTGTCCTCCCGCCTGAGGCCCGCGTTCAGATCGACGTGGAGCGGTCCCAGCGGATCGAAGCCCAGCCGGCCGGAATAGAGCTGTCCCGTTGTGCGTCGGGCGCCGGGGTTGCTCGCGGTCGAGTCATTCTGGTTCTGGTACCAGGTGGCGCGAACCGAGATCCCTAACCGGAATGCCGTGAGACGATCGAGCCCGAAGGTGCCGGTGTAGGAATCGGATCCCCCAGCAGAGCCACCCGTACTGCGGTGCCAGTCCCCGCCCAGGCGGAGCCGATGACCGGTCAGCTGAATCCCGCTACCGTAGCCCTCCCGATAGGCATCATCGAACTGCGTTTCCGGGTCGACGGACTCGCGGTACAGCCGGACGCTCCGGCGCTTGTCGTAGGAGCCGACGAGGGAGAGCCAGGTGGAGGGGCGAAGGAAGGCGCTGGCGTATTGGCTGGTGAACGAGAACGCCTTTTCACCCAGCTTTCGCTTCCAGGAGGGGTAGTAGTCCACCTCCTGGACGCCATAGAACGAGAAGTGCTGGCTGCTCACGCTCGCCTGCGTGAAAGCGAACTCACGGTTCGCCTTTGCGGCCTGGTAGGAGCCGACGGCCCCTGTGGTCAATGACCAGGTACCACGGCTTCCGGGCTTGCTGTGCAGCTGGAAATACCCGCCGTAGTCCTGGATGTCGCGCGAAAACCCGAGATTCGCCGCGTCCGGTTCGAGGCCGCCGAACGCGCCAACGGTGACGCTCGACCCGTTCAGCTCCACCAGGCCCCCGTCGAACATGCTGACCGACGTGACGGCGGTCAGGTACTGCCGGCCGACGACCGTTCGGATGCCGGCCCCCGGCATGCCCCAGAAAACGGAAGCCTGATAGACGCGCGTGTGTCCGTCGACCCTGTTCGGCTGTCCGGAGGAGGACTGCACCGTCCGCCGTGTCCGAAGGTCAACCGCGAGGCCGATTGGGGTACCGCCAATGGCCTGGCCGTTCAGGCGGAGGTCGATAGACGGCTGATCGAATCCCGTGCTGTTCAAGGTGCTGCCCGAGGAATCCGTCCGGGTCGTAGTCCGGAGATACCGCGCCCCGACCCGGCCATGAATCCCCGGGCCGCTCAGGCGGCGTGGGCCGCGTCGCCGGACGGCGACGATCGGCGTGGTGCTGGGCAGGTGCGGGTAGTACCGCACTATCTCCCCGACGGCGATGTCGGTGGCTCCTGCGAGGACCTCGCACGAGGCCTGATGTGAAGCCAGGAACTTGACCCGCAGGGTTGCCCCCACCGAATCGCGCCGGATGACGAAGAGCTTCGATCCTTCGACGAGGCCTTCCTGGCGCCCGGCGCCGACGTAGATCTCGCTCCCCGACACGAAGGTCACGCTGGTGACCGACGCGGCGGTTGTGTCCCGCGGCAGGGCTGCCGTCGAGTCGCTCGCGGGCGTCTGGGCCTGGGCAGGTTGCGCAGTGAGCGACAACAGGAGTCCAAGCCCGAACCCGACCGCCCGCCGCCCGACGAGGCCGCCTCGCATACCAGATTCGTGGCCTGGACCCGTGACGAGGTCGCGGCTCATGGTCCGTTCACATTGCGATGGCATCCCGACTTCGCGCAGCTCTTGACTGTGTAGTCGGAGGATACCTGGTGACAGTCGGCGCAGCTGGCCCCCTCGTGAGGCAGCCGGACACGCTGCGGGTTGACGATGGTCATGTGCGTCCACGTAGGGCTGGTCCAGACTGACTTGGTCGGCGAGTGACAGGTAGAGCAGTTCGCGGCAGCGAACGCGCTCATTCCGGTGGCCTGGTGGTTCGGATCGGTGACCGCGACGTAGGTGGCGTGGTGGCACCCATCACAGGTGGTGGCCACGCTCGCGTAGGCGGCGCTGGTATGGCAGTCCGTGCACTGCCGCACGGTCATCGCATGCGGCCCCGTAAGAGCCAGCGGCGAGGATGGATGGTTCGGGAACGTCGCCCCGGTCCATCCGGCCACGATCTGGTGGCAATCCAGGCAGGTCACGGCGAAGCCGGCCGCAGAGTGGCTCGGATTGGTGGTCGCCACATAGTCGGCATGGTGGCACCCGTCGCAGGTCGTCGGCGCGCTCGAGTAGGGCGAAGTCTTGTGACACTGGGCGCAGGTCACCGCCGCGTGGGCGCCTTGCTTGGGGTTGATCGGGGTGGTGGAGTGATTGGCATACGACGCGCCGGTCCAGCCGGCTACCAGTCCGTGGCAATCGGTACATGAGACCGAGAACCCCGCGGCGACATGATCAGGATCCTTAGCCGCGGCATAGTCGGCGTGGTGGCAGCCGTCGCAGGTCTGCTTCACGGTCGTATAGGGCATGGTGGTGTGGCACTGGCTGCAGGCGACCAGGTTCGAACTGTGAACTCCCGTCAGGGCGATCGGCGTGGTCGGATGGTTGATCGCGGCGCCTGCCCAGTTGGTCACGACCTGATGACATGATGCGCAGTCAGTGGAGTAACCCGCGGCGGTGTGGTTGGGATTGGCGGTCGCCACGTAATCCGCGTGGTGGCATCCGTCGCAGGTGGTCTTCACCGTGGAGTACGGCGTGGTGGTGTGGCACGCGGCGCAGCCTACCCCGGTGTGCGCGCCCGACACCGCGATAGGGGTGGCCGGGTGCACGAAGGTCGAGGTCGCCCAGACCGTTTGGGTATGGCAATTCTCGCAGGTCACCGCGAAACCGGCCGCCTGATGCGGCGGATCGTTCGCCAGCTGATAGTCCGGGTGGTGGCACCCGTCACAGGTCCGGGTGACCGTCGAATAAGGCGCGCTGGTGTGGCACTGGGTGCAGGTTACGAGGGCAGGAGCGTGGCCGCCCGTCAGCGCGACCGGCACCGACGCATGGGCGTAGGTCGCCCCGGCCCATCCGGCCACCATCCCATGGCAGTCGGTGCAGGTGAGGGCGAAGGGTGCGGCTAGGTGGTCGGGGTTCTTGGCCGCCACGTAGTCGGTGTGGTGGCAGCCATCGCACGTCTGTCTCACCGCCGGGTACGGTTGGCCGGTCGCGTGGCAATCAGTGCACTGGCGGTTGGCGTGTACCCCGGTGAGCGCCAGCGGGGCGGTCGGGTGATTCACCGCCGCTCCGGCCCAGTTGGCGACGATCTGGTGGCAGGACGCACAATCCGTGGAATAGCCCGCGCCGGCATGGTTGGGATTGGTGGTACCGACGTAGTCCGTGTGATGGCACCCGTCACAGGTCTGCTTGACAGTCGAGTACGGCGCGGTGGTGTGACAGTCCGTGCAGCCGACGGTTGCGTGCGCCGCATTCACCGGGATCGGGGCCGACGCGTGGGTGTAGGTCGCGCCGGTCCACCCCGGCACCAGAGCGTGACAGTCCGTGCAGGTGACGGCGAACCCCGCGTCGGGGTGTTTGGGATTGATGGTGTTGACGTAGTCGGCGTGGTGGCACCCGTCACAGGTCTGCTTCACCGACGCATACGGGAGCGAGGCATGGCAGTCCGTGCACTGGGAACTGGAGTGCACGCCCGTCAGCGCGATCGGCGTCGTGGGGTGGCCGGCACCCATGCGCCCCACTCGGTTCCACGTGACCTGGGTGTGACAGTCTTCGCAGGTGGTCGGAAATCGCTGAGCGACGTGGTTGGCAGCGGCAGCGTAGTTCTCCTGATGGCAGGAGACGCATTGGCTCTCCGTCGCGACGAACTGCAGTCGTCCCTGCGCGCCGGGCTTGTGACAGCTCGCGCAATCGACCGCGAGATGTCCACCCTGGAGAGGGAAGCGCGTCAACTGGTGCGCCTTGGTCATCGCCTCGCGATCGAGGAAGCTCCGGGCGGTGTGGCAGCGGCTGCAGTCCGCACCCAGCTCACCCCTGTGGATGTCTTTGTGGCAGGCCGTGCAGTCGTGCTTCACCCCCTTGAAGTCGAGGGACGCATGGCAGGCGCGGCAGGACGCCGTCTGGTGGGCACCGGAGAGGGGGAATCCAGAGCGGCCGTGATCGAACGCCTTGGTGACCCGTACCTGGGTCCAGCCGTTGGGGCGATGACACGCCTTGCACTCCAGCCGCAGCTCGCCGTGCGGAGAGCGCGTCCGCTGCTGGGCTTGGGCGGTGGCCCACCCAAAAACGATCAACCCCAGGAGTAGGAGCCGCTTCATTTCGACTCTTTCCCGTGACAGCTCTCGCATTTCGCCGAGAGCGGGCGGTAGATCACCGCCTGCGGATTGCCGCCCCTGGGATCCACGTGATGGCACTGATTGCAGGGCACCCGCTCATGGGCTCCCTTGAGTGAGAAAGCAGCGTCCCTGTCATGGTCGAATCGGGATGCTGGCGCGAAGGCGTCGAGGTCGTGGCACGCCTCACAGCGACCCCGGTCTTTGCGTGCGGCAAACTGGTCGCCGTGGGGAGACTTGTGGCAGGCCACGCATTCCTGCTTCGCCTCGAACTGGAGCGGCCCAAAACGGGCACCTCCGCCTACCAACGAGGAACGCGCCGGCGGAGCGGCACCTGGCTTTAGCTCCGCGTGACAGGAGACGCAGGCCGTCGCGCGGTGCGCGCCCTCCAGGGCAAAGGCGAAGCGGGCGTGCACGGTCACATCGGCGGTGGAGGGCCGGAACGACCGGGTGTCGTGGCAGGTGAGGCAGCTCCTCTCCTTGGCGCGGGCGCCACCGGGGTCGAACCGCCCCTGGTGCGGGTCCAGATGGCAGGCAGCACACTCTACCTCCGCCACCTTGAACAGAAATGCGGCCTTGCCGAGCCTAACCTTGGGCGGCAGTGCCGGGAGTCCGATGCGGTCGGCGCCGTGGCAGGCGCGGCACGCGATCTCGGCGTGGTGACCATCGAGGGGAAGCCTCAACTTGGCATGGGCGGAACGGTCGAAGCTGCTAGGCTTCCAGCCGAGCACGCGGTGACAGTCCGCACACTCGCCGTGGGTCGCCTGACTGATCAGCTGGCCGCCGTGGTCGTCCGCGTGACAATCGAGACATTTTGTGTAGCCTGGGCGGATGACCACCTTTGCGCTGCCCCATTTCGTTGCGGTGGAGGGACTGGAATCCTTCCGGTGGCAGGCCGAGCACCTCACCGCCGCGTGCTTCCCTTCGAGTGCGTACTTCGTGTTCCGGTGCTGATCGACCGTGAAGCTTGAGGGACTGAAACCGCTCACGGTGTGGCACCGGTCGCAGTCCACCGGCTTGCCGGCGAGGGTCGCTGTGCCGGCATGCACGTCCTTGTGGCACGCGCCGCAGGTCTGGAAGGCCGGCTTCTTCGATGCCGGCGTGGCAAAGTCCCCATGGCAGCTCGCACAGCGGACGCTGGCGTGCTGTCCACGAAGTGGGTAACGCGTCCGATCGTGATCGAAGCTCTGTTTGTCGATCTGCTTCCAGCCCCTGGTACTGTGACACTTGGTGCAGGCCGGTCCGAATTGGCCGTTGTGCACATCCTGGTGGCAGTCGGTGCACGCCTCGTGAGGAACCGGCTTGTACACTGGGATCAGGTGCCCACGGCCGTCGCTCCTGGGCGAGAGCCGGGCGTCGAGGTGACACTTGTCGCACTTCACTGCGGCATGCCGGTTGGTCAGCGGATAGGCCGTCGTGTCATGACTGAAGCCGGGGGTGACGGTCCACTTCCCGATGTCGTGGCACCTGGTGCAGTCCTGATCGAGCGCTCCCCGGTGAACATCCTCGTGGCAGCTGGTGCACTCCTGCTCGAGTCCCGTCCAGCCGCCGGGAGTCTTCCGGGCCGACAGGTGCGCGGCGGGTGAGGCCTGGAACCGCGGTGAGTGGCATTTCTCGCATCGGGCCTCGGCGTGCCGCTGCTGGAGCGGCCAGCCGGCCCGCCGGTGGTCGAACTTCTCGGCCGATCCGTCCGGCCAGCGGATCAGCTCGAAGTCCCGGCCCGCGTGATCGGGATGGCAGGTTGCACAGGCGGTTCCCTTGACGTCCCGGCTGCCGTGAAAACCACGGTCACGTTCCACGAGCCACGCGATGTCCCTGTGACAGCTGAGGCATCGTCCCGGCATGGTTTCCTTGCCACCACCATGACACCGGGTGCACTTGAGCGTCCCTTCCAGCTCGGCGTGTGGGCGCGCCAGTGGCCCGGGGGAAACCTGGCCCCAGAGCCGCGCCCCGCGTTCAGCTGCCAACGGTCCGAGTACCAGGGAAAGCACGATCAGGACTCCACACGGCCCGAGCCGCATCACCAGAACCAGGTGGCACCCATTGCCACCACCACGCCCACATGCACCAGCACTGCGAGGAGGGCGGCCAGCGCGAACGGTCGGTGGGCCACATGCCAGAATCGGAAGATGGCCCGTGAGGACTCCAGCATCCGGGCCTGTTGGGTCAGGGACATTTCCCGGTTGGCCAGCCGCACTACCGCCCGAACCGCCCTGCGGTCCAGGCGTTGGCCGCCCGGCCGCCGGCGACAAATACTCCGCAGCGTGCCCGCGGCCCGGCGGCGGCTGATGTCGTCCCGGATCATCAGCGCCAGCGTCTTCATGAATCCGACCCCTTCGATCGGCGTGGGGTCGGACCGGAGGATTGCTTGCACCTGCGCGGCCGGCAGCCCTGAGCTGCGCGCGACCCGCCCCACCAGCTCGCGGCGCTCGGCGGCGATCTCCTCGGCGGTGAGCTCCAGGCCGCTCGCGCTCCGGGGGATGTGCACGTACAGGTAGCGACCGACGATACCGCTCAGGCAGACCACGATCATCGACCAGTAGCCGAGCCCGATCACTCCATCGAATTTCCAGGCGGCGTGAATCGCGCCAAGGATCGGCACCAGCAGGGCCAGCGACACATGGACGTCCAGCCACTTGGCCATCGCGCCGGTCCACTGCAGCCAGCGGAAGCGCTTGCGGAACGGATAGAGCCAGAGAAACACGAAGATCAGGAACGTCAGGATACCGGCGCTCTGCCCGACATAGCCGGAAGGCCTGAGCCATGGGTGGAGAGGATGCCGAGCCCGCTCGGCCAGGGGGGCCAGGTAGTAGGAACTGCCCAAGGCACTGGCCGCGAGCAGGACGCCGATGACCAGGAACACCCGGCCGAGCGAACCACCTGCCCGGTCCTTCGGGGAGCCCTTCGTCACCGAATCACGAGGAGCGGAAGGACTAGATTGGGCGGGTGAGCCAACCGGGCCGGACGTCCTGGCGGACGCCGGTCCCGAGGCCGCAAGATTCGACGGAGTCATCGGCGGTTCCGAACGATTCGGTTGTCGCATTTACCAGACGCTGGCACGGGTCGTTACGGCATAAACCGTGCGAGACCCTAACAGTGGAATCGCATAGGTAGTACCCGGATAAGGCCAGCTAAGTCATTGTATTGACCCGGCGTCCAGCCAGGGGTGAGCAGGATCACCGAGTTCATGTCCTGTCACGTAGCGATACACCCAGAACGCCATGTTCCTTCTCATAAAACTTCGCGATTTTCATGGATAACCTGATCTACCTCGCTTTCGGGCTCATCCTCGCCCTGTCTATCTGGTCCCATCTGCGGCGGACCAGCCGTAAGGAACACGCGGCACTTGAAGCCGCCGAGCGAGCCGGACTCAGCTCGGAGGGCGCCCGGGCCCAGCATCCTCATATCGACGTCACCTGGTGCATCGGCTGCGGAGCTTGTGTGACGGCGTGTCCGGAAGGGGATGTGCTCGCCGTCATCGGCGGGAAGGCCGCGCTTGTCAACGCTCCCAAGTGCATCGGGCATGGCCTGTGTGCCGACGCCTGCCCCGTTGGGGCGATCGAAATCGTGATGGCCGCGCCCAGCATGACGGCGGACCTGCCGACGTTGTCAGCCGAGTTGGAGACCAACGTCGAGAACCTGTTCATCGTCGGGGAATTGGGCGGGCTCGCGCTCATCAAGAACGCGGTGAATCAGGGCCGGGATTGCATTGACCATATTGCCGGCCGAGTCCCCCAGTTGCGGCGGCGCAGGGTAGGGGCGGTGCTGGACGTGGCGATCGTTGGCGCCGGACCGGCGGGACTGTCCGCCTCACTCCGGGCCGTCGAGAAAGGCCTGTCCTACGTGACCCTCGAAGCCGAGGATTTCGGCGGGACGGTCGCCAAATACCCGCGGCAGAAGCTGGTCATGACCAGCCCTGTCGAGTTCCCAATCCATGGCCGCTTCAAAAAGCTGGAGATCGGCAAGGAGGAGCTGCTGGCGTTCTGGCGCAAAGCCGCGGACAAGGCGGGGCTGCGGGTGAACACGCACGAGCGCGTGGAGAACATCCATCGGGAACCGGATGGCGCCTTTACCGTCGAGACGGTGAAAGGTCGGTACCGTGCACTGACCGTTGTGGTGGCCATAGGGCGTCGCGGCTCGCCGCGCAAGCTGGATATTCCGGGGGAAGAGCTCGCGAAGGTGATGTACAGTCTGATCGAGGCCGAAGCATACGTCGACAAGCACATTCTGGTGGTCGGGGGCGGTGACAGTGCGGTCGAGGCCGCGATGGGCCTCGCCTATCAGAAGGGCAACAAGGTCACCCTCACCTACCGCAAGGACGTGTTCAGCCGGCTCAAGGAGCGCAACAACCAGCGGGTTCGTGAGTGCATGCGGAGCGGCAAGCTGAACGTGATCTTCAACTCCCAGCCGGTCGAGATCCGTGAGCGGTCGGTCGTCCTTGAGGTCGCCGGGGGGACTCGCGAGCTGCCCAACGACTATGTGTGGGTCTTCGCGGGCGGCACTCCTCCCAATGCGTTCCTGGAAAAGATCGGGGTACGCCTCGGCCTCCAGGACCTGAGCGCCCAGGCCCAGGCGGAAGCGCGCGAAGTGGCCTGAGCGCGTATATTCTCAGCTGGTCCCGCACGGGGGGTTGTATGAAGGCTGGACACAAGTTCCTGATCGGAGCCGGCATCATCATCGGCGCCGTGACACTGCTCATGGCCCAGGGGGTCAAGCAGTTTGGCCAGTATTCAATGAAGCCGGCCGAGCTGGCCGAGCGGGTCGCTCGCGACCCGAGCCTCTACGACACCGGCCTGAAGATGGAAGCCAAAGTGGTGCCGGGGTCGGTGACTCGAGACGCGGCATCCCAGACCATCGACTTCAAGGTCAGCGACGGGGTGCAGACCTACCCGGTCTCCTACCGCGGGCTGGCCCCTGACACGTTTACCGACCAGAAAGACATCGAAGTGGTGGTCGAGGGACGGCTGGGTCGGGACGGAGTGTTCCGGGCGACGACCCTGCTGGCCAAGTGCGGCTCCCGCTACGAGGCCAAGTACGACAAGGACGGGAAGCGGGTCTGAAGACGGGGTAGGGCGGCGGGTGGTTTTCAGGGGTGGGCCTCTCCACGAGGCTCACCCCTGAGTCTTTCTACCCCGCCGCCCTTGCATCGGCGGCAGGTGAGGGAAACTTCATCTGTCATTCCGCGTCCTTTCAGCGCCCTCTGCCAAACGTTGGCCAACCAGCCGAGGTCGCCACGCACCTTACCCCCCTGGCACCTCTCTGTCTCAAACAACCCCGCAGGTGGCGGACCCCTGCGCGGAGGCACTCATGGTGCAACTGTGCACGGTTGATCTGGGCCGATCTCTCGCTGGCCCGTTCCCGCTGACCCAGGAACTGGTGGGCGCCGTTCTCGCCTCTACCCGCCTTGGGCAACGCACCTGGGTCCTGGGTCGGCACCACTGCCGTCTCGAAGGGCAGTTGATCGACGTTGACCATGCAGCCATGACTGACTGGGCCAAGGCGCCATTCTCGCAACCGCGGCCGAAGCATCCCGCGTGCCGGGTCGCCGCTACTCCCATCTCCACAGGCTTTTATGCGACGAGTTGATCGGAGAACCTTTCTTAAGGGGGTTGGGGTTGTGTCGGCGGCGGCCGCTGCTTCCGCCGCCCTCCCGGGCGTAGCCCTCCCCACGAACCCTGCTCTGTTGCAGGGAGACCAGCCAGGCCCCATCTGGAAGAAGACACCGTGCCGTCTCTGCGGCGTCGGCTGCGGGTTGCTCGTCGCCGTGCAGAACGGACGGGCGGTGGCCGTGAAAGGCGACCCCGACTCGCCGGTGAGCAAGGGGTTGGCCTGCGTGAAGGGCTACAACTCCGTCCAGGCGCTGTACGGCCCGGACCGGCTCACCCGCGCCAAGGTTCGGCGCGGCGGCAGCCTCGTCGATGTGCCGTTCGGGGAGGCGCTCGACCTGGTGGCGCGCACGCTTCGCGAGACTCTCCAGAAGCATGGCAAGAACAGCGTCGCCATCTACGGGTCGGACCAGTGGACCATCCCGGATGCCTACATCGCATCGAAGCTGTTCAAGGGAGCGCTGGGCACCAACAACGTCGAGACCAGTACGCGCCTCTACGCCGCAAGCGCGATGACTGGCCTCCAGAGCAGCTTCGGCCTCGATGGCGCAATCGGCTGCTACGAGGACGTCGACCACGCCGACATCATCGTGCTGTGGGACGTCAACCTCGCCGAATCCGACCCGGTGCTTTTCTCTCGCATGCTGGACCGCAAGCGGATCAATCCGGCTGTCCGCATCATCGATCTGTCTACCCGGACGACTCGCACGAGTTACGCCAGCGACCACACCCTGCTACATGCCCCGCATACGGCACCGGCGATCGCCAACGGGATTTGTTACGAGATCGTAGCCCGGAAGTGGGTACACCGGGAGTTCGTCGATCAGCACGTCGCCTTCAAGCGCGGCCGGGTGGACATCGGATACGGTCTTACGGAGGACACCCTGGTCCAGGACAACGCCAGCGACGCCAGCTGGAACGAGTACGTGACCTTCCTCGCGGACTACGAACCGAAGCGCGCCCAGGAGTTGTCCGGTCTTTCCGCGGCGAGTATTCGCTGGCTCGCGTCGCTCTACGGCGACCCGTTGCGCAAGGTGATGTCGATCTGGGGCCGGGACGTGAATCAGGATGTGCGCGGCACGTGGATGAACAACCTGCTCTACAACATCCATCTGCTCGTGGGGAAAGTGGCGTCCCCGGGCAACAGCCCGTTCTGCACCCCGGGTCAGCCGAGCGGCGGCAGCGCCGTGCATGATGCGGGCACCCTGACGCACACGCTGCCGCGCGGGGTCGTGCAGAACGAGGAGGACCGGCGCCGGGCAGCCGATCTGTGGGGGGTGTCGGCGGAGACAATCGATCCCGAGCCGACCGGTCCCGCCATGTCGACGTTTCGCCGGCTTGAGCAGGGGGACGTCCGCTTCTTGTGGATCCTGGCTACCGATCCGATGGTAAGCCTCCCGAATCTGGACCGCTATCGTCGCGCGGCGACGCGCGAGGATCGGTTCATCGTCGTCTCGGAGGCGTATCCCACGCCCACCACCGATGTGGCGGACGTAGTGCTGCCGGCGGCAATGTGGCTCGAGCGGGAGGGCATTTATGCGAACGCCGAGCGGCGGGTGCAACATTTCGAGCGGATGGTCGCTCCGCCGGGTGACGCGACCAGCGACGCATGGCAGATGATCGAGATCGCACGCCGTCTGGGCTTCGAGAAGCTCTTCCCCTACGAACCTCGCCTTCACGTCGAGCAAATCTGGGAGGAGTACGGTCGTTTCCACACGGAGCCCCAGACCGCGCTCCCTCCCATTGCGGCACTGCGTGCCCAACCGGGCGTTATCTGGCCCTATGTGGACGGCCGCGAGACCCGGTGGCGCTACAACCCCCTGCACGACCCCGCCGCCGCCGGCAACCGCGGCGCCTTCGACTTCTACGGCCATCCCGACCATCGGGCGTGGATCTGGCTCAGACCCCACGAGCCGCCGGCCGAGTCGCCGGACCGGGAATACCCGTACTGGCTCACCACGGGCTCCGTTCTGGAGCACTGGGGTGCCGGTTCGATGACGCAGCGAGTCCCCATCCTGCATCGCGCTCTTCCGCATGCGTACGTCGAGATCAATGCCGAGGACGCGCGCGCGCTCCGAATCCGGAATCGCGAGACCGTACGCCTGGTGAGCCGGCGCGGCTCGCTCGAGCTCGAGGCCCGGATCGATTATCGGTCTCAACCCCCGCAGGGAGTGGTCTTCGTTCCATGGTTCGACGAGGCGCGGCCGGTGAACCGGCTTACGCTCGATGCCAGCTGCCCCCTGTCGGGGCAGCCCGACACCAAATGTGCCGTGCGCCTGGAGCGACTGCCGGTGCGGAGTGGCACATGAGTGCCCCCGACCGGCATGCGACCGCACTTGGCCTGCGCCTGTACCTGATCGCCTCCGCCGTCACGGCGGTGGTCGCGGCAGCCGTGGTGGCGAAGCGTGCACCCGCAGCTCGAAGCCCTGCACCCGCGCTTCTCGGCGTCGCGTCCGTGACGCCGCCCGAAGAGCCTATCCGGGCCGAGGCCCAGGTGTTCCGCACGAGCCCCGCTATGCTGGCGATCGAGCCCACGGCCCGCCGGGAACGCTCGGCCCACCCGCGCACGCTGGCGACGGTGCGCTACCTGCGCGCGTATCCGGGTGCGCCGCCCCGAATCCCGCACCCCCTCACGGCCGACGAGTTCCGAACCGACGCCTGCAAGACCTGCCACGAGCGCGGTGGCTTTTCGGTCCGCTTCTCTGCCTATGTACCAGTGACCCCTCATCCCGAGCGGGGCATCTGCCTGCAGTGCCATGTGGGCGTGGACTCCGTCATAGGTGCCCCCGCTCCCGACCCCAACCCGAACGCCAGATGCCCGATGTGCCACGGTGCAAGCGGCGGCCCGCCACGGCCAGACGCCCGGGTGACGTGGCCCACGACGGTCTGGCCGCAGCTGCCCAAGCTGATTGCGGACCGCGACCCTCCACCGATCCCGCACAACCTGCAGTTCAGGGAGAACTGCCTCACATGCCACGCTGGCCAAGCCGCCGTCGCGGAAATCCGGACGACGCACCCGGAACGCGCCAATTGCCGCCAGTGCCACGTCGCGCTCGATCCAGCGGCGGGGACCTTCACCCGCCCGGTGAACGACGTTGCCATCGCGACGGGAGACGCACCATGAGCCGGATACGGGTGGATGCCGTGCCTATGGGCCTTGTCGCTGCCTGGCTCGCCTCCGGCTGTCACGATCCCGGTGGGACGAAAGCGGACCAGCTTCCCAGGAATACGGTCGCCGTGCCGATCGACTCCGCGACGGCGGCCCGCAACGCGGCCCTGGAGCCCGGCGTGCTCGCGACCGTGCAGGCCGTCCGGGTTGATCGCTGGAAAGGGCCAGGTGAGCGGCCGTTCGAAGTCGCTCTCCGCAGCGCCGCGCCGGAGGCCGGACACTCCCGCATGTTCGGCACGATCACGCTAGCGATTGCACTCCGCAGCCGTACCGCCGCCATCAGTCAGTATCCCTGCACGTCGTGCCACCTCGGCCGAAAGGTGGTCATGGCCAACAAGCGGATCGAAGACGCGCACAACAACATCCAGCCGGTGCACCCGGAGCAGACCGGCGCCGTTTGCTCGACCTGCCACTCGGCCGACGACGTACAGCTGTTGACTCTCAAGAGCGGGGAGCGGGCAACCCTGGATGAGAGCTACCGGTTGTGTGCCCAATGCCACTTCCCGGAGGCGAAGGCGTGGGCTGGCGGGGCGCATGGGAAGCGGCTGGATGGCTGGCAGGGGCGAAGAGTCGTGATGGCCTGTGCCGACTGCCACGACCCGCACAAGCCGGCCGTCCAAGCGCGCATTCCCTTCCGCGCGCCGCAGATCGAGCGACCCAGGAGCCACGATCCATGAATCACGACCCGACTGCCGAAACGGCGGTGCGTGCTGACGACGGCTCGATGCTGCAGAAACCGGTCGACCGCCGGGCCGCGCTGGGCATGCTGCTGGGGGGCGTGGTCGCGGGCACCCAGGCGCTGGGCGCGTGTGCTCCGCTGAGCGCCGAGACGGACGAGGAACGCGAGATCAAGCTTCTGGCCTGGCGGGAGTACATCAAGGGTAACTACCGCTTCATGACGGAGGACGAGCGGGCGGCGACGATCGCCCGTCTCGAGCGGCTCGCCGAGCTGAAGCGTGGCGAGGAGGTCACGATCCAGTCCACCGGCCCGCAGCCCGGCGTACTGTTCGGCTATGCGTTCAATATCTCCAAATGCAAAGGGTTCCGCCGCTGCGTGGAGGCCTGCATCAACGAGAACAACCTCGCCCGCAACGTGGACATGCAGTACATCCGGATTTTCGAGAAGGAGAGCGGCGTCGTCGATCTCAACGACGCCGATGCCACCTATCAGCATGAGGTCCCGGCGGAAGGCCACTTCTACCTGGGGACCCAGTGCTTCCAATGCGCGAATCCCCCCTGCGTCCCGGTCTGCCCGGTCGGCGCCACTTGGCAGGAGCCCGATGGCATTGTCGTGATTGACTACAACTGGTGCGTGGGTTGCCGGGCCTGCATGGCCGCCTGTCCCTACTGGGCGCGGCGCTTCAACTGGGACGCACCCGAGGTGCCCCCGGAGGAAGTGAACCCCAACCAGCACTACCTCGGGAATCGGGCCCGCAAACAGGGCTGCACCGAGAAGTGCACCTTTTGCATCCATCGCACCCGGCAGGGCCGCCTCCCGGCCTGCGCCGAAGCATGCCCCACCGGAGCGCGGGTCTTCGGCAACCTGCTGGATCCCGATTCGGAGATTCGCTGGGTGCTCGCGAACAAGCCGGTCTTCCGTCTGAAGGAGGAGCTCGGGACGGAGCCCCGCTTCTGGTACTTCACGGACTGAGGCGACCATGCATCTCCGAGCTTTCTTGTTGAGCGCGCTGCGTGGGGTGACCTCCGGCGGTCGTGGCTACCATCTCTGGATGGGGAGCCTGACGGCAGTCATGCTCCTCGGTGGCTACGGATACCTCTATCAGGCCACCCACGGCCTCGGTGTCACGGGGATGAACGACCACGTGAGCTGGGGGCTGTATATCTCGAACCTGGCGTTCCTCGTGGGTGTGGCGGCGGCAGCGGTGATCCTGGTGATGCCGGCGTATGTCCTGCACGACGTCGACTTCAGTCAGGCGGTGCTCATCGCGGAGGGGGTCGCGGTCTCCGCCCTGGTCATGTGCCTCGGGTTCGTCACGGCGAACAGCCCTGGGTTTCCCTGGAAATGGTGGCGTCTGACGCCGGTGATCGGACTGCTGAACTGGCCCGACTCGATGCTGGCATGGGACGTGATCGCGCTGAATGGCTACCTGGTGCTGAATCTCCTCATTCCCTTCTATATCCTCTACAGCCACTTCACCGGGCGCGAGCCTTCGAAGAAGAGGTACGTACCCTTCATATACCTGTCGGTCATGTGGGCGGTGAGCATCCACCTGATTACCGCGTTTCTCTTCGCGGCCCCGCCGTCCCGCCCGTTGTGGAACTCGCCGCTGTTGGGACCCCGGTTCCTGGCCTCGGCCTTTACGGCAGGGCCCGCGTTCATGATCCTGTTGCTTGGGTTCATCCGGTCCCAAAGCAAGTACCCCATTCCGGATGTCGCCATGTCGAAGCTGGCCACGGCTACCACGGTGGCGGCACAGATCAACCTGGTGATGCTCTTTTCCGATCTCGTCTTCGAGTTCAAGTTTCCCACGCATCACAGCCTCAGCGCGCGGTATCTCTTTTTCGGGCTCGGCGAGCACCACGCACTGGTGCCGTGGATCCGCACAGCCATCGCGCTCAACGTCCTCGCGACTCTGGTCCTCATGATCCATCCGCTGCGGCGCAACCCGCGATGGCTGATCCCCGCCTGCGCCACGCTGTTCGTTGGCATCTGGATCGAGAAGGGGATCGGCCTGGTGATTCCGGGCTTCATTCCCTCGCCCCTGGGCGAGATCGTGGAGTACACCCCGACCTGGGTCGAGCTGTGCGTGACC
>DATBLR010000025.1:0-29342 GCA_036555275.1 Gemmatimonadales bacterium | reverse complement strand
CTCTCCGTTCGCCCGTTCCCCGTTCCCCGTTCCCCGTTCCCCAATCTCTGAGTGCAAGAGAAATCCCGCCATCAGCAACGCATCGTGCATCTCGTCCGCGTCGCGCGGATCGGGCCATGCCTCGTCCCGGACCCGTTCGATGGCCGAGGCGTCGAGTGCGCCAAGATCGGCGGCGGAAGTGGGGTCGAGCGCCCGGCGAGTCAGGACCGCCTGGGTACGACGCTCCTCGAGGGGGGCGTCATCGAGGAAGGCATAGGGCTTGGCGTTCAGGATCTCGTGGGCGAGTGGCGAAGGTTCGGGGAGGTCCCGCGCGATGAGCCGGACCTCGCCTCGCTGGATCCGTCCCAGCACTTCGGTCAGGCGGTCGATATCCATCGCCTCATGCAGGCAGTCGCTGATAGTCTGCCGCGCCAGGGGATGATCGGGGATCTCCCGGTCTCCGGCGATATTCTCGAGGCAAGCCGCGGCATCGGGAAAGACCGCGGCCAGCAGGTCTTCCGCCATCATCCGCTGCAGCGGTGGAGGGATACGGGTCCCGCCCCGGCTTCGCGGGACGGCCAGCGAGATGTTCGCATTCCACCGCCAGCGGGTGCCGAACATCGGCGCGTCGAGGAGGGCCTGAATCAGGATGCCTTCAACCGAGTGTGGTTGCAGGAAGCGGAAGACATCCTCGAGAGGAAACGAGTGCTGGGGACCGAGGGACAGCAGCAGCGCCTCATCGGTGGCCGCCGCCTGGAGCTCGAAGTTGAACTGACGGCAGAACCGCTTGCGGAGCGCCAGTCCCCACGCCCGGTTCAGCCGGCTGCCGAAGGGGGAATGGATGACCAGCTGCATCCCACCCGCCTCGTCGAAGAACCGCTCGGTGACGATGGTTTCCTGGGTCGGCAACGCCCCCAGCATCCGGTGCGCTTCGGCCAGATAGGCCACGATCTGCTCGGCGGCTGCCGACCCTTCCGCCGTGCCATCGTTTCCACCCAGCTCCCCGGTGAGCCATGCCACCGCTGCCGCCCGGTCGTTCAGCCGCTCCTCTACGTCCTGCCGTAGCCGGGCCACTTCCCGCGACAACTCCTCGCTCCGGGCCGGGGCCTCGCCCAGCCAGAACGGAATCGTCGGCGGCTGGCCTCTCGCATCCTCTACCCGCACGGTGCCCGACACGATCTGCTGGATGCGCCACGAGGCATTGCCCAGCTGGAAGATGTCTCCGGCCGCGCTTTCAATGGCGAAATCCTCGTTGAGACTCCCGATGACGATCCCTTCCGGCTCCAGCACGACCTTGTAGTCGGCGTTCTCCGGGATGGCCCCGCCCGAAAGGATCGCGGTCATCCTGGCACCTCGCCGGCCGCGGATTCTCCCGTTGACGGCATCATGGTGCACCAGGGCTCCGCGGCGGCCCCGACGGGTGGTGAAGCCGCGGGAAACCATGTCCACCACCTCATCGAACTCCGGGCGGGTGAGATCACGATAGGGATAGGCGCCCTGGCAGAGCTCGAACAGCTCCTCGACCTTCCAGTCCTCGGTGGCCGCCTCGGCCACCACCTGCTGAGCCAGGACATCGAGCGGCTTGTCGCGTACCAGCAGATGGTCCAGCTCTCCCCGCCGCACGGCGCGAAGCAAGGCCGCGCATTCCATGAGATCGTCCCGGGTGAGTGGGAACAACCGCCCCCTGGGCGTCCCGATGAGGGTATGGCCCGACCTGCCCACTCGTTGCAAAAAAGTGGCGATCCGCCGGGGGCTCGCGATCTGGCATACCAGATCCACGTGCCCGATGTCGATCCCGAGCTCGAGCGACGCCGTGGCGACCAGCGCCCGCAATTGGCCGGCCTTGAGCCGCTCTTCGGCGTCCAGCCTGGCGCCCCGCGCCAGGCTGCCGTGGTGGGCGGTCACCGCGGCCTCGCCCAGCCGATCCGCCAGCCGCCGAGCCAGTCGCTCCGCCAGCCGGCGGGTGTTGACGAAGATCAGGGTGGTCTTGTGGGCCGCGATCAGGGCGGTCAGCCGTTCATAGACCTCGTCCCACACCTCGCCGGACATGACCGCCTCGAGGGGCGCACCCGGCAGCTCGAGGGCGAGGTCGAGGGCGCGGCGGTGGCCGTGATCGATGATGGCGGCGGACGGGCGGATTGGCGGACCGCCGGACTGCGAAACGTCTCTCGGCTGGTCGGCATGTCCGCCCGTCCGCTGGTCCGCCCGTCCGCCCACAAGCCAGTCTCCCACGACGTCGATGGGCCGAGCCGTCGCCGACAATCCGATCCGCTGCAGTGGCCGACCGGTTACGTGCTCGAGTCGCTCCAGGCTCAGGGCCAGATGCGCGCCGCGGCGGGTCTCGATCAAGGCGTGGATTTCGTCCACGATGACCGTGCGCACCGTGCGCAGCATCTTCCGGCTGCGCTCCGCGGTGAGCAACAGGTAGAGCGATTCGGGGGTGGTGACCAGGATGTGGGGCGGATGCTTGATCATCGCGGCCCGTTCGGCCGTGGGGGTATCGCCCGTGCGGACTGCCGCAGTGATTCTGGCCGGCAGGAGGCCCAGCTGTTCGGCGAGCTGGCGGATCTCCCGTCTCGGCTCGGCGAGGTTTTTGTGGACGTCGGCGCTCAAGGCCTTGAGCGGGGAGACGTACACCACCCGCGTCTCCTCCGGCAGCTCATGGTCCAGGCCCTCGCGGAGCAGCTGGTCCAGCGCGTGGAGGAAGGCCGCCAGGGTCTTGCCGGACCCGGTGGGTGCGGCAATCAGGGTGTGCCCGCCTTCGCGGATCGCGTCCCAGCCCAGTCGCTGAGCGGCGGTAGGCTCTCCGATCCGCTCGCGGAACCACCGGGCTACGGCGGGATGGAAGGACATCAGTGGCATGGGGCCAAATATAGGGAAGCCCGGGTACCCTTGGCGTCGCCCGGTTCCGGTGGTACCTTGGCCCACACATGCCCAACATCGGAGGTGAGTCGGTGAGGCTCCTGCTCATCAATCCGCGCTTTCCGGAGAGCTTCTGGAGCTTCCGGTGGGCGATGGAAACCATCCTGCCCACCCGGCGGGCGGTGAACGCGCCGCTCGGGCTGGCCACGCTCGCGGCCTTGTGTCCGCCGCACTGGCAGGTGAGCATCGTCGACGAGAATATCGAATCTTTGCCCCTGAGCCCCGAAGCCGATCTTATAGGTATCTGCGGGATGGGGGTCCAGTTCCAGCGCCAGAAGGAGCTGCTCGCCTTCTATCGGAACCGCGGGTACACCGTGGTGGCGGGCGGCAGTTATGCGTCGCTCTGTCCCGAGTCGTATGCAGCGATCGCGGACACCGTCATCGCCGGGGAAGCCGAGTACATCTGGGGAGAGTTCTGTCGCGACTTCGAACTGGGTGTCGCCAAGGCGCTGTATCAGGAGACCGGGGTCGTGAGTCTCACCGACTCGCCGCTCCCCCGCTTTGACCTGCTTCAGGTGGACAAGTACCAGTCCATGAGCATGCAGTTCTCCCGCGGCTGCCCGTTCCAGTGCGAGTTCTGCGACATCATCGTGATGTTCGGCCGAAAGCCCCGCACCAAGAGCGTGGAGCAGATCGGCCGTGAACTGGACCTGCTGCGCCGGCTGGGTGCCCGCAACGTCTTCTTCGTCGACGATAACCTGATCGGCAACAAGCGGACCGCCAAGGAGCTGCTCCGCTATCTGCACGAATACCAGCAGCGCCATGGCTACCATTTCCATTTCGGGACCGAGGCGTCTCTGAACCTGGCCCACGACGAGGAGCTGCTCACGCTGTTCCCGGCTGCCGGGATGGAATGGGTCTTCATCGGGATCGAGTCACCGGACGAGGGGAGTCTCAAGGAGGCCCAGAAGTACCAGAACACCCGCCAGGACATCCTGTCCTCGGTGCGCGCGGTCTACGCTCACGGGATCGATATCCTCGCCGGGTTCATCGTGGGCTTCGACCACGACACCGTGGAGACCTTCGACCGACAGCACGATTTCATCGTGCAATCGGGCATCCAGGCCTCGATGATCGGGCTCCTTACGGCTGCGCCGAAGACTCCGCTCCACACCCGGCTGCTGGCGGAGGGGAGGATCATTCCGGACGCGAACAACGCGGACAACACCAAGCTCAGCACCAACGTCATTCCCAAAGGAATGACGACCGAGGAGCTGGTGGAGGGCTACCAGCGGCTGCACCACCGGCTCTTCGCCGACCGTGGTATCGCCATCCGCATCCGGAACAAGCTCCGCCACCTGCGGCATCCCGCCGGGAACCGCCTCACCGTCCGGCAGTCGGTTGGGGTTCTCCGGCGCCTGATGGTGAAGGGACTGCTGCCCGGCGGGCCTCGCCGGATCGCCCGGTTCGTGACCTCCCTGCCGCTCTTGCGACCGAGGCTGCTGCCGCAGGCCATCGAGGACTGGATCGTGGGGCTCGCCATGCGCGATTACGTGGAGCGACACTTCCGGCCGGTCACCGACCCGGCCTCCGAAGTGGCGCGGGGATACCTGGCCGCCCTGGAGCAGGCGTTCCGTCGCTATCGCGAGGCGGGGGCGCTGGAGCTATCGCTGACCGAGGTGCGAAACCGGGCGACCGAGCTTTCGCTCCGCCTTCGCGGTCGCTTGGACAAGGGGTTCTTCGTGCGGGCAGCGCGACACCTGGACCGGGCCCTGCGGGAATCGACTTCGTCGGTGGCCCTCCACATCGACGCACTCAACGAGGCCCATCTGCCTCATCTGGAGCGGCTGCTTCGGCGACTCTCCCGCTACGGGGACCGAATCCGGATCACCGTGCACGAGAAGCTGCAGGGCGTGGTACGGGTGGATTCGTCGGTGTTTCATCTGTCGTTGGGGGCCTGAGGCCGGACGGCCTGGCGGCTCGGCGACTTGTCCCCGCCCGCCAAGCAGTGAGCCTCAGGCCGTCGGTCGTGAAGGCCTGGCCCCTCATGCGCCCGAATTCCTCATCGATGAAGAGCCGGATCGGCTCCATCGTTCCAGCGCAGCCTGGTCAACGGGTCGCGATCTTCGCCAGCCTCTCCTGAGTTGCACACCCCCGTGTAGAGCTTGAGGTACTCAGCATACGGAACCGCCTTGGCGGGCGGGGTCCGCCGCATGGCATCAGGTTTCTATCTGAAACCTGTGCTTGAGCGACCCCGTAGAGGCCGGCACCCCTCCGTTCTCCCGGAGACAGGGATGAGCCCCTTCCTCGCCGACCTCAGGCACGGCTGCCGGATGCTGGTCAAGCACCCGGGTCACGCCGCCATTTCCATCTTCGCGCTGGCCCTGGGTATCGGGCTCACCGGCACCATGTGGAGCATTACCTGGGGCGGGATGCTGCGCGGTTTGCCGTTTGAGGAAGCCGACCGGATCCTGCATCTGGAGCAGGCCCGGCCCAGCCACGGCGTTGAAAGCCAACCGGTCCCGCTGAGTGACTTCGTGGCCTGGCGCGAGCAGCAACACAGCTTCGAGGACCTCGCGGCCTTCACCGAAGGAACCGTGAACGTGATAGGCCCTGAGGGGCGGCCCGAGCGGTTCGAAGGGGCGTTCATTACGGCGGCCACCTTCAGGCTACTCCGGGTCCAGCCAGTGCTGGGTCGGCTGTTTGAGGAGGACGATAATCGCCCCGGTGCCACTCCTGTGGCCATCATCGGATGGGACCTGTGGCACAACCGGTTTGGTGGTGATCCAGCCATCCCAGGGCGGACCGTCCGCGCCAACGGGGTCACGCGCGAGATCGTGGGGGTCATGCCGCGTGGCTTTCTGTTCCCGACCAACGCCGCTCTCTGGCTGCCCCGCACGGTGAATCCGGTAGCGACCAAGTGGGGCGACGACGAAGAGTTGGAGGTGATGGGCCGGCTCCGGCCCGGGGTCAGCATGGCGGCTGCCACACGCGAGCTCGAAGCCATTTGCGGCCGCATCGCCCGGGACCACCCCAAGGAAAACGACGGCGTCACCCCGATCATCAAGCCCTTTACCGAGGAGTACATCGGGAAGGAGCCCGTCATCATGCTGTGGACCATGATGGCAGCGGTCTTCGGGGTGCTGCTCATCGCCTGCTCTAACGTGGCCAACCTCCTGCTTGCCCGCGCGGCCACCCGCACCAAGGAAGTGGCTGTGCGCACTGCCCTCGGTGCCAGCCGGTGGCGCATTGCGTCGCAGCTCCTGGCCGAGTCCCTGGTGCTCGCCACGATCGGAGCAGTGCTGGGCACGGGAATAGCTTGGGTCGGCGCCCGATGGTTCATGGACTCGATCCGGGACACCGAGCCGCCATTCTGGATCGATATCCGAGTGGATGGGGTGGTCCTCGCGTTCACCGTCGGTGTCACCCTTGTCGCAGCCCTGGTGAGCGGCCTGCTCCCCGCGGTGCAGGCCAGCCGGACCAACATCCACGATGTACTAAAGGACGAGAGTCGCGGTACCTCGTCGCTCCGGCTCGGAAGATTCAGTCGAGGCCTCGTGATGGCGGAGCTGGCGCTCTCTGCCGGCCTCCTGATCGGCGCGGGCTTCATGATCCAGAGCGTGGTGCAGCGGTCTCATTTCGACTATGGCGTGCCGACGCAGGGCGTGTTCACCGGGCGGGTCGGGCTGTTCGAGGCGACCTACCCTGATTCGGCCAGCCATGTCCGGTTCTGGACCGAGCTCGAGCATCGCCTGGAGGTCCTGCCCGGCCAGGACGGAATCGCGCTGATGACGGCGCTTCCTGGGCTCTGGGGCGAGAGCAAGCGGTTCGCCGTCGAGAGCAAGAGCTACGCGACAGATCGTGACTATCCCGAGACCCGGCAGGTCGCCGTCACACCGGGCTGGTTCCCGGCCTTCAAGGTGAGGCCCCTGGAAGGCCGGCTCCTCGGCCCGGAGGATGTCGGGGGTGCGCTGCCGGTGGCGGTGGTGACCCGGGGCTTCGTGGACCGATACTTCGATGGGCGGTCACCGCTCGGCAAGCGGATCCGGCTGGGGCAGTCGGAGTCGACCGCGCCGTGGCTTACGATCGTGGGGGTTGTGCCCGACGTCTGGTATGACGGCAACGATACCAAGGACGCCCTCCGCACCGTCGCCTTTACCCCTCTGGCCCAGGGGGACAACCGGTTTCTCAGCATCGCAGTGGTCGCTCATGGCCAGCCCATGAGCTTTGCCAGGCCGGTGCAGGAGGCAATCTCCTCGATCGACCCCGATCAGCCGATGTACTGGGTTCGCACGCTGGCCGAAACGCTGCAGCGGAGCGGCTGGTATTTCGCGGTCTTCGGTACCCTGTTCATGATCTTCGGAGGGGCGGCGCTCTTCCTGGCCACCGTGGGTGTTTACGGCGTGGTGAGTTTCGGCGTGTCTCGCCGGACTCAGGAGGTCGGCGTGCGGATGGCGCTTGGCGCGAGCGCGCGCGATGTGTTGAGCATGTTCCTGCGCCAGGGCAGTCTGCAGATCGCCGTTGGCCTGTCCTGCGGCCTGGTCCTCGCCTTCTTCCTGGCCAAGGGCCTGGCCCTGGTGATGTTCCAGGTGAACACGCGGAATCCGCTGATGTACGCCGGTGTCACGGTGGCGCTCGCCCTTACCAGCCTCTTGGCGACCTATCTCCCCGCGCGGCGGGCATTGGCGGTGGATCCGATGGTGGCCTTGCGTTACGAGTAGTGCCGCCGACGAGGGCGACACTTGGCGTCGCGGGTCATCAGACCGACAACGCCAGGGCGCCGTGGCAGGAGGCTCGCCACGGCGCCTTTTCGCCGCCAGGTTCCGGGAGGGCCAGGCCCCGCCTACCAGCGGCGGCGATGATAGAAGTGCGACCGGCCGAAGACAATGGTGGCACCGAAGCCGAAGCGCGGGCCGTAGAACGGGTAGCAGCCAAAGCAGGGCGCGTACCATCCGGAATACCACGGTCCGTACCAGGCCGCTGAATACCGGCCCGGCGCCCGACCGGTCACGGTGTAGGTCGCGACGTCGTAGTCGTAGTTCCCACTGGTCATCCGGTCTACCAGGTCGACCAGCGTCGCCTCGCCATCCTCGTCGGCCTTCTCCGCCACCAGCGCGCGATAGTCCCAGTGCGCGCCGCGCGCGAATTCGTCGAAATTGAACGGTGTACCGGAGCGCGCGGCGAGCACGGTGCCGGAGCCTTCCCGGTCGTCCACCGTGAACGCCTCCCGGTCGCCGCGGGAACGAACCTCGAATTCCCGACCGCCCCGGACCGTGGTCTGATCCTCGGGGCTAAGCGGATACAGTACCCGAATCCGGCCTTCGGCGTCGGCACGCAGGACGACAAGGTACCCATCCTGGGCCAGTTTGACCCGAACCCGCGCACGCTCGCCTCGGTCAAACACGTCGTCGGAGAGCTTCAGCCGGATCGGAGGGTCATCATGGACTGCCGGTTTTGCGGGGGCCGTCGCGGGAACGAGAAGCGACAGGGCAAGCACTGCGAGCATATTTCCTCCGAGCCTAAGTCATGATTCTGCCTGAGGTTCTACTCAAGAAACATGCCCATGCCTTTTGTCGCTTGGTGCAACGAAAGCGCCCTGAATCCGGCCCCGGGAGGAAGATCTGCGTCTCTGGACATGTACATGTGTCCCTCGGCGGGCCGCGATGTCCATCTCCGGCGAACCCCAGCGGGCCCGGAAGTCTCGCGGCTCCATCCCGATAATCTGCCGAGCAACCAGGCTTCGTGGTAGGTTAGCAAGCCTTGCTTCCGGTCGGGTCAATTGAGCGAGCCAGCTCCCAGCAAGTCGATCTCGATAAGGACCGGGGACGGTGCCGTCTCCGGCCTGCTGCAGTCTGCTCCGGACCACACTCATCTCTATGTGCTAGCCCACGGCGCAGGCGCCGGGATGCGGCACCCCTTCCTCGAGACCATAGCCCTCCGCCTGGCACTCCGCCGGATCGCGACCCTGCGCTACCAGTTCCCCTACATGGAATCGGGCCGGAAACGGACCGATGCGCCGGACGTCGCCCAGGCAGCCGTACGCGCCGCGGTCGGCTACGCGGGGAAGGCCTTGCCGGGAATGCCACTTCTCGCGGGCGGCAAGTCGTTTGGGGGCCGGATGACGTCTCAGGCCCAGGCCGATTCCCCTCTGCCGGGAGTCCGTGGCCTCGTGTTCCTCGGGTTCCCGCTGCATCCGCCTGGCAAGCCGGGCGTCTCCCGCGCCGACCACCTTTCGAAGGTCCAGGTGCCAATGCTGTTTCTGCAAGGGAGCCGGGACGACTTTGCCCGTTTCGATCTCATCACTGAGGTCTGCGGTGGCCTCGGGCCACGGGCGACCCTGGAGCTGGTGGACGGAGCCGATCACTCATTCAACGTGCGGAAGAGCGCGGGACGGAGCGCCGACCAGGTGCTTGACGGCCTGTGCGATTCGATCGCCCGCTGGGCCGTGGCAGTGGCTGGCGGCGCCTGAGGAACCTGGTCCTTCGACCGGCCATGGGCCCGGGCAGTCGTCTGCGGGTATCTTGTTGTTGTGCCACCCGACTTCACCCCGACCCCGCGCCAGCGTGAAGCGATCGAGGCTCCTCCTGGTCCGGTGCTCGTTCTGGCCGGTCCGGGAGCGGGCAAGACTCTCTGCCTGATCGAGCGCATCCGCTTTCTCATCGAGCAGCTGCAGTTCGAGCCAGGCCGCATCGTCGCCGTCACCTTCACCAACAAGGCCGCGGGCGAAATCGCCAGCCGACTCCGTGGCGCCCTTGGCATCCTTGCCGACCTGGTCACCCGCTCCACCATCCATTCCCTGTGCGTGCAGCTGCTCCGCGCCAAAGGCGAGACGATCGGTGTCCCCCGGGGTTTCGGGATCGCCGATGAGGAGTATCAGCGGATCGCACTCCGCCGGGCCGGGTTCTACAAGGACGCCCTCTGGCCGCTGCAGTACTTCAGCCGGCACCGGGTTCAGGGGACGGTGCTCGATGACTGGTTGGCCCGGTTGTACCAGCGCTACCGGGAGATCCTGGATGCCCGCGGCCTGCTGGATTTCGATGACCTGATCCTCAAGACCGAGCAGCTGCTCCGGACCGACGCGACGCTCTCCCGGGAGATCGCAGGGCGGTGGGACTACGTGCTGGTCGACGAAGCTCAGGACCTGAACCGGAAACAATACGAAGTCATCCGGCGCCTCGCCTCGAGCCATCGCAATCTGTTCGTGGTCGGCGATGACGAGCAGTCGATCTATGCCTGGGCAGGAGCAGACGTGACAGTGCTGGAGGGCCTCAGCAACGACTTCGGGATCACCCGCCAGATCGTCCTGGATGAGAACCGGCGCTGTTCGCGGGTGATCTTCGAGACCGCCCGAAAGCTGGTTGCCCACAACCCTACCCTGTGGCACAAGGAGCTGCGCGCCACCAGGGAATCACCCTGGCCGGTGCTGGTCCGGGAATTCCCGGACGACGAGGCGGAGCGGGCCTGGGTGGTCGAGGATGTGGCGCGGGACCGGGTCGAATACGGCCACGCCTGGGGGGACATCGCCGTCCTGTATCGGAAGCATGAAGTTGGCAACGCGCTCGAGGCGGCGCTGCTCGAGGCCGGGGTCCCCTGTCTGCTCGCGCAGGGGCGCGCGCTGGGGGATGATCCGGTGGTCCAGTATCTCCTCGCCGCCCTGCGAGTGATCGCGGCGCCGGGTGACCCGGTGCGGGCGGAGGAGCTGGCCCGGGTGGTGCTCCCAGGAGTCCTGTATGCTGATCTGCGCGCGCGGGCGGATCAGGCCGGGACCGACTTCATGGAGGTACTCCGCGACCAGGCCAGGAAGCTGGCTCGCAAGGACGAGGACGGGCGAAAGCTCCGCCGCCTGCGCTCGACGCTGGACAACCTCGCCTCAATGGCGGATCGGCACGTGAGCCTGGAGGGGCTCGTGCTGGAGCTCCTGTCCCGGCGGGTGGGGGAATACCGCACCATGCTGGAGGAGCATGCGGACCTGCTCACGGACTCAGCCGACGCGACGCGCTGGCCGAACCTGACGACCCTGGCCGACCGGCTGGGTGAGGTGCGCCACGGTCGTGCGATGGTCTGGCTGCCACGGCTCGGGGGCGCGGAGCTGGGGCTCGGGGCAATGCTCCTCGAGGCGGGTGTGACGATGGTGAGCTATCAGGATCCGGGGATGCCGGCTCCGCGCCCGGAAGACCTCGTGCTGGGGGCGGAACCGGGCCTGCCGCTCCGGCTCTTCAAGGCTCTGCAGCTGCTCAGGAGCCGAGATCTTCCCGGCGGCCTCGCGGATTTTGTAGCAATCGATCTCGAAACCACCGACAACGAGGTCGACCAGTGCGACGTCGTCGAACTGGGCGCGGTCCGGGTACGAGACGGCGTCCTGACTGAGGAGTTCAACCGGCTGGTCCGCCCCGCCCGCCCGATCTCGCCCAAGGCCACGGAGGTTCACGGCTACCGGGACTCAGATCTCGAAGCCGCCTCGCCGTTCGAGGAGGTTTGGAGGGAATTCCGGGCTTTCGCGGGTGGAGACCTGCTCGTGGCTCACAACGGGAGCGGGTTCGATTTCCCGGTACTGCAGCGGCTGGCGGAGGGCCACCCTGCCGGAAATGCCTTCCCGCGCTTCGATTCACTGCCCCTCGCGCGGGACCTGCATACCGGGAGTGCCAAGCTCGAGGACCTGGCCCACGCCTTCGGCGTCGACCCAGGCCGTGCGCACCATGCGCTGGACGACAGTCGTACGCTGGCCCGCGTCCTTCTGGGGCTGGAGAGCCGGCGGCTCCGCCGAGCGCGGAAAACCGGCGAGGTGGGCCTGCTCGAGCATCTCGCCGTAGCGCTGGCGCTGAGCGAGCCGACAGACCTGAACGATGAGGCGAAGACGCTGCTGGAGTTGGGCAAGCTGTTCGCCCTCGGTCGCTACGGTCGTGCCCTCGCTCTCTATGAGGCGGAGCGCGGCCGGCCCGGAGGGGAAGGGGCCCCCGATGTGGAAGGGCTGATCGGCCGACTCGGGGGACGTCAGCTCATGGAGCGGCTCCGGCGGGAGAAGACCGCCGAGGATCGCTACCCGGCGGCCATGGCCAGGCTGCGTCGGCTGCTGGATCTGATCAGGCCCGGTCCGCTACCGGAGCAGCTGGGGAGCTTCCTGGAGCGGGTGGCGTTATCTACTTCCCGCGCCGGCCCGGAAACGGATCGGGAGCGGATCAATCTGCTCACTCTGCATTCCACCAAGGGACTGGAATTCTCCCGGGTGTACATCGTCGGGGTGGAGGACTCGGAGCTGCCGGGGATGTCCCAGGGGCGCGAACCGGCCCGGCCCGAGGTCGAGGAAGCCCGACGACTGCTGTACGTGGGGATGACCCGCGCCAAGGATCGGCTGGTGCTCACCCGGGCCGAGCGGCGGAACGACCTGCCCACAGGGGGGCGGCGGTTTCTGGATGAGATGGGGCTGGAGCAGCGAAGACCCGCGGTCAGTGCACCCGCACCGCCTCCAACGCGATAGTGATCTCCACGTCGTTGCCGATCACGGCGGCGTCGCCCACGATCGGCGTCCAGCTCATGCCGAAGTCGCGCCGGTCGATCGTTGTGGTGGCATCGAAGGCGATCCGCTCGTGGCCCTCCATGTCCTTGGCAACGCCCCGGTACTGGCCCCGGAGGGTCACTGGGCGGGAGCGCTCCTTGATGGTGAGCATCCCGTGGATGACCACCGCGCTGTCGCTGGTCTCGATGCCGGTGCTTTTGAAGCCCATCACGGGAAAGCTGTCGACCGCGAAGAAGTGGCTGGAGCGCAGGTCGTCGTCGCGAAGCCGGTTCCCGGTATTGAGGCTGGTGGTCTGGACATTCACACTCACCGTGCCACGGGTCCAGTCGTCTCCCTGGGTGTGCAGTTCCGCATACCAATTGGTGAAGGTCCCGCGCACCCGTCCCACCAAATGGCGCACCCGGAAGTCGATCTGGGAGTGCACGATGTCGACGATCCACCTGGCCTCGCCGGCCGGCGGCGGGGTTCCCGCCTGCCCCAGCAGGGTCGGTACCGTCAGGACTGCCGCCGCCAGGCCGATCCCCAGCCCCGCCGCGATTGGTCGCATCAGACTCCTCCGCGCGTGCCAGCGACTTCCGCTCCCAGCCCATCCACCGGGTGACCGTCCGCTGCAAGATGGCGAGGCGGTGATGAAGGTGACGTGAAGGCCGGTGGGGCCCAGCCGGTCATCCAAGCAGCCCCACGATATCCCGCTCGATGCGCTCCGGCGTGTCGGTCGGGGCGTAGCGGGCTACCACCGCACCATCCCGGCCCACCAGAAACTTGGTGAAGTTCCATTTTATTGCCTCGGTACCAAGGAGACCCCGGCAGGTGCTCTTGAGGTGCCGGTAGAGCGGGTGGGCGCCGTCGCCGTTCACCTCGATCTTCGCGAACATCGGGAAGGTCACGTCGTAGTTCCGGGAGCAGAACTGTCGGATCTCGGCCTCGTCTCCCGGTTCCTGATGCCCGAACTGATCGCAGGGGAAGCCCAGCACCACCAGACCCCGGTCCTTGTGCCGGCGGTACAGGGCCTCGAGCCCCTCGTACTGCGGGGTGAAACCGCAGCGGCTCGCCACGTTCACGATGAGCAAGACCTTCCCACGGTACCGCTCCAGCCGCTGGGAGCGGCCGGCGATCGTCCGGAGCTCGAAGTCCCAGATCGTCACAGCATTCAGACCAGCTTGAGGAACTGCTCGACCGCCGGCGGACCCGACTGCTCGCCCTCGTGCTTGAAGAAGACGTAGGTCTCCTCCCACGGCTGGGACTTGAGGCGGGTGGCCCATTCCGCGAGAGCCGCGGAGTCGTAGGCGGGCCGGTGAAGCCGCGCATACCCCCACCCGGCCGTCGCAACCAGTGGAGTGGTGAAGTCTTCCTGATCGGCGATGCAGAGGGCCGCCTCATGCTGCCGCAGGGCCTCGAACACCGCGTCATCGAACCAGGTCTGGTGCCGAAACTCGAACGTCGCCCGCCAGCGCCTCGGAATGAGAGTCAGGAAATCACTGAGTCGCGGGAGGTCCTTCTTCATGTTGGGTGGCAGTTGAAACAGGGACGGACCCCGTCGCTCTCCCAGAGCCGAGCACACTCGGAGGAAATACTCGACCTCGCTCTGGACCCCCGCGAGCCGCCCCTTGTGGGTGATTCGTTGCGAAGCCTTGATCGCGAAGCGAAATGTCTCCGGCACCCGCCCGGCCCAGTCAAGCAGTACGCTCTCCCGTGGCATCCGATAGAACGTGTTGTTGACTTCGACGGCCGGAAACCTCGACCCGTAGTATCCCAGCATCCCGTCGTCCGGCAGATCGGCGGGATAGAACTGGCCCTTCCATTCCTTGAATGACCAGCCGCTGGTTCCGGCAAGGAATCGCATGTCCGAGCCTCCGACGCTGCCGCCGGGAAGAAGGGGCAACTGCCTGGTTGATGGATTCTAACTCAGGCTCCCTCGTGCTGCCCGTACCAAGGGTCCGGTGGCGGATCCTGCTCACTGTTCGACGATCCGCTTGTACTGGTTAAGATGGCGGAGTGCCGCCTGGCGCTTCCCGGTCTTCTCATAGAGCCGCGACAGATTGAAGTGGGCATCGGCAAAGTCGGGGTCCGCGACCAGGGCTCGCTGGTAGGCTGCGATAGCCTCCTGTTTTCTACCCAGGTCCTCGAGAGCTATCCCGAGATTGAAGGCGGCGGTGGCGTGGCGCTCGTCGGCGTCGAGCGCCGCCCGGTACTGTTCCACTGCGGCGGGAGTAGCCCCGGCCTCCTGCAGCAGGCGGCCCAGATTCACGTGCGCGTCCGCGTGGGATGGATTCAGCTCGAGGGCGCGGCGGTAGGCGTCGCGCGCTTCCCCGGGATCGGTGGCCTCCAGCTCGCAGCCGAGCTCGTACCACTCGCTGGCGGAGAGGGTGTGGTCCGCCTTGCGGGCCTCCGCCGCACCGCGGCGCGCGAAGGGAGCGGCGCTCCGCGCCAGGTCGGATACCGCAAAATCGAAGACCACCTGGCCCGATTCCGGGTTCCAGGTGGTTCCGCCGTCCCGTACCACGATGTTCTCGCCGGCTGCCGCTACTCGCACTTCGCTCAGTGAGCGACCTCTGGGCAGATCGTCGCGGAGCCTCTTGAGGACCACGCGAATTCGGCGGGGAGGGACCTTGGCCCGAACCAGTGATCGGGCAGTGCGGAGCAGGATGAGGTCCTGGAAGGAAAAGCGGTACCGGTTACCCGGCCCCCGGTCCGGAGCCAGATAGCCGGACCGGCCGTGTTCCTGTACCTCGCGAACGCTCATGCCGAGGATCTCGGCCACGTCACGGGAGGTATAGGTTTTCATGCCCTAACGCGCCGGAGAGGGTGGTCCCATCGAGCACTGAAGAACGAGGTGACGGGGCCCCCCCGTAACAAAAACGTCGCGCCCGTGCTGCCGGAGGCCGTCACCAGAAAAACCCGCAACCGCCCAATCGGACGCGCGCTGGGCTCCGTCCCGAGGCTCCCTGCCGCGACCCGCTAGCGGCGGCCGCCCGCGGCCCGTTTCGCGGGCTTGGCCGCCCTCTCGGTCTTCTCGGCGGCCTCCGCCTTGGCCGGGGCGCGCTTGGCTGGTGCCCGTCCGGCATCAGGCGCCTTCCCACCTTTGGCAAGACTCGCCTTCAGCGCCTCCATCAGATCGATGATCTTGGCGCCGGTCTCCTCCGCCGGCTCCGCGGTGATCTCCTGACCATCCACCTTCTTCTGGATCGACTCGAGGACCCGCGTCCGTACCTGATCGCTGTAGGCCTGAGGCCGGAACTCGTCGGTCGCCGACTGCTCGATGAGCTGCTTGGCCAGGGTCAACTCCGGCGCCTTGACCTCGCCATCGCCCAGCGGAACTTCCGAGGCGGGGCGGATCTCGTCGGCGTAGTGGAGTTGCTCCATCACCAGCACCCCGTTCATGGGTCGCACGAGGACCAGGTGCTGCTGGCCCCGGGCCGCGTACTGGCCTAGCGCCGCCCGCCCGGTTTCCTCCAGAGCCTTCCCCAGCAGGCGGTAGGCGCGGTCGCCTCCCTTGTCGGGGCCGAGATAGTACACTTTCTCCAGATAGATGCGTTCCACTTCGGAAAGCGGCACGAACTCGGCGATGTCGATGGAGTTGGTGGCCTTCTCCTCCAGCGCCTTGAGCTCCTCGGGCGAAAACAGCACGTATTGCCCCTTGGCGAACTCGTACCCCTTGGCCATGTCGTCCTTTTCGACGATGACCCCGTCCTTGGGACAGACATACTGCTGCTTGAGGCGGGTCCCGCAGGCCTTGTGGAGCAGATTGAAGGAGACGGTCGCGGCAGACTCCGCCGAGGAATAGAGCTTCACCGGCACGGAAACCAGGCCGAAGGAGATCGTGGCAGAACCGATGGGACGGGCACTCATGGCGCATTCGGTGTGAGAGGAACAATCATGCTATGGCAAAGCCGCGATGAACGCAAGAGACTACTTGAAGTCTGACCCTTTAAGTGCCTATCGGGCAAAGCGTTCGCCTGATAGCACGCCGGAACCTTTCGGGCCGGTTGCTGGCGCCGGTGGGCGGCTGTTCGTGGTTCACAAGCACGCCGCCCGCCACCTGCACTGGGACCTCCGGCTGGAGATGGACGGAGTGCTCCGGTCGTGGGCCGTCCCCAAGGGTCCATCCTATGACCAGAAGGACAAGCGGCTGGCGGTGCTGGTCGAGGATCATCCTCTCGAGTACGGGGACTTCGAGGGGCTGATTCCGGAGGGGAACTACGGTGCCGGCGCCGTGATCGTTTGGGACCGCGGGGAGTGGAGCCCGGTCGGCGATCCCGCGGAGGGCATCGCCAAGGGAAAGCTGCTGTTCGATCTCAAGGGTTACAAGCTGCGTGGTCGGTGGACCCTGGTGAAGATCAAGAAGGGCCAGAAGGAGTGGCTCCTCATCAAGGAACGGGACGGCTGGCTTCGCTCTGAAGGCGGCGCGGAGTTCGCCGAGGAATCGGTGCTCTCCGGGCTGACGGTGGAGGACCTCAAGGCCGGGCGGACACCCGCCGAGCTGATCCGGAGCGAGCTGGAGCGGCTCAAGGCGCCCCGGCGGCCGGTGAAGCCGAGCGCGGTGGAACCGATGCTCTGCGAGCCCCGCGATCGGGCCTTCACACGGGAAGGGTGGCTGTTCGAACTCAAGCTCGACGGCTACCGACTCATCGGGTCGCGAACCGCGGAGGGAGCGGAGCTGCGCAGCCGCAAGGGCAGCGACCTCACGGCCACCTTCCCCGAAGTGGCGCACGCCGTGGCGGCGTTGCCCGTGCGGCAGGCAGTGGTGGATGGCGAGCTGGTGGTGCTGGACCGCGAGGGACAGCCCTCCTTCCACCTGTTGCAGCAGCGGGCCCGCCTCACTCGATCCCTCGATATTCGCCGGGCCGCGGTCGAGCTGCCCGCCACCTACTTCCTCTTCGACCTCCTTGGCTTCGAGGATTTCGACCTCCGGCCGCTGCCTCTGGTCGAGCGGAAACGCCTGCTTCGGCGGCTGCTGCCACCGGTCGGGGCACTTCGCTATCTCGACCACTTCGAGACCACCGGCGAGGCGTTGCTCGAACAGGTGACGGCGCGGGGACTGGAAGGGATCATTGGAAAGAAGGCCGACTCCCCCTACCGCGCGGGCCGCGGGCCGGCCTGGGTCAAGGTGCGGGCCGAGCGGACCGGAGACTTCGCGGTGGTGGGCTTCACTCCGCCCAAGGGCTCCCGTGACGGCTTCGGTGCGCTGCACCTCGCCGACTACGTCGATGGCCGGCTGGTGTACGCGGGACGGGTGGGAAGCGGGTTCGACACCAGGCAGCTCAAGCAGGTGGCGGAACAGCTCAAGGTGAAAATCCGGCCCACGCCGCCGTGCGAAGGGCCGGTGGCGGGGGGGGCGGACGGGACGGACCGGACGAACGGGACGGACAGGACGGACAAGCGGACGGGCGGACCGGCGGACAGGCGGACGAGCCGCCGAGCCGCCGAGCCGCCGAGTCGCCGCGCACCCGCCTGGCTCAAGAGCCTGCCCGATCTCAGGACCAGTACCTGGGTCGAGCCCGAGCTGGTGTGCGAGGTTCGGTTCACGGAATGGACGGACGACGGACTGCTGAGGCATCCGGTATTCGCGCGGTTTCGGGATGACAAGGGGGTGGAGGAGTGTGTGAGGCAGGGCGGGCCGGCGGGCCGCCGGGCCGGCAGACCGGATGCGGAGGACGCCACGTCCGTTCCTGCTGTCTCCGCCGCCGTCCCGCCATCCCGCCCTCCCGCCGTGACACCCGACCCTCCGGTGGTCGAGTTCACGAACCTGAAGAAGACCTACTGGCCGGCCGAGGGCTACACCAAAGGGGACCTGGTCGAGTACTACCGGGCCATCGCCCCCTGGCTGCTCCCGTATCTGAAGGACCGACCGCTGGTTCTTACCCGGTATCCCGATGGCATCGAGGGAAAGTCGTTCTATCAGAAGGACGCGCCCGAGTTCGCGCCGGACTGGATCCGTACCGTGCCCATTTGGAGCGAGGATACCCAGCGGGAGATTCGCTATTTCGTGTGCGACAGCCTGGACGCACTGCTCTACGTGGCCAACCTGGGCTCCATTCCCCTCCATCTGTGGGCCAGCCGGGTGGCAAGTCTGGAACGCCCCGACTGGTGCGTGCTGGACCTCGATCCGAAGGAGGCGCCGTTTGCCGATGTGGTGAAGGTTGCCCGCGCCATCCACGCGCTGTGCGAAGAGGTCGAGCTGCCCAACTTCGTGAAGACGACGGGAAAGACCGGGCTCCACGTGCTACTGCCGCTGGGACGACAGTGCACGTACGAGCAGTCACGCACTCTGGGTGAACTCCTGGCCCGGCTGGTCATCCGGGAATTGCCTGACATCACCACCATTACGCGGCAGGTGCAGCGGCGCGGTGCCAAGGTGTATCTCGACTACCTGCAGAACCGGCACGGCCAGACGATCGTGGCCCCGTTCAGCGTGCGCCCGCTGCCCGGGGCCACGGTCTCCATGCCGCTCGAGTGGAAGGAGGTGAGCGCCAGGCTTGAGGTGACCCGGTACACCATCCGGACCGCACCGGGCCGGATGAAGAAGATGAACCACGACCCGATGGCCCCCGTTCTGGCCAAGGCGCCCGACCTGGGCCAGGTGCTGGAGCGGCTGGCGGGAATCCTGGCGGCCAGGTAACTCGACTACGCTGTGTTGGCCTGCTTCTGGGCCTTGGTGCGCACGAAGGCCTCGTTCAGCGTGGGCAGGTTGTTGAGGTTCGCCGCCTTGCTGAACATTTCCTGCTGCTTGCCCGTATCCTTCTTCCCGGCGTACGCCAGCCCCATCCGATACAGGTTGTAGCCGTTCTGCTGGTTGGCCTGGCCCAGCTCCGCCAGTGCCTTGTCGTAATCCTTCTCCTGCAGAGCGATCATGCCTTGCAGCTCGTGTGCCTGGCGAATCTGGAAATCGTTATGCTTGGCTGTTGCCCCGGTCATGAACGCCTCGGCCTCCGACTTCGCAGTGGCCAGATTATTGCGGCGCAGCGCAACCCGGCCAAGGTTGAAGTGATGGTTAAGCGTGGCGTTGTCCTTTATGTCCTGTGAAAGGCTGGAGGCCAGGAGCAGGTCTCTCGACTGGTCGTAGCGCCGCAGGGCCTCGGCGGTCTTTCCCGCCTCGAGCAGGATTTCCCCCATCGAGAATGCGTCGCCTGACATGGCGGCGGTGTCCCCGATCTGCGCGCCCATCGCGTACTGTTTCTCCAACTCCTTCAGGGCCAGATCGAACTTGCCCTGATCAGTGTAGATCACGGTGGTGGTGAACATGGCTGCCCGGCGCTCCCCGTCGCTTCGGGCCCCATCCAGCAGCCTTCCGGTCTCCGCCATGGCCGAATCGTGCTTGCCGAGGTACATGAAGTCGGCCGCGATCCCGATATAGGAGTTGAAGAAGTGGGGATCGATGGCCAGTGCCTTTCGGTACATGTCGATCGACTCCTCGAAGCGCCTGGTCTTCATCAGCAGTTCGGCGTAGGAATCGTATGGGTTGGGATCTCCGGGGATCAGCTCGATGTATTTCTTGAATGCCTTTTCGGCTTCAGCGTAGTTGCCGGTCGGACGGTAGTTGTATCCCAGCGAGTTGTACACCGGCGGGAAATCCGGGGCGATCGCCACCGTCTTCTGGTACTCATCGACCGCCTTGGCGTAATGCTGCCGGCCGGCATAGCTGCCCCCCAGCAGGAAATGGGCGCGCTCGTCCTGCGGGTATTTCGCCACCAGCTGTTCGAGGTAGGTCGTTTGCGTCTGGGGATCGGCGTTGGCTCCGGCCTGGAGTCCCAGGATCATCAGCCGCTCGCCCTCGGAGACCCGGTCCGCCAGTGCGACGGCCCGGTGGAGGTTGTCAAAGAATCCCTTTGCGGTGGCGGAGTTGAGGGCCAGGCTGTAGTAGGCCAGGGCGAAGGTCGAGTCGTCCTTAATGGCCTGTTCGAAGTGCTGGCGGGAGTCGTATGCCTTGAGATTCTCGGCGAGGGTCCGTCCCGTCAGGTACTCCTGCCTCGCCGTCTCCGACGAGGTCGTGATGGGAATCTTCCCTGCGCTCTGGGGCGGCATGCCCTCGGACCGTTCCCGGCTGCAACCCGCGGCCGTCCCGACCAGAAACAGCGAGACAACCGACCAGCGCGACCATCTGTACGCTGCGTGCATGTGGTCCTCCGTCGGAAGGAGCCGATATTTCAAGAAGAAACGCGAAACGCCCAGATGAGGTACCCGTGATCTACGGTCCTACGTGTCATGGGTGGTTGGGCGTTTCAGGGATCTGGTTGAGCAGGAGGAGCAGTACGACCGTCACAGCCACCACCCGCTGGCGTGAGCCGAGCAGCCAGTGGCTGTTCTCACTCATAGACTGTCTCCGACGAGGTGTGCGTTCAGCCTCCAGCTAGCAGCCGGTGGCCTGGCCACTCGCCCCCTGCCACGGTCACGCATCGCGTCGCGGCTCCCACGGTGTCAGGGGCCGGCTGTAATTCTCCACCGGCGCAAATTTCGGATTCTGACCCTCGCTCCACTTCACCTGCAGGAATCCGGTCTGGCTCCTCCCCTCGGGCACCTGCTCGAACGCCGCTGCCGAGTAATAGAAGCCTCCGAGCCCGATGGCATGGGTCAGCACCCGATCCACCGGGAGCGGCTCTGCACTGGTCACCACCCGCAGTGGACCGCACTCCGGGTCGGGATCATCATGGTTGATGGTGGGGGGTACGGCCCCCCGGCGGATGGCCAGGCAGGCGGCCACCGCCTGGAGCGCCGAGGAGCCAGCACCATGCTGGCCCAGCATCGACTTCTGGGAGTGGATGCGTACCTCGCCCAGAGCGGGCCCGAACACCTCTCCGAGAGCCATGCCCTCGAGCCGATCGTACTGAACCGACGACGACCCGTTGGCGTTGACCAGATCAACCTGTTCCGGCTGCCATCCAGCCTCCGCCATGGCGCCCCGCAACGCCCGAACCGACGGCCGAATGTCCACCTCGGCGTTGTCGTGGCTGTACTGCCGATTCTGACCGGCGGAGGCGACGCGGTAGCCAGCGACCCTGGCATACACCCTGGCTTTTCGCCTTCGGGCGTGCGCCTCCGATTCCAGGAGGAGGGCCGCGGAACCCTCACCGATGACATTGCCGTCACGGCCCCGGTCGAAGGGCCGGGAGGCCCGCCCAGCGTCGTCGTTGTAGCGCGTGGCGAGCGAGCCGGAGGCATTGAGGGCCGCGAGCACTTCGGGCACCACCTCGCAGTCAGTGCCGACCACCAACATGGCATCCACGGCGTCGGCCTGAATGAGCCGGCTGGCCTGACCGATGGCGTCAACGCCGGAGTTGCATCCCGAGGTCGTGGTATGCACCGGTCCGCGGATATTGAAGAAGCTCGATAGCACGCAGGCTGCCGAGTGGTTGAAACAGTGGAAGGCAGCGTGAGGGGGGACATCGCCGTGAGCCTGATGTCGTTCCTTGACCGACATGACCACGTCGAGGTTGCCGATCGAGGTGCCGACGAAGACACCCAGCCGGTCGGCATCGCAGGCATCGAGATCGATCTCGGCGTCGTGGAGCGCGAGAACGCTCGCGGCCAGCGCCAGCTGCACCGCCCGGGGCGTGCGCCGGGCCATGACATCGCCGTGCGTGATGTAGCGTCCCAGCCTGAAATCCCTTACCTCCGCGGCGATTTTCGAGGGGGAATGGGACGCATCACAGAGGGTTATCGGTCCGAACCCGTGCTGTCCTGCCATGAGCGCTGACCAGAACTCGTTGCGCCCACAACCGATGGCACTGACCGGGCCGAGGCCGGTGACAACGACGGCGGGATTCATGGATCCCCTCTTCCCCGCGAAGGTGAGGGTCCATCATACGCGGCGAAGGAGGGACGCGCGAGGGCGGAGATCCGGCCCCGGGCCGGATCTCCAGGCGTTGCCGCGTCTATCCGCTGGCTGCCGAAGGACTAATGGTCGAGCGGTCCGGCTCGCCCCGGTGCCGACCCGCAAGCAGGCGCTCGGTGAAGTCCAGCCGGTTCTCCAGCTCGTTGATCCTGGATTCCAGGGTCTCGATATAGCCACGCTGGCTCTCGAGCTCGCGCTCCAAGCGAGGCTCGGAGCGTTCGGTCTCGGGGCCGATCCTCCGGCCACGTCCCAACGCCCGAGGTCGATCCCACCGACCCTCCGGCTCCCACCCCGATCCGTACCGACGGTAGCGATGCGACATCATCCCTATGAAGCAGATCGCCAGCACCATCCAGAAGATCCACGGCATTTGTTGGGCTCTCCCGCCGAAGTCAGCTTGATTGCCAGGCCTGCTCGATGTCCTCCGCCGCTTTCTTCAGGATCTCGGTAACCCGCTTGAGGGCCGGATCCTCAGGGCCGCGACGCCAGGCGCGCTTGAAGGTCGTGGTGGCCACCCGCGCGAACGCGCCATGCAGCTCCCCCATGGCACCGCCGGCGAAATCGTGCACCGCATCCCGAACCCGCCCCACGATGTCGTCAAGCAGGTCCCTGTGTTCGTCCAGGAAGCGCTCACCTTCCGGCGTCACGTGGTAGACCTTCTTGCCGTCGGTCTCGACCACCCGCACATAGCCTTCGTCCTCCAGCAGTTGCAGGGTGGGATACACGGTGCCAGCGGACGGGGTATAGCAGCCGCCCATTCGTTCCTCCAGGGCCTTGATCACCTCGTAGCCGTGACGCGGTTTCTCCTTCAGGAGCCGCAGGATGACGAACTTGATCTCCCCGGACTCGAAGAATTGCCGTCGGCGTCTCCTGCCGCCCCCCCACGTGCCCGCCCAAGCCCTGGCGCCAGACGGACCGAACCATTGACCGAAGTCAAAGTCATTCCACGGGTTACCCATATGACATCTCCGCAGTATCGTGTGATATAACTGACGATATATCGTAAGAAGTATCGCGTCGGCCGTCAAGACTGAACCGTGGCAGGCCGACCTCTGTCGTCGGCAAACGGGGTATCGAGGGCAAGAACCGGGAGGCGCCGGCCGCCGGGAAGCGTAACGATGGGTGCAGGGCAAGGCTCGCGTAGATCATCGGAGCGACGGAGGCGGGGGTGACTGCTCAGGTGGAACGGGAGTACGTGCTGGGGACCGATGAGGTGGAGATCCAACGGCTGGGGCTGCAGCACCGGATCTGGCGGGAGCCGATGCTGGCAGCGTGGCGACGGGCGGGGATCGGTCCGCGATACCGCGTAGTGGACGTGGGAGCGGGGCCAGGACACGCGTCCCTCGACCTGGCCGAGTGGGTAGGCTCCGAGGGAGAGGTCCTGGCGATCGAGCGATCGCACCGGTTCGCGAGCGCCCTGGAACGGCAGTGCCACGAGCGGGGCCTGACGCAGGTACGGGTCCTGGAAGGGGATCTCATGAGCCTGGCTCCGGAGGGAGAGTACGATGTCGCCTGGTGCCGCTGGGTCGCCTCGTTTGTCGAGTCGCCCCGGACACTGGTCGCGTGGCTGGCGCGAGTGCTCCGGAAGAGAGGCCGGGTGGTGTTTCACGAATACGCGGACTACGGCAGCTGGCGCCTAGCACCCAGGCGACCGATCCTGGAAGAGTTCGTCGCCGAAGTGATGACCAGCTGGCGCGCGGCGGGCGGAGAGCCCGACGTGGCGCTGGAACTGCCCGGCTTGCTTCAGGACGCCGGGTTCGAGATCGTGGGTCTCAGGCCCCTGGTGTTCGCCGCGAGATCCCAGGACCCGGTATGGCAGTGGCCCGCGGCATTTGTCGATGTCAACCTGGAGCGGCTGCAGGCACTGGGAAGGGTCTCGGGGGAGTGGGCCACCCGGGTGCGGACCGAGCTGCGGAAAGCCGAGCGCAATCCGGCAAGCGTCATGCTGACTCCTCTGGTCCTGGAGATCATCGCAGAGCGAGGGTAGGGACTCACGAGAGTCCTACCATGAACCCGGCTAGTCAGCGGGAGCCAGTCAACGCGCAGTTATTGCCGCTTCGGTGTCCGAAGGATCCCCTCGAGCAGCCTGATCGGTGAAGGCAGACCCAATCGCTGAGCCATCCAGGTGGCGCGGTCGACGTAGGCCTGGAGGTCGTTCAGCTCGTGGCCGGTCGGGTACCAGAGGACCGTCTTGGGTTCGCCCGCAGCATCCGCGTACCGACGCATGGATGCCTCGGTGAAGCGGTCGTACTGGGCAAACTGCATGAGGAGAGGAGTGGGCGAGATGCGCCCGACCCAGCCCACCGCGTCGAGGGGGGTGTTGATCTCGATGTAGCGAGTGAGCTGCTCCTGGCTCCAGTGGTTGCGATAGGCCACCATGTCGGGATCTTCGGTCTCCAGCAGGAGCGCTGCATTGTCGGCGACGCCGGCCATCAGGACCACCGCACGAAGCCGGCGGTCGATCGCACCCAGAATCGCGCCGAATTGGGCTCCATAGCTGTGCCCTATGTACCCGAGGCGCAGCGGGTCGACATCGGGTCGGGTGGTGAGCAAGTCGAGGCTGCGGCGCAGGTCCACTACTGCCTGGATGTGCACATCGCGGTCCATCTCGGGCTTGTCAAGCGGGCCTTCATCGCGATGGTGCGGGGGAGGACGGGTCCACGGCCAGTCGATCAGGAGCGAGATGGCGCCCAAACGGGCGTACAGAAGCGCCTCGGGAATGAACTCGGTTCGGGTGCCGAGCCCCCAATGCCCGAACAGAACGGCGGGAAAGGGCCCTTGACCCCGGGGAAGGATCAGATAGGCACTGATCCGACCGCCACGGGGACTCTCGAAGCTGAGCGAATGCAGAGTGATGCCGTCGTCGAACGCCCGTACGGTGCTGTCCGTCACCAGGAGCGGCGCCGATCGTTGGTAGGCGAAGAGGCTCTCGGCGGGCACGGCCGTCTGGGCCTGAGCCGGTCGGACAACAGCGAGGCAGAGGCACAACGCCACTGCGGTGGACGACGGGAATTCGCGCATGCGACTCCCTGTGGAAGCTTCACCTGGCAGGGTGGCGATCGGTTACCAGTGCGACACTCGCTGACGTGCCGGCGTCGCACGTGGGCCGGTTCCACCTTATCCCGCGCTGGCAAGTCAGGCAACCCCGCAGCGCCTGCCTCCAGGGTTACCTGTGCCGTGCGATCAGGCCCCAGCCGTCAGGCGCTGAATGGCCTGCTCCCAGCGAGCCAGCATGTCGCCGAAGGCCTCCGGAGTGAAGGCGTCGAGGGTCGTATTCCCGACCTCCGAGAGACTGGTCAGCTGATAGGTAACCCGGACCCTGGTCGCGCTCGCGGACAGGGCGTCGCACCGGATGGTAACGGTTCCGAGCCGGGAGCCCGGTGTCAGGCGGACGTACTCCGCCTCACCCTGCGCGGGATCGCACCAGCTCACCACCCAGAAGGTTTGCTCGCCGTCGGCGTCGGTGCGGAAGACCAGGCCCGCGGCGAGTGTCCCATCCTCCGGGTGCAGGTACTGGGGCCTCCACCCGGGCACCCAGCCGCGCTCCCCTTCAGGGGTGAAGTACAGGAAAGCTGTGCGAAGTGGGGCGGCGACGGCGAGAGAGCCGGAGCGTTCGACGTGCTGGGGGCGGAAAGCCATATGGGACGAGCTACTCAGAGATCCCTGGCCAGATCTCGCCGGTCCGCTCCTCGATCCGGCGAACCGCGCCACACCCCACCGGGACACCATCCCTCGACGCGATGAGGAACGCTCCCCGACCATTCGCGACCTCCTCCGGATCGAGGCTGGAATGGGTCGCGCCCTCGTTCATCGCCGCTGCTCCACGCTGTCGCTCCGGTGGTGGGCCCCGCAGCAGGAAACGCACTGTTCCGGCGGCCAGGCAATTCAGTGCCCTTGCTGCGCGGTGCTTCCGGTAGCCGGCCCGGTGCGCCGGTACCCGGTGCGGGTCATCAGCCACTGCACCACACCGGGGAAGAGCGCATGTTGCAGGTAGGTAAGCCGCATCATGAACGGCGCGACGACCAGCTTCCGGTTGTGCTCGATTCCCCGGACGATGCACGCGGCCGCCTCCTCCGGCGTTAACTCCGGCACCAGCCGCCCCATGCCAGGTACGCGTTCCCGGCTGCCGGGATTGTGGTCCCAGTAGTCGCTCCGCACCACTCCGCTCTCATACAGCGTGACACCGATTCCGGTGTCGGCGAGGTCCGCTCGCAGGGCCTCGGTGAACCCCCGGACCGCCCAGCGGGCGGCGAGGTAGGCCGTCGCCCCAGGCCACACGAACCGTGAGCCCACGGAGCTGACGTTCAGAATGTGGCCGCTGTTGCGGGCCAGCATGTCGGGAAGAAAGGCGCGGGTGATCCAGAAGGCCGCGAAGTAGGGAACGGCCATCGTCTGCACCGCTTCAGCCGGACTGGTTTCCTCCACGAACTTCCATTGGCCGGCGCCGGCGTTGTTGACCAGGATGTCCGGGGTGCCCGTCTCCGTGGAGATCTGGCGTGCAACACGTTCGACGGCGTCGGCCTGGGCCAGGTCCACGGGATGAACTCCGATGACGGCCGGGCCGATGGTCTGGGCCACCTTCCACAACTCGGTCTCGCGTCGAGCCAGGAGGATGACGCGGGCCCCTCGGTCCGCGAGCGCCCGGGCAGCAGCTGCGCCTACGCCGCCGGAAGCGCCGGTGATGAGAGCGGTCTTGCCGGAGATGTGCATAGGGCCCCCTCGAGTTGGCCATGCGTCATCGATGGCGCGCCCGATCCGTCGTGGCCGGCGCCACCAGTCAAAAGCTCACAAGCGCACCTGGTGGCCAGCCGGCTGGCGCCTACAGGTCGAGCTTTGCAATACGCCGAGCATGCCGACCACCTTCGAATTCAGTGGACAGCCAGGTCAGCACGATTGCCCGGGCCATGTCCTCGCTCACCAGGCGCTGGCCCACGGAGATCATGTTGGCATCGTTGTGGGCGCGGGCGAGCCGGGCCGACTCCTCGCTCCAGCATACCGCGCAGCGGATTCCGCGTACCCGGTTGGCCGCCATCGCCTCTCCGTTGCCCGACCCGCCGAGGACGATACCGACTTCGCAGGCGCCTCTGGCGACGGCCTCCGCCGCAGGACGGATGAAATCAGGATAGTCCACGGGCGTGTCGGAGTCGGTGCCGAAGTCGACGACCTCGTGCCCGCGCGCGGCGAGCAGGGCCGCCAGCATTCCCTTGTAGCGGAAACCGGCGTGGTCGGAGGCAAGGGCAACGCGCATGTCGACGCCTGGGTCAGGGGCGAATGAATGGGAGGGCCGGTGGCGGCTGGCGGTCGGGAGGCAATATGAAGCCGCCGTACCGGAGCAGCCAGCAGGACCGGTCAGGTCTCACGGTCCCGCTCGGACGCCAGGTAGGGGGCGAGCTTGTCTTCGAGCAGGATCATCAATTCCGGCTCGAGCGGCATGTAGACATCGGGGATCTCAAGGCAGACGAGCTCTTTCCCTCCGAGGTGTTCCGCAAAGCGCTCCCGAAGGAAGCTGAGGTGAAGCGCTTCCATCACGAAGATGCGGGCGGCCCAGGCGATGAGATCAACGGAGACAGGAATCCGGGCGTCCGGGTCGGTCCCGGCGGAACGGGCCTCGTATTCCGTGCTCTCCCGGAACAGGTACTCGGCCGTGTAGCTGCGGCTCTGGTTGTGGGTGCAGATGAAGAGGATGGGCTGGCGCTGGTTCATGGGCGAAGGAGAGGCGGTGCGCTACCGGGCCGAGGCCACGGCTGTCTCTGTCCGGACCCACAGCTCCCGCGCCAGCGCTTCGTCATTGGCGAGGGGATTCGGAGGTACTTCCCGGCAGCGGTCATAATAGCGGCCGCTTGTCGACCGGAGCTCGGGCGCGGTGGCGCAGTGGAGCGGGGTTCGGGCTCCCTCCTCGTTCGAGAGCATGAAGCGCTTCATGATCCACTGCACCGGCTGTGGCACTGCGCGCCAGATGTTTGACGCGACGGCGCCCGGGTGGAGGGAGTAGGTGGTCAGCCGGGTGCCGACGAGGCGGCGCGCCAGCTCCTTCGCATGGAGCACGTTCATGAGCTTGGTCACCGCGTAATCGGCGAAGGCGCTCCGCTTCGCGGTCGTGCGCCGCTCCAGCACCGTCCACTCAATCTGCCGGACCTGCATGTGCGCGACACTGGCGACGTTGACGATGCGTCCCGCCGGGGCCTGCTGCAGTCGCGGCAGCAGCAGATTGGTCAGGAGAAACGGACCGATGTGATTGGTGGCGTAGGTAAGGTCGAAGCCATCTTTGCTGAGCGCGCGCGTCCCTGCAATGCCCGCATTGTTGACCAGTACGTCGATCCGGCGCCCGCCTGCCAGGAACTCGCCGGCGGCCCGCTGTACCGAGGCGAGATCCGAGACGTCGAGCAGCAGGAACTGCGCGTCGATCGCCGGCTGGCGCCGACGAATCGCGTCCAGCACAGGCCGCGTCCGTTCCTCCGAGCGCGAGGCGAGCACCACATTGCCGCCGCGGTCGGCCAACCCCTCGACCAGCGCGCGGCCAATGCCGGAGTTGGCCCCGGTGATGAAGAACGAGCGACCCTGCAGCTCGGTGGTCACGATGTCTCCTGCGGACTGATTGGGCGGACAACCCAGGGGGGTCCCCTGCGGTCACCCGCTACCCCGGGTCCTCACGGCGATCCGAATACCAGAAGGCGAGTCGGTCGGGGGTCCGGACCCCGGCCAGTCCCCGGGGGAGTAGGCCAGCGAAGAGTCGCAGCAGCTCCCAGCCGGAGTATGCCCGCATCTTTCGGCCGGAGGTCGTGACGGCGTCCTCGAGGATGACCATCGGGCCGCGCCGTCTCAAGGCCCGGCTGAAAACCAGTTCCTCCGCTCCGTACAGACGTTCATCAAAGCCGCCGACTGCCTCGAACGCCTCTCGGGAGCAGAATACATAGCACCCGGCGGCCATGCCGCCGGCCCGCATGACCGCGTTCACCAGCGGGGAGAGCAGCCGGGCGTACAGCGGAAGCCGGCCGTCGAACCGGAACCTGGCCCCTCCGCCGGCTGCGCCCTGGCGGAGGACGTCGAATGTGGCCCGCAGGACGGCCGGGGTGAGGACGGTGTCGGCGTCGATAAAGATGAGATAGTCCCCCCTGGAAGCCCGTGCACCCGCATTACGGGTCCGGGAGATCTGCCGAT
>DATBLR010000013.1:0-47965 GCA_036555275.1 Gemmatimonadales bacterium | reverse complement strand
GGTGCCGGGCGCTCAAAACGCTGAAAAACTCGCGGAGTACGCCCGGCAATATCCTGTCCGCTGTATCTGGGGCGACAAAAAGACCGTCGAGATCATCGCTAGCGGCCGCGCTGCTGCCCCCCTAGCTTGCTCGCCCGTGCGAATTCTGTACGTCTACGACACTCCGATGCCCGATACCGGCGCGGACACCGAGCAGGTGGCCCATACCCTCTCGGCCCTGGCCCGTCTGGGACATGGGACCGAACTGCTCATCCCCGGGCCCGCGACCGGTCCCGGCGACGCCGAGGCGATCCGCAAATTCTACCAGATCCGGGGTGACCTGACCCTGCATCTCCTCCACTGGCGCTTCCACCATTTGCGCGCATTGGAGAAATGGTCGCACGCCCTCCGGGCACCCCGACACCCCGCCGTTGTGGACGCGGACCTCGTCTACACCCGCAACCTTCCCGCCGCCTGGAGCTTTCTCCACGCCGGCCGCCGGGTGGTGTACGAGCACTTCCGCCCCTGGGGAGACCAGATTCCGCCGTTGCAGCCGATCCTCCGCGGAATCCTGCGGCATCCGCGCCTGGTCGGCGCCATCTTCCACTCACAGCACACCCTGGAGAGCTACCGTCGCCTGGGGATTCCCGAGGAACGAATGCTCGTCGCCCACAACGGCTGGGACCCCGGGCGCATGGAGCCGCGCCTGTCGCGCGCCGCCGCACGCACCCGACTCGGGCTCGAGCCTGGTCGCTTCACCGCGGTCTACACGGGTCGAATCAACGCGCGCAAGGGGCTCGACATCGTCCTCGAGCTCGCCCGTCAGGCGCCGGAGATGTTGTTCATCCTGGTCGGCTCCGAGGGTCAGGGCCCTATCGAGACGGAAGCGCGGGCCCTCGCCAACGTGCGGGTCGAGCCGTGGCAGCGGTACCGGGATCTCGCACCCTGGCTCTACGCCGCCGATGTCCTGCTCATCCCGCCCAGCCTCGAACCGCTGGAGCGCCACGGCACCACGGTGCTTCCGATCAAGCTCTTCCTGTACCTGGCTGCCGGTCGTGCCCTGGTGGCGCCCGACGCGCCCGACACCGCCGAGTTGCTCACCGACGGAATGAATGCCGTGCTGGTACCCGCCGGTGATGTGCCGGCTGCGACGGCCGCGCTCCGCTCGCTGGCCGCTGACCCCTCTCAGGCGGCGCGTTTGGCGGAGGCAGCGCTCGCCACCGCCAATGGTCTCACCTGGGACGCTCGAGCGGCCCGCATCGCAGCCTTCCTGTCCGCCCGCCTGTCCGCCCCTGCCGTCGAGTTGCCGAGGGACTTGTGGACCTTGGCCGGCTGGCTCCGGGAGAGCGGACGCTGGCTGGCGGGCGGTCGGTAGGCGCGGAACCTGCTGCACTTCTGGCGCTTCTGCGGACTGGCCGGGTCATGACCGGGCTCAACAGGTTATGATCCATGGTCGCAAGTTGATGGTGAACCGTCACTTGGGGATCGGGGACAGGGTGTGTCCGAGCCCTACACCTCCATGATGAGAGCGTGATGAAAGCACACGCCGCCCTGGACAGCCTGACACGCCTTCGGCGCCAGGAGGCCGAAGCGGTCCGAGCCGTCCCGGCCACGGTGGCCGAAACGGCACTGACCCTGTTGTGCCCGGGACCAGTCATGGTCTCGCCCCGGGTCAAGCGGGCGCTGTTCAGGGCTGACATGGTTCACCGCGACCGGGAGTTCGTGGATCTGCTGGCGCGAGTGACGACGCGGCTCGGCCGGGTCGCGGGAGCCCCGGACCACGATGTGCTTTTGCTGGGCGGCGGAGCCACCGCCGCGACCGAGGCGGCGCTCGCCTCGTTCGTCTCCGGCGACGAGCGGCTGCTGGTCGTGTCCAACGGGGCGTTTGGCGAGCGGATCGCCGAGATGGGAACCTGCCTCGGGATCCACACCAGTCATCTCCGGTACGATTGGGGCGAGCCCATCGTGTTGGAGCAGGTGCAGGGCATGCTGGATGGCGACCCGCGGATCAAGGCGGTGGCGATGGTGCACCACGAGACCAGCGTCGGCCGCATCAATCCGGTGAACGAGGTGGGAAGGCTCCTCGCTCCACGCCACCTCCGCTACTTCGTGGACATCGTGTCCAGTTTGGGGGCGGAGGAGTTCGACATGACGCGGAGCCGCGCGTCGGTCGCCGTGGGCAGTGGCAACAAATGTCTGCACGGTGTGGCCGGCGCCGCGTTCGTCATCACCCGCCGCGAGATCTGGAAGGAAACCGAGCACGTGCGCCCGCGGTCGATGTACCTCGATCTCAGACGTTATCGCGCCGCCATCCGGGAGAACGGACAAACACCCTTCACGCCTCCCGTCCCGGCCGTGGTCGCGCTCGACGCGGCGCTGGGCGAGCTGGAGGACGCTGGCGGCGTCCCGGCCCGGCGGGCCCATTACCAGGCGCTCAATGGCCGGCTCCGCGCGGGACTGATGGGGCTGGGTCTCGAGGTCCGCTTCCCCGGACCGGGCAGCGCGATGTCGCTCACCGTGGCGCAGCTGCCGCCCCGGTTTACCTTCGATGCCTTCTACAACGACCTGCGGGCACGGGGCTTCCTGGTCTATCGGGGCAAGGGGCCGGTGAGCCACGATTCGTTCCTGGTGGCCAATATGGGCCACCTCGATGTGACGACCGTCGACCGGTTCCTGGAAACAGTAGCCGACATCGCGGAGTTGCCCGCCCGGTAGTGGATCTTACCGCCATCATCCTCGCCGCGGGCACTGGCTCGCGGCTCCGCCCGCTGACCGACAATCTCCCCAAGTGCCTGCTGGATGTGGGCGGCAAGACCATTCTCGCCCGTCAGCTGGAGCGTATTGCCGCGGCCGGGATCGCCCGGGCGGTGGTGGTCACCGGCCACCTGGCGAACCTGGTGGAGACCCACCTGGAGGCCTCTCCTCCCCCCCTCCCGGTGCGGCTCGCCCCGAATCCGGACTACACCACGACCGGCAACAGCATGAGTGTGCTCGCGGCGCGGCAGGGAGTGGCCGGACCGGGCATCGTGCTCTGCGACGGCGATGTCGTCCTCTCCGGCAACGCGCTGGAGCGGCTGGTCGCCGACCCGGCCGCGGCGGCGCTGCTGCTCGACACGGAAACCAGCCTGGCCGAGGAGGAAATGAAAGCCCAACTCGACTCGTCGGGCACGGTGCGAAGGCTGTCCAAGCAGCTGCGGGCCGCGGAGTGCGCCGGCGAGTCCATCGGGGTGCAGAAGGTCACCGGGCCGGCCCTGCCGATCTTGTGGGCCATCCTGGAGGCGATGCGTGATGCCGGAGAAACCCATGGGTACTACGAGGATGCCTTTCAGCGGATGATCCAGGCGGGCGTTACTTTCCGGACCGTTCCGATTGGCCATCATGAATGGACCGAGATCGATGACCTCGCCGACCTCGAGGACGCCAGGACCCGTTTCACCGGTTAGGCCGGCCAAACCGCCTGAAGTAGAAGAGTGGGTGGACGCCCACATTCACCGAAGGCTCGCGAGCCCGGTTGTCGCCCTCCTGCTGCGCACTCCGATCACCCCGAACCAGGTCACCCTGCTCTCCGCCGTGGTCGGGGTCGGGGCGAGTATCGCGCTGGTGCTGGGCACCTTTCGGCCGCCGCTCCGGCTGGTGTCTGGCCTGCTCCTGATCGTGGCGGTAGTGCTCGACTGCTGCGACGGGCAGCTGGCGCGGGCCAGGGGAGTCTCCTCCACCTACGGGGCGATCCTCGACGGCCTCGCCGACTACGTCGTGGGTGTGGGAATCTGCCTGAGTGGCGGCTACGTGATGGCGACGCTATACGGCAGCCCCTGGTACTGGCTGCTGGCGGTATTGGGGCTGGCCAGCACGGCGGTTCAGTCGGCGCTGTTCGACCACACCAAGACCCGCTACATCGCGCGGGTCGCGAGAGGATATTCGGAGCGCGAGGAGGACCTCGCCAAGGTGGCCCGGGACCGTGATCAGGCCTGGCGGGAGCGCCGCCTGAAGGATGCTTTCCTGCTTTGGCTCTACCACCAGTACTCCGCAGCTCAGCACGCAGCCCTGATGATCCCGCCGAGTCCCGACCCGGCCGAGTATCGGCGCCGAAACGCCGGCCGGATGCGGGCGTGGTCGTGGCTCGGAGTCGGCACCCACTTCCTGCTCGGCTATGTCCTCATCCTGGCGTCATACTGGTGGGCCGGGGCGCTGGCCTGGTTTTTCATCATTTCCGCGAGCCTGCTCAACCTGCTGCTGGCCGCCTTGGTGCTGCTCGAGCCGCGGCAGGTCGGCCCATGACAGTGCGCGCCCGGCTCACCGCTCCCGCCGCGGGCGATCCATGGCTCCGGATTGCGGGCATGACGGTGCTGCTCCGCCAGCTCCTGTCGCTCCAGGATGCGGGAGTCGATGAAGTCGAGATCGAGGGCGTTCCGGCGGAGCGCCTGCCCCGGGACCCGCGCCTCCACCTCACCCCCTACCCCCTCTCCGCAACTGCGGAGAGGGGGACAGGGGGTGAGGTCACCGCCCGACTCGGCCTGGTTTGGCATCGGCTCTTCCCGCGGCGCCTGGTGCAAACCGGCTACCACGGCGATCTCGAGGCGGCGCCTCTGGAGCCGAACGAGTTCATTATCCCCGCCGACAGTGAGGCCAATTGCAGGCGGGCGACGGACCTGCTGCTGACCTCGCTGCTCAAGGCGACCGATGGCCTGATTGCCCGAAGCATCAACCGGCCGCTGTCGCTCCGGCTGACCCGGGCCCTGCTCGACACTTCGCTGACCCCGAACCAGATGACGCTCATCGCCGCGGTGTTCGGGCTGGCGGGAATCGCGGTGGTGGCTGTGGGCGGCGCCCGATGGCTGGTGCCGGGCGCACTCCTACTCCAGGTCCAGTCGATTCTCGACGGATGCGACGGCGAGATCTCCCGACTCAAGTACATCCGCTCCCGGTTGGGCGAGTGGCTCGATCAAGTCCTGGACGATGTGGTCAACGTGGGGTTTTTCGCGGCGGCGGGGTGGGCGCTGCACCGGGCCGGGTCGCCCATCGCCCTGCCCCTGACGGTCGTCGGGACCGCGCTGCACCTGATCTACCAGGCTGCCCTCTACGCGGGGCTTCTGACCCGCGGCGGTGGGAGCGGCAGCGTCACCAGCATCCGGTGGTGGGGTCAGCGGGACTCGGCCCGGCCGGCTCCGGCAGCGCCTCCCGGGGCTCTCACCAGCTTCAAGGAAACGGTGGAATCTGCCGGCCGGCGCGACTTCTTCACCTTCCTCTACCTCCCCGCGGCACTCCTCAACCTCACCGAGATCGCCCTGGCCTGGAGCGCCATCATCTTCGTGGTATCCGGCGTCGCCACCGGCCTGCAGTGGGCCCTGCGGGGGGGACCCGAGCCCGCCACCAGAACTTCGTAGCCCGGCGGGGCGTGATGCCAAGAGCGACATATAAGTCTTGGCTTATGGATCGCCGCCGAAAAACGCGCGACCTTTAGGGTCGCGCGCCAAGCTCAGCCGACCGCGACTTCCTGCGCCGTCCGGGGCCGCTGGCTGCCCAGCAGCCGTTCGGCCTTCGCGTGATCGAGGGGAGTGTCCACGTCACTCCAGCGGGTCCCCACCAGCGGCACGGCTACCAGGATCTGCTCTTCGATCAGCCGCCGCATGCCCAGCGTGACCGACGGCGGCTCGTGCCGGGCTACCTCGCGCAGCGCCGAGAAGATCCGCCGGTCCAGCCGGAAGCACCCGGTATCCACCGCATCGTAGGGGCGGACGTCCTTGCCGATCGCGGTGATGCCACGCCCCGTGACCGTGACCTTGGTGGCGTCATCTTCATCGATCTGCACCGGATCGAAATCCACCAGCAGGCGCGCGCAACCGGCCGGAGCTGCGTCAGCCTGGTCGAGCACCTTGAGGACCGGCTTTGCGAAGACGTGATCCGCCATCTGCAGGAAGAAAGTTCCGGCGACATGCGCTTCCGCGCACAGCAGCGAGACCCCGTTGGGCTCGTGGAACCGCGGGTTGTGGACTACGGTGACCTTGAGCCTGGTCTGGATCCTTCCCAGGTAGGCGCGCAGCTGATCGGCCCCGTTGCCGGTGATGACGATGGCCTCCTCCACCCCGGCGGCCGCCGCCTGGTCGAGTGCGTGCTCGATCAGCGCGCGTCCCGCAACCGGCACCAGCGGCTTCGGCAGTCCGCCGCGGGCGGCGGAGAGTCGCGAGCCGTTGCCGGCGGCAAGGATGACGGTCTGACGTGTAGCCATTGTTTCTCTGGCTGTCCAAGGTTCCGGGGAAGGCGCAAAAAGAACGTCGCTGGAAGGGCAACTAGAGTGCCCACTGCCCAGGTCCCGGTCCCCAAACGAATTGCCGCCCAAGCCGGCAGGTATAAGCTGTTGCAGCATGATTGCTTACAGGTGTGATGGCTGACCCTGAAGTTCGGGCACTTTCGCACCAGCCGGGAGCCCGGGTAGGGTCCCGTGTCGTTCTGCCGCGTGTCACTCGAACGCCCGTCAGCCGCATTGCATGCGCGGGGCGGTCGCGGCGACATTTCCGCCCCATGCTGCTTTCCTGGATTGCCGCAGCCACACTGGCTGTCCCCCTGGCGGACTCGACCGCCCGGCGAATCGCTCTCGCTCCGGCGGAATCGCTCCAAGTCACTATCGAGGGTCCCGCGACCGGGCCAGCGGTGGTGATCGTGCCGGGGATCGTGAGTCCGGCCTACGCGTTCCGCCGGATTCTGCCGCCCCTCGCCGAGGCGGGAATGCGGGTGATCGTGATCGAGCCTCTTGGCATGGGTAAGTCATCCCGGCCGGGGAATGCCGACTACTCCCTGGCGAGTCAGGCCCAACGGGTTGCGGCGGTGCTGGACACGCTGGCGGTGTCAAACGCTGTAGTGATGGGCCACGCCATGGGGACGGCGATCTCGCTCAGGCTCGCCGTGGCACGACCCGAGCTGGTGAGGGGGCTTCTGCTGGTGGAAGGGGGGGCGCTCGAGAGTGCCGCCGTGCCCGGCGTCAGGAAGGCGCTCAAGTTCGCGTTCTTCGTGCGACTCTTCGTCGGACGGGGCCGGATCCGGAAGGAGCTCCGCAAAGGACTCATCGCCTGCTCCGGGGACACCAGCTGGGTCACCGAGGAGACCATCGACAACTACACCGCCGGCCCGGCAGGAGACGTGGGTGCTGTGCTCCGAGCGCTGAAGGGAATGCAACGAGCGGTCGAGCCCGACTCAATCACGCCCCGGCTCGCGAGCCTGGGGATTCCGGTCCACCTGCTGGTCGGCGGTGCGGCGCACGAGGGAGGAATCTCGACGGGGCGGATTCGCGCGCTCGAACACCGCATCCACGACTTCTGGATGACGACCGTCATCGGGGCCGGGCTTCACATCCACGAGGAACAACCCGAGGTTGTGGTGCGTGGGTTGCTCGACCTGGTGCGCGAGGAACACGCCCGTGCGCCATGACACGCTGAGCCTGATCGCCCGCACACTCGCCCCGCCACGGGGAAGGGCTTGGCACGGTGGGCCCACCCCGGTGGGCGCGGTCCGGGGGGTGCCGGCGGCTCAGGCACGCTGGGCCCCGGCCCCGGGGCGGCACAGTATCTGGGCGCTCACGCTGCACATCGCCTACTGGAAGTACGCGGTGCGCCGCAACCTCGAGATCGAACCGATTCCCCGCTTCCCCCGCAGCCCGGCGAACTGGCCGGCAGTGCCGGAGCGCGCCGATGAGGCGGCCTGGCGTGCCGATCGGGAGTTGCTTGCGGAGGAGCATCGCCGCTTCGCGCGGGCGGTGGAGCGATTCCCTGCCGCCAAGCTCGCGCGCCGACCGGGAGGCAAGCGGAAGTGGACCTACGGCGAGCTCATCATCGGCGTCCTGGCGCATGACGCCTATCACACCGGACAGATCCAGTTGCTGAAACGGTTGTGGCGGGGGTGATCCCGAACGGGGCGTACGCGTAGGGGCCGGAGATAGCCGGCCTCTATGTGTCCCGCGCCACAGCCCGGATCACGTCCGCAACGCTGTCGATGACCTGATCCGGCACAACTCCGCTCTCCCGCAGTTGGTCTTCCCGGAACTTCCCGGTTCGCACCAGCCACCCGCGCATTCCGGCCTGCTGCGCTCCCCTCACGTCCGACCAAAGGTCATCGCCGACCATCACCGTGCTGCCCGGGTCGCCACCGACGCCGTCGAGGGCCACCCGGTAGAACTCCGGGCTCGGCTTGCCGACCACTGTGGCGGTCCGGCCGGTGGCGTATTCCAGCGCGGCCACGAACGGCCCCGCATCGAGCGTCAATGCCCCCCGCTGCAGGAAATAGCGGTCCTTCGAGAGCGCGATGATCTCGGCACCGGCCATGACCTGCGCGAACGCCTGCTGGAGCAGCGCAAAGCTCCAGCGTTCGCCGAGGTCGCCGATGACCACCGCGGCCGGAGCCTCGCCAAGCTCCAGGCCGGCGAGATCTTCCAGCGCCGCCTCCGGCGCGTAGGCCGCGATCCGGTGAAAGCCGCGCGCCCGGCAATGTGCTACTGCGGCGCCGGCCGGTGTCAGAATCTCCTGGGCGGCAATGTCGTAGCCGTAGCCGGCAAGCCGAGCCGCCAGTGCGGTCCGGGTACGGGTCGTGGTGTTGGTGACACAGCGGAACGGGATGCTTCGGAGCCGGAGCGCGGCAATCGTTCCCGGGCCACCCGGAACAGCGCCGCGATCGGTGTACAGGGTACCATCAAGATCGAGCAGGAAAGCCGGGGTCATGGGCGGATTCTGCCGACCGCGGACGCAAAGGTCCAGATCACGCCCTTCCGGGGTCGCCCCGAATAGATTCGGGCAGCCGAGCGGTTGACCCGTTCCCTCCGCGCGCAGGAGACCAGTCATGGCGATCAACTTCATTCCCAACGACCCCCTGGCCAGCGGCGGGCCACCGATGCGGCGCAAGACCCCGCGCGCCAACCGCCCATCGAGCCGGGCTGGGTTCACCTTCGTTGCCCACCAGCCCGCCGCGCTCTATCAGCCGGGCACCGCCGCCTTCCTGTTCTGGCAGAGCCGCGAAGCGGCGCTCGCAGCCGTGGCGACCTACGAGACCCTGGCGGGCCGGAAGGTGACCGCGTGGGCTCGTTCGTCCACTCCGCGCCGGCTCGATCTCCAGCCCAACGCCGGCGAGGATCTGAACGCCTACTACGACGGCCGGAGCCTCAGCTTCTTTGCGTACACGACCGGTGCCAAGACCACGTTCTCCGGGGCGAGCACCGACGTGCTCGCGCACGAAGCCGGGCATGCCCTGCTGGACCAGGCGCACCCCCAGCTGTGGGACAGCAGCTTCACCGAGACCAACGCGTTCCACGAGGCCTTTGGCGACTGCACCGCGTTGGTGACCGCGTTGCACGACCGGCTCACCCGGGAGGCCGTGCGGACCGCCCTCGATCGGCAGAACTTCGTCGAGTCACTGGCCGAGGATCTGTCGGACGGCGTGCGGCGGGCGCTAGGCGCCAGCCATCCGGCCTCCGCACCAAGGCACGCCTGGAACAGCTTCCGCTGGCAGCTGCCATCCACCCTGCCGTCGTCCGGCCCGCCGAGCGTCCTCTCCGCAGAGATCCACAGCTTCGGTCGCATCTTTGTGGGCTGCTTCTACGACACGATTCGCAACATCCTGCGGGCCCGGATCGGCGCCGGGAAAACCCCGACTCAGCAGCAGCTATGGCAAGCCGTCCGGAGCGCCGGCATCCTGCTCGTCCGGGCCGCGGCCGAGGCACCGGAGACGGCCAGGTTCTTCCAGTCGGTCGGCCGGACGATGGTGCTGGTGGATCAATCGCTCAACGGCGGCGCCAACGGGCCGGCGATTCACGACGGGTTCGCCCGCCACGGTGTCGCGCTGGGCAGCGCGGCCATGCTGGCCCCCACGGCGGCACTGGCCGGCAACCCGCCGGCGCTCGGCCGAGGGAGCGGGCGCGGCGTGCTGTCACCGGCGGCGCTGGCCGACCTCCGGCGGCGCATCGGCGCGGCACCAGGCGCGTCCATCACGGTCCGCCCCACCGTGATCGCCGGCCAGCGAGTCGCGCACGCGGCCCATCTGCGGGAAATCCCTCTCGCAAAGCTGGATCGACGCCTGAAGGGCGTGGTCACGCTGGTGCCGGAGCCGGTGCTGCTGGGTTCTGCCGACCGAACCGTGGCCATTCTTGGTGCTCTACCCGAGGCTGCGGCGACGGCGGACGAAGTCAACGCCTTCGTCGCCAGCCTGCTCGCCGCCGACCGGATCGCATTTGCGCCGGAAGATGTGAAGGGAGGCATCGGGTCCGCGGTGAAGCGAGACCGGCGCAAGCGGCTCCCCACCCACGCCGTTCACGCGCTGCGTGGCCGGCGGGTGTTGCGACGGGTGCGGTTTTCCTGCGGGGAATTCTGACCAGGGCTGGTCAGATCGCGGAGTAGCGCCTTCGCACCAGGCGGCATGCCCCGGAAGGATCCGGTTCCAGCCAATGGGTGGCGCCCGGCGGGAGCGGTCCGGGCGAACGGGCCAACTGGCCGGTTTCGTACAACGTTCGCACGAACTGCTCCGCTTCCGCCTGGTCCTTGAGCGTGCCGTCCGCGGGCAGCTCGACCAGGATCCGGTCGGTCGCGGGCGCTGCCGGATCGGCGACCAGAACGGTGCGTGTCACCCTGCGTGTCGGCACCCTCTTCCGGACCACTCGCTTCGGTGCCGCCTGCTTCTTCGCGGCCTTTCCCTTTTTCATGGCTCCCTCGACCGGTTCCCACGGCGTGCTGGTGCGGAAATCTATGGTTCCTTCCCTGCCTCCGCTCCCGGCCGACACAGCTTCCCCCTTCCAGCGACCGATCCCGTGCTCGCATCGCTCGCCATCCTGTCGCTACCACTGTTTCCGGCAGCTTCGGACGGCCTGGCCGTGATTACTCGCTGAGGGAGAGACTATCCGGAAAAGGGAGAACGCGTCGCCTGGCGCGGCGCAGGATCAGTACCGCCCCAGGTAGTTCCTCCTCTCCCATTCCGTCACCTCCCGGTTGAACTGCGCCACTTCCTCCCGCTTGGCCTCGAGGAAGCGCTCGGTCAGGTGCTCGCCCAGCGCCTGCTTGATCACATCGTCCTTCTCGAAGCGGTCCAGCGCCTCGTGCAGGTCGCGCGGGAGGTCGTCGATCTGGTACTTGCGGCGGTCCCGGTAGCTCATCCGGAAGATGTTGCGGTTGACCGGCTCCCGGCACTCGAGCTTCTGCTCCACCCCGTCCAGTCCGGCGGCGAGCTGCACCGTGAGCGAGAGGTACGGGTTGGCCGACGGATCCGGCATGCGCAGCTCGCACCGGGTTCCGTCTTCCCGCCGCTCGGGGATCCGGACCAGGGGCGAGCGGTTCCGCATGCTCCAGGCGACGTTCACCGGAGCCTCATACCCGGGCACCAGCCGCTTGTAGCTGTTGATCAGGGGGTTGGTGATGGCGCAGAAGCCCCGGGCATGCTGCAGCAGTCCTTCGACGTAAGACAGCGCCACCTGGGACAACTGGTGCTCGGTCTTGGGATCGTAGAACGCGTTGTGATTGCCCTTGAACAAGCTCTGATGGGTGTGCATGCCGCTGCCGGCCTGGTCCATGATCGGCTTGGGCATGAACGAGGCGGCGAAGCCGTTCCGGTTGGCCAGGCTCCGCACCACGAACTTGAAGGTGGTGATGTTGTCCGCGGTGGTGAGGGCATCGGCGTAGCGGAAGTCTACTTCGTGCTGGCCGGCGGCCACTTCGTGGTGCGCCGCCTCGACCTCGAAGCCCATGAACTCCAGGTCCTGCACGATGAGCCGGCGGAGCTCCTCTCCCTTGTCGATCGGGGTCAGGTCGAAGTAGTTCCCCGAATCGTGGGTGGTGGTCGACGGATTCCCTTCGGCATCGCGCTCGAACAGGAAGAATTCGACTTCACATCCCGCCATCATCGTATAGCCGAGTTTGCCCGCGCGCTCGATCTGCCGCTTGAGCGTCAGCCGGGGACAGCCGGGGAACGGCTGGTGGTCCGGCGTGAAGATGTCGCACAGGAGCCGCGCCACCCGGCCGCGATCGTCATCGAAGGGCAGCACCCGGAAGGTGTCGAGATCCGGGACCAGCAACATGTCACTCTCCTCGATCCGCACGAATCCTTCGATCGAGGAGCCATCGAACATCATGTTGCCGTCCAGCGCCTTCCCGAACTGGCTCCGGGGCACCTCGACGTTCTTGTTGATGCCCAGGATGTCGGTGAACTGCAGGCGCAGGAAATCGACCCCGAACTCGGTCGCGAGCCGGAGAATGTCTGCCTTGGTGCTGCCGCTCAGGTGACGGGGGAAATCGTTTAGGGGGCGCGCGGCCATGCCGGAGGCTCCAGAGAGTGCCTAGTACCGAGTGCCCGGTGCGGCCCCGAATCTCCGGAGGGCCGGGCCCTGGGTACCGCAATCCTACCCGAGGCTCTCCAGAATCTTCCAGAGTTCGATCGGGCTGAACTCGTTGAATCGCTCGTTGATGTCCTGCTCGGTCCACTCCCGGAAAATCCACCCCGTGCTCTTGTGCCTGGTGCCTTCCACGAAGTGGAGTCGTCCCTGCGCCATCGAGCCGACCGTACGGGTCTCCAAGTACACGCTCCAGCGGACCGCGCTTCGGGCGAGATCACCCAGGTGACGGGCCAGAGGCGCCTCGGGCAGGGGGGCCGGCGGTGGCTGTTGCGGCTGGGCCATGACTCCTCCGGGTTGTATGGACGCTAACCGGTGCCCGGGGACGGGACAAGGCGGAAGGGCGGGCAGGCGATGGGACGGTCGGACGGTCAGACCGTCAGACGGGAAGCTGTCAGCCGCAACGATCGTACTGTCTTGCCGCCGTACCGTCCCGCCGTTCCGCCGGTCCGCCGGGCCGCCTAGATTCCCCGGCCGATGACCACCCTCGCCTGCCCCGCCTGTCGTGCCATCCTCGTCCCCGACGCCAGGTACTGCCACCGTTGCGGCCGCGCCGTGACCAGCGCCGGTTCCGGGGAACGGACCGCCTGGCTCATGGCGTGGAGTCTGGTGGCGCTCACGCTCGGCGGCATCGTCTACTTCGTCGCGGGCAAGAGCAGCGCCGCCGCCACCCCGGACATGGCCAACGTGGGGTCGGCGCCATCGGGCCGGGCGGGCGGAGTGGGGGGCGGCGCGCCACCCGACATCAGCCAGCTGACACCCCGGGAGCGTTTCCTCCGGCTTCACGACCGGATCCTGACCGCGGCAGGCCAGGGCGACAGCGCCACCGTCACCCGGTTCGCTCCCATGGCCCTGGCGGCGTATGGCATGCTCGACCGCTTCGATCCCGACGTCCGCTTCCACGCCGGGACGATCCATGTCCGGCTGCGCCAGTACCCCGAGGCACTCGCGTTGGCGGACACCATCCAGGCGGAGGCAAACGACCATCTGTTCGCCGACCTGCTCCGGGCGGAGGTCGCGGAGGCGCGCGGGGATCGCACCGCCCTGCAACGGAGCCGCCGTGCCTTCCTGGCGCACTACCCCGAGCAGATCGCCAGCGGCCGCCCGGAGTACACCGAGCACCGCACGCTGCTCGAGGAATTCAAGCGGGAGGCGCAGTAAAGTGCCCCGTACCCAGTACCCCGGGCCCAGTATCGAGCACTCGGCACCGAGCGTCCGCCACAGCGAGCTCGGGATCGGATTCCATCGGTCTGGGCACTGGGCACTGGGCACTGGGAACTGGGATCCAGCCAGACCATGACCCGCACAATCCGGGTGGCCCACTCGCCCGACTCCGACGACGCCTTCATGTTCTACGCGCTCGCGGAAGGGAAGATCGACACCGGTGAGCTGCGCTACGTGCACGAGCTGTCCGACATCGAGTCCCTGAACCGGAGAGCCCTCACCGGCGAGCTGGAAGTCACCGCGGTCTCCATCCACGCCTACGCCTACCTCGCCCAGACCTACGTGCTCCTGAACAGTGGCTCCTCCATGGGCGACCGCTACGGTCCGCGCCTGGTGGGGCGGACCGGCGGACCGGCGGACCGGCGGGCCGGTGCGCGCGGAAAGCGCATTGCCGTGCCGGGCCGGCTCACCACGGCCTATCTCGCCCTCAAGCTCTTCCAGCCCGACTTCGAGGAAGTCGTGGTTCCCTTCGACCAGATCGAGGATCGTGTCCAGCGGGGCGACGTGGACCTGGGCCTGCTCATTCACGAGGGCCAGCTCACCTACCAGGACGAAGGCCTGCACCTGTGGGTCGACCTGGGCGAGTGGTGGTTTCAGGAGACCGGGCTTCCCCTGCCTCTCGGCGGCAACGTGGTCCGTCGCGATCTGGGCCCCGACGTGGTGGACCAGGTGGCTCGCGACCTCAAGGCCAGCATCGTCTACGCCCTCGAGCATCGCGGCCCGGCGCTGCAGCATGCCAAGCGGTTCAACCGCGGCATCGGTGATGAGCAGACCGACCGGTTCGTGGGGATGTACGTCAACCAGTGGACAGTAGACTATGGCGACCGGGGCCGGCAGGCGGTGCGCGAGCTGCTCCGGCGGGGGCATCAGGCCGGGGTGATTCCGCACCCGGTGGAGGTGGAGTTCGTGGGGTAAGGGGAACGGGGAAAAGGGAAGGGGGAAGAGGTAAAGGGGAATGGAAATACAGGGATTGGCTCTTCCGGTTCCCCGTTCCCTGTTCCCCACTGCCTCGGGTCCTCCCCTATGGCATCCTGTCATCCATTGTTATACTGTTCCAGCCCAAAGGGTTAGCTTCTCTTAGCCGGAGCGACGGGTGCCACTGGCCGACGTCCCGATCAGCGTTCTCGTCGTCGATGACGAGGAGCCGATCCGGAATGCACTCAAGCGATTCCTTTCCCAGCAGGGCTACGACGTCCTCTCCGCCGCGTCAGGGGACGAGGCGTTGCGCATCCTGCAGCGGCAAAAGGTCTCGGTCGTGTTGCTCGACGTCCGCATGCCGGGGAAGAGCGGGATCGACCTGGTTCCGATGATCCTGGAGATCGAACCCTCCATGGCCATCCTCATGCTGACGGCGGTCAACGACGCCACCACCGCGGCCCTGTGCATGCAGCGGGGGGCGATGGACTACCTGACCAAGCCGATCGACCTGGCCGATCTGGCCCGCGCCATCCTCCGGGCCATCCGGCGGCGCGACAGCCAGATCGAGCAGGCCAACATGAACCAGTGGCTCAAGGAAGAGGTGGCGGTGCGGACCGCCGAGCTGCGCCGGGAGCGGGGCAAGCTGGAGCGGCTGTCCGTGGCAACCCTCGAGGCGCTGGTGAACGCCCTGGAAGCGAAGGACCCCTTCATCCGCGGCCACTCCACCCGGGTGGCGGATATGGGAGCCATGATCGCCGCCGAGATGGGACTCTCCGACGAGGAAGTCGAGCAGGTACGCATGGCGGGCCGGCTGCATGACATCGGCAAGATCGGGATCCGCGAAGAGATCCTGACCAAGGAGGGCCCGCTCACGGCGGATGAGTACGAGCAGGTCAAGCAGCACGTCGTCATCGGCTCCCAGATCCTGGCACCCCTGAGTCATCTTGGCGAAATCATTTCCTTCGTTCGGAACCACCATGAGCGGTGGGACGCCCATGGCTACCCTGACCAGCTGCGGGCTGAGGAGATTCCTCTCGGTGCCAGGATCCTCGCGGGGGCGGAGATCTACGACGCGCTGACGACCTCCCGGCCGTACCAGGAGAAGATGCCGCCGGAGGTGGCCGTGGAACGGATGCGCGACTTGTCCGGGAGCGTGCTCGATCCAGCAGTGTACCGGGCGCTGGAGGCCGCGGTACGCCGGCGCCAGGCGCTGGTATTCCTGGATGATGCGCGGACCTGAGTCCGTTCCGGTCCGATACCCGAACGCCTTGAAGGCCGCCCCCGCTGCGGCCTTCCATCGTTTGAACTGGGTCCAGGGTCCCCGGTGAGCCGGGTCGTCCTCCTGATCGAAGACGACCCGGACCAGCGCCGGCTGCTGGAGCGGACCATGGCCGGCGGCGGCTGGCGGGTGATCGGGGCACCGGATGGAGAGGCCGGCCTGGCAGCCGCCCGGGAGCACCGACCCGACGCGATCGTTCTCGACGTCATGATGCCCCGGCTCAACGGCTACCAGACATGCCGGCAGCTCAAGGCCGATCCCGAGATCCGCGCCATCCCGGTGATCATGGTCACCGCCAAGGACCAGCCGGCCGACGAGTTCTGGGCCGGGGAGGTGGGGGCTGACGCCTTCCTTGCCAAGCCGGTAGATATCCTCGGTTTGATGGGCCTTCTCGACCGCCTCACGGAGCACGCGTGACCCTGCTCCACGTTGTCCTGATTTTCGCGGCCGTGGTCATCGCGATCGGCCTGGTGGCCGTGGTCGCGTGGGTGGTCTATTCCGCCTGGCTCACCCGGGTGGAACGGCGCCTGGCCCGGCGCAAGGGACTCTACCGGGACACGGTCGCCGGGCTGGCCCAGCGGGAGCGCGCCCTGCTGGAGCCGGAGATCCGGCAGCTTCACACCCTGCGTGACTTCGAGGCCCTGGAGGCCCTGCTCGAGGAACAGGCCCGGGGCCTGACAGAGCGCCCGGCCTGGCTGCTGGATGCGTACGACCGGCTGGGCCTGGTAGACCGGTACATCACCCGGCTGCGCACCGCCCGGCGCTGGCGGGAGCGGGCCTTCGCCGCCGAGTTGCTGGGGCGGGTGGGCAACGCCAAGGCGGTGCCCCCCCTGCTGGAGACCATTCAGTCGACCCGAACCGAGGACGCCGACGTCCGCGAGATCGCCCTGCGGGCCCTGGCCAGGATCGCCGACGCGCGCGCGGTCGATCCGCTGGTGAACGCCCTCAAGCAGGCGGAAGTCTGGCTGGCGCCGCGCATCGCGGACATTCTGGTTCGCCACGGCGACCTGGTGGTCGATCCGATGATCGCCTTCCTCCGGGACCCGACCCGCCATCCGGCGCGGGCCTGGGCAGCCAACATCCTGGGCGAGCTCAAGTCGCAGCGCGCGTTCCCCGCGCTGGTGGCGGCGATGCAGGATCTCGACGATGAGGTCCGCTCCAAGGCGGCGGGAGCGCTCGGCAAGCTGGGCGATCGTCGCGCCGTCACCTACCTGCTGGAACATTTGCTGTCCGATCCCGCCCCGTTTGTCCGCGCCCGGATCGCGTCAGCCCTGGGACAGTTCGCCGACAACGAGGTGATCGACCGGCTGGTCCGGGCCCTCGGGGATCCGGCCTGGTGGGTCCGCATGCGGAGCGTCGAGGCGCTGGAACAGATCGGCGCACCGGCCGAATCCCCCCTCACCGTCGCACTGGACGATCCCGACCCGGAAATCCGGATTCGTGCCGCCGTCGCCCTGGAACGGCTGGGTCTCCCGAGCCGGCTCATGGCCGAGATCGAGCGCGGCGAGGGCACTCCGGAGACCGAGTCGATCCTGACCAAGTTCGGCGTCGCCGGGGCCCGCGAGCTCCTCGCGGAGCATCTCCACCACGGCGCTCCGCAGGTACGCCGTGCGGTGGTCGGCGCCATCCGGCGGGCCGGTCGCAGCGACCTGGCGGCGGAGCTGATCGAGCTGGCGCGGCGGGATCCGGATGCCGGGGTGCAGGCCGACTCTCTTGAGGCGCTGCATGCGCTGGGCATTCGCGAGGCGGTCCCCACGGCCCTGGAAGCGCTCGGCCACCATAACGAACGGGTCCGGGCCGCTGCCACCGGGTTGCTGGGCGAGCTCGGCGGCAGCGAGCTGGCGGAGGTGATCCACCCCCGTTCGATGGACCGGGAACCCCTGGTGCGGGCGGCGGCCGCGAGGGCCCTCGGCATGGTGCGCACCACCAGCCCGGAGCGCGAGTTCTCCCGCCTGCTCCAGGACCCGGACCCGCTGGTCCGGGCTGCCGCGGCCGAAGGGGTGGCCCAGACCGGCTGGCCGGGGGCCACGCCACTGTTGATCGAGCTGCTGGGTGACCTGCACGAGCCGGTGCGGCTCGCGGCCGGACGCGCCCTCGGCGACCTGGGAAGCCCGACCGCCGTGGCACCCCTGGTGCGGGCCTACCGCGCCGCCTCACACCAGTTCGCCGACGTCATCACCGCCGCGGTCGCCAAAATCGACCGCGACGCGCTGGGCCAGGTGGTGGACCTGTTGCTGGAGCGCGACGACGCTCCGAGCCGAGCCCGCCTGGCCAGAACCGTCGGCGCGCTCAAGCCACCTCACCCGATTCGCCTGCTCGAAGCGCTGTTCCGGGATCGTGCCCCGGAAGTCCGGCTGGCGGCGACGGAGGTCCTGGGCCGGGTCGCCGGGGAGCGCCCGCCGGTCCTGCTGGAGGAGGCGTTCGACGACCCGGACCACCGGGTGCGCGCGGCCGCCGTGGACGGCGTGGTGCGGCTGAATCACACTGCTGTGGCGCCCCGCATTCTCACCCTGCTCCGCGACGATCCGGCGCCCGAGGTGCGCGAGCGGGCGGCGCTCGCCACCGGCCTCTTCCGGCTAGCTGGCGGGGAGGTGCAGCTCCTCGCCATGTGCCATGAGCAGGAGCCGCTGGAGGTTCGGGCCGCGGCGGCGCTCGCGCTCGGGGCCTACGACCAGGAGAGTCTGGTCGCCCAGATCCTGGAAATGGCCGATGAATCGGAGGTCCGGCTCTTGCTCCGGGATCGGCTCAAGTCGGACGCCGAATTCCGCCTGCTGGGGCAGCGTCTCCGCGAGGCCCGCCACGTGGAACTTCGCGCGCTGGGCAGCACCAGCCGGGAGGAGATGGAGCAAACCCTGGCGGAGGGCATGCGGGGCGTGCTCTCACCCGACCAGCGGATCCGCCTGGTGGCGGGGCTCAAGGCGTTCCAGGGGGAGCGGAGCCGGAGCGCACTGCTCGCGGTGCTTCGCAGCGATCCGAGTCCCGAGGTGCGGGCCGCGGCGCTCACCGCGGTCGGGGGGATGCTGGACGTCGCCGAGCTGCATCTCACTGCGAGCCGGGCCCTGGCGGACCCGCACAAGGCGGTACGCCACGCGGCGGTAGCGCTGTTCCAGCGGATCGCGCCGGACAAGGGGCTGGCGGGCCTCCTCAGGCTGCTCCGTTCCGAGGAGGACACGGTGATCCTGCAGGCCGTCGCCCAGCTGGCCGAGGCAGCCTTCCCGGCCTTCCTGGACCTGGCGCTGGGGATAGATCAGAACGGCCAGGAGGCAATCCTGCTCACCCGCATCGCGCGGCATATGCATCATCCGGAGCTCAAGCGGGTACTCGCGGTCGTGGCGCGGAGTCAGGCGGCGCCGGTGCGGGAAGCGGTGGGCGATCTGTGGGCGGCCCGGCCCGACCTCATGGACGACACCGCGCTGGCCGGCATGACGGTCGATCCGTCGGTGGCGGTGCGCCGGGCGTCGGTGTCGGCGTGGGCGGCAGCGGGACGATTCGACCGGCTCGCATCCATGCTGGGGGATCCGGATCCCGGCGTCCGGCAGGACATCGCGCGGGCCTACCTCGACGCGCCGGACACCGCGCCCCTTGAGCCGCTGTTCCTCGATCCGGACGAGATGGTTCGCGCGGCGCTGTTCGTGACCCGCCTGCTCCGCGGAGAATGGAATGAGGCGCCGCCCGCCGCCGGTATCTCCCGCACCGCCGCGGCCACAGCGGTGCGGCATGCGATGTCGATCGACACCCTGCGGGACATCGCGCGGACCGAGCGTGACCCCGCCCGGCGACTGCCGGCATCGCTCGCCCTGGCGGTGCTGGGCGACGAGTCCGCCTATGCCGTCATGCGGACCGACCCCCTGTGGGCCATCCGCGACAAGGTCGGCCGGATGCTCTCCGGGTGGCGGGAGCCCCCGGACGCGCTGCACTCCGCATGAGCCCGGAGTACCTCACCACAATCGCCTCGGCGATCGGCCTCGTGCTGCAGCCGGTCTTCCTGTTCTACTTCCTGCTGTACAACGGCTACATGCTGGTCTTGATCGCTCTGTCCGCCAGGCAGGTCCGGCGCCGGGTGGCGGGGCACTTCATCGAGGACCTGGACCTGATCGACGAGAGCGACTACACCAAGCCGATCACGATGATCGTCCCGGCCTTCAACGAGGAAGTGACGATCGTCGACAGCGTCACCAACCTCATCCAGTGCGATTACCCCCGGTTCGAGATCGTCGTGGTGAACGACGGCTCTGCCGATCGCACCCTCGACGTCCTCAAGGAGGCGTTCCGCCTCCGGCGCACCGACCTCCCCTACCGCGACGCCATCGGGACGGCCCGGGTGCGGGCGATGTATCTCGCCACCATTCCGCTCCCCGCGAACGTGTCGCAGGTGATGGTGCTCGACAAGGAGAACGCCGGCAAGGCCGACGCCCTCAACGCCGGTATCAACTGCTCGACCGCCCCCTACTTCGTGAGCCTGGATGCCGACAGCATCCTCGACCAGCGCGCCCTCAAGGAGTTGATGCGCATGGTGCAGGAGGACCCGCGGATCGTCGCGGTGGGCGGCCAGGTGGCGATCGCCAACGGCTGCACCATCCGCGCCGGCCGGGTGGTGAGCGTGGGGCTGCCCTCGCATCCCTGGTCCCGGTTCCAGATGGTCGAGTACCTCCGTTCCTTCACGACCGGGCGCACGGCCCTCGACCGGCTCGACTCGATCCTGATCCTCTCCGGCGTCTTCGCGGTCTTCGAGAAGGAAACGGTGATTCGTGCCGGCGGGTACCTCACCCCGCTGGTGCAGCACCGGCTGGTCACCGAATACGTCGGCGGCAGCGCGGGCACGGTGTGCGAGGATATGGAGATCATCGTCCGGCTGCACCGCTTCGTGCGCGACAAACTCCGTCATCGCCGCATCGCCTTCCTGCCGCATCCGGTGGCCTGGACCGAAGTCCCGGAGAACCTGGAATCGCTGCGCAAGCAGCGGGGCCGCTGGTACCGCGGCCTGCGCGAGTCGCTGTTCTACCACCGGGACATGATGTTCCGCAGCAAGTACGGCCGCATCGGCTGGTTCGCCCTGCCGACCTTCTGGGTCTTCGAGTATTACGGCCCGGTGCTCGAGGCCCTCGGCTATCTCTTCGTCACGGTGTTCCTGCTGATGGACAAGTTTTTCGGCATCACTCTGCTCAATCGCCAGTACGCCGTGGCGTTCCTGCTTGCCTCCCTGGGATGGGGGACGCTGGTGAACGTCTTCGCGGTGCTGGTCGGCGCCTGGCGGTTCCGCTACGGGCTGGCGGACCGCCTGCAGCGCGGCCTGCTGCCCTTCAACCGCAAGCGGGACGTGCTCATCCTTCTGGGTTACGCGGTCCTAGAGAACTTCTTCTGGCGACCCCTCACCCTCTACTGGCGACTGCGCGGCCTGTGGGACGCCTGGCGCGGCAAGAGCGGCTGGGAAAAGTTCGCCCGGCAAGGCTTCCAGAAGCACCCAGAGGCGGTGCGTGCCGCCTGATACCGGCGGTTTCCGGGTCCTCGTCGTGGACGACGACCCGGCCTATGCCAGATTGGTCGCGAAGGTCGTGGAGGCGGCGGGGTTCAGCTGTCTGGCCGTGGCCGCAAGCGGTGCGGAGGCGTTGCGGCTCGCCGACGAGGCGGACCTCGTGCTGCTCGACCAACAGCTCCCCGACGCCGACGGCCTGAGCCTGCTCCCCGCCCTCCGCTCCATGTCGCGCCGCCCGGCGGTCATCCTGGTCACCGCGCACGGCGACGAGGCCCTCGCGGCCGGCGCACTCCGTGCCGGCGCCGACGACTACCTGATCAAGGAGCCGGCCCTCCCCCGCCTGCTGCCCGAGGTGGTCGAGCGCGCCCGCCGCAATCGTGCCCTGCAGGAGGCCCTGGCCGCCGCGGAACGGGACCTCGTCCACGCCGAGCGCCTGGCCGCGATCGGGCAGCTGAACGTCACCCTGTCCCACAATCTCAATAACCCGCTGATGGCGGCCATCGCCGAGACCGGGCTGTTGCTCGCGGATCGCTCCCTCGCTCCGGAGCAGCGAGCCTCCGTGGACGCGATCCGGCAGGCGCTCCAGCGCATCAGCGACATCCTGCACCAGGTCAGTACCCTGCGTCACGACCAGACGACGGCTTACCCCGGCGGCCTGGAGATGATCGATCTCTCGCTGCGCAATCGTCGCACCCCCGTGAACACCGGCGATGCTCTGCTCTGGCTGCCCGATGACACCCTGGCACGCGTGGTCGGATCGCTGCTCAAGCATGCCGGCTTCAGCATCGAGCGGGTGGCCGATGCGGCGACCCTGGCGGAGCGCGCGGCGCAGGCCGGGGTCACCGCGGCGGTCCTGCAGGCGAGCAACGTACCCGGCACCGACCCGCTGGGCGGGTTCCGTCCGGTTCCGGGGCACAGCTACCTGCTGGTTGCGCTGGTGGCCGGAGACGCCGCCGCCGCGCGGGCCGCGGGCGCGGATCACGTGGTGTCGTTGCCGTTTGATCCGGGGACCTTTGCGAGCGAGCTGTTCGCTGCGACCAGGGGGATGTGAGCGCCTACCGAGGGCTCTTCTTCACGACCGGCATCTCCTTGGTCATGATGTCCATTTCCTCCCGGGTGGCCAGGCGCGGCAGCGTTGGGTCTCCCTCCTCCGCGGGGGAGTATGACACCGTCAAGGCTGCGGGAACCAGGTGCCGGATGGAGTTGGCGTAGTACTCGAGCAGGGGCCGCGCCGAGGGCAGAATGATGAGATCGCTCCCCTGCTCCAGCACCAGCCGGCGCATGGCGAACATGAGCCAGGCCCGCGCCCACACCTCGGTCACCGGCAGTTCGATTCGCACGACCTTGGCGTCGCCCTCAGTGAGACGATCCCGGAGCTCGTCCATGCGCTCGAGCACCCGCCTCTTGGGCACCACGCTGGTTCCGAATGAGAGCAGCGCCGCCGCGGCCAGCGGGACCGGCGTTACCGGAATCACCGCCCCGATCCGCCCCAAAACCTCTTGCGCCAGTCGCTGCACGTGCGGCAGCCGCTCGGCCTTCGGCAGCTGCAGGATGCCGGCAGGCTGGGTCGCCAGCCACTCACGCACCGAGAGCGGGGTCCCGAAGGCCACCGCCACGCGACCGTAGCGCCGCAGCTGGCCGGTGAGCAGACGCAGGGTATTCCACGCGAGATAGTGGGCCACCCCGCTCAATTGGGCCCAGCGGGACGGCCGCCGCCCTCCGACAATCCGTTCCCGGATCAGTGATCGATCCTCGAGGACCCGGTCGTAGTTGATTCCCACCGGCACCAGCCAGATGTCACGGTCGAACAGCGGATCGTCGAGCGTGCGGATGATGTAGTCGAGCAACCCGATCTTGACCGGCCGAAGCGCACCGTCCCGGGTCAGGCCGCCCTCCGGGAAGATGCCCTGGGTCACGCCGTTGCGGGTGATGAGCTGCACATACCGCTCCAGTACGGTGTGATACAGCGGCTCACGGTACTGGCGACGGACGAAATAGCTCCCGAAGCTCTTGAACACGTACTCGAGGGGCCAGGTGCGAGCCCATTCGCCCACGGCATAGCTGATGCTCACGACCCGGGCCAGGACGTAGGCAACCACCACGTAATCGGCGTTGCTGCGGTGGTTCATGAGATAGACCACCACATCGCGCCGCGGCATCCGGTCGAGGGCCGACTGATCGCGGTACTCGACCGAGGCCTTGTACAGCAGATTGATCAGCAGGCGGGAGAGGTTGTATCCGACGCGGTAGTAGGAGAGGACGTTGAAGAACGGGACGATCTCGTCCAGGTACTGATTGACCCGCCGCCGGGCTTCCGGCTCCGCCACCCGGTGTTCGGCGGCGTGCTCCCGAATGGCCGACTCGAGGACGGGGTCCGCGAGGAGCACTTCGCGGATCCGGTCCCGCTCCACCAGCTTGTAGCGATCGATGCGGGCGCGGAACTCCCACAGGGCGTGCCGGGCCCAGCGGCGCAGCCGGCGCCGCAAGACCGCACGGGTCGCGAGCAGCACGGCCAGACCGGCCAATGCCACGCCCACCGCCCCCCCGAGATAGCCCAGCCAGGGAATCGAGGCCACGGAAGGGTAGGCTACACGTCGTGGCGCTTCACGCCAGACTGGTGCTCTGGGGTCGTCGGGCGGCGATGCTGCCTCCCGCCCGGAAACGCGAATGGGTGAGCTTGTTGCCGCGCGATGGGGTGGGTTTCCCGAGGGCGAGTCCCAGGGGCGGGGAGGGGCCGTGGTCCCGGACGTGAGCCCGAGGGAAACCCACCCCGAGCACGGCCAAACTCTTCAGGTCCCAGCGAAACCCTTACGCCGACCGCCGCCAGGTCAATTCATCCCGCTGCCACCTGACCCGATTGCTTCGCCAGCTGATAGGCCATCCCCTTGAGCCGGATGATGCGCTGCCGGATCGGCGGGTGGCTCGAAAAGACGTCGCCCACGAACCCCTCCCGGGCCGACACCCGACTGGCGCTGGGATCCACGATGCAGAGGTGGGCCGCACCCCGGGTGATGGACCGGGTAGGGTCGGGAGCGGAGTCGAGTTTCTCGAGCGCCGAGGCCAGCGCCAGGGGGTTGCGGGTGAGCTGGGCCCCCGTGGCATCCGCGAGGTATTCGCGCTTGCGACTGACCGCCATGGCAAGGAACCGGGAGATGATCGGCGCCAGGATCAGGGTGATCAGCCAGAGCACCAGGACGACCAGGGCCAGCGGGTTGCCGCCCTTCCCCTTGCCGCCACCGCTGCCGCCCCGTCCGCTGACGTTGCCGTAGCGGAGGATTCGTCCCATGCCGTCGGACATCAGGGCGATGGCTCCGACCATGGCCGCGAGCAGGGTCATGAGCCGGGTATCGAAGTTGCGCACGTGCGCCATTTCGTGGGCGACCACTCCCTGCAGCTCCTCCCGGTTGAGCCGGGAAAGCAGGCCTTCGGTCACCGCGATGCAGGCCTTCCCGGGCTCGATCCCCGTGGCAAAGGCGTTGGGATCCGGATCCGGTACGACGAACACGCGCGGCTTGGGCAGTCCGGAGGCGATTGCCATCTCTTCCACGACGTTCACCAGCCGCTGCTCCGGCTCCCCGGCCGCCTCGAAGATCTCCTTGGCCCCGGTCGCCCACAGCACTCGATCGGCACCCTTCCGCCAGGAGTACCAGCAGATGCCGCCAGCCAGGAGGGTCGCGAAGATCCCTATAAAGGGGATGGTGTGTCGGGAGGGAGCGGGCCCGGCCTCTAGGTCGGGCCTGCCGGACATCAGGTACCACGCAATGTCGCCGCCGAACCCTACCCACGCAAAGAACAGTACAAACCCGCTGACCAGCCAGAATGACCGCCGCCGGTTCGCCTCCTGCTGCTCGAAGAGGTTGGGTCCGGTCACGCCTGCGGTTTGTTCATCGACAGATCGACGGTGGGCACCGCCCGCTCCGACGCGTCCTCGATCTCCCACAGCTCCGACGGCGCGGCCTTGGCGAGCCCCGCCACGAGGTTGGTGGGGAACTGCTGCTGGGCGGTGTTGTAGGAGGTGGCCACGTCGTTGTAGAGCTGCCGCGCGAAGCCCACCTTGTTCTCGGTGCTGGTCAGCTCCTCCTGGAGCTGCTGGATGTTCGCCGTCGCCTTGAGCTGCGGGTAGTTCTCCGACAGGGCGAACAGCCGCCCCAGCGCCTGGGTCAATTCTCCTTCGGCCTTCGCCACCTGGGCGACTCCGGTCGCGCTCACCGCCCGGTTGCGGGCCGCGATCACCGCCTCGAGGGTGGTTCGCTCGAAATCCATCGCGCCTTTGACGGCGTTGACCAGGTTGGGGATCAGATCATGGCGGCGCTTCAGCTGCACGTCGATCTGCTTCCAGGCGTTGGCCACCTGGTTCTTCAGGGAAATGAGCTTGTTGTACGCGGCGATGACCCACAGCACGACGACCGCCAAGACGACGAGCAGAATGATGCCCATGTCCGATCCTTGCTTGGGAATGCGGGAATTGTACTGCGGTGGGGGAGTCGGTGCTACGCGGGTTCGGCGTCCGGGTCGAGCGCGCGGCGGAGACGCCCGACGATGGCCTCGTCGTCCAGGGCGTCGAACAGCGGGTGTCGTTCGTCGAGCAGCAGCTCTGCCCCCGGTCCCAGCGCAACCCGGCGCATCAGCTGGCCGCGTCCCCGGCGAGCCGCGGCGCCATCCCCGTTGGCCCAGGCCTGCAGAGCCCTGCCCACCTTCCCGCGGGGAGCTCCCTCCGGCACCGCCAGCGGAAGCTGATCGGGCGGCGGGAGCCTGCCGCCCAGTGCGCCTGCGACTCGCCGCTCGACCGTGTCCCCCGGCAGCCCGCCGAGCTCCGTCACCAGGGCGTCGAGCGTCGCCCCCTCCATCTGTTGGAGCTTGATGGCCAGCACCTGCAGCAGGTGGCGATACCCGTAGGTGGCGGCGGTCCCCCGCCCCTCCGGCGGACTCACCAGCTTCCGGGTCACGTAGAAGCGGATGGTCCGCTCGCTGGGACGGGCGCTGGCGGCGGCATTCACCGGATAGACGGCGGAGGCTTCCAGAATCGCGCCGGAGAGGGCGGAAAGATCGCGCAGGCTCCACGGCGCGAGCGCCGCATACTGGCGGAGGGTCGCGAGGGCGTCGGCGTTGGGAGCAGGGGCGGATACGGCTATGGTCACAGGGGTCGCGGTCAGGGCCGCCGGGAAGGGGCTAGTATGCTCCGCGGGACCGGCGAGGGCAAGTCCGGGTAACCGGCCGCGTCGTCCGGTACCGGCCGCCGTCGCCGTGGCACCGGTTCCCAGGTCCGCGGGCGCTATGGTGGGCCATGCCAAAGGGCGTCACGCTCCTCGAGATTCTTCTGACCCTTCTCCTCCTGGGGCTCCTCGTCACCCTCGCGGTTCCGGGCTTCTCGGCGCTGCACGATCGCCTGGCGGTGCAGGCCGCGACCGATGCGGTCACCAGCGCCCACGCCCGCGCCCGGCTTCTCGCGGTGGCGGAGGGTCGGGTGGCGGTCCTCACCATCACGTCCGATTCGGTGGTGGTCCGGGTCATCGAGGCGCCGGCCGACACCGTTCGCCGCTGGCGGGGAGACGGGCCGGCGGCGCACGGCGTCACCGCCGGTGGCACACCACGAACCGTGCTGTTCGCGCCCAGCGGGATCACCATGGGCGTTGCCAACGCGACCTACACGCTGACGCGGGGAGCGGCACGTAAGCAGGTCGTGGTATCGCGTTACGGGAGGGTGCGGGTTCTCTGAGGGCAGCCGGGCAGCTGCCGGGTTGCTAGCGGAAACCGAAATCCACGTCCACGTGGACCGTGATATGCTCGTCCATCCGGAGGATCCCCAGCATCTTGCTGAGCCCGCCGATTCGATAGTCCTTGAGATTGAGCGGGAAGCCGGCGAGGACCCGAACGCCATCGTTCCGGATCAACAGGGTGGAGGGGAGCGCGACGTCCCGGGTTACCCCGTGGATGATCAACCGACCAAGCAGCGTGGCAGGCATGCTGTCCGTCCGCTCGCCGCCTTCGGCGCCGACGCTGTCCAGCTCGAAGCGCAGGTTGGGGAATTGGTCCGACTGCATCGATTTGTTGAGGTCGCGGTCCCGGCGGTTGTTGCCGGTCTTGAGCGTGACGACGGGGGCCTCGACCCACCCACTGACGCCCGCCAGTCGGTCGGCGCCGCGCAACTCACCGTGGACCGAATCCGTGACTCCGGTGAAATCGCCGCCGCTGCCGTGCCCGTCGAAGCTCAAGGTCGCCTGCCGAACCTCCCCGTCCGGAATCCGCGGTCCGGCGACCGCGAGGGGCGCCGCCCCCAGGAGGACGGCGAGCAGCAGCCCCGTCTCCTTCATCCGCCGTTGGTGCTGGCGTCGAGACCATACTTGCGGACCTTGGCAAGCAGCGTCGAGCGGGCAATGCCCAGCAGGTGCGCCGCCCGGCGCTTGTTGCCTCGAGTGTACGCCAGGGTCCGGGCGATATGCCGCCGCTCCACGTCGTCCAGCGGCTCGGGCTCGGCAGGCTGGGTCGGCGCGAGCGCTTCCCGAAACAGCGTCTGGTCGAGTCCCGGGGCCTCGAGGGCCACGACCGCCACGTCGAGCCCGGGAACCGCGAGGGCCCGGGCCGCTTCCGCAGGATCGCCCACCACGACCGGAAGATGACCTGAACCCTTGAGCGCCGTGACCAGCCCGTCACGGCGGAGGGAATCGGAGTCGAGTACGAGAATGTGAGAGGGCTTCACGGGATCCTCCCCCTTCGAGTCTGTGTTCATAGGCCGGGACGGAGGGCGAGTCCTGCTTGGAACCGCTTCGCTGGGGCATCCATGCCCCTCGCCCGCCGGCCCAGTGGTGGGGACGCCGGCATGATGCAGGCTGACACCGCCGCACCGTCATCGCCGGCGGTCGGCCCCGACCACGAGGAAACCGCATGTCCCAGCCTGTTCTGCAGGAGTTGCCGGTCGGCACCCGGGTCCAGGACACGCTTATCGTGCTGGATGTGGAAGCCCGTGGCGGTGATACCCCGCACACTATCGTGACCTTCGGCAACGCCGCCGGCCGGCTCCCCAGCGCCCCCGTCTGGGCCTCCGAGAGCCACCGGATCGCCGGCCTGACCAGGGGCAATGTAGTCCATGTCGTCGGTACTATTACCACCTACCGCGACCGCCGGCAGCTGGCCATCAGCTCGATCCGCCCGCTCCGGAGGGAGGAGACCGACTGGCGGGGCCTGCTGCCCACGGTGGGGGACGTCGGCCGCTACTGGTGTGCGGTCGATCGGTGGCGGGACCAGATCCGCGGCCCGCGCCTGGCGCGCACCCTCGGCCTCTTCTATGACGATCCCGGCTTCCGGGAGCGCTACCAGCAGTGCCCCGCCGGCACCAGTGGACACCATGCCCAGCTGGGCGGGCTCCTGAAGCATACCTGGGAGGTCGCACACATCGCCGGCGAGATCAGCCGGCTCTGCCCCAACGCCGATCCCGACCTCGTGCTGGCGGGCGCGCTGCTCCACGACGTGGGCAAGCTAGAGGCCTACCGCTGGGACGGGCCCTTCGAGACAACCGTTGCCGGCTCGGCGCTGGGCCACGTGGTACTGGGTCTGCTCCTGGTGGACCGCCAGGTCCGCGGAGCCTCACCGATGCCCTGCACCGAGGCCGAGCTGCTCCTGCTCCAGCACCTCATCCTCTCCCACCATGGCAAGCTGGAATACGGCGCGCCGGTGCTGCCCATGACGCTGGAGGCGGAGATCGTCCACTATGCCGACGAGGCCAGCGCCAAAACCGCCAGCTTCGACCTCGCGCTTCAGGACCCTGAGAATTTCCCCGGCGGGCGCGAGATCAGTGCCCGGGCCATCTGGCAGCTGGACCGCCGCCGCGCCTGGCGCGCGCACAGCGACTGGGGTCGCGACCGGCCGGACACGTAGGCCGCGGCGAAAGCGAAACGGCCGCCGGGCTCAGGGGCCCGGCGGCCGCTTCTCACCTTGCTTCCCAACCCGGATGGCCATCCGGACTGGCTCGACAATGCGAGCGCTGTGAGTCGGATCGGGTCGCGGACCGACCCCTCACACGGCATCCCGAGGCGCCACATCGGGGTGGGTAAGGCACGCGACTGGCCTTACCTTGCCTGAGCCGGTGTGATCACCGGGATCGCGGACCACCAGAGCCCTTGCCGACTAGGTGGTCTCCCCCGAATTCCCGCTCAGACCCGTCGGTGTTCGCCTGCAGAACCGGGGGTTCTGCCACGTTTCCAGCCGACGCGTGAGGCTAAGATAGGCGCGTGGAGGAACGGCGCAAGCGCCTGTATTTCTTCGGGTTAGACCCATTCATCTTAGTCCGTTGTGGAAACGTAACCGGCCGATTCTACCCCACCTGCAACGGCTCTCCACAGGATGTGGATTTGTGAATCCACACTCTCCACACAGCGGCGTGACAACCCCGGGAGGGTTGGAGAGCGGTACGAGTCTGCAGGGGAGGTTGGCGCGTGCTCGGGCGGGGACAGGCGGTGACTCTGTGAGGGAATTACCTGCCCGGCATTACGGTTCGAGACCGACCTCGATGTAACGGTAGCTCGGTTCGCCATCCGTCGTGGAAAGCAGGCACCCGGCCGCCGACGCAGCGAACCAGCCTCCGATCAGCGGTCGCGGAACATCCAGCTCACCCAGGATCGGACCAAGCCAGCGACGCAGGTGGCGGATCTCGGGGGCCCGCCGCCCAAGCAGCGCGAGCAACGCGCCGGAGCCGCTGGTAGCGCGGAGGAAATGCGCCAGGGCATGAGCCCGCTGGGAGAACTCGACGGCTTTCACCCCAGGCTCATCGAACAGCACCTTGCCTTCGAACACGTCCATGGGCGGGGCATCGAGGCGGGGGCCCAGATAGATGAATTGCCGCTGGCCCTCCACCTTGCGCTCGATGACCGCCGCCGCGGTTTCGCTGGTGAGCCGCGCGGCGTGGATGAGATCCTCGTCAGGGAGCACCCCGGCCGCCTTGGTCCATTCCAGCGCCGCGAGGGCGATTTCCATCGGGCACCCGACGGAATCGTCGAAGGCGATCAGCCTCGGGGCTTCGCCTGCCCTGAGGATGAGGTGGGCCAAAGCCTCCGGGCGGTCGCTGAACGTCCGGACGCTCACGGTTTGGGGCGTGGTCATTAAGAGCAATCTAATAGCCGTTAGCCGTTAGCCGTTAGCCGGAGCAACACGAATCCCCCAACTCCCTGCCAGGGAGATCACCCGGCATCCTCGAGCTAACGGCTGACGGCCCTGCGGCTAGCAGCCCCTGCTGCCGGCGGCCCTACGGCACCAACTCGCTCCTCCCCTCCACCTTCACGATCCACAGCCCGGAATTGATGTCCGGCACGTAGATGTACCCGTTGCGGTAGATCGCTCCCCAGGCGTTGGCCGCGTTGGGAATCTGTCCCTGGCGGTCGCCGGTGACGACGTGAGCGATCTCCCGGCCTTCCCGGAGCAGATCCCCGCGCAGCTCTCCGGAGATGTCGAGGACGCGGAGGCCGCCCTGGTAGTCCCCCAGATACAGCGTGTCTCCGGCGACCCAGACATTGTGGGTGCCGCCGTCCTTGGGTTCGTAGGAGGCGACGAGCTGGGGCCGGTTCAGGTCCGAGACGTCCACCACATGCAACTGCCCATAGGCGCGGCCCAGGCCGACGACGCCGCCGCCCTCGGTAGGGCGCGGCCTGGCCGAGAAGACCTCATCGCCAACGAAGACGTAGTTCCCTGCCCGCCAGGCGGTGTGGGTTCCGCGGATGAATCCGGGGCCGCCGACTGCTTCGACGTCGCGATACAGCTGGTTGAGGTCGTACTTGAGCTGGCTCACCAGCACCGGGTGCTCAGGGCTGCCGCCTTTCACCCCGTTCCCCACGTCGAGTATCACCAGCCCATCATTCCAATACGAGAGATAGGCCAGGCCGTTCTTGACATCGATATCGTGCAGCATGCGTCCCGCCGGAGAGCGCGGGGTTTCCCATCGGGCCACCTGACGAGGCTTGAACGGGTCCCGGATGTCGATGACCCGCATCGACCCGGTTGCGTCGTCGGTGAGATAGACGTACCCCTGGTAGATGTACGTGGAATGCACGCCGCCGGTCACGGTCTCGGTGAACTCGGCGATCGGCTTGGGGTGTGCCGGGTCCTCGAACGACAACACCACGATTCCGTTCCGGCGGTTGGAGGCGCCCTCCCGGGTGAGGACCCCGTACTTGCCGTCTTCCGTCGTCATCAGGTCGTTGATGGTGCGGGCGTCTACCACCACCGAATCCGTGATGAACGGCTTGGCCGGGTCGCTCAGGTCAATGGCGTAGATCCGGTCGCCGATGGTGGTGAGGTATCCGTACTGGCCGCCGGGATGGAGCCAGAACTCCGCCGCCATCTGCTTGATGGGCAGCCTGCCGACCAGCGTCGTGGGCCGACGAACGTCACGGGGAGCCACACGGACCACCGCCTCGGCGGTCCGCCCCGCGAAGCTCGCCACTATCCGGTAGGTGCCGGGCACCTCGGCCACGAACGTTCCGTCGTCGTCGATGCCGCCGGTTCCCGGGTTGATGGCCCATTCCGGCCGGGCATCGGCGAGCGGCCGGGTTCCGGCCCGGGCGTTGAACCTGAACCTGACCACATCGCCGGTACGCACCTCCGTGACTGCCGGCTCCAGACTGGTCTGGGTCACGGGGTTCGGCACGACCGTCATGTCGAGCCGGCGGCTGGCGCGGCCCGCCGTGGCAGTGATCGTGGCGCGGCCGGGGAAGCGGGCGGTAAGGCGGCCATCGCTGCTGACCTGGAGAACGCTGGGGCGATCCGAGGTCCACACCACGTCGTCGTAGCGCCGATCGTCGTTCGCGGCGTAAGCCGTCGCCGTCAGCGGCAGCGACTGCCCAACATAGAGACGCGCCGGTTGCGGTGACACGGTGAGTTTGGCGGCCGGCTGCGGCAGCACCGTGACCCGGCCCTGAGCCGGGATGGCTCGCCCGCCTTCAGCGGCTCGGACCAGCGCGGTGACCGTGATGGTTCCGGTGGAACCTCCGACCACTACGCCCAGGCTGTCGACCGAGCCCTCGAAATGACCCCCGGTTGCAAACCAGGTCACCGCGGCGTCCCGGTATTCGTGACCGGTGGAATCGTACGCCACGGCTCTGAGCTGCACCGAATCGCCCACCAGGATGGCGGCCTCGGCGGGCTGGATGGCCGCCCGGGCGATGGGGGAGGCAGGCGGTCTGGGGGCTGTCGGCGCCGGGGGCGGCGCGGGCTGCTGCAGCAGCGCGAGCAAGGCTAGCGAGAGCATTCGAACCCTGGAGGGAGGAGAGAGGGAGAATCTCCTCTCGTCCCTCCCTTCTTGACAAGTTCCCGCTCGGGCTGAACCTTATCGCCATGGTCGTTGCAGTCCGAACCTCCCTCCTCTAACAGCGCATGCTGTCACTACCGGTCCGGTGAGACCGGCGATTGTGTTTTGCCCCGGTCATTCCGGCCGGGGGTAATTCCGGAGCCTGGCAGCTCCCCCATCCGAGGTAGAAGCAATGGCGAAGGGTACCGTGAAGTGGTTCAACGACGCGAAGGGATTCGGCTTCATCGCGCAGGAGGGCGGCAAGGATGTCTTCGTCCACCACACTGCCATCGTCATGGAGGGGTTTCGCTCCCTGGCGGAGGGGGACCAGGTGGAATTCGACATCGTGGAGGGGCCGAAGGGCCTGCAGGCGTCGAACGTGCGGAAGGCCTGACCCGCGCGCGGTCGCCCTTCTCGGGCCGGCCTCGCCTCGTGCGGCACTCCAGAGCTGCCACGGAGCGAGGCCGGCAGCATTTCCGTCCCGACTTCACCCGGCCCACCTCGGCGGCGATACTTATTCCATGGCCCAGTTCTCCCGGATGCTGCTCCCTCTCCTGCTGGCGGCCCAGACCGGACTCGCTGCCCAGGCGTCCCCGCTTCCGCCGTTGAGTTTTCTGGGGTTCGAGGCGGGTCAGCCGCTCACTGCGGTCGGCCGCCAGGTCGAGGCGCTGGGCGGACGGGGGCTCCGATGCAAGACCGCCAAGCGGGATCGCGCCGTAGTCGAGTGCAGGGCCAGCGTTCTCGACTCGATCTCGCGGCGGTCGGTCGATCTCTGGCTGTCGGCCATGGACAGTGCGGCCGGTGTGCTCACGCTGTCGAGTCCGCTCAGCGGAGTGGAGCTCGATGCCTGGCGCAGCGGGCTGGAGCACGCCTTTGGCGTGGTGGACGCGGCGGTGCAGGGTCCGCAGTGGATGCTGCAGTGGGTACGCCAGGGACAGATGCTCCGGCTCACCTGGCGGGTGGACAGGGGGGAAAAGGTCGCCTCAGTCAGTCTGGTCGACGGCTATGTCCTCGACACGTGGGGGCGCAGCCGGGAGAAGACCGCGGCCGGTCGTCGGGCGACCGGCAGCTGACCCGCATTCCCTTCTCCTTTCTCCTTTCTCCTTTCTCCCTGTCATCCCACCAACCTTACCAGATAGCTGCCCTGGGTCTCCTCCAGCGCATAGTCGCGCACCACTCTTCCTTCCGTCTTCCACCGCCGGAGCAGGGACCCGACCCGGGTACGGATCGGCGCTGCACCACCGCCTCGCCCGCGGCCGGTGATGAGTCTCACGGTGGCCCCGCGCCGGGCGCGGGCCTGGCTCAGCAGAAATCGCTCGGCGTTAGCCACGGCCTCCAGGACCGATTGACCATGCAGATCGAACTCGGCCGCGGGCGGCCGGCGTGTCCACTCGAGCATGTGACAAGATACGCGAGCGGGATTGCCCGGCGCCCGGCCCCGCACTAGCCTTGAGTCGGCTTCCCAATCCCTGCGGAGAGAGACGTGGATCACCATCGACGCCGATGCCGCAACGGCGCGCGTGCCCTGCCCCTGCTTCTTCCGGCCCTTTTCGGCTGTTCCGACGGTAATCGACCCATCCCTATCGGCCTCGCGGGACCGTTTTCCGATTCCGTCGGGGCACCGATGAAGCGCGCCGCCGAGCTGGCCGCGCTCCAGATCAACCAGGCCGGCGGCGTAGCCGGCCGACAGATTGCGCTGGTGATCCGCAACGACTTCGGTGATCCTGATTCGGCCGTGGCGGTCGCCGGCAGACTCGCATCCGCCGGGGTGGTCGCCGTGATCGGCCACGTCTATTCCGCGACCACCCTGGCCGCGGCCCCGGTCTACAACGCGGCGGGGGTGGTGCAGATCTCGCCGTCCTCATCGGCTCCGCGGGTGACGGAGGCAGGGGAGTGGACCTTCCGGGTCTGTCCCGGCGACGCGCAACAGGCGGAGGCGCTGGCCCGCTTTGTCAGCGACGGGTTGCACCTCCAGCGAGGCACCATCCTCTATCTGAACAGCGAATACGGGCGGGGCCTGCGCAAGGCGTTCAACCTCGAGTTCAGCCGGCTAGGCGGCCAGATTGACGAAGAGGTCCCGTATCTGACCGACCGACCGGATGTGGGCGCGTATTTCGACCGGCTGCAGCTGCGCGACCATAGCGAATTCGTCTTCCTCGCCGGCAACCAGCAGGAGGCCGGGTTCATTCTCCGGCAGGCGCGCGCGCGCAGACTCTCGATTCCATTCATCGGCGGTGACGGGCTGGAGGGGCTGCAACAGGAAGGCTCCGTGGGAAACGGAACGTTCATCTCCAATGGCTACCTCGCCGATTTCGACAGCCCGGAGAACAAGCAATTCGTCCAGGCCTATCACGCCGCATACCCCAGCGCCGCGCCGCCCTCCCAGGCCGCCGCGGCCACCTTCGACGCCATGTACCTGCTGCGAGACCGGATGGTGAAGGTGGGGACAAACCGCCGGCGGCTCCGGGACGCCGTCGCCGACATCGGCCGGGGCAGCCCCGCATTCAAGGGCGTGACGGGCACGATTGCCTTCGATGAGAACGGAGACGTCCCCCAGCAGCGGGTCGTGATCGGCCGGGTCGCCGGCGGAAGAATTCGCCCGGTGGAGGGCCTGTGAGATTCTTCCGCAGCCTGCGGCGAATGAACAGCGCCGCCATGACTTGCTCCGTGGTCCTGGTGCTCGGCATGGCGGCCCTGGGAGTCTCCGCCCTGGGCCGGATGACCCGACAGATGGCAGGCGACATCGCCACTCTCCAGGAGGGGTCCAGCCTGGGGGCCTCGCTGGTCTCGGTCGTGCTCGGCGAGATTCGGGCTGCGGAGCGCTACCTGCTCACGCCGACCCTGTCGGTGAAAGCGGGGTTCGTCGCCAGTGGCGACTCCGCCTACACCTTCCTGGGCCGGCTCGAGGAGCTTCCCAATCTCGCCGCCAACGATCGCCGCCTGATCCATCAGGTCGCCAACAGTCAGGCGACGCTTGAGGTGGCCTATGCCACCGCTCACGCCCTGGTGGACCTGGGCAGGAACGACGAAGCGCATCGCATCGCCGCCCGGGCCGCCGCCGTGACCGATACGCTGGTCGACATGGTGCGGCAGCTCAGCAATGCGCAGGCCCGCCACGCGATCGCCCGTTCCCGCGAACTGCAGAACCAGGCCAGATTCTACCAGAGGCTGCTGCTGCTCGGCGCGATCCTGGCGCTCGCGGTCGGAATCGGCGCGGGGCTCGGGCTGATCCGCACCGTGGACCGGCACATGGGACGGCTCACCGCCGCGGTGGACCGCTTCGGTGGCGGTGATCTGCGCCCCGTCACCATCCGCCAAGTGCCGGATGAAATCACCCGCCTGACCCAGTCGCTCGACACCATGGCCGGTCGCCTGCGGGGAGTGGTCGCTTCGGTGGTCCGCGAATCCCATCAGGTTTCCGTCAGCGCCGGTGACTTTTCCGCGATGAGCGAAGAGATCGCGGCTTCAAGCGGGCAGGTTTCCTCCGCCATGGTGAAGATTTCCACCGCCGCGGAGCACCAGGTGCGGGGCATGAACGAGGCCGACCAGCTGCTCGGCCGGCTGCGCGAGTCCTCTGCCGCGAACGCCGAGGCCGCCCAGCGGGCGGTACGGCTGGCGGAGGAGATCAGGCGCACCGCGCTGCGGTACCGGGGCGATGTCGACGCGGCCCGCAGTACCTTGCTCGACGTCCGCGGCGTGGTGCAGAGGTCCTCCCGTCAGGTACGCGCGCTGGTCGAACAGTCCGCGTCCATCACCGATTTCATCGACTTGATCAAGCGGATTTCCTCGCAGACCAACCTGCTGGCCCTCAACGCGGCAATCGAGGCGGCCCGCGCCGGGGAGCACGGCCGGGGCTTCTCCGTGGTGGCCGATGAAGTGCGGCAGCTGGCTGACTCGAGCGCGAGCGCGGCGGGGGAGGTCACCAAGACGGTCGACTCCTTGCGGGCCCAGGTCAAGGAGATCGAAGCCACCATGGAAGTGGGCACCAGCAAGGTCGCCGGGATCGAGTCGGTCGCCCAGGCGGTGGTCCAGGGCCTCGACGCGATCGGCACTGCCATCGGGGAAGTCCAGACGACGGCGACGACCCTGTCGCGGCAGACCGAACAGAGCCGCGATATCGTGGGAGAGCTGGCGGAGCGGGCGGCCCTGGTCGCGAGCGCGGCTACGGAACACGCCGCATCGGCCGAGGAGGTGTCCGCGGCGGCCCAGGAGCAGAGCGCCTCGACCCTGGACATGGCCGCCTCCGCGAGCGCCCTCCTCGACGCCAGCACCCGGCTCACCAAGCTCACCGAAGGCTTCCAGACCTGAAAAAAGCAGAACGGGGGCCGCCGTGCTGGCCCCCGCTTTCCGGTCACCGCTTCTTCCGCGCGGCCTTCTTCGCCGCCGCTCTCGGTTTGGGCTTGTGTCTCGCCTTCACCCGGGCAGCCTTGTCTTTCTCCTTCTCGGCGGCCTTCGCGGCTCTCCGTTGGGCGGCCTCCTGCACTTCGGCGAGAACCCGATCGCCCTCGTCGCTGGCCACTAGCCCCCGCCGGGTGGCGTAACGAATCAACTCTTCCGCGTCGGCAAGCTGGAACTCACCCACCCGGGCCGCCGCGCGGATCACGTTGAGGAGGGCATCGGCTACCGGACTGCGCAGCACGTTTGCAATGCCCGGGAGCGCTTCCAGCAGGGTCGAAATCTGGGAAGCGCCGAGTTCCGAAGCCAACCGCTCCTCCTGTCCCGTTCCGTAGGCCGAACCGGCATCCGCCGGCAGGGTCGGTCGGCGGCAACGTACTACCCCTGCCAGAACCCGTCAAGAATTTGGGACAAAAATGGCCGAATCCCGTTGAGGATTCGGCCGATCGGAGTGGTAGCAGTACGTACAACTCCGCCAGGTTGGGACAGGGAGGCGGATACCTCCTAGAGTCCGTAGCGCAGCAGCAGGCCCAGGCTCCACCCGGTGATCGTGTCGCTCTTGCCTTGGGGTGGCCGGAGCCGGCCGTAGTCCACCCGGCCTCCCGGGATCAACCACACCCGTGGACCGACCTCGAACCGGAGCGAGGTACCGACACCGAACAGGCTTCCCTTGCCGTCCTCGGGAGACCAGAGCCGGGCCTCGGCGACCGGCTCGAGGGCCACCCTGGAGGACAGGGGGAAATTCCCGTTCAGTCCACCGGTGAACACGTTCTCCTTGCCACCGACGGCAGCCGCGCCACTGCTGCCGGAGCTGCTGCGGTAGTAGTTCCAGACGTATGCGCCAATAGTGCCCCCGCCCGCCGGGGCCAGTACGCCCACATCCACCAGGAACCGGTCGCCCGGGTCGTAGGCACCGTTGCCGAAGCTGCCGCCGCGGAGCTCGTCATTGCTGAAGGTGCTGAAGGTGAATCCCACCGTGAGCCGGCTGGATCCGACCAGCCGGTCCACCCCGGCACGGAGCCGGGTCTCGACCCCCGGCTGGTACTTGGCCCCCTGGTTGTTGCTGTCGTTGAAGGGCGAGTAGGTGGCACTCACCCGCACGCTGCCGGCGAGTCCCAGGTTCCAGTCGCCGGCGGTCGCCGCCAGCGCGAGTCCCGGGGTTACAGAAAAGCCGGAGCCGTAGGTGTTGACCGGGAACAGCAGGAAGTTCGAGGACGCACTCGATGCCACGCTGAACTGGCGCAGGGTCGTGGTTTGCGGGCCGGTCGGGAGGTTCATCATGACGCTGGCGACCAGTACGTCGCGCCCGAACACATAGGAACCGCGGAGCTGGGTGTCGGTGAAATCGGAGAACGACTCCTTGCCGCCGGCGGATTTGGGGCGTCCCACGCTGGTGATCGCGTAATTGCTTCCGATGTCGAAGGAGAAACGCTTGCCCACCGGCACCAGGACCGCGACGGGGAACGCGATCTGCCTGATGTAGTCGGCGCCGAAGTTTTCACCGAAGTTGTACTGCCGCGTCTCGACGCCGCCGATGACCGAGGCCTGGGGGAACAGATTCTCCTGCGCCGGTGCCGCGCAGGGGATGGCGCCCAACAGCAGGACGAGTGCGACGGAGGTAGGGGTACGCATCAGGGCCGCGTGATGATGATGATGACGGTTCCGGTGAGTCCGGGGCTAGGCGTGTCGGCGCCGAGCGCTTCGGGGAGCTGAGGCCTGGAGGCCGGCGTCCGTGAGGTCGGACCGTCGCCGCCCACTTGGCTGGTCAGGATGATTCCCGAAGAGGGAACCGTGTTAATGACTCCGTCCCGGAGCACGGCGCTTCGACCCGAGCTGGTTGGAGTGGAGGGCGCGGTCGTCTCGAGCGGCCCGCTGGGGCCGAGTCCGCCGCCTGGGCCGAGACCAGCGAGCACCGCGGCCGGCACGGTAACCGCCTGCGCGGCGCGCTGTGAGGCGGCCTGGCGGTCCCGGGCCTGGCGGAAGTTGGGGTCACGGGCCAGCGCGGCGGAATAACTGGCCTCCGCGCCGGCATAGTCGCCGCGGTCCTCCGCCTCAAGGCCGCGGCTGAATGCGAGGTAGGCCTGCAGGTCAGCGGTGGGACGCTCGCTCAGCGAGCGCCGCTCGGCGGGCGTCAGGTTCACCCCCATCTGATCCAGCAGGCGGAACAGGACCTGCTTCTCCAGCGCGAAGATCTGCTGCAGCTGGTCGCTGCCGGTTCCCGTCGCCACCACGGCCGCGTTGCTTGCGTCAACCACGGCCGCATCGAGCCGAAGATCGGTCTTGCCGGGCACATCCTGTACCGATCCCTGTACCACCCGGGCGGCGCGGAGCAGGCGCCCGGAACGCGCCCCGGTTGCGGGATCGACTCGTCCGGACTCGGTGAGCGCCAGCTCGTCCACCAGCGCCTGAACCCGTTCCCGCTCGAGCAGGGTGAGGCGGTTGAGTTTGCCCAGATCGGTAATCATCAGGTGGGTGAGCCCTCGACCGAGGGGCTGCAGCTCGGCGTTGGTACCCAGGTAGCGGAACGGGAACACGGCCACGGCATTGGGCGTGGGAGCCTGCCCGGAGAGCGAGGCTTCCTGCGCGATCGCGTCCTTGGCGGCCTGGCGCAACTCCCGGTGGGTGAGCAGCGCGAGATGGTTTTCGATCTCGTCCTTCTGGGCCGGGCTCTTGCTCTCGGCCGCCGCCGCGGCATATGACACTCGAGCCGAGTCGAACCGGCCCAGCTCTTCATAGGCGAGCCCCAGGTACACGTGCGCCGCGAAGTTCTGGGGGGTAATCGTCAGCGCGCTGTTCAGGACGTCGCGGGCTCGCGGGTACTGCTTCGCGTTGTAGTAGGCGATCCCCAGGCGAGTCAGCAGGCCCGCGTCCCGGGGACGTTGCTGCTGCGCCGCCTCGAGCGACGGGAGATCCTGAGGGGTGGGGCCCTGCGGGGGCTGACCGCCGGCGCAGGCCCCGAGCAGCATGCTCACCGCCGTGAGCATGGCGGGCCGGAATTTCATCCGCATAGTGTTCCCTGGGCGAGCTGGAGGTCCTGACCCAATGTACGGACGACCTCGGGAATGGGAAGAGGGGGACCGCGATTCGCCCCCCGCCCCCGACCCATAAGCTCGTGACCCGCCGGCTCTTCGGGGCTTCGCTCAGCGGATGACCAGGACGCCCCCCATCCGGTAGGCGAGGTGCGTCACGCTTACGAATCGATAGCTCCCCCGCGCCAAGTCAGGCAGGACCACGCGAAACCGGCTGCCCGGGCGGGCCAGCACCGGGCCCCGCAGGGGCCCGGTTCGCCCGGGGATAGCCAGATCGAGAGCCTCCCGGTCCCGCGGCGACAGGTCGGCGGCCTCGAAACCGATCACGTATGGACCACCACTTTCCACCACGAATTCCAGTGCCTCACCGGGGCGGGCGTTGACTCGGGTGGGCTGGAACCGGAACAAGTCGCCGGCGGCGTGAATCAGGCGGACCTCATGCACCTGCTGCGCTGTCGCCGGCGTTGCGGCGACCATCAGAATGGCCAGTCCCAGGCGGAAACTCCTGCCCAGCATGTTTGCGCCCCCTTATAGCGACCAGTACATTGAGAACCGGCGGGTCGGCACACCCGCGCCGATGTAACCCGCCGGAAGGGCGGTCCGTGGGACGTCGCGGGATCAAAGAGTATCGCGCCGCAGAGGCCTTGGTTCTGATCGCGGCTGACCGCGACCACAGGCCGCTGGTTTGCCCCACCTGCAGCACCGCGTCCATCGAGCGCAGTCCCAAGCGACACGAAGAGCCGGCCGGGCGGGTCACCCTGACCTGCAAAGGCTGCGGCCGGGTCGCGTCCTATCTGGTCAGGGCCTCGGTGACCACGCCCGAGGAGCCGAGAAAACAGTAAGGAGGACGTGAAAAAAGGAGAAGGGAGAAAGGAGAAGGGAGAATGGGCGGAAGCCGAAGCCCTCCGCGTTCTCCCTTGCTCCTTCCCCCTTTCTCCTTTCTCCTTTCTCCCTTCTCCTTTCTCCCTTTCCCCCTTTCTCCTTTCTCCCTTCTCCGTTCTTCTCCCCGCCTTACTTTTGGGCATGGTTTCCGCCGGCTTTCTCATCTTCGTCACGGTCTTCCTGGACCTCATCGGGTTCGGGATCGTGCTGCCGCTCCTCCCCAGCTACGCGGCGGCGTTCCGGGTGAGCGACGCGGCGATCGGCGTGCTGGTCGCGAGCTTCTCCCTCATGCAGTTCCTGCTGGCGCACTGGTGGGGACGGGTTTCCGACCGGATCGGTCGCCGTCCGGTGCTGCTGGTGGGGCTCGCCGGAAGCGCCGTGTCCTATCTGCTGTTCGCCCTCGCGACCAACTTCTGGATGCTGCTGCTGTCACGACTGGTTGCCGGCGGCATGGGTGCGACGGTCAACGTGGCGCAGGCCTACCTGGCCGACATCACTTCGCCGGACCGCCGGGCTCGCGCCATGGGCGTGATCGGCGCGGCGTTCGGCCTGGGATTCGTGGTGGGTCCGGCGCTGGGCGGCCTCAGCAGCCGCTTCGGCGATGCCGCGCCGGGGCTGGTCGCCTCCGGCCTCACGGCGCTCAACTTCCTCCTGGCCTGGCGATGGTTGCCGGAATCCCGGGGCGGCACCCCGGAAGCCCGGGACACCGTCCCGGTGCACTGGTCCAGATTCCTCATGGCTTTCGGCGCCGTCGGCTTCTCCACCGTCGGCTTCACGGTGTTGTACGTGGTATTCCCGCTTCAGGTGGAGCGGGCGCTCGGCTTCGATCGGCACCGTACGGCCTATCTGTTCGTGCTGATCGGCATTGTCAGCGCCGTGATCCAAGGGGTGCTGATCGGCCGGCTGGTGGAGCGGATCGGAGAACGGAAGTTGCTTACCTGGGGCGCCGTGCTGCTCGCCATCGGGCTGGCCCTCTTGCCCTACGCGTTCGACGCCGGCGCACGCCGGGGATTGCCGCTGCTCCTCGGGGCGATCCTGGTCCTGGCAGTGGGTGCCGCGGTGATCGGCCCGAGTGCCTCGGCCTATGTCAGTCGGGTTGCTCCGGCGGCGGAGCAGGGCCGCGCCCTGGGCCTGCTGCAGAGCGTGGGAGCGGTGGCCAGAATCGGAGGGCCGCTGTTGGCAGGGGCGGTGGCGGGCCATGCCGGTGCGCGGGCAGCGTTTTTCGTCGCCAGTGGCGCGGCTGGCCTTGCCGGAATATCGGCTGTGGCAACCAGGGACGGTCCCAAGGGGTAGGGGCCGCAGGCATGCGGCCTCTACCCAGTTATCGTGGCCGAGAGAACAGCCTGCCCCAGCGGATTGCCGTGATGTGAGGGATCACCTTCCAGCTGTCCGGATCGTAACTGTAGTAGACCACCAGCGGGGTGCCCCGGACATTGTTCCGGGGAAGAAAGCCCCAGTAGCGTCCGTCGTACGACAGGTCCCGGTTGTCGCCCATCATGAAAAAGGAGTCAGGCGGCACGACGATCGGGCCCCAGTCCTGCAGGTCCGGCTGGTACCCCGCGGTATCACCGGCCAGATGCTTGACCTGCCAGTCGTGCATCTTCTGGCGCGACTCGGGTGATTCGGACTTGGTCGGGTTGTCGTGCCGCGCGTAGGGCTCCTCGACCCGCTTCCCGTCCCGGTAGAGAGTCCCCCCCTTCATCGCGAGGGTGTCCCCGGGAAACCCGATCAGCCGTTTCACGACTTTCAGCCCCTCATCCTCCACCGAGTCGAACACCAGCACATCCCCGCGAGCCGGTTCCCGGAACGCCGGGAGATGCCAGCCTGTGAACGGGACCTCGGCGCCATAGATCGCCTTGTTCACGAACAGGAAATCCCCGACCAGCAGCGTGTTTTCCATGCTCCCGGACGGGATGCGGAAGGCTTCTACCAGGAAGGTGCGGAGCAGGAGCCAGACACCCACGGCCACGACAATGGACTTGGTCCACTCCCAGAGGGCCCGGTTCAGTGTCGGGGCTTCGGGTTTCGAGGGGGTCATGGTCTCCGGCATGCGGTCCAGCCGTTATTTCGGCACCGTGAACAGCCGACCCCATCGGGTGGCCGTGAGGAGCGGCAGCGGACGCCAGCTCCCCGGATCGAAGCTGTAGTAAATGACGAGCGGCCCGCCGTGGACGTTCTGGCGCGGCAGGAAGCCCCAGAAGCGCCCGTCCCAGGAGAAATCACGGTTATCGCCCATGACGAAAAGTGAGTCCGCCGGAACCACCACCGGACCCCAGTTGTTCCGGTCGGGCTGATAGGGCGTGGCATGAGGGCCCGCCAGCCGCGGCTCCTGCCAGCGCCGGATCGCCTCACGCGACTCGGGGGGATCGGGCTGGCCCGGGCGGGCTCGCACCACATAGGGCTCATCGAGCGGAGTGCCGTTGCGGATCAGGGTACCGGCCCGCATCGCGAGCGTATCCCCCGACACACCCACCACCCGCTTCACGACTTCGAGGCCGGGGGTCTCCACCGACCCGAAGACCACAATGTCACCCGCCTGCAGCTCGCGGATCGCCGGCAGCCGCCGGTCGGTGAAGGGGACTTCGGCGCCGTACAGCGGACGCGCGACCCATAGCACGTCTCCGACCAGCAGGGTCCCTTCCATGCTCTCGGAGGTGATGTGGAAGGCCTGCACAACGAACGTGCGGAGCAACAGCCACACGACCAGCGCCAGCGCCACGCTCCGGATCCACTCACCCCAGCGGTCGGCAGCGACGCTGACCCAGTTCACTCCACCCAATCCGCGATGAAGAGGTTGGTCTCGCCGGGTTCCTTCTGATTCCGGTTGGATGCCCAGACCAGCTTCCTTCCGTCGTAGCTGAACATCGGAAAGGAGTCGAAGTCCGGGTGGGTGGTCACCGGCTCGAGGCTGGTACCGTCCGGGTTGATCAGGAAGAGGTCGAACGCTCCGCTCCGGGGGTTGAGATAATTCGACGAGAAGATGATCCGCTTTCCGTCGGGGGTGAACACGGGCGCGAAATTGGCGCCGCCGAGATGGGTTACCTGCCGCGGGTTGCCGCCGTCGGCGTCCGCGACCCACACCTCGACCCGGGCCGGCCGTACCAGCCGTCGGCCGAGCAGATCCAGATAGTCGGCAGTGTCCGCGGCGGTGACCGGATAGGCCGCCCGCCAGACGATGGAGCGGCCGTCCGGCGAGAACCACGCGCCACCGTCGTATCCTATCCGGTTGGTGATCCGGCGGACGTCGCTGCCGTCGACGTTCATGGTGTACAGATCGATGTCGCCGTCCCTGGTGCTGGTGAAGATGATCTTGCGGCCGTCGTAGGACAGCGTCGCTTCGGCGTTGTAGGCACCGTTACTCGTGAGCTGGCGCAGATCGGACCCGTCCGGCCTGGAGGTGTAGATCTCGAGATGCCCGAGCGGCCAGACGTAACCATGCGAGCGGTCCGGAGGCGGCGGGCAGGCGGTGTCGTGCTGGAAGGTCGAGCTGTACAACACCCGGGTATCGTTGGCGTAGAAGAAGCCGCAGGTGGTCCGGCCGTAGCCGTTCGAGGTGCGGTGGACCCCGGAGCCATCGATGTTCATGATGTATTCCTGGTCGCACCCGGCGTTGACCTGCGCCTGGTGCTGAAAAATCAGCTGCTTCCCGGAGCGCGAAAAATAGGCTTCCGCGTTGTTCCCGCCCGAAGTGAGCTGGCGGATGTTTCTCAGATGCCGTTCTCCCGGCTCCGGCTGGATCGAGGGGGGGGACATGGTGACGGTCGCCGGCGCGGGACTGCAGGCGGCCCAGAGCGGGAGTAACCCGGCGACCAGCAGTGGCGCTCGCATAGGGGACGAAGAATAATCGCAGGCGGGGACCCGGTGGAGGGGAACGGAAAGGGCCGGGGAGACTTCCCCGGCCCTTCCACGCGCGCTCAGCGCCAGCCGATCAGTTGGTCCGGCTGAGCTCCACCCGACGGTTAGCGGCGCGGCCGGTGGCCGTCTTGTTGTCCGCCACCGGAACGTCCGGACCGTAGCCCTTCGCGGTGATCCGGGCGCCGTCCACGCCCTTGCTGATCAGGTAGTCCCGCACCGTGATCGCCCGGGCCTGGCTAAGCCGCAGGTTGGTGGCCCTGCTCCCGGTGTTGTCGGTGTGTCCACCTACCTCCACCGTGACATCGGGGTTGTTGTTCAGCGACTCGGCCACCTTATCCAGGATTGTCTGCGACTCGGGCAGCAGGGTCGCCTTCCCGGTCGTGAAGTTCACGCCCTGGAGCACCAGCGCCTTGCCGGCGGCGAACAGCGCGGGGCATCCGACCGCGTCCACGCTGGTTCCTGCCGGGGTGCCGGGGCACTTGTCGCCCGCATCGGCTACTCCGTCGCCGTCGGAATCCTTCGGGCAGCCAGTGGCATCCACGGCCGTCCCGGCCGGAGTGTCCGGGCACCGGTCCAGCGCGTCAGTCACCCCGTCGTGATCCGAGTCCTTGGGGCAGCCATTGGGGTCGACCGCCGTCCCAGCCGGCGTATTGGGGCACTTGTCGGCGGCGTCACTCACCCCGTCGCCGTCCGAGTCCTTGGGACAGCCGCTCGCATCGACCGGGGTTCCCGCCGGTGTACTGGGGCACTTGTCCGCGGCGTCGATCACCCCGTCGCCGTCCGAGTCTCTGGGGCAGCCGGTGGCATCGACCGGGGTTCCGGCCGGCGTGTCGGGGCAGCGATCCAGGTTGTCCGTGACTCCGTCGCCGTCGGCATCCTTCGGCAACGGGCAGCCGGTAGCGTCCACCCGCTCTCCGGCCGGCGTCGCCGGACACTGGTCCTGCGAGTCCCGCACGCCGTCCTTGTCCTTGTCGCCATCGCGCTTGCCGCCCAGCATGAGCGACAGCCCGCCCTGTCCACCCCAATGCCAGTTGTGGTCCTGCTGCTCCACCCCCGGAAGCTGGAGCGGCAGAAACTTGGTCTCCGCGGTGGGGATGTAGTCGCCGGTCACGTCCAACCGGACCGTGAACAATCCCCCCGTCCCCAGTCTGAGCCCCACGAGCCCGCCCGCACCGCTCCGGGTCTCACGATAGTCGCGACGGAACAGCTGCCGGGTGTAGCCGCCACCGAGCAGGAACGCCACGTGCTGACCGAGAGGCAGATTGTAGACGAGGCGACCGTGAAGCGGGATCGCGCGAACGAATTCCCCGCCGGTCGCTTCGGTCGCGGTGTAGCTGGCATCGCCTTCCACCGCGAGATTGCGGAGCACAAAGATGCCCAGCCGCCCGCCAAAGCCCGCCCGATCGTCGAAGTGCAGAACCTTATCGAAGCTCGAATAACGCCCGAAAGCGCCGATCTCAACCGTTCCGGCTTTCTGGGCCAACGCGGGACTGGCAGCTGCCAGGAGCAGCGCACCCGCGATGATCGAATTCCTGTGCCGCATGGAGCCTCCCTGCTGGAAGGATGACTGCACGAACGGGCCGACAGTAGCAACCCCGCCCCATACAGTCAACCGTTCTGTCAGGCGATCGCCTTCACAATCCCCCAGTGATCCGGCTCACTAACTGACGGCCTGCAGGCCGGCCAGGACCTCGGCCGCGTGCCCCCGAGGCTTCACTTTGGGGAACACCTTCGCGATCCGGCCATGCTCGTCGATGATGAACGTGGTGCGAAGGATTCCGCGGTATTTCCGGCCATACATGCTCTTCTCCCCCCACGCTCCATAGCGCTCGGCCACGGCATGGTCTTCGTCGGCGAGGAGCGGAAACGGGAGCTGGTGCTTCTGCTTGAACTTCTGATGCGAAGCCAGACCGTCGGGGGAAACGCCGAGCACCACCGCGCCGCTCGCCTGCACCTGGGCCCAGCTGTCGCGGAACTCGCAGGCCTCGACCGTGCAGCCGCTGGTGTCGTCCTTCGGATAGAAGTAGAGAACCACTTTTTTTCCTCGCAGATCCTTGAGTGCAATCGTCCCGCCGCCGTCGGACGGGAGCGTGAAAGGGGGAGCGGGGTCGCCGGGTTTGAGCATGGGAGGGGGTCGTTAGGGTTCAGCGTTCAGCGTGCAGGGTTCAGCGTGCAGCGTTCAGCGTTCGGCCGACAGCCGACAGCCGACAGCCGATAGCCGATAGCCGATAGCCGATAGCCGATAGCCGATAGCCGATAGCCGACACAAGATAACGAGCAACACCGCACTTCCGTGACCCGGCACACACCGCCCCCCATCCGGCGCGGTTCCTGCTGGTCTGGCCCGCGACGCCGGCATCCATGAAGCCACCGAGCCGGCCGACCGAATGGAGGTAACGCTATGCAGGGAGCGACCATGCGTGACCCGAAGAGCACCGGTTTCCCGCTGGTGGACCGGCTGGGAGAACTGTGCATTAGCGGCAAGGACAGCGCCGCCTACCTCTGGCAAGTTCCAACGGACGAAGGCGTCCGCACCGAAATCGGCCGCAAGCTGGCGGAGATTCGCCGCGCGTGCGCAGAGCAGAATCGCCGGGAAATGGGGCGCATCGTGGAGGAGCTGGATACCGCGCTGGCTGCCACTCCCAGTCCCCAGCAGGTGGAGATCCTGCAGGACGGGTTCGACCGGCTGGTCAAGCTGTGGCAGTCGGCCAAGTCAGGTCTGCTGTAAATCGCGCTCGGGGCCGGGGTTCCGCCCGGTCCCGGCGCCGGAGCCGGGCGGCCAGGAGCTGACCCCGGTTTGCTTCCCGTCCAGGGCCGGACGCCGGCTCCACCATTGACATCCGCTCCCGGATTCCGCCAATTGGGGCATCCATCTCGATCACCGGATAATGCCCCTGAGCCCGAAGCGCCTGCGCGCTGAGTGGGCGATGGGCCGTGCGCTTCGCGCAGCCCTGACCCCGCTCCTCGCCCTCCTGCTGGTGACCTGCACCGACAATCCGGTGAGCCCGGGGCGTCCCGGCATCGGCACCCTGCGCCTGATTCCCACCTTCAACGAGTACGCGCAGTTCGCGCCGCTCGTCCTGGACAGCGTGCGGGTGATCATCGTGCGGCCCCCGACCGACACGCTCCGGCCGATCATCGGCCGGCATTTCAACGCGAACAGCCAGCAGCTGCAACTCGACATCCCGGTCACCCTGCAGAACGCGACCGAGGACCTGGAGGTCACGCTGGAGATGTACGCGGGCAGCCTGCTGCTGTTCAGCGGGACCGACACCGTGCAGGTATCGGTCGGAGGCAATGCCACGGC
>DATBLR010000007.1:0-5710 GCA_036555275.1 Gemmatimonadales bacterium | reverse complement strand
TGTGGCCTCGTTCCCCCGCCGCGGCAAGCAGGGTGAGCAGGGCAAGCGGCTTTCGCTGGGTCGCGGCGCCCTCTGGGACCACCCCGTCCCGCTCCACTGCTGGGCTGCCGAAGGTACGGAGGCGGAGCATCAAGCACCGATGCAAGGCATGGCTGACAGCTGGCTGACTGTGGGCTGACTCCTCTCAGCTATTGTAGGCCCCGAGTTAGGGATGAGCAAGACGACCGACTGGCGACTCACACGCCAGCTTGGCGGTACTCCCCTTGATCGAGGAGCCGACCCCATGACACCAGCCACTTTGACTCGCCCGGAGGCCCAGGGTCTGAGACGAGAAGCCCCGGCCGGCAGTTCCCGGCGCGAACTTGAGACGGCGGTCGACACTGTTCGCGAGAGCGCAAGCCGGTTCGCCCGACTCTCTCTGGATGAGCGGGTGGCGCTGGCCCGCAGCATGCAACTTGGCTACCTCCAGATCGCCGAGGATAGCGTCCGGGCCGCGTGTCTCGCCAAGGGCATTCCGCTCGGCACACCACTGGAAGGAGAGGAATGGGCCCTGGGGCCTTTCGTCGTCGTACGTCACCTGCGGCTCATCCAGCAATCGCTGCTTGCGCTCAAGCATACCGGCAACACCCCGACCGGCGAACTGAGCCGGACGCCAGACGGCCGCCTCGCGGTCCAGGTATTTCCGACCGGGGCGATCGACGGGCTGCTGTTCAATGGGGTGCGGGTCGACGTACATCTGCAGGCTGGGGTCACCGAAGCGGGTTTCCACGAGTCACGGGCGCAATTCTACAAGGCCCCCGACCACCAGGGTCGGGTGGCCCTGATCCTTGGCGCCGGCAACATCAACGCGATCCCCTCCATGGACGCGATCACCAAGCTGTTCAACGAGGGCAAGACCTGCGTCATCAAGATGAACCCGGTCAACGCCTACGTCGGCCCGTACCTGGAGATCGCTTTCGCGAGAGCCATCGCTGAGGGATTCCTGGCGATCGTCTACGGCGGCTCGGAGGAGGGGGAATACCTCGTCAACCATCCGGGGATCGACGAGGTCCACATCACGGGCTCCGACAAGAGCTACGACCGGATCGTCTGGGGGCCGCCGGGGCCCGAGCGCAACGCGCGGAAGGCTCACGACCGTCCGCTCGTGAACAAGCCAGTGACGGCGGAGCTGGGGAACGTCTCTCCGGTGATCGTGGTCCCTGGTCCATACACCGCCAGCGAGCTTGCCTATCAGGCGCAGGACATCGGGGCCGCGGTCGCCTGCAACGCCTCCTTCAACTGCAACGCGGCCACGATGGTTGTCACCCCTCGAGGCTGGAAGGGACGGGACGACCTGCTGGCCGCCCTCGAGCGGACGCTGGCTGCCACTCCGGTCCGGAAGGCCTATTACCCTGGGGCCAAGGACCGCTGGCAGGCGCTGGCGGGGTGGCGGCAAACCAGGAAGCTCCTCGGCACGGCAGGCCCGGACAGCCTGCCGTGGACCATTCTGCCCGACCTCGATCCGACGGACAGGAACGAACCGGCCTTCAACACCGAGCCCTTCTGCTCGATCATTTCGGAGACCCAGGTGGCGAGCGACGACCCAGTGGAGTTCCTGGAGGAGGCAGTGAATTTCGCCAACGACCGGCTGTGGGGAACCCTCTCCGCCGGCATGGTGGTGCACCCGAAGCTCATGAAAGACCCCCGGGTCGCGCAGGCCGTGGAGCAGGCGATCGTGCGGCTCCGCTACGGAGTCGTGGCCGTCAACGCGTGGTCGGGATACGTCTTCGCCTATGCGGCTCCGCCCTGGGGTGCCCATCCCTCCTCGTCGCGCGATAATATCCAGAGCGGGTGCGGCTGGGTGCACAACACCCCAATGATCGAAGGCATCGAGAAGGCGGTATTGCGCCATCCGGTGACCATGACGCCAAAGCCCTCCTACTTCCACACTCATCGCACCGCCGACACGCTGATGCGGCGGATGACCGGGCTGGAGGAGCAGGCAAGCTGGGGCCGCGTCCCGGGGGTGCTCGCGGCGGCGATGAGAGCGTGAGGGGCGGGCGGGCAGGCGGGCGGACGCCGGGACAGTGGGACGGCGGGACGGCGGGACGGCGGGATAGGTTGCGAAGCCGGGCGCAGCGGCAACTGGCCCCCGTCCACAGCCTCCGATATCTTGGGCAAACGTGCTCGTACCGCCCAGTCGGAGCCCCTCCCCGGTTATGGCAACAGCGTTTCCGAGAAGTTGCCGCTAGATGCTGGTGCCCTCCGTGGCCGGCCAGGCCGACGCCTGTATCCTCATCGTTGACGATGATCCCCTGAGCATTCAGGCAATCACTCGGATCCTGACTCGCACCGGTTACAAGCGCGTCCATCCGATCACGGACCCCTATCTCGCCGAAGCGGCGTTCCGCGAGTTACAGCCCGATCTGGTGCTGCTGGACCTGCGGATGCCCGGACTGGATGGTCTGGAGCTACTGGCCAGGCTGATGGCCGCCACGCCCCGCTCGGCGTACCTCCCGATCATCATGCTTACCGGCGAGGACTCGGCCGAACCACGCCAGCAGGCCCTCGCGACCGGGGCAAAGGATTTCATCGGCAAGCCATTCAACATACCGGAAGTGGTCCTGCGCATTCGCAACCTGCTGGAAACCCGCGCCCTGCATCAGGAGCTGGAAGCGCACAACCGGGAGCTGGAACAGCGAGTGGCGGAGCGGACCCGGGAGCTGGACGAGTCGCAGCTGGAGATCCTGCAACGCCTGGCCACTGCCGCCGAGCTCCGTGATGACGAAACCGGCCAGCATACCTACCGCGTAGCCGCCACCGCGGCGACCCTGGCTCAGGCCATCGACCTCCCCGAAGAGCAGATCCAGCTGCTGACCCGGGCCGCGCCGCTCCACGATGTCGGCAAGATCGGTATCCCCGACGCCGTGCTCCTGAAGCAGGGCCAACTGGGACCCGACGAATTCGCGGTGATCAAGAGCCACACGACGATCGGAGCGCGAATGTTGGGTAACGGCCGCTCCCCGGCGATCCAGATGGCCGAGGCGATTGCGCTGAGCCACCACGAATGGTGGGACGGGCGCGGTTATCCCGCGGGCCTGAGCGGTGAACGGATTCCATTACCGGCGCGGATTGTCAGCCTCGCGGACGTGTTCGATGCTCTCACCCACGACCGACCCTACCGTCCGGCCTGGTCGGTAGCGGATACCCTCGAGGAGATCCGTCGGTTACGCGCGAACCAGTTCGATCCGGTACTGGCGGACGCGTTTCTGGGGTTGGAGAATCACGAGCGGTTGTGTTGAGGGGGGAACGAGGGGACGAGAGGACAAGAGGAGGAGAGCACGACGGGGCATCGCTCTCTGACACTCTCGAGCGCGAGCTCGATCTGCTGCGCCAAGCCGGGTTGTACCGCACCCTCCGCCGAGTGGAGCGGCGGGGTGGCGGTGGTGCGGAGATCCGGGTTGACGGGCAGGACGCAATCGACTTCTCCTCCAACGATTATCTCGGCCTCGCCACGGACCCCCGGATTGCGCGGGCGCTAGCCAACGCCGGTGCCGGCACTGCCACCGGAGCCGCCGCCTCGCGGAGCATCGCCGGCAATCATCCCCTCCATGAGGAGCTGGAGCGTCAGCTGGCGGAGCTCAAGGGCGCGGAGGCCGCCCTGCTCTTCTCCTCCGGCTTCGCGGCCAATACCGGGACGATACCGGTACTGGCACAGCGCGAGGATGTCATCTACTCCGACCTGCTCAACCACGCCTCCATCATCGACGGGTGCCGGCTGTCGCGCGCGACGACCCGCACCTTCCCCCACTGCGACCTGGGCGCGCTGGCCCGGATGCTGACGGAAGACCGCGATCGCTATCGTCGCCGCTGGGTCGTGGTGGAGGGGGTGTACTCCATTGACGGCGACCTGTTCCCGCTTGCCGCCTTGGTCCAGCTTGCCCAGGAGCACCACGCTTGGATCTACCTCGATGACGCCCACGGCACGGGGGTGATAGGGCCAAGCGGCGCCGGGGCGGCCGAGCACTGGGGAGTCACCGGAAACATCGACGTGACCATGGCCACCCTGGGGAAGGCCCTCGGCACCGCCGGCGCGTTCATCGCCGGCTCGCAGATGCTGCGCGAGTTGCTGCTCAACCGCACGCGGTCGTTCATCTTCACGACCGGGTCACCACCCGGGCTGGCCGCCGGAGCCCTGGCAGCCCTTCGGATTCTCCGGGAAGAGAGCTGGAGGCGACACCGGCTCGGCGAGAACGTCGCCCGGCTTCGCGCCGGCCTGGCCGCGCTGGGTCACCCACTGGCGCCGCAGTGCCCCGGCCATATCGCCCCGCTGGTCATCGGCGAGGCAGACCGGACAATCACGATTGGCCGGAGGTTGCTAGAGCACGGCTTTCTGGTCGGGGCGGTGCGGCCACCGAGCGTTCCACCGGGCAAGTCGCAGCTCCGCATCACGGTGAGCGCAGCGCACACCACGGAGCATATTGAGGGATTGGCCGACGCGCTGGGAGAAGTGCTCGAAGCCAGTTAGGACCGGCCTTGATGCGTGTTCATCCGCCTCACAAGTCATGCTGGGCAGAGGGCTCCCGGTGCTGCAGTATGAGGCAGCGGCACAAGGAGGTCGCCATGCGACTCAAGGCCCTGCTCACCGTGTCCGGCGCTCTTGCTCTGGTCTTCGGCTTCGGGTTCTACCTCGCCCCGGTCCGGACGCTCGCCCTGTACAGCGCCTCGACCGGCCCCGTCGGCTACATCATGACGCGTTTCTTCGGCGCTGCCCTGGTTCAGGCCGGCCTCATCCTGCTCAGCCTCCGGTCGGTCCGGGAGCCGGCATTGGCGCGCAACATCGCCGTCGGGGCAGGCCTCGGCAACCTGGTAGGCCTGCATGTGGCACTCTATGCGGTGCGCAACCACCTGGTGAGCGAGCTGGGCTGGTCGACGGTGGCCATCTACGCCCTGCTTGCCCTTGGGTTCGGGTGGTTTGCATTCAAGCCAGGCAGCGCAACCTGAGCCAGGCCAAGCCGGCCCTCGCCTCACGGTGAGCTCGGCACATACCGGGGAACAGATCACCGGGTTGGGTGAGCGCGCTGGTGGAGGGGAGGGGACGGGACGGACAGGACGGACGACCCGCCATCAGTGGGCCGCCATTCCCGTCCGTCGGACGTTAGGCACTCGCTGTGCCCAGGCTATCGCGGCGGCCCCACGCGGGGCGGGCACCCGGCAAGCCATGCCTGTTCGACGGGGTCGAAGACCCGAGAGCGGGTGAGGAACCGGACCCCGAGCGGGGCTTCGAGCGAGAAGCCGCTACCGCGCCCGGGGATGACATCGATCAGCAACTGGGTGTGCTGCCACAATTGATACTGCTGGCCGCCGATGTAGACCGGGATCCCCTCGACATCGCCCAGGTGAACATCGTGCTGGCCCAGCTTGAACTCCCCCGCCGGATAGCACATGGGGGCGCTGCCGTCGCAGCAGCCCCCGGACTGATGGAACAGGAGCGGGCCGTGCTCCGCCACCAGCTGACGGAGTACGGCCCTTGCTGCGGGCGTTATGGCCACCCGGGCGACTTCCATCGACTTAGAAGAAGCCGAGCTTTTTGGGGCTGTAGCTCACCAGCATGTTCTTGGTCTGCTGGTAGTGGTCGAGCATCATCTTGTGGGTCTCCCGGCCGATGCCCGACTGCTTGTAGCCTCCAAAGGCGGCATGCGCCGGGTAGGCATGGTAGCAATTCACCCAC
>DATBLR010000110.1:0-106837 GCA_036555275.1 Gemmatimonadales bacterium | reverse complement strand
GGTGGGCAGGGACGGGGGCTTGTGAAAGTTTTCACATTTGATAAATATACGGCTGAGAGGACCTCCCCGCTTGCCGGGAACCACCTGTCGGCCGTAGCATCCCCATAGAGTGCGGGCGCCGAGTCCGTCCCGCCATGAGTCACCCCAAGGAGGAAGTCCATGGCCACCGCCACCCCGCCCGCGAGCAAGAAAGCGGTCTACCCCAGTGAAGAGATCGCCAAGCTGCTGGCGCCGCCCGAGTTGGAGCATCCGGGCACCAAGCTGCGGAGGCTCCTCCACGAGGCGCGGGACAAGCGGTCGTATCTGCACACAGTGGGCGCCTACGACGCCTACACTGCCGCCATCATGACCCGCGTGGGATTCAAGGCCCTGTACGGCAGCGGTTGGCAGCTGGCGGCGGTGAAGAACATGTACCCCGACATCGGGGTCTATCATTCGCATCAGATGGTCGACCTGGTCCATGAGCTGTGGAAAGGCATCGAGGGCGCCCGCCACACTCACTACTACGATACCGAGGGAAGGGAGTTGCTCTCGGTGCCGCCGATGTTCGTGGACATGGAGGCGGGCTTCGGCGGCCCGACCCAGACCTTCGCGCTGGCCACCGAGCTGATCCGGGCCCGAGCCGCCGGAGTCCATCTGGAGAACCAGGACCCTGCGGACCGCACCTGCGGGCACATCGTCAACGTGGGCAAGGCCAAGCGCGACAAGGTCCTGGTGCCCCGCGAGGCCTGGCTCGCCAAGCTCAAGGCCATTCGGGCCGCGGCAGAGGCCAATGGCACCGACCTGGTCATCATTGCGCGGACCGATTCAGTGGACGGCGCCCTGCCGGGCCAGTCGTCCGGCGGCGTGAAGATGGCAGTGGAGGACGCCTGGGAGGCCGCGGAGCTTGGTTGCGACGTGATCTGGGCGGAATTCAACAACGTCGACCTGGAGCAGCCGCAGGCGTTCGCGGAGGGCATACGCAAGCACTATCCCAATCAGATGCTGGGTTTCAACCTCTCGCCTTCGCTGTATTGGGGTAAGGCCAAGAAGGCCGGGACCCTCATCACCAATCAGCAGCTGGCGGACCTGGGGTACACCTTGCAGTTCTCGACCCTCTTCAACTTCCGCACGGTAGGTCTGGCGCTCGACAAGGGCCTTCGGAAGTTCGCGGCGCGGGGCCTGGAGGCCCTGGCCGACCTGCAGATCGAGGAGGACGAAGCCGCCGGCGGGGCACCCCTCACCAAGATGCACCAGAAGTTCGCCGGCATGAACCGGTGGTTGATTCTGGAGCAGGTGTTGTCAGGCAAGCAATAATGGGGAAAGGGGAACGGGGAACGGGGAACGGGGAACGGTCGGACTTCCCCCGTTCCCCGTTCCCTGTTCCCCGTTCCCTGTTCCCTGTTCCCTGTTCCCTGTTCCCCGTTCCCTGTTCCCTGTTCCCCGTTCCCCGTTCCCTATCCAGCTCTCCTCTCCCCGAACCTCTCCTCCCGGACTTCCAGCCCTTCCCGCCGCAGCTGCGCCACTTGCCAGGGTGCGAGGCGGACCCGCACGACATGACGGTCGCCCACCACGGTCTGGGTCACCACTTCCCCGATCCGGTACAGCGACGCCAACCGGGCCCCATCCGTGAGCGGGACCAGCACCGTAACCGGCGGCCGGAGGCGGCGCTCCCGGCTTCTGAGCTCCGCCTTCACCTCGTCAAGCCCGCCGATCCGCATCGTGGAGGCGAGTAACGCCTCGGGGAACAGTTCACGCACCCGCGCCCCGAAGGCCGCCGGGTCCGCCACCGCATCCATCTTGTTGAATACCGGGAGTACCGGCCGGTCGCCGATGCCGATCTCGGCCAGCACCTGGTCAACCACCCGCATCTGCTGCTCCCACCCGGGGTGGCTGGCATCCACCACATGAAGCATTACATCGGCCTCCCGGACTTCCTCCAGGGTGGCGCGGAAACTGGCAACGAGGTGGTGGGGCAGCTTGCGGATGAAACCCACGGTGTCCGACACTCGGGCCCGGCAGCCTTCCCCCAGGTCCACTTCCCGGGTCAGGGTGTCGAGCGTGGCAAACAGGCGATCCTCGACGAAGATGTCGTGCTCTCCCGAGAGCATCCGGAGGATGCTCGACTTTCCGGCGTTGGTGTAACCCACAAGAGCCACGGCCAGCATCGGCGAGCGCCCCGAGCGGAGCACCTCCCGGTGGCTCTCCCACTCCCGCAGTTTCCCCCGCAGCGCCTGGATCTTCCGCCGGATGATCCGTCGATCGGTCTCCAGCTGGGTCTCGCCGGGCCCCCGGAGACCGATCCCGCCGCGGATGCGTGAAAGGTGGGTCCACATGCGGGCCAGCCGGGGAAGCAGGTATTCGAGCTGCGCCAGCTCGACCTGCAATTTGGCCTCGTGGGTACGGGCCCGGGTGGAGAAAATGTCCAGAATCAGCTCGGTGCGATCCATCACCCGTACCCCGAGGTCCTGCTCGAGGTTGGCTCCCTGATTCGGGGTCAGCTCCTCGTCGAACAGCACCAGCGTGCCCTGCTCGGCCTGAAGCACGGATTTCAGTTCCTCGACCTTGCCTTCGCCGATCAGGGTGGCGGGATTGGGGGCGGCAACCTGCTGAGAGATTCGGCCGACGATCGTAGCACCGGCGGTGTCGGCCAGGCGGGCCAGCTCATCCAGATGCTCCGCGAGGTGCTGGGCGTCATCCGTGCCCTTGCGCGGCGCGCCCACCAGCACGGCGCGCTCGACCGGCGACTCGATCGGAATCAGCTGGCGGATGGCCGGCTCCCCCGAGCTACGGCTTGAGCAGGGGAACGTTCCCCTGCCCCGAGAACGGGATCTCGCACTCGGAACACATCGGCGTGATCACACTGAATTGGCCGGTAATCGAGTAATTCACAGCACCGTACTCAAGTACGGAGCGCGCCGCCGCCGCCACCCCTGTCCAGCGGAAACTAAGCGGCACGGTGAGCAGAGTGGTGTCTCGCGCGGCAAGCGAAAAGTCATCCGACAGGTCCACGTCACCGAAGTGGTTCCCCTCAATGTCGATTCCCGCCTGCAGGTGGGTACCTTGCAGGCTGAGCTTGTTCGGATTGTGGAATGCCAGAACCAGACCAAGCGTCCCGCCGGAGAGACCCACGTTCCGCAGCTCGAGATGGTGCAGCCGAACGTCGGGCCGGATGAACGTCAGTGGGTGCACAGCACCGGTGCCGCAGGCGGCGATCACTGCGACGAGCACCGGGGGGAGGAGTGGTCGCATGCCGGAATATAAGGGCGAGTGGGGGAGCAAGGTGGAGGGTGACAGGGAACGGAGAACGGGGAATGGGAACTACTCTCCGCGTTCCCTGTTCGCCGTTCCCCGTTCCCCAGTCTTTTCATCCCGTTCCCTGTTCCCCGTTCCCCGTTCCCGGTGCTTTTGGCTCTCCCACCATTCCATACGCTCCCGGATCCGCTTTTCGAACCCCATGGAGCTCGGCGCGTAGAGCGTGTGGCCCCGCAACCGTTCCGGCAGATACTCCTGGGGGATATATGCGGTGGACGCATCGTGGGCGTATTGATACCCCGCCCCGTAGCCCAGCTCTTTCATCAGCCCGGTCGGCGCATTCCTGATATGCAGCGGCACCGGCTCTGCCGGAGTGCGCCGGGCCGCCTCGAGCGCGGCACCAAGGGCCTCCTTGGTCCGATTCGACTTGGGCGCGGTGGCGAGGTAAATGGTCATCTCGGCGAGGGGGAGGTAGCCCTCCGGAGGTCCCAGCATGTGGTAGGCGTCCCGCGCGGCGACGGCCAGCTTGAGAGCTTCCGGGTCCGCCAGGCCGACATCCTCCGCAGCCATGGCGATCGCGCGGCGGAACAGGATCATCGGGTCCTCGCCACCCTCCAGCATCCGGGCCATCCAGTAGAGCGCACCCTGCGGGTCGCTGCCTCGGAGCGACTTGTGATAGGCGGAGAGCATGTTGAAGTGCTCTTCCCGGTTCTTGTCGTAGGCCGGGACCCGCCGGCCCAGCGTTTTGACCACCAAGTCCGCGGTGATGTGGCCCCGAGGGCCGACCAGGCGCGCGGCGCCCTCGAGGACGGTGAGCGCCCGGCGAGCGTCTCCGTCGGACTGCTCCGCGAGCAGGCTGATCGCATCGGGGTCGGCACGGAGTTCGAGTGCGCCCAAGCCGCGCTCCGGCTCGGCCAGGGCGCGCTCCAGCAGGGAAACAATGGCCGCGGGCGTGAGCGGCGCGAGCACGTAGACCTGACACCGTGACAGGAGCGCCCCGTTCAGCTCGAAGCTCGGGTTTTCCGTGGTGGCCCCGATCAGGGTAACGGTCCCGCGCTCGACGTGCGGCAGGAAGGCGTCCTGCTGGGCCCGGTTGAAGCGGTGGATCTCGTCACAGAACAGTACGGTGCCGCGACCCAGCACCCGGCGCTGGGCCGCCTCGCGGATGATCTCCTTGACCCGGGGGACTCCATCCAGCACTGCGGAGAGCTCCACGAATTCGCGGTCGGTATGCCTGGCAATGAGCCGGGCAATGGTCGTCTTGCCGGACCCTGGCGGGCCCCAGAAAATGCAGCTCCCCACATCACCCCGGCGGATTGCGTCACCCAGAGGGTGGCCGGGGTCGAGCAGCTGCTCTTGGCCTGCGCACTCCTCCAGCGACCGGGGTCGCATCCTGGCGGCGAGCGGCTCGGGAAGGATGAACAGCGAGGGAGAGCTCATAGGGGAAAGATAGCTGGCGGCTATCGGCTATCGGCTATCGGCTATCGGCCGAGCCGCCGATCATCGCACCAGCTCGCCGATCAGCTTCTTCAACACGAAGAACATCCCGGCCCCGCTGAAGAACGCCAGCGGCATGTGCAGGCCGCGGTGGGCCTGAAACTCCGGCACCAGGTTCGATGCCGCGACGTACAGGGTCACTCCGGCTGAAATCGCCAACCCATGATCTACCAGTGGAGCCACCCGTTCGGTCAGCAGAACTCCCAGAACCGTGAACACGCCGAGCAGACCCGCCGCCGCGATGGCCCGGCCGCGTCCCTGCCCGCCTGCCAGCATGACGCTGGCCATGGTGAGTCCTTCGGGAAGCTTGTGCAGGAATACCGCGAGGAACAGCAGCAGGCCGAGCCGTCCCGACACCAGGAAGCCGCTGGCGATCGCCACCCCGTCGAAGAAGGTGTGCAACAGGAGCCCGCCCAGTACGGTCAGCCCCTCCCGCGCGCTGAGATGGTGGGTTTCCTCACCGAAGTGGAAGTGTCCCACCAGCACGTGCTGGGCGAGGTGCACGGCGAGATAGCCGCCGAGCAGATAGATCGGTGCGTCCGCCCGCCGGGCAATCGCCTCGGGAGCCACCTCCAGCAGGGCCACCGAAAGCATGAATCCCGCCCCAAAGGCCAGGAACAGATCGATGACGGCGAGGCCCCGCCGAACATTGTGGATCACCGCATAGCCGCCGGCCACGTTGCCGAGCGCGGCGACCAGCGCGAACAGCAGCGCGTTCACCGGAGTGCTCTGGCCCGGGCGAGCAGCACGTCGCGGCTGTTGAGCCGCGGATCGTCCACCACCACCGCGAGCAGACGGTCGAGGATCGCTCCCATCTGGGGGCCCGTCACGACTCCGATCTCCTGCAGGTCGGTGCCGGTCACCGCGAGCTGCTTCCTGGTCAGCGGCTCGCCCCGTTCCCGGATTCCCCGCATCACCGGCTCCCACAGTGGCGAAGCGCCATGGCGCAGTCGCCAGAGCTGGGTGAGATCATCCGCGGCGTCTCCCACGGCCGCCATCCACCGGCGTACCGCCACTGGAGTCGTCCCCTCGGGCTCCGCGGGACCGGTAAGCATGGCCGTGGCCCGGGCGATCTCGGCGTTGGAGCCTCGGAGTCGTACCAGGACCGCGACCGGGTCCAGACAGAGCAGGGTCGTCAGCAGGACCGGATCGCGGGGCAGTTCGCGACCGCGATCGTCCAGAAGGGCGGGCAGTGCCGCGGCCAGCTCGGCCAGTCGCCCCACGTGCGGGTGTCGCGAGTCAGCCGGCGGCGCGGCCGGTGCCGGAGGAGCGGCCGTCGGCAGATCGTGCAGCAGCTCCGGCAGCCAGACCTGCGCCGCCCCGCTGTCGACCCACAACTGGATCAGACGGGGGAGGCTCCGGGCCGTCCTCAGGCCCTTGAACCACTCCTCCCGCACCCGTTCCGCGGAGAGCTGCGCCAGGCCGTCAGCGGTGCCGCGCATCGCATTCCAGGTGCCGGGTTCGATGGCGAACTCGAACCTCGCGGCGAACCGGAGGGCTCGCAGGATCCGAAGGTAGTCTTCCCGGAAGCGGCGTTCCGGGTCTCCCACTGCGCGGAGCACGCCGGCCTGCAGGTCCTGCGCCCCGAGGAACGGGTCCCGCCACTCATGCCGCAGCGGATGGTAGGCAATCGCGTTGATCGTGAAGTCCCGCCGGGCCAGGTCGTCTTCGAGGGCCACCCCGAACGCGACTTCCGCGTGCCGGCCATCGGTGGTCACGTCGCGGCGGAAGGTGGTGACTTCATGGTGCCGCCGACGAGTTCGCACGGCGACGGTGCCGAACCGCTCGCCCACCGGTACCGTGTGGCGGAACAGCTGCTGCACCGCGTCCGGCGTCGCGGAGGTCGCGATGTCGTAATCGGTATTGGATTCGCCCAGCAGCGTGTCCCGGATGGCCCCCCCCACGCACCACGCCTCGTACCCCGCCCGTTCCAAGGTCTCGGCGATCTCGAGAACATCGTCGGGAATCTCGAGGCGGGCAGGGAATGTCATGAGAGTATGGGAATGGGGAACGGGGAACGGGATACCGGGAATGGGGAACGGGGAACAGGGAACGGGATTCCTACTGACGAATCAAGGTAAGCCATGGAGAATCTCAACAAGGAGTTGCCGTCAGCGAGCGCCCCGTTCCCCGTTCCCCGTTCCCCGTTCCCCTTCTCCATACCTCACCCCGGCGGAGAGGCAGATCGTCAGCTCCATCCGCGCCTGGCTCGGCGTGCGCGGTCCGGCGGGGATGACCCCGTCGCGCACCAGGGTGGCTCCGCCGCCCGGGAAGGCGTACACCGGCGTGACCTCGCCATAGAGGCAGCGGCTGGCGAGCACCACCGGCTTGCCGTCGGCGATCCAGCGCCGGATGGCCGGAACCGCACCGGGCGGGAGGTTGCCGCTCCCGAACGCGACGATGACAACTCCATCGTGCGTCGGCCGCGCCAGGTCGAGCAGCTGCCCTTCGTCACCGATGACCATCGGAATCATGGCGACCCGGGCCGTCAGGCCTGTGGGCGTCACGGCGCCCCGGTGGCTCGGCGGCTCGGCGAACTCCACCCGGTCGCCCACAACCCTGCCGATGGCCGTGCCGTGCGGGTTCGCGAACGCATCGAGCGCCGTGGCCTTCACTTTGGCGACCTCGAGTCCGGAGAAGATCTGTCCGCCGAAGACCACCATGGTGCCCCGGCCGCGACTCGCCGCGCTGGCTACCACCCGGGCGGAGTCGGTGAGGTTTCGCGGCCCGTCCCACCCCTTTTCCGCCGAGGTCAGCATCGCACCGGTAATCGCGATCGGAACCTCGGGGTGGAGCGTGCGGGCAAGCAGGTAGGCGGTTTCCTCGATGGTGTCCGTGCCGTGAGTCACCACGATGCCCTGGGAGTCGCGGGCCACCTCCGCTAGGTGGTTGCGCAGCTCCCACAGCTTCTGCTGCCCCATGTGGCAGGCCGGGTATCGGCCCCAGTCATCGATCTGGAACGGTGCAACCGCGGGAAGCTCGGGAGCAAACCCAACCAGCGCCTCACCGCCGTGGGTTGGGACGTTCCCGCCGGCCGTCTCGTCGCGGAGCATCGAGATGGTGCCGCCGGTGAAAACCAGATGAATCACGGAGTGAGGGGCTCCGCCTGAGTGCCCAGTGCCCAGTGCCCAGTGCCCTCCCGGTGGCGCCGATCGTCGATTCCGAAATGCGCAGAATCGGCCGCGAGTTCCACGTCACAACCGGCGGGCAGAGCGCCTTGGCTGCCATGGCGTACCGACTGGGCACTGGGCACTGGGCACTGGGCAAGTCTTTTCGAGCTACCCACAGAGCACACTCCCCCCATTCACATTCAGGATCTCCCCCGTGATGTGGCCCGCCAAGTCGCTGCACAGGAAGACGATCGGTCCGGCCACGTCCTCGGCAGTCGCCAGCCGACCGAGCGGTATGGTCGCGGTGATCCGCTCCCGCCCCCCATCGCCGAACGCCGGCCAGCTCATCTCGGTATCTACCCACCCCGGGGCGACACAGTTGACCGTGATCCCTGGGGCGCACTCGACGCACAACGATTTGACAAACGAAATCATGGCGCCCTTGGTAGCGGCGTAGTCGGCGTGGAAGGCCTCTCCGCGCTGCCCGGCGGTGCTCCCCACCAGGACCACGCGTCCGGGAATTCTGAGACGTCGGAGCGCTGCCCGGGTCGTCAGGAAGACAGAGTCGAGATTTGCCCGCAGCGTGTCCGTCCAGCGCGCCGTGGCCATCGCCCGGACCGGGGTCTCCTCCGGGGGCCACACGCCGGCGTTGCCCACGAAACAGTCCAGAGGGCCCAGGGCGGTCGCGGCCTCCTCGAACAGCCGGTCCACCTTCGACTCGTCGCCCAAGTCCCCCGCGCCAACCCAGGCGCGCCGTCCCAGGCGGCGGATCTCTTCCGCCACGGCCTCGGCGTCCGACACCCGGGACCGGCAGGTCAGGGCGACGTCCGCCCCGGCCCGGGCCAGGAGCAGGGCGGTCGCCCGGCCGATCCCGCGCGAAGCCCCGGTCACCAGAGCCGTCTTCCCCGCGAGTGTGATCACCCGCGCTCCTCATCGATCCGGCCGAACAGACCGCGGAGCCGGCTGGCCAGGGAAACCCTCCACTCCAGCGGCGGCACCAGTTCCAGGGAGCGGTCTTCGACAATCGCCAGCGGGTTCTTGGTCAGCAGCAGCTGCCCCTGGATGGCCCCGTTCTGGGCGATGAACTCCTCCCACACCGTCCGGAGCGTTCGCTCATCGCCGTGATTGTCCCCCGCCGCGATGTCGGCGAGACCGTACTCGATCAGCTGTCGGGCACGCGTCCCCCGCCCCCGGGGCGACAGCAGGGTGGGGCCATCCACCTGCATCAGCGCACCTAGCGCTTTCCACCGCCGGACCGCCTCCGGGTGGAAGCACCGGTACCGCTCGGGATGGGCGACCACCGGCACCAGGCCGATCGCCACCACCAGGGCGAGGGCATGCTCCACCGTCTGCGCCACTACCAGTCGGGGGAACTCGACCAGGATGTAGCGGCTGTGGTTGAGGGTGACCCGGCGCTCCCGGGCCACCTTCTCGTTCAGCGGGCGGTCCAGCATCACCTCGGCGCCCCGAAACAGCCGGATCTCGGGCGGAGCGACCGGCTTGAGGGTCTCGAAGGCGGCGTCGTGCAGATCGGGGGCGCCATAGGGTGCCTGACTGGCCAGGAGATGCGGGGTCAGGCACACGCCGGTGATCCCCTGCGCCGCGAAGCGGGTCAGCACCGCGACGGACTGCTCTACGCTCTTCGAGCCGTCGTCGACCGCGGGGAGGAGATGGCTGTGCAGGTCGATCACTCAGACGACCCGCTCGGCCGACAGCAGCCCTTCGGCGAACCGCCCCAGCGCCTCCGGTGCCGACTCTGTCTGGGCCAACAGCGCCAGGGTGATCAAGGCGTCTGCCGCCAGCAGATCGAGTGCGATGCCCCGGTCGCCGGGGTGCTCCTCGACAATGGCGAGCACCCGTTCGGCGGCAAGCGCGAGCTGCTCGGCGGTGGAGTCGCCCTCTTGCACCGCCGCGGCATGCTCCAGCACCCGTTCGCGCAGGGCCTCCGGGCCGTGGGCGGTCCGCTCGACCAGCCACGCCTCGCGTGATTGCGCGGCATCCGGGCTGGTGGTCACGAGGACAGCCAGGTCTCGATGATCGCGGGCGCAGCTTCCCGCGCCGCACCCAGCCGTGCCGGGTCACCGGCGCCCGCCGAGGCGAAGCTGGGTCGGCCACCGCCCCGGCCGCCGCTCACCTGGGCAATCCGGTTCACCAGATCGCCCGCCTTGCGCCCTGCCTTCACCAGGTCATCGGTGAGGGCGACATGGACCGCGCCGCGGCCGGCCCGGGAGAAGAGCACCAGGACCGCGTTGCGGCGCCCCTCCCGGAACCGGTCCGCGAGTGAACCCACTTCGTCCCGGTTCTCGGAAGCCGTCTCGCCCACAGTGACGTCCACCCCCCGGATCTGGTGGGTTTCCCCGGCCGCCTCCGTAGCGGACACGCCGGACTTGAGCAGCTGTTCGAGGCGCTCCTCCAGCTTCTCCTTCTCCTGCCGCACCTGGTCCAGTTTCCTCAGAACCTGGTCGGGGTTGGCCTTGAGGGAATGGGCGATCTCCTCGAGCAGCGCCTCCTCGCGCTCCACGCTCCGATACGCTTCGGGGCCGGTGATCGCCTCGATGCGGCGGACTCCGGCCGCGACGCCGCCCTGCCCCGCAAACCGGAACAGGCCCAGCTGGCCGGTGCTTCGCACGTGCGTCCCGCCGCACAGTTCCAGCGAGGGCCCCATCTGTACGACCCGGACCCGGTCACCGTACTTCTCCGAGAAGAACGCCATGGCACCGAGCTTGATGGCATCGGCGTAGGGCATCTCCCTGGTCTCTACGGCCCAGTTCTCCAGGATCTGGTCATAGACCTCGCGCTCGATGGCAGCCAGCTGCCCCGGCTCGATCGGCGCGTGGTGGGAAAAGTCGAAGCGGAGCCGCTGCGGCTCGACCAGCGAACCCTGCTGGCGGACGTGGGTCCCCAGATGTTTGCGCAGGGCCCAGTGCACCAAGTGGGTGGCGCTGTGGTTGCGCTCGATGTCGCGGCGGCGGGCCCGGTCGACTTCGGCCACCACCTTCGCGCCCGGCCCCCCAGGCCCCTTGCCCTCGACGATCGGTCCGCTCAGGACCGACCCGCCCGGAGTCTTCTGCACCCGCTCCACCTTCATCGCCCATCCGTCGCCCCGGATGATGCCGGTGTCGCTGACCTGGCCTCCTGCTTCCGCGTAAAACGGATTCCGGCGCAGCAGCACCGCCGCCTGGCCATCACTGACGCTGCTCGATTCAATCTCCGTGTCGACCTTCGTCTCGGTGTAGCCGGCAAATTCCGACTTCCCAGTCCCCGCGAAGGCGGGCGAGATGCTGAGCGAACCCGACCCGACCCTTGTTCCATCTCCTGCCTCCCGCCTGGCCTCCCGAGACCGCTCCCGCTGCTCATTGAGGGCCCGCTCGAAGCCGGCGAGGTCCACCCCCAGGCCCCGTTCCTCAGCGATGATCTGGGTCAAGTCGATTGGGAAGCCGAAGGTGTCGTACAGCTTGAACGCTTCGGCTCCGGAGATGGACTTCGCCCCGGAGGCAAACACCTCCTCCAGACGGCGGAGTCCGCCGTCGATGGTCTCGAGGAACCGCTCCTCCTCCTGAGAAGTGACCTCCGCCACGTACGAGGCCTTGGCGCGGATTTCGGGATAGGCCTCACCCATCTGCTCGACCACAACCTGGGTCAGCGGAGCGAGCGTCGCCTGCTTCCGTCCAAGCAGCCAGGCGTGACGGACGGCGCGGCGAAGTATCCGGCGCAGCACGTACCCCCGCCCCTCGTTGGACGGATAGACGCCATCGGCCAGGAGGAAGGTGACCGCACGGGCGTGATCGGCCAGCACCCGGAACGATCCCCCCCCTTCACCGCGGTCGTACGGCTTCCCCACCAGCGCCGCGACCCGGTCGAGGAGGGGCAGGAACAGATCGGTGTGGAAGTTGGAGTCTGCGCCCTGCAGCACCGCGGCGATGCGCTCCAGACCGGCCCCGGTGTCAACCGACGGTTTGGGAAGGGGCGTCAGGGTCCCGTCCGCAGAACGGTCGAATTGCATAAACACCAGGTTCCAGATCTCGAGGATCTGGCCCGACTCGGCCAGGCGCTCAAACTCCGGTTGGGGAATCACCTCACCCTTGCCGGATCGCCGAGTCGCCCTGGAGGACTCCCTCGCGCCCGGGTCGCGCTGCTGCGCTCCCATGGGGCGCTCGGTCGCCGAGCCGCCGAGCCGCCGAACGTCGACATAGATCTCGGTGCACGGCCCGCAGGGTCCGGTGTCACCCATTTGCCAGAAGTTGTCCTTGTCGCCCAGGCCGTAGATCCGGTGAGTGGGAAGGAACTTCTCCCAGAGCTGTCGCGCCTCGGCGTCACTGTGGTGGACCGTCACGTAGAGCCCGTTCGCATCGAGCCCGAAGTACTTCGCTCCGGTGACCAGTTCCCAGGCGAAGGCGATTGCCTCGCGCTTGAAGTAGTCCCCGAAGGAGAAGTTCCCCAGCATCTCGAAAAAGGTGTGATGCCGGGTGGTATGGCCGACCTGTTCGAGATCGTTGTGCTTCCCGCCTGCCCGCACGCATTTCTGGCACGTCGCGGCCCGCCGGTAGTCACGCTGCTCCAACCCCTGGAAGAGTCGCTTGAACTGGTTCATCCCGGCGTTGGTGAACAGGAGCGTCGGGTCGTCGGCCGGCAGGAGTGACGAAGAGGGCACCTCGCGGTGCCCGTGGTCGACGAAGTAATCGAGGAAGAGGCGGCGGATTTGCGCGGCTTTCATGGCGCCGGAAATATACGGAGCGCCCGCGCCTAGGGCCAAGGCGTGCCGTGACTTAGGCTTCGCGCAGGACCCGGGTGACCAGCTCGCTGACCGGGCTGCCGGCGAAGCCCCGCCGGGCCAGGTAGGCGAGCAGGCGGCGGCGCCGCACCTCGCGGGGAAGCCCGGCCAGTTGCCGAGCCCGTCGCCGTGCCAGCTGCGCCGCCAGGGTCAGGGCCTCCTCGGGTTCCGGCCACTGCTCGGCGAGCGCGGCCTCGATGTGCACCTTCGCCACTCCGAGAGCGAGCAGGTCGCGGCGAAGCCGGGATGGACCGCGACCGCGGGCCGCGCGCGAAGCTACGAACTGGCGGGCGTAAACCAGATCATCCAGCAGGCCCGCCGCCTCCGCGCGCTCCAGGGCATAGTCGCTTGCCGCCGGGGGATGACCACGCATGAGGAGGCGGCGGCGCAGTTCGGTCACGGCGTAACTCCGCCGTTCCAGCGCCTTGAGTACCGCCCGCCACGCCGCTTCCTCATCCGCGGCCCGGCCGGCGAGGCCGGCCCGCTCTCCGGTCCAGTCCGCCCCGATCGCGAGGGTCGCCGAACCCAGGGCCGCCTCATGCACCGTACAGAAGTGCCTGCCGTCGACCAGCACCCGCACCGCGCCGGGACGGCGGGGATCCGGTTCCAGCCCTGTGATACGCGGCATTTTATGGATCGGGGACGCGTGTCGTAGGGGCGGCATGCATGCCGCCCCTACGACGCGTCCTCCTCCGACCCGACCCCGACGACGGTTGCCCCGCCCTTCACGCCGAGGACGTCCTTCACCTTGGTCTCGATCTCGGCGCAGAGGGCGGGATTGTCCTTGAGGAACAGCTTGGCGTTCTCCCGCCCCTGCCCGATCCGCTGGTCGCCGTACGAGTACCAGGCGCCCGATTTCTGGATGATGTTCGCCTCGGCCGCCAGGTCCACAACCAGGGAGATATGGCTGATTCCCTCGTCGAACATCACGTCGAATTCGGCCTGCTTGAACGGAGGGGCCACCTTGTTCTTGACCACCTTCACCCGGACGTGATTGCCGATCACCACCTCGCGCTCCTTGACCGGACCGATCCGTCGGATGTCCAGCCGGAGGGAGGCGTAGAACTTGAGCGCCTTGCCACCGGTCGTCGTCTCGGGATTGCCGAACATGACGCCGATCTTCTCCCGCAGCTGGTTGATGAAGACCACGGCGCAGTTGGATCGGTTGATGGCGCCAGCCAGTTTGCGCAGTGCCTGGCTCATCAGCCGCGCCTGCAGACCCATGTGGCTGTCGCCCATCTCCCCCTCGATCTCCGCCTTGGGCACCAGGGCTGCGACCGAGTCCACCACCACCAGCTCAACCGCCCCCGAGCGAACCAGGATCTCCACAATTTCCAAGGCCTGCTCGCCGGTGTCGGGCTGCGACACCAGCAGGTTCTCGATATCCACCCCCAGCTTGCGGGCGTATTCCACGTCCAGCGCATGCTCGGCATCCACATAGGCGGCGACGCCCCCGGCCTTCTGCACGCTGGCGACCAGGTGAAGGCAGAGGGTGGTCTTCCCCGACGACTCCGGACCGTAGATCTCGGTGATCCGACCGCGGGGCACCCCGCCGATCCCGATCGCCGCGTCCAGATTGATCGCCCCGGTGGGGATGGCGGCGATCTTCACCCGCGGACTCTCGCTTCCCATCCGCATGATCGAGCCCTTCCCCAGCTGCTTCTCGATCTGGGAGATGGCGAGATTCAGGGCCTTGCGGCGCTCGGGGTCGAGCTTGTGCTCTTCGGTGGCCATTAGGGTACTCCGTGGTCATCAAGTGGAGTGTTTCGCTTCACAGAAGTATGCACTCAATCTATACCGAAAATGTGCCGAAGCAATAGTAGACGTGTGAATCGTTCTGCGTCACCAGATGCCAGCCGCCCGGTCGAGCCGCCAGGCGTCAGGCAAATAGTTCACTTCCGCCCGCCGGCCCCTTCGATCCCGAACCTCGATCACGTCGAACCGGTAGCACTCCCCCGGCAAGCCAAACCGAAGCCGCCAGACCTCAGCAACCCGGGCAATCGCCTGGCGCTTCCTCCAGCCGATCGCTTCTCGACCAGCGCCGTGACTCACGCCATGCCGGGCCTTGACCTCCACGAACGCCACGATGCCTGCACGGCGGACCACCAGGTCGATCTCATTGCGCCCCACCCGGAAGCGCTCTCCCACAACCTCCCACCCGCGTGACTCCAGCCAGTCCCTGGCAGCGGCTTCGCCGCGCCGCCCAAAGGCGTGGCGTGGATCCGGTGCTCTCCCGTCGCCGCTGGATGCGCGTTCCATGCGCCAGAGAATAGTCCCCCTCGATGCGCCGGTCGGGCACCGGACAACGCGGACCCTCACCCGGGAAACGCGTCTGCTCCAGGTGATCTCACCGGTCGAAATCCGCGGGACACCGACGCGGCCTTCGAGCTTCTGCCGGATGGTACCGTCGAGACGCTGCTCAAGCCGGAGAACAAGGGCGTGCTGACTTCGGTCCTGACCTACCACGTCGTGCCAGGCCGCTACGACGCCTAGGCGCTCACAGACCTATTCACAAGGGCAAGGGGGGCAGGCGATGCTGAAGACCGTCAACGGCGCGACCCCGAGCCTCATGATGAACGGTGACCGCAACATCGTCGTGAGGGACGCCAAGGGCGACGTGGCCAACATCGCGATCTACGATGGGTATCAGTCCAACGGGGTGATCCTGGTGATCGACCGGGTGCTGCTGCCCGCGTGACACGGTGATCGTACCATAGGCCCGGCGCGCGCGCGGTGGGGGCCGCATACAGGCGGCCCCTACCGCGCCAGGGCCGCGTCGAGGAAGCTCTTCAGGTCCACCTCGTTGACTTCCGGTTCGCCCGGCTGGAGGTGATCCAGCAGCCCCGCATCCAGACGCTGCTCCAGGTCATGGACCAGGTAGAAGAGGTGTTCGAAGTCCTCGATGACGTACAGCAGCGGCTGGTAGTGATGGATCTCGAAATACTGGTTGATGATCCATTCGGTCTGGGCCGGGAAGCGCTGAACGGCGGAGGACTCTACGCAGTGGCCGAGCTCTCCATAGCTGGACAGGAGACCGCTGCCGTACGCTCGCACCCGCCCGGGAGCAATGGGGGCCCCCGTCTTCTCCCGCATCAGCCCGAATTCCACCGTGAACCAGAAGAACCGTGCCAGTCCCTTCACGTTGCTGGTCAGGACCTCGATCCGTTCCCGCTCGTCCTTGATCTCCCCCGCCCGTTTCGCCGCCCGCTCCGCGAACTGGCCGAACTTCACCAGGGCATCCGCGAACGCCTTGTCGGTGTGCATCGGGACGTGGCCCGCCACATCGTGGAAGATGTCGGGCTCGGGGAGATAGTCGAGCGAGGCCCCGTCCCGCACGGTGATCGTGGTCGGGAATTCCCGGCGTTTGAGACAATCGAAGAACAGGTAGGCGGGGACGTACCCGCTCACCGGCCGGGCCTTGAACCCGGTGCGCGGCTCGAGGAACCGGTTGATGTCGCTGCAGCGCGGCACCCGCTGCGGGTCGAGGCGCAGGGTCTCGACGCCCTCGAGAAAGCGCTGGTTGGCGTAACGCTCCCACCGATCCCGCATCCGGGCCAGGAGCCGGCTCCAGGTCTCGTGATTCTCAGCGCTGTACAGCTCGTACGGCTGCTCGATGTAGAGCTGGCCCGCGGCCTGCGCGTGCTCGATGAACGGGGCCCGTGTCGTCGTCAGGCCCGGTGCGATACCCTGGGTGGCCGTCATCCCTGCTCCTTTCGAGGGTGCGAACCCTCACTCCGCCATTTCCCCTACGTCCGTGCTGCCAGGATCGTGCCCCGGCATTCGCCTAATCCAATCCGCGCGCTCCCTGGGCGCTCGCAGAAACCGGTCATGATCACTTCATCGCCGTCCTCCAGAAAGCTCCGGGTCTCTCCGGTAGGGAGGCTGATCGGATCCCGGCCTCGCCAGGTCAGTTCCAGCAGACAGCCGCGCTCTCCCGGCTCGGGTCCGGACACGGTACCGCTCCCCAGGAGGTCGCCGGGCTTCAGGTTGCACCCGCCACAGGTGTGATGGGCAACCAGCTGAGCCAGGGTCCAGTACATCCGCCGGAAATCGCTCCGGCTGACGCGGAGCGGTGCCTGGCCCGCCTCCCGCATGCGTGCGCTCTGGATCCTGACCTCGAGCGTGATGGCGATGCCCCCTTGATCACGGTTTCCGGGAGCGCTGAGGTAGGGGAGCGGCGCCGGATCACCCGGCGCCCGTTCCGGCCCGGGCACCCGGAAGGGCGCAAGCGCCTCCATCATGATCACCCAGGGCGAAACCGTCGTGGCGAAGTTCTTGGCCAGGAACGGCCCCAGCGGCTGGTACTCCCAGGCCTGGATGTCCCGCGCCGACCAGTCGTTCAGGAGGCTGACGCCGAAGAGGTGTCGCTCGGCGTCGTCCAGGCCGATCGGGGTGCCCAGCACATTGCCTTCGGCGATCCACGCCCCGAGCTCCAGCTCGTAGTCCAGTTGCCGCGACGGGCCGAACCGGGGTTCCGCGGCGTCGGGCGCCTTCGTCTGACCCCACGGCCGGTGTACCGGAGCGCCGCTCGCCAGCACCGAGGACGCCCGGCCGTGATAGCCGATGGGGACCCATTTGTAGTTGGGCAGCAGCGGATTGTCGGGACGCAGCATCGATCCGACGTTCGTGGCGTGGTATGCCGATGCGTAGAAATCGGTGTAATCCCCGATGTCGGCGGGTAGCAGCAGCTTGACCTCGTGGAGGCCGCGGAACACTCGCTCCTGCGCGGTCCGGTCGCCGGCCAACCGGCTCCCCTCGGCCAGGAGCGCGGACAGCGCCGCGCGCAGCGCCCGACGCCCTTCGACCGGCTGGGCCATGAGGCCGTTCAGCCGCGACAGATGGCAGGCGGACGCGACCCGCTCCGGCAGCTCCAAACAGCCCACCTCCAGGCTGGCTACCAGGTCGAGCACCCGGTCGCCGATGGCGACCCCGAGTCGGGGCCGGTCGGAGCCGGTCGTCCGGAACACGCCGAGTGGCAGATTCTGGATGGGGAAGTCGGCACCCGCCGCGTTGGCCGACAGGACCCAGCTCCGCTGAGCGGGATCGTGCGTCGCATCGAGCGGGATCGCGCTCGTCACTGCTCGATCTCCTCGATCGGCTCGGTGAAGGAACAGGAGCCGATCGCCCGCACGAATTCACGCCGAGCCCGGCCGACTTCATCCACGCCGATTTCGAGACCCTCCCAGCGGATCCGGTCTTCTCCCAGGAGCAGCCCGACGCGATCTTCCGCGAGGAGCAGCCGCAGAGCGTCGCCGGGCGGGCGGCGGTGCCACACCACAGTCGCGGCCAGCACGACATTCAGATAGCCGAACATCGTGGCGCAGGCGCTGCCGGCCTGGTAAGTGAGCGGATGGACGCCGCGCACCGGATGATGCAGGCCGGCGGTGGCCTTGAAGGGGGCGCGGGCCGCCGCGGTCGCCACGAGAAACGCCAGGACGGCCTCCGCTGCCGGAAAGTCCTCCTGCCGCACGCCCCCGGTGCGGATCTTGGCACGGGCCCCTACGTTGCGCGCGGCCTGGACCAGGCGAGGCAGTGTTTCCGACAGCGGGAGCTCGAGATACACCTCGTACCGGGGCGGCACCACGACCCCGATCGAGCGAACCTCGTCTTCCGTGACCACCCGGGCCTCGAGCGACTGCACCTCGGGGCCGCCATGCACAAACCGTTCGTTGAAGGCCTCGATCCGCTCGACGTCGGCAGGGAGATCCGGGCCGGCGAGGGCCGCAATCGGCCATCGCGCCCCGAAGCGCTCCCCCTCCGGCAGGGCGTCCAGCGCGGCAATGAACTCCTCCAGGCGGGCCGCCGGAGCCACGAACCGTCCCAGCGCCCAGTGCTCCGCCCGCCGCTGATAGGCGGCGTAGTTGGCGACCGCCTCCGCCATCGTCAGCCCTGCCGGCGGAAACAGTCCGGCGTAGTCGATCAGCCCGTGCAGCACGGCACACGCCGCCCGCATCATGAGCCCAGCTCCGCGAGGTTCCGGAACAGCTCGAGCGATTGCGGGTTCGCCAGGGCATCGCGGTTCCCGACCGGCCGCCCGTGGATCACCGCCCGGACGGCTAGCTCCGATAGCTTGCCGTTGATGGTCCGTGGCAGATCGCTCACCTGGATGATCTTCCTGGGCACGTGATGCGGACTGGCGTTCGCCCGGATCTCCCGCCGGATCCGATGCCGGAGCTCTTCGTCGAGGGCCAGCCCGTTCCGAAGACGGACGAACAGCACCACCCGCACGTCGTCCTGCCACTCCTGGGCTACGACCAGACTTTCGAGCACCTCCGGCAGGTGCTCCACCTGCCGGTAGATTTCTGCCGTCCCGATCCGGACCCCGCCCGGATTCAGGGTGGCGTCGCTCCGGCCGTAGATTATCAGGCCATCGTGCCCGGTGCGCTCGGCCCAGTCGCCGTGGCGCCAGACGTTCGGGTAACGCTCGAAATAGGCGGCCCGGTATTTCTGCCCATCCGGGTCGTCCCAGAAGGCGATCGGCATGCTGGGAAACGGCCGGGTACACACCAGCTCGCCCGGCGAGCCGACCAGGCTCCGGCCGTCGCCGTCGAACACGTCGACCGCCATCCCCAGACCCCGACACTGCAGCTCGCCGCGCCACACCGGCGCCGTGGGATTCCCCAGGGCAAAGCAGGAGATCAGATCGGTGCCCCCGCTGATGCTCGCCAGGTGGCAGTCGCGGCGGATCCGGCCGTGCACGTAGTCGTAACTGTGCTGCGCGAGCGGGCTTCCGGTGGAAAGAATGGCGCGAAGGCAGGTCAGGTCGCGGTCGCGGCCGGGAGCGAGCCCTTCCTTTTCGCACAGGGCGAGGTACTTGGCGCTGGTTCCGAACACCGTCACCCGCTCCGCTTCGGCCATCCGCCAGAGGATGTCCGGCTCCGGCGCCAGGGGCGCCCCATCGTACAGCACCACCGTCGCGCCGACGGCGAGGCTCGACACCAGCCAGTTCCACATCATCCAGCCACAGGTGGTGAAGTAGAAGATCCGGTCGTCGCGGGTGAGGTCGGTGTGGAGGACCAGCTCCTTCAGATGCTGCAGCAGCGTTCCGCCGGCACCGTGAACGATGCACTTCGGAAGGCCGGTCGTTCCGGAGGAGTACATGATGTAGAGCGGGTGGTCGAACGGCAGGCGGACCGGCGGACCGGCGGACCCGCGGACAGTGCCTTCGGCGCCGACCCAGTCGGTGAGCGCCACACACCGCTGATCCCGCGGCAGCCCTGGTCCGCCCGTCCGCCTGCCCGCCTGGCCGGCTCCATACGGAACCACCACAACGCGCTCGGTGTCCGGCAGCGCCGCGACCAGTCGCTGCAATCGCGCCGACAGGTCGATCTCCTTGCCGGCGTACCGGTAGCCGTCGACGGCGAACAGCAGCTTTGGCCGAATCTGGCCGAAGCGGTCCAGCACCGCCTGCTCCCCGAAATCAGGCGAGCAACTCGACCAGGTTGCGCCCAGGCTCGCCGCGGCCAGCATGGCGACCACGGCCTCCGGAAGGTTGGGGAGCCACCCGACGACTCGATCACCCGGCTCGATGCCGGAACTCCGGAGCGCGGCGGCGTAGCGGGACACCAGATGGCCCAGCTGGGCGTAGGTCAGCGCCCGCTGCCGGCCCTGCTCATTCCAGAACACGATGGCATCACGGTCGTCGCGGTAGCGCAGCAGGTTCTCGGCGAAGTTGAGCCGCGCCCCGCGGAACCAGTGCGGACCCGAGACCGGGTCCGGTGGAGCCATCCGCTGCCCCCCTTCCAGCACCGTGTCCCACGCCGCCATCCCGGGACGGGCGGCAGCGATCACCCCGCAGAACTCCCACACGGCGGGCCAGAATTCCTCTGGCCGCTCCACCGACCAGCGCCACAGCTCGGGGTAGCTCGCCCCGGGGCGATAGCGGGCGATGAACCGGGTGAGATTTGCCCTGGCGACGGCGTCGGGGGTGGGAGTCCAGAGCGGGGCGGTCACGAGTACCGAGTACCGAGGACCGAGTGCCGAGTACCAAACGACGAGGACCTCGAAGATCCTCTCGCTGCGGAACCCCCGGTACCCGGTACTCGGTACTCGGTACTCGGTACTGGCTTCTCCGTCACGTCGTCGGCGGGTTGAACTGGGCGTGCTGCGCGTCGAGCCAGCTCTTGTGGTAGTTCGGATCCTCGATGCTGAGCGCGGTCGAGGCAACTTTCAGGGGACGGAACGAGTCCATCATGACCGCGAGTTCATTGGTCGCCTTCGCGCCGATCGAGGCCTCGGCCCGCCCCGGATGGGGACCGTGCGGAAGCCCGTCGGGATGGTGCGTGATCGAGCCGTACTCGATCCCCTTGCGGCTCATGAACTCACTCGAGGCGTAGAAGAGCACCTCGTCGGAGTCGACGTTGCTGTGGTTGTAGGGGGCCGGGACCGCGTTGGGATCAAAATCGTACGGCCGCGGGCAGAACGAGCAGATCACGAACCCGTCGCCCTGGAAGGTCTGGTGCACCGGTGGCGGCTGATGGATCCGCCCGACGATCGGCTCGAAGTCGTGGATGTTGAAGATCCACGGATAGAAATAGCCGTCCCACCCGACCACGTCGAAGGGATGGTGGTCGAGCACCAGCTCGTTGATGGCGTCGTACTGCTTGACGAGCAGCGGAAAATCGCCGCGCTCGTCGCGAGGCTTGAGCTCCATCGGCCGGCGGATGTCCCGTTCACTGAACGGCGCGCCTTCCAGCAACTGGCCGAATTCGTTCCGGTACCGCTTCGGGAAGCGGATATGGCCCCGGCTTTCGAACACCAGGAACTTGACCGGCCCGCCGGAGAGGTCCAGGCGCCAACGGTGCAGGATGTTGCGGTGGACGACAGCGTAGTCACCGGGCTGGAATGGCAGGTCGCCGAACACGGTCTCCAGGACCCCCTTGCCTTCCACCACATAGACGCACTCGTCCGCCTGGGAGTTCCGGTAGACGTGGGCGTCGTTTTCGTCCGGTTCCACGTACAGCATCCCGATCTCGTGGTTGAACAGGAGCGGGATGCGGTCCAGCGTCGGACTGCCGCCCTGGCGGGCCCGGGACGTCAGGAAGTGGCGGTGGCGGAGGGAGGTATCATGGTCCGCCTCCCACACGATGTCGCGCAGCTTCCGGGCCGACTTGACCGTTGTCGGAGGGTGGGCATGGTACAGGAGCGAGGAGGTACCCACGAATCCCTCGTGGCCCATCAACTCCTCGGCATAGAGGCCACCGTCCGGCCGGCGGAACACGGTGTGCCGCTTGCGGGGCATCTGGCCCAGCTGGTGATAGAATGGCATCCTGGCTCCCATGATGAGGCGTCAGGTGTCAGGCGTCAGGGCAAGACCCGACGCCTCAGCCCTGACGCCTGACGCCTACAGATTCCCCCGCGCCGCCTGTTCGCGTTCGATGGCCTCGAACAAGGCCTTGAAATTCCCTTTCCCGAAGCTCCGGGCTCCCTTGCGCTGGATGATCTCGTAGAACAGCGTCGGGCGATCCTGCACCGGCTTGCTGAAGATCTGCAGCAGGTACCCTTCGTCATCCCGGTCCACCAGAATCCCCAGCTCGCGCAGCGGAGCCAGATCCTCGTCGATCTTGCCCACGCGGCCGTCCAGTTCGTCGTAGTAACTGCCGGGCACCGTCAGGAACTCCACGCCCCGTTCCCGCAAGGCGCTCACCGTGGCGATGATGTTGTCGGTCGTCATGGCGACATGCTGCACCCCGGGTCCCCGGTAGAAGTCGAGGTACTCCTCGATCTGCGACTTCTTCTTGCCCTGGGCAGGCTCGTTGATGGGGAACTTGATCCGCTCGTTGCCGTTGGACATCACCTTCGACATCAGCGCGGAGTACTCGGTGGAGATGTCCTTGTCATCGAACGAGACCAGGTTCTTGAATCCCATCACCCGCTCATAGAACTCGACCCACGGGTTCATCTGGCCCAGCTCCACGTTCCCGACGCAATGATCGACGTAGCGCAGCCCCGTCGCCGCCGGCTGGTAGCGGGGGGTCACTGGCGCGAACCCCGGTCGGAACAGCCCCCGGTAGTCCCGGCGCTCGACCAGGCTGTGGATCGTGTCACCGTACGTCCGGATCGCCGCCATGACCACCTGGCCCTGGGCATCGCTCAGCACCGTCGGCTCCTGCACCGCGGTGGCGCCGTGGGCGACGGCGTACCCGAACGATTGCCGGCAATCGTCGACCCAGAGCGCAAGGTCGTGAACCCCGTCGCCGTGCTTCAGATGATGCGCCGCGATGGGCGATTCGGGACCCAGGCCGGAGGTCAGGACAAAGCGGATCTTGTCCTGCACCAGCAGGTAGCTCGACCGGTCGCGGTGCCCGGTCTCCGGACCGCAGTAGCCGACCAGCTGGAAGCCGAAGGCGGAGCGATAGTAGTGGCTCGCCTGCTTGGCATTGCCGCAGTAGAACTCGACGTAATCGGTGCCGTTGATGGGAAAGGGATCGGCGACCGATTGGGCGGGGGTGGATCGAACCTGGGTAGCCATGCGGTGCTCCAGCGGTTGGCGGTCGCGATAACCTGGTCGCACCCCGCCGGCGCATGGCCAATGCGCGCCGACGGCGGCTCGCGGCACTTGTCGATTAAGCTACCATCGAGCAACTGATATGTCCAATATAAGTAATTGAGTATATTGATACTTATTGCATATGATCGATAAGCTCGAGCTCCGCCACCTCCGTTATTTCATCGCCGTCGCCCGGGAGCTCCACTTCGGCCGCGCGGCGGCTCGTCTGGGCATCGCCCAGCCGCCGCTTTCCCAGCAGATCCAGCGGCTGGAGCAACTGCTGGGCGCGCGCCTCCTCGAGCGCACCAGCCGCCGGGTCCAGCTCACCGACACCGGACGGGCCTTTCTGATAGAAGCCGAGCGGGTGCTCGGCGCTGCGGACACAGCAGTGGAGACGGCCCGCCGGGTGGGCCGGGGTGAGTCAGGCGAACTGCGCGTCGCGTTCGCGGCCACGGTCATGTTCCTGGCTCTGCCTCAGATAATCCGCGAGTTCCGCGTCCGCTTTCCCCGGGTGCATCTCGACCTCCGCGAGATGCCGACGGGGCCGCAACTCTCCGGCCTCAAGACCGGAGACATCGACCTCGGCTTCGTTCGGGAGCCGCGGCCGGACCCGGAGCTGGAAATCGTGACCGTGATGCGGGAGCCGCTCCGGATCGCCGTCAACAAGAGCCACCCCCTCGCGGCTCGGCCGACCCTCGCCGTGCGCGACCTCGCCGAGGAACCCTTCGTGCTGTTCCCGCAGGAGTTAGCGCCGGGTCTGCACGCCCAGGTCCTCGGCCTGTGTCGCGCCGCGGGGTTCACGCCCAATGTCGTGGAGGAAAGCCGGGAGCTTTACACCTCTGTGAGCCTGGTCGAGGCCGGGCTTGGAGTGTCGATCCTCCCGGCCTCGGTCGAGAAGCTGGGATGGCAGGGCGTCCGGTACCGCCCCATCCCATCGGCGTCGGCGCAGACCAGCATTGCGGCCGCCTGGCGGAAGGGACGGGCCCGCCCGGTGATTCACGCGTTCATGGGGGTGGTCCAGAGTCGAGCCCAGGCGGACCGGCGCGCCGGGGAAGCATCCGGGTGACCAGACTGGGCTCAGCCGCAGTACTCGTCGATCTGATCGATTCCGATCAGGACCTCGCGTGGCTTGCTCGACCCGGCCGGTTGTGGCCCGAGGATCCCTGCCATGTGCAACTGGTCAATGATCCGCGCCGCTCTGCCGTAGCCGATGGAGAGCCGTCGTTGCAGCAGCGAGGTTGAACCGCCCTGGTTCTGCACACACAGCTCCGCCGCCTCCCGGAATAGCGGGTCGCGGTCGCCGTCATACCCGCCCGCCCCGCCGCTTTCCTCCTCGGCCTCCCTGGCCCGCACCTCCGCGAGAATGTCGGATTCATGGGGCGGCGGCGCGCCAGTCGACGCCGCGACCCGGGCCTCCCGGCGGGCTTCGTACCAGGTCATGATACGCTCGGTCTCCTCGGTCGCGATGAACGCCCCTTGAAGACGCATCGGCTCGCTCTTGCCCGGAGGGAGGAACAGCATGTCCCCGTTGCCCAGCAGCGCCTCGGCGCCATTCTGGTCCAGGATCGTGCGACTGTCGACCTTGGAGGCGACCCGGAAGGCGATCCGGCTGGGGAAGTTGGCCTTGATCAGGCCGGTGAGAACGTTCACCGACGGCCGCTGGGTCGCCAGAATGATGTGGATGCCGATCGCGCGGGCTTTCTGGGCCAGGATGGCCAGCGGGGTCTCGACTTCGCCCTGCACGGTCATCATGAGGTCGGCCAGCTCATCGACGATCATGACGATCAGCGGCAGGGGGCCGTCCCGGTAGGTGTCATCCTCGCTCGCCTCCGGCGGCGTCGTTTCGGTTTCCGCACTGATGCGCTGCAGGGTTTGCCGCGGCTTGGGCGGATGCCGGAGCGGCTTGCCCTCCTCCGCCTTGCGGTTGAAATCGGCGAGGTTGCGGGCCCCGTTCGCGTGGAGCAGCTCGTAGCGCCGCTGCATCTCGAGCACCGCCCACTTGAGCAAGGTGGCGGCGTCCGTGTTGTTGGTCACGACCTTGTGGCGAAGGTGGGGAAGCGCGTTGTACATCGACAGCTCCACCATCTTCGGATCCACCATGAGCAGGCGCAGCTGGCGCGGGGTGTAGCGGTAGATCAGGCTGGTGATGATGCTGTTGATCGCGACCGACTTGCCCGAGCCCGTTGCGCCGGCAATCAGCAGGTGCGGCATCTTGGCCAGATCCGCGATGACCGGCTTGCCCTCGAGGTCCCGCCCCAGGACGATGGGCAGCACCGATCGTGACCCATCCCATTCCGGTGTCTCCAGCAGCTCGCGAATGGTGACCATCCGGGCGGTGGGGTTGGGGATTTCCACGCCGACTGCCCCTCGCCCGGGAATCGGCGCGACCCGGATCGACTGGGCGCGCATGGTGATCGCCATGTCATCCGCCAGCGCGGCGATCCGCCCCACTTTGACACCCGGCGCCGGCACCACCTCAAACTGGGTCACCACGGGCCCGGTGGTCCGCCCAGCGATACTGCCGTCGACCTTGAAGGTCTTGAGCGTCTCCAGCAGCACCTGGCCTAGCCGGTCAAGCTCCGCCTGTCCCGCGTCCCGGTCCTGGGCCGGGGGCGAGGCGAGCAATTCAATGGGAGGCAGCACATCCTCGTCGCCGGGATCGCCAATCGCCGCCTCGCTCTCCCTGGCTCCCTTGCGGAGTTTCTTCTGGCGTTTCGGGGGCGTGATGGGGGGCGGCTCATCGGGCTCGAGCACCGGCTCGACGCTTCGGCTCCGTCCCCTCATGGCTTCCCCCGCCGCGGCGATCCCGGCACTCGCCACCGTACTCCCGCCCGGTCCGGCATCGGCCTTCACCAGGCGGCGGAGCGGATGCCAGGCCATGGTGGCGATCGTGAGCGCGGACAGGAGCGCGAAGCCGAGCAGCAGGCCTCCTGCCAGCCCGATTTCGCGAACCACGTAGTAGGCGAGCAGGCCCGGCGCCATTCCGGTGAGGCGCGGTGCCAGGCCCCCGGCGTCGTAGGCCTGGGGCTCGACATCCGTGACCACGCCGATGACGAACGGCACCAGCAGCGCGAGCCCGCCCGCCAGCAGAGTCACCCGCTTCATGTCGAGGTTGGGCAGTCGATCGAACCCCGCGAGCGCGAGTCCGAGCCCGAGCACCGGGAAGCCCACGGCCCCCACTCCAAGCGCCCGCCACAGGGTGGCGCCGAGCCACTCGCCGAACGGCCCGGTCAGCTGCAGCGGCAGGAGCGTCAGGCCGATGAAGCTCCCGATGACCAGCGCGATGATCGCGCCGAGATGGCGGCGGGCTTCGTCGGTCATGGCATCGGGGAGACGGAGGATGGAGGGACGGCGGTCACACGGCGCTCCGAGAAGGCGGCAAGTACCGGATAGGCGTCCACCCGGGCCGCGTCAGCAATATCATCGCTCATCCCCAGCTCCGCGAGATCGCGACCAGCCTTGCTGGCGGCGAGAGGGCGGAGCCAGCGCCGTCCGTAGTGCCGCACCAGGTCGAGCGCCGCCAGGGCCCCGTCGTTCAGCCCCTTTCGTTTCCGGCCTGGTCCCAAGGCGGCCGCGACCAGCCGTCCCGCCGCGTAGCCGTCGTCGAGCGCGAAGCGCTGCTCACGACCGGCACAGACCACCAGGATGTCCTCGTGGCGAAGCCAGGCCTCGCGGATCCGGGCCGCGCTGAGGCTGAAATTGACCGCGCCGGCCACGTAGACCCGTGCCCCGGCGGCCGTCGCCAGCAGGGCACCCGTCCCATTGGTGGTCGTCATGATGACCGTCCGGTCGGAGACCAGGTCGGGAGTCATTTCGCGCGGCGAATTGCCCGCCGCGAAGCCCGCGATGCGCAGCGACTGGCGCTCCCCTGCGAGCACCGTCTGCGCCGGGCCGAGCGTCTGCGCCAGCCGCAGCGCCTCGTCGATGCTGGCTACCGGCACCACCGCCCGCGCCCCATGGGCCAGCGCCGCGCACAGCGTCGTCCCGGCGCGCAGGATGTCGATGACGAAAACGGTGCGAGCCTGCACCTCGCCCGCCGTGAGACCAGTCGGGGTAAAGAGGACATCCAGCGTCATGCTTCGGGTCGCAGCAGCTCCGGATGCCGTTCGAGGAACTTGGTGTCCACCTGGCCGGCGATGAATTCCGGGTGCCGGATGATGCGGGAGAGGAAGGGGATCGTCGTTGTGACTCCCTCGATGATGAAGCTGTCGAGCGCCTGGCCCATCCGGGAGAGGGCCTCCGCCCGGCTGTTCCCGTGCACGATCACCTTGGCAAGCAGGGAATCGTAGTAGGGCGGGACCGTGTACCCGGCATAGACGTGGGTGTCCAGCCGGACGCCGGGGCCGCCCGGAGGATGATAGGCGGTGATCAGGCCCGGACACGGCTGGAAGTTCCGATAGGGATCCTCCGCATTGATGCGGCATTCGATGGCATGCCCGCGCAGCCGCCCCCCTTCCCCGCGGAAGCTGATCGGCTCCCCCGCGGCCACCCGGATCTGCTCCTTGACCAGGTCGAAACTGGTGACCATCTCGGTCACCGGGTGTTCCACCTGGATGCGGGTGTTCATTTCCATGAAGTAGTAACTGCCGTCCTGATCGAGGAGGAACTCGACGGTGCCCGCGCCGACATAGTTGATCGCTGCGGCCAGCCGCACCGCGGCCTCTCCCATCTGCAGGCGGAGCTCGTGCGACAGCGCCGGACTCGGGCTCTCCTCGATCAGCTTCTGGTGCCGGCGCTGCACCGAGCAGTCGCGCTCCCCAAAGTGGATCACCTTGCCATGGGTGTCGCCCATGATCTGGATTTCGATGTGCCGGGGATGGGCGAGGTATTTCTCCACGTACACTTCGCCGTTGCCGAAAGCGGCGAGCGCCTCGTTCTGGGCCAGCGAGAAGGACTGGACGAACTGCTCCGCGTCCAGCGCCACCCGCATCCCCTTGCCGCCCCCGCCGGCGGTCGCCTTGATGATCACCGGAAACCCGATCTGCTCGACCTGCTGCAACGCCTCGTCCAGGTCCTGAATGGTGCCCGCGGTCCCCGGCACGGTGGGCACGCCGGCCTCCTGCGCCAACCGTTTGGCCGTCGCCTTGTCACCCATCGCCCGGATCTGGTCTCCGGTCGGCCCGATGAAGGTGATGCCGGACGCCTTGCAGGTATCGGCGAACTCGGCGTTCTCGGCCAGGAACCCGTAGCCAGGATGAATCGCGTCGGCTCCAGTGATCTCTGCGGCCGCGATGAGGCTGGTGCTGCGCAGATACGACTGGCGGCTGGGCGGGGGGCCGACGCACACATCGTCGTCCGCGAAGCGGACGTGCAGCGACTCCCGATCGGCCTCGCTGTAGACGGCCACCGTGGCGATCCCCAGCTCGCGGCAGGCGCGAATGACCCGCAGGGCGATCTCCCCGCGGTTCGCGATCAGCACCTTCTTGAACATCAGGAGGTCAGATCCTGGGATAGATCCGAAGAGCCGCTGCTCCGGAGCCCGCTGAAGGTGCGGTCGGAGGCCGAGCTGATCCCCGAGGCACGGAGCGCGAACTCGCTCGGGTTGGTGGAGTAGAACAGGGCGCTCTCGTAGCTGATGACGCCCTGCTGGTACCAGGTCATCAGGGACTGGTCGAAGCTCTGCATGCCGTACGCTTCGGTCCCTTCCGCGATGAGATCCGGAATGTTCAGCTGCTTCTCGATGTCGCGGATGTTGTCGGCCACGGCAGCCGTGTTGATCAGCACTTCGGCCGCCGGCACCCGCCCCCGGCCGTCTTTGCGCGGGACCAGCCGGAGGCAGATTACCGCGGCCAGGGCGGTGGACAGGAGCGAGCGGATCTCCTGGTGCTGGTGGGGCGGATAGAACGAGATGACCCGGTTGATGGTCTGGGTCGCGTCGGTCGTGTGCAGGGTGGAAAAGACCAGGTGGCCCGTGTCGGCGGCCTTGAGTGCCACGTCCAGGGTTTCCTGGTCGCGAACCTCGCCGATCAGGATCACGTCCGGATCCTGCCGCAGCACGTGCCGCAGGGCGGTCCCGAAGGACAGGGTGTCGCTGCCGACTTCGCGCTGGGAGATATTGGCCTGGACGTCACGATGCAGGAACTCGATGGGATCTTCGATCGTGATGATGTTGACCCGCCGGTTCTGATTGACGTGATTGATCATGGCGGCCAGCGACGTCGACTTGCCGGACCCGGTCACCCCGGTCACCAGCACCAGCCCCCTGGGCCGGATCGCGATTTCCTCCAGCACCTCCGGCAGCGCCAGTTCCCGGACGGTCTTCACTTCATACGGAATGGCCCGGAAGGCGAACGCCAGCGTACCCCGCTGCTGGTAGATGTTGGTCCGGAACCGGCCCACGCCCGGCACGCCAATCGCGAAATCCGCCTCCTTCTTCTCCGCGAATTCCTTGACTTGACGCGGCGTCATGATCTGCTCGGCCAGCAGCTTGAGGTCCTCGGGCTTCAACGGCTGCATGTCCAGGCCCTGGAGGTCGCCGTTGACCCGAATGGTCGGCGGACGCCCGACCTTGAGGTGCAGGTCGGAGCCGTTCCGCTGCACCATGAGGGAAATCGCCTGCTTGAAGTTGAAGGGCGGCTGGACTGCTGCCGGACCGGTCGCGTCAGCCATTGGGATCCACCCGGAAGAGGACCGTTCCGAACTCGACCGGCTGGGTGTCCTCCACCAGGACCTCCCTGACGACGCCGGTCACCTCGGCCTCGATCTCGTTCATGATCTTCATCGCCTCGATGATGCACACGGTTTGCCCCGCCGTCACCCGGGTCCCCACCTTCACGTAGGGTTCCGCGCCCGGCTCGGGAGCCCGATAGAAGGTGCCCACCATGGGCGACTTGATATCCTTGAGGCTGGCAACCGCCGGGGACACCGGGCCGGTCGGAGCGGTGCCGGGTGCCGCCGGAGCGACCGGGCCGTGCGGCCCGACCGGTATCGGCATCGCGGTGGAAATCGCGGGGTGGCCGGTCCGGCTGATGACGATCCCGACATCAAACAGACCCTTCACCTCGATGGAACCGATCTCGGGAAACTCGCGCAGCAGCTCCGCCAGTCTGCGCACGTCCTTGAACTCGATGGACCTGATGCCAGCCATCTTCTCCAGCACCCGGGCCAGCTCCTGCGCTTCCTTGGGGTTCATTGAGGACTGAGGGTTCAGGGTTGGGCGCTCCGCGTTTGCGGGCGACCGGTCTTCGGAGCCTGCGCCTAGCCCCGCGTCACCGGACCCGCCGTTGCCTCTACACCAGTTCCACCAGCTCCACGCAGTTGTCCGACAGGAGCACAGCCCCCCCGGGGGCGAGGTGCAGGTCGTCCTCCAGCCGCACGCCTCCCCAGCCCGGAAGATAGATGCCGGGTTCGACCGTCACCACCGCGCCGGCGGGGAGCGCCGCGTCGGCGGTCGTGGAAAGCCGAGGCGCTTCGTGCACCTCAAGACCCAGCCCGTGACCCAGCGAGTGACCGAAGGCCTCCCCGTACCCGGCCTTCACGATCACCTCCCGGGCCAGTGCATCGCCCTCGCGCCCCGTCATCCCGGCACGAAGATGAGCGAGGGCACGACGCTGGGCCTGACGGACGACCTCATACACCGCCTGCTGACGCTCGTCCGCCCGCGCACCGACGACCACCGTCCGGGTCAGGTCGGCACAGTATCCGTCCACCTGCGCGCCGAAGTCAAGCAACAGCCAATCCCCCGGGGCGATCGTCCGGGAACTGGTCCGCGCATGCGGCAGTGCGGCCCGCGGCCCCGAGGCGACAATCGTCTGAAACGGATGCCATTCGCTGTGCCGGCGCCGGAGCGCGGCTTCCAGCCGGGCCGCCACCTCGAACTCGGGCTCCCCGACCCGGATGGTGGGCAGCACCTCCGCCAGGGCCGCCTGGGCGAGGGCTGCCGCGGCGCTGATCGCCGCGACCTCGTCGGAGTCCTTCACCGATCGCAGCCGCTCCACCAGGTCCGTGGTGGGCTCCCAGGTGGCCGCCGAGCTCAGGGACTCGAGGCGTTCTCGCTCGCGCACCGTCGTAATGTGCGCCTCAAACCCGACGGCCCCCGGCGATCGCTCAGCCAGGACCCGTCCCAGCCGGTCCCACACATTCACCTGATCGATCTCGACCCGCGTGGCGTCGCCCGCCTCCCGTTCTGCCTGGGCCGCGTAACGGAAGTCGCTCACCAGCACGCTGTCCCCGCCGCGCACCAGGAGCAGCGCCGAGGAGCCCGTGAATCCGGTGAGATAGCGTACGTTGGGAAGTGACTGCACCAGCAGCGCGTCGAGCCCCAGTGCCGCCACCTGCTCCCGGAGCCCAGCCTGGCGGGTGGCCCGGTGATCAGCGGCCACGGAGCTTCGCGACCAGGGCGCGGAGCCCCACCACGTAACCGGCCGGCCCGAAGCCCGCCACGATACCCTCGGCGAGGTCCGCCAGGCGCGAGTGCCGCCGCTCCGGCTCGCGGGCAAAGATGTTCGAGAGATGCACCTCGACGAACGGCACCCGCACCGCAAGGACGGCGTCCCGGATGGCCAGACTGGTGTGGGTAAACGCCGCGGCGTTGATGAGGGCCCCGTCGGCCTGACCGCGCAGCCCATGCACCGCGTCCACGAACGCGCCCTCGTGGTTGGTCTGCAGCCAGGTCAGCTCCACCCCGAGAACGGCCGCTTCCGCCCGCACCTGCTGCTCCAGCTCCTCGAGCGTGGCGTGCCCGTAGACTTCGGGCTCCCGCGTCCCCAACAGGTTCAGATTCGGTCCATTGAGAACGGCGATACGCATCAGCGCCGGAGGCTCTTGAGCCAGTTCTGGAACTGGTCGAGGTCCTCGTCGGGTGGCATGGCCTGGCGTGGGCCGGTGGACGTTGCGGACGATCCGCTGCCACCGAAGAACTGGTCGAACGAGAAGGAGTCGGCTGGACCGCCGGACGCCGCCGGCTCGGTGGCTGCGGTAGACCCCGGCCCGGAAGATTCCTCGCCGAAGATTGCGCTGAGCGAGAGGGGATCCGTGGCGGGCCGGGTCGGAGCGGCGGGCGGCTGGCTTCCGTCCCTCGGCCGCGAGGCACCGACGGGCCGTGCATCACTCAGGGCGCGGAAGAAGGATTCCACCGATTCGCCCCCCGTGTCGACCGCCACGTACGACATCCGCCGGCCGCCCCCGGCCTGGGTCGCCTCCAATTCGCGGACCCGCGCAGCCAGGTGGGCATCGTTTGGCTGGCGCCCCGCCAGCACCCGGTACACTCGCAGTGCCTCCGCGACGTGCCCCTGCCGCGCGTACAGCTCCGCCATCGTTTCCGTCAGGACCGGCTCGGGCTCGCCGACCCGGACCTCGACCGCCTCGGGCTCCTGCGGCGTCGCCGCCTCCTCCGACACCCGTCTCATCTTGGGCGGCTCGGGTCGGTCGGCCTCGTCCGGGAAGATGAGGCGCAGATCGGTTTTCCGACGCGACCCGGTCTCGCCTACGGGCTCCAGATCGGCTTCGGGCCTCACTTCCGGTTGGAGCTCGACGTCCGGGCCAGCCACGGTGCTGCCCACGGGCGGCGAGCCGGCCTCGGCCAGCATGTCCACCACCGACATCGAAGGCTCCACGGAGCCCGGAGGCAAACCTGGCGTGCCGGCCCCCGGAGCGGGCCCTCGGCTGGCGGAGGTGGGAAGCTCCTCGGTGGGCATGAAACTGATCGCCGCGAATCCCGAGGTCATGACGGTGTCGAGCTCAGCCGCCGGTGGCTCGGCCGGAACTGTCTCCGCCGGGGGCTGAGTGTGTGCCTGCAGCGACTTCAGCAACTCGTCTGCGCCGCTGGGCGTCTGGTACTCGGTCACAGGCCCGCTGGAAGGCCGCAACTCCAGGGAGGCGTCAGACACCTGGAATTCCGACTTCCCAGGGGTCAGGTCGAGGAAGGCCGTGCTGTCATCAGGTGCCTGGAACTCACTGCCCCCGGAGACGTGGAGCTCCACCGAAGGAGTCTCGTCGAGGCCAAGGGGTTCTGCCTCCCCTCGGGACGCGCTGGGCTCCAAAGCAGGGCGCACCGGCTCCTCGAGCGGGATCGCCAGGGCCGGGATGTCAAGCTCCTCCGGCGCCAAATCCTTGAACGGGGACCCGACCGGTCCGGGCAATGGACCGGTTTCCACGGTCGGGCCCCGCTCCACGGCTCGAGGGGGACGCACCGGTGGGGGTGGCAACTCCCGCGTCCGCAGGGCCACCTCCACGGCAACCTCCTCGTCCGGCTCATCGGGCTCACGCACCTCGCCCGCAGCGACCTGGGTTCTCGCCGGCTCAAGCGCGGCAGGGGTAGCCGGCTGGATCACGACGGTTTCGGCCGCGTCCGACGGCCGGGCGGCCCCGGGTGCAACCATGGCCACCGAGGCGCTTTCACGAGCGGCGTGAACCCGTACCAGCTGATCCCGCGCCTCATCATTGCTCGGATCCACCATCATCAGGCGGGCCAGCCAGCTCTCAGCTTCCATCAGTCGGCCCTGCCGCTCGGTGATCTCGGCCAGGGCCTTGAGCGCGATGACATTTTCGGAGTCGAGATCCAGGACGTGGGTGAACGCGGCCTCGGCCGGTCCCTCCTCGCCAAGATCCAGACAGCATCGGCCCAGTACGATATTGCCGGGGATGTGGTCGGGGTGCAGCTCAAGGCCCTGCCGTAGAACGTCCTTCGCCATCGGGTAGTCTCCGTGCTTGCGGAGGACCTCCGCGTACGGCGCGAAGACGGTTCCCTTGGGATTCTCCTTCCAACGGCGTTCGAGCTTATCGATCTCGCTGTTCGGTGGCATCCCGGGCCCTGTGCGTAAGTCGTTGTGGGAATTGGATAAAGATTAGGCCAGCCGGGGGGCACTGTCAACAGGCCGGCCACCCCGTCGGCTTGAGATTCCTCTTTGCCCCGCTTACACTTAGCCCTCTTTTCGCCTCCCCCAGCCGCGGGCTGTGCGCTATGATGCAAGTCTTCCGAAGCATTGCCGGCAAAGTGGCCGCCGCGGTCTTCGCCGTCCTCATGCTCATCTTCCTGTGGACCAGCGTGGACTGGAGCCAGATCCGCGGTGGCTCCCGCAGTTCCGTTGGGAAGATCAACGGGACGACCGTCCCCCTCCGCGCCTACCAGCAGATGGTTCAGAACGAACTCCAGGCACGGCAGCGCCAGACCGGCCACTCCCTTAGCGCCGAGGAAGTGGAGGAGGTCCGCAACGCGGTTTGGAACGAGTTGATCCAGCAGCAGAGCCTGGAACGGGAGTACCGGATCCGGGGCATTGACGTCACCGCTGACGAGATCGCCACCGCCATCACGGACAATCCGCTCCCGGAGCTGATGAACCGGCCTGAGTTTCAGACCGACAACAAGTTCGACATCGAGAAATACCACCGCTGGCTCCATTCCAGCGGTGGGGCGCAGGTGGTGCCCCTGCTGGAGGCCCAGTACGCCGAGCAGATTCGCCAGGCCAAGCTCCTCCGGGTGGTTACCGGAGACGTCTATCTCTCCGACCCGGCACTGTGGCAGCGGTGGAAGGACGCGAACGAGAAAGTCACCATCGACCTCGTCGCCATTAGCCCGAACGCCGTCATCCCGGATTCCGCGGTCCCGGTCACCGACAGCGAGCTTCGCAGCTACTACACCCAGCACCAGGGCGACTTCAAGCGCCCCGCGACCGCCTACCTGAGTTACCTGGAGGTCCTCCGCACGACCAATGCGGCGGACAGCGCGACAGCCCGGCAGCGGGCGCTCGACCTGCGCAAGGAGATCCAAGCCGGGGCGCCGTTCGAGGAGGTCGCCAAGCGGGAGTCGGCGGATTCCGCCTCGGCCCAGCGCGGTGGGGAACTCGGGGAGTTCGGGAAGGGGGCCATGGACCCAGCCTTCGAGCGGGCCGCGTTCAGCCTGCCGATCGGGGTGGTTTCGGAGCCGGTGCTGTCCGCGTTCGGGTATCACCTCATCAAGGTGGAGAAGCGAACCGGTGGTAAGGTCACGGCGCGTCACATCTTGATCCCCGTCGAAATCGCCGGCCAGCATCGCGATGAACTCGATGCCCGTGCCGACACCCTGGAGTCGCTGGGCTCTGAGAAGCTCGATCCCGCCGCGCTCGACACGGCAGCCCGGGCGCTGGGACTCAAGGTCGGTCAGACCAACCCGCTCGAGCAGGGAGGCCGGGTCCGGATAGGGCTGCAGGTGGTGCCGGACGCCGGCGTCTGGGCGTTCCAGGCCAAGGTCGGCGAGACCAGCCGGATCGTGGAGGTTTCGTACGCCTATTTCCTTTTCCGCCTGGACAGCCTGCAGGCCGAGGGGGTTCCGCCGTTCGAGAAGGTGAAGGAGGCGGTGGCGACCGCAGTCCGGAGCGCGGGCAAGAAAGAGGCAGCGCGGGCCATCGGGGCCGATCTGGTCAAGCGGATTGGCGAAGGCAGTAGCCTGGATCAGGCTGCCACTGCGCTCAAGCTGCCCCACCGGACGTTTCCTCCGTTCGTCAGGACCAACCCACCCCTGCCCAGCCCCCGTCTTGCGGGCGCGGCCTTCGGGATCGCGGAGGGCAAGGCCAGCGGGCTGATCGAGGGCGAAGACGCGTTCTACGTGTTCGAGGTCGTGAAACGGGAGCCTGCCGATTCGGTCCGGTTCGTGAAAGAGCTGGACCAATACCGGTCCCGGCAGATCGGCCTTGCCCGGCAGGAGCGGATCCAGAACTATCTGGCGGCCCTCAGGGAGACAGCCAAGGTCGAGGACCGCCGCGCGACCCTGTTCCGCACCGAGGCCCAAAGCGAGCAGGCGCAGAAGCGGAGTTAGGCAGCTCGGCGGCTCGGCAGAGGAAAACCCTCCGATCACCAACCGGAGGGTTTTCTTCTTGCCGTGGCCGCCGAGCCGCCTACTGCGACAGCCGTTTCGGCTCCCCGCCGCTGGGCGGATTGGGGCCGCTGCGGGAGTCGATCTGCCGGGAGGGAGGCGTGTTGGCGTTGTCGTCTCCACTGATCGCATCACCGGCGTCGCTCAGGCTGCGCTTGAACTCCCGGATCCCCTTGCCGAAGGAGGCACCGATCTCGGGAAGTCGTCTGGAACCGAACAGCAGAAGGCAGATGACCAGGATGCCGATGATTTCGCCGAAACCGAGATTGCCGAACATAGCTGCCCCAGCCTATTAGAAGAGTGAGCGGGCGATCAGATAGGCGATGAGTACGCCGAGGATCGCGAGGGGTGACACGTTCACCGCGAACGGCCCCATTGTGAAGCTGAACACCAGCAGGTCGAGCGACACGGGGCCGACGCTCGCGCTGGCAGTGAAAGTGAACACCTGCTTGGCGACAGAATCCGGCATGACCGCTTTCACGAGGGCGTTGAGGAAGCCGCCCAGAATGAACCCGGCCGTGAGCACACTGAGGTGAAACAGCGGACGCCGTGGACCGGTGGCCATCTAGCGCCGCCGATCCAGCACGTAGGTGATGCTGTCGCGGAGGGTGTCGCGCGCCGGGCTGGGCGGGAGGGCATCCAGTTCCACCTCGGCCTCCTGGGCCAGTTCCTGGGCCCGCTCCCGGGCGTATTCCAGGCCCCCCGACTCCGCCACCAGGGAGATCACCTGCGCGATCTGCTGGTCGGATGGTTCCGGGCTGGCCATCAGCGCCGCCACCACCCGGCGTCCGTCCGGGGCCAGATTCCGCAGCGCGAAGATCAGCGGCAGGGTGACCTTGTGCTCGCGCAGGTCGTTGCCGGAAGGCTTGCCGGTGACCGTCTCCTCCTCGGTGTAGTCCAGCAGATCGTCGACGATCTGGAACGCCATGCCCAGCTTCTCCCCGAAGCGGCGCAGGGACTCCCGCTCGCGCGCTCCCGCGCGGAGCGCGCCCACCTCGCAGGCTCCGGAGAGCAGTGACGCGGTCTTCGCCTTGATGAGGAGGTTGTATTCCGGCTCCGAGAAGGCCAGCGGGTCGTGGGCCATCAGCTGGCGCATTTCGCCGACGGTCATCTCATTGGTGACCCGCGACAAGACCCGGAGGGGTTCGATGTCGCCCAGGCGGGTCAACTCCACCACCGCGCGGGAGTAGAGGTAGTCGCCCATGATGACCGACACCTGGTGGCTGAACAGGGCGTTGATCGTCGGCATCCCGCGGCGGAGCACCGAATGGTCGACCGAGTCGTCGTGCACCAGGGTCGCCAGGTGAATGAGCTCCACCACGGCCGCCAGGGTCTCCGACCGCTCGTCCGGCACGCCGCTCGCCTCCTCGGCGAGCAGGAGCAGCGTTGGGCGGAACAGCTTGCCCTGCATCTGGAGCAGGTGGCCATTGACGTCGGCGATCAGCCCGAAATCGCTCCGGATGATCCGTCGCAGCTCATGCTCGACCGCTTCAAGCCTGCGTCGGAGCGTCGCCTGCAGGGCGGCGAGGGTGATGCCGGCGGCCGAAGAGGTCACCGGGCCCGGCCCTTGGACAGTTTAGCCATCCGGGTGCCCGCGTCCATGAACTTGATGTCCACCGCCAGCACCCGTTCATAGGTCGTGATGGCCGGATCTACCTTGCCCTGCGCCTCCTGAGCGCGGCCGAGCCAGTAGATGAGCCCGATCTGCTCGTCATCGGTGGCGCCCAGGCTTTCCACCGCCCGCCTGAGAATCGCTTCCGCGATCGCGTGCTGCCCCTTGTCGTAGAACGCACTCCCCAGGGCCTCCGAGGTCTTGAGGCGGCCCTCCGGGGATCGCAGCGCCTTCTGGAACTCCGCGATCGCCTCGTCCAGCAGGCCCATCTCCTTGAAGGCCACCCCCAGGTCATAGTGCGCCTGAAAGTCCTCGGCATCGATATTGGCATCGATGCCGCGCTTGAACTGCTGCAGCATCTCCTGAAAGTCCTGTTGCTCGTCGCCGGTCGGCTCCTCGTCCTCGACCCGCATCCGGGTGTCCTTGACCCGGTCTTCATCCAGGATGAGCGCTCCGAGATCGACGAAGTCACCGCTTTGATCCTGAAGCTTGGGCCGGCCCACCGGGACCGACTGGCGGGCCTTGCGGTCCGAAGGCGCGCCGGGCGCTGGCTCGAGCATCGCGTCGACAGCCTGGGCGACCTCGTCCGCCACGCCGGGCGGCGGCGGCGCCGGCGCCGGCGGGATCGGGGGTAAGGTCTCCTCCACGTGCGAGAGCGCATCGAGCGCGGCCAGCGCCCGCTGGTTGCCGGGATCATGCTCGGACACCCGGCGATACACGGACAGCGCCTTGTCCAGCGCACCGACTCGGAGGAGTGCGTCGGCCAGCTCCAGATACGCCTCGATCAGCCGAGCCCGATCGCCGCTGCGGAATCCGACCTCCACCCGCTTCTGGTGATACCGCACCCCATTGGGGTCCAGCCGGATGAGCTCATCGAGAAGGTCGCTGGCGTGCTGCCAGTCCTCTCGCCCTTCATACCCGGCCAGCGCGAGCTCCAGCTCCTCCTGCCCTCGCAGCTGTTCCCCAGCAGCCAGCAGAGCTTCCCCCAGGGCGCGGTGAGTCTCGGGGTCGTCCGGATCCTCGAGCACCCGATCTTCAAGGTCGGACACGGACGGGGTCGGCGGGGCGTCCATGTCGAGGAAGGTGACCGGCTCCCCGAAACCCGGTGGCTCGCCGGCGGTCGGTTCTGGCTCCTCTGTCTCGATCAGCTCCAGATCAGTGGAACCGAGTCCCAGATTGGGGTGCCCGAGATCCTCATCCAATGGGGTATCGAGACCCTCGGCACCGAGCGGATCTACCGTCAGGAGACCTTCGGCGAACAACGGCTCGATCGCATGGTCGCCCACATCGGTGGAACGCTCCAGTTCGATACCGGCCGTTGATGCGGTGAGTTCCACGTTGTCGGGCAGCGGCTGGTCCAGCTCCAGCCCTTCCAAGGGGGCGACCTGGAGATCGCTGCCCGATTCCACGACGGTTGGCTCGAAACCGAGGGTCTTCGCCACATCGCCGGAGGCGGTGGCCTCGAGGGAAGCCTCGTCGGAAATGGGCTGCACCGATTCGAGCTCCAGCGAACCCTCCACCAGGCTCGAGGTCTCGATGGTCAGCGGGGGGGACTCGGTGGGCGGCTCCGCATCGGGGATCTCGATCAGGGGCAGGTCCGAGGCCGGGACGGTCGGGCGGGCGTCGCGAGAAGAGGGCGTGGTGATCGCCCGGGTCTTCCGCGACGGCCGGGTATCAACGGGAGGCTTCGCTCCGGCGCGGAGCGGTGCCCCGGTGTCCAGAAACACCAGATCCGCCGTGCGAGGCTTGAGCGGGGGTGCCTTGGACGCCTCGCTCTGGGTTGGCGCCTCGGCATCCAGCGCCTGCAGGCGCTGCAGGGTCTTCCGGGCCCCGACGGTGTCCCCCCGAGCCTCCAAGTCGCTGGCGAGCTTCTCCAACTGCTCCCGGGCCTCGTCGTTGCGCGACGAGGCCCTGAGGAGCTCGCTCAGCATCAGCCGGATTTCCTTGTTTCCCGGGAACTGGTCCGCGAATTCCTTGACCGACTTGAAGGCGTCATCGAGCTGATTGAGGGCGTTCATGCGCTCGAGATACTCGAGCAGATTCTTCTTGGCCTCGATGACGACATTCTTCCGGGCGTGCAGATGGGCCAGCTTGAGGTAGGTCTGAATGCGGCCCGGGTTCACCCGCAGAATCTTCCCGCACAGGGCGATGGCGTTGTTGTAGAAACCCTGCTCTCCGTACAGGTCCGCCGCCCGCTCGTAGGCCTGGACGGCCGCCCCGGGCTCGTTGGCCTTAAGGTAGAGATCCCCGATCCGGTTGTAGACCGACAGATCCGGGACGGGGTCGTTGCCGGCCTCGAACTCACGGATGGCCTGCAGGTAGACCTCAATAGCCCGGCGCCACTCTTCCTTCTGCTCGTATTTCCGGGCGGTGTCTTTCAGCTTCTCGAAGTTCATCCGCCAGGCTTGGTAAGAGGGTGGAGCCCTATGTAATACCGGAACTTGCAAGATATCGGGCCCTACTACCCCTAGCAAGGTAAACCGGGCGCGGGATCCAGCTCGCCGCGCGCGATCAAGTCGGCCAGCTGGACCAGATCCGGCCCCGGAGCGCGATCCTCGGCGAGACTGGCAATTCCGTCCCCGGCGGCCCGGATCCTCCGGTAGAGCGCTTCAACCCCGCGGCCGCTCCGGAGGGGGTGCAGGAACTCCAATCCCTGCGCCGCGCACAACAGTTCCGCGGCGATCACCTTCTGCGCGTTGGCGAGGATGCGCCTGGTCTTCCAGGCTGCCGCCATCCCCATCGGCACGAAATCCTCCTGGTTGGCATCCGTGGGGATCGATCCGATACTGGCCGGCATGGCCAGGGTCCGCGACTCGGCTACCAGCGATGCGGCGGTGATCTGCACCATCATGAAGCCCGAGGAGAGTCCGGGGTCCCCGGTGAGAAACGCCGGCAGTCCCTGGGAAAGATCCGGGTTCACCAGCCGTTCCACCCGTCGTTCGGCGATGGCCTGCAGGGTGGTCAGCCCTACCCCGAGAAAGTCGAGGGCCTGGGCGACGGGCTGGCCATGGAAATTCCCGCCCGAGAGCACATCACCGTTGTCGAACACCAGCGGATTGTCAGTGGAGGCGTTCAGCTCGACTATTACCGTCTCGCGCGCGAACCGGATCGCATCCGCGACCGCCCCAAGCACCTGGGGCGTACACCGCAGGCTGTAGGCATCCTGCACTCGCTCGTCGTTCTCGCGATGGGACTCCCGGATTTCACTGCCCTCGAGCAGCGTGCGCGTAAGCTCTGCCGCCCGTAGCTGGCCGGCGTGGGGGCGCGCCTCGTGAATCCGCGGGTCCAGCGGCGTGGGCGTGCCTCGCAGCGCATCGAGGCTCATCGCCGCGGCGCCAACGGCGGTTCGCCAGAGTATCTCGGCGTCGTGCACCATCAGGGCCAGCAGTGCGGTCTGGGCCTGGGTCCCGTTGATGAAACTGATCCCCTCCTTGGGAGCGAAACGGAACGGCGCCAGGCCGGCTTCCTGGAGCGCCTCGGCGGCTCGGCGGCTCGGCGGCTCGATCACCGCTCGAGACCGCCGGTGGGTCGAATCGACGAGCACGTCTCCCTCGCCAATCAGCGTCAGCGCAATGTGGCTGAGCGGGGCGAGATCGCCGCTTGCCCCCACGCTGCCCTGCTCCGGCACGGCGGGCACAATGCCGGCGTTGAGCAGGCCCACCAGCGCTTCCACCAGCGCCGGCCGCACGCCGCTGGTCGGTCGGAGCAGGACGTTCGCCCGAAGCAGCATCGCGGCCCGCACCACATCCGCGGGCAGCAGGGCGCCGACCCCCGCGGCGTGACTGCGGATCAGGTTGACCTGCAGCTGGTCCAGCTGGTCGGACGGAATCCGGACGTTCGCCAGCTTTCCGAAGCCGGTATTGATGCCGTAGATCGTTTCACCCCGGGCGATCGCCCGCTCGACCAGCCCCCGGCTCCTGCCCAGGGCGGAAACCGCCGTCGGATCGAGTGTGACGACGGGTGCGGGACTTCGGGCGACCGACACCACCTCGGGAATCGTCAGGGTACGGCCGGTGAGTTCGACGGCAGACGACTGCATCTCGACAACGTAATCCGGGAAGCGGGGACCGGTAAGCGGCCTGCGCCGGCAACCCCCAAACGCAGCGAGGAATCCGCCTTCGTGGCGGATCCCTCGGAGCGGCATCAGGAGCCGCCGCGGACTTCAGGGCGACCGCAGCAGTTCCGGATTGCCGAAGTCGGTCTGGAAGGACCAATCCAGGATCAGGAAGCTCTGGCCGACATGGGTGACGCGAACCGCACCGTAGCGCGCGAAGCCATCCCCGCCGTCGGTTTCGAAGACATATCCCCAGCCGGGGAGCGCCTCGATACCGGCGGTGGAATACGGCCCCACCGGAGCCACGTCGATGGACGTCAGGTCGGGAACCGGTCCGTTGCCGTAGGCGAGAACTCCGGTCCCGGGTCGTACCGGCGTAAGAAACAGAGTCCCCGCCTGATCCCGCTCGATCGAGAAGTCATTGAGCGAGGATGAACCACTCAGGATGAGACCCAACTCGCCGGCTTCGGCCTGACCGTTGCCGTTGACGTCACGCCAGAACCGGAAACCACTCCCGGCGTCCTGGGCCTGGCGGGCATAGACGACCACGTTGCGGGCATCGGGGCGCGGGGTGTCGTTGCGCTGGGGAGACCACAGGCTTTCCCACCCCTCCTGGCTCACCGCGGAGACGCCAAAGCAGCGCGACACGCCGTTGGTCAGTGCCGAGGCGATGAACTCCGGGGCGACGGTCGTCCCCTCGAGCGACCAGGTCTCGCCGCAGAGCTGGCTGTCGAGATCGTAGGACGTGCTGTAGACACGGTAGATCCGGAAACGGCCCGGATTACTGAGAAAGGCGTTATCGGACCAGAGCAGCGCGATCGCGCCGTTGAGGGAGGTGCTGGAAAGGGTCGCCGGCTTCTCCAGCGCCAGGCGCTCATCCACCGTTACCACATTACTGGGAGCGCTTTCCCCGCCGTCCACGTCCTCCGCCGTCACGTAGTACTGCAGATGGGGAATCCCCGAATCATGAAAGGAATTCGAAGTCGTCGACCCCCGCAGGCGATAGGACGCGGAGGTGGAGCCGCGGGAATAGACGTTCCAGACCGCCAGGTTCGCGTCGTTGTCGAAGTCCCACTGGAGCAGGACCCCGCTCGGCGCATCCGGCGTGCCGCTGGCCTCGACGGTGTAGATGAGATTGCTGGGAGGAGCGACCAGGCTCCCGCTGCCGATCACGTGATAGTCGCCCCCGCACGCGGCAAGCAGGAGCACCGGTATGGCCAACCAGGACCAACGCATGAGCGACTCCGGAGAGGGATTGCGCCTCACTGATGCAGAGGCGGTGCCACTCCGGCGTGGCATCGTAACGGCATACAAAACAACGGCTTATGCAGCATGGTTCTGGGCCCATCCGTGTCCCTGGCTGCGGACACTGGGCGCCCGCCGGCGGTCCCCGACGCTTACTGCTCGATCGAGGTCTGGTTGTAGTCGAACTTGATCTCCGGGAGGTCCGCCAGATACACCGACACGAAGAAGGCGAAGTTTCCGTTCGGGTTGCGAACGAAGCTGAACCCCGCGCGCCACTCGTGCAGCACCCGTTCCAGACGGACGACCTGGGACTCGAAGCGGTTGTCGGTGATGTTGTACTGCGACGACCAGGAAACCGTCCAGAATGCAGTCGGTGCGAAACTGGTGCTGAAGCCGAGACTCTGCTGGGCCGGCTGGCTGAGCGTCCCCGGGACCGCACGCTGGCGGGACAGGCTGTAGTTGAAATTCGCGGTGAAGCTCCGGTTGGTGCTGAGCCCGAGGGTCTGGTCGGACCCATAGCCGAAGAAGGACGGCGGGCGCCCGAACCGGCTCTGTCCGGCGACGTAGGACGGCGGAGTGGGCTCCTTCGCAGCGGTGCTGTCCTGCTTCTTTGCCAGCCCGAACAGCCCGAGGACCGTGCGCACCGTGCCGCCCGAGATGGCGAAGCTGGCGGTGACGGACTGCAGAAAGGGGTCGAATTTCGTGCTATCCACGCCCACGTCGCCCTTCCAGAGATCGTGGGTGAGGCTGAGGTTGAAGCCCGGCAGCAGATCGCTCTGAAACTGGTTCGAGAGGGTCCGGGTCAACCAGCCGGTGCGACCGGGCCGTTTGGCCTGCTCGAAATCGTACTGGATAGAGCTGGTCTGAATGCCAAGGATGCGAAACCGCCGCGCGTTATCGACCGAGGAGGTATCGTTGGCGGCCCGGCGGGACTTGCCCTCGATATTCTGACTCAGCCCCACGCTCAGCAGTTGGGTCGGATCGCTGCGCAGCTGGAGCGGCTGTCCCGGCCGGGCTACGGCGCGCGCGTACTGCGCACTGACGGAGGCGGACGGGCTGTAGTTGAAACTGACGATGGGCGATATGCTGTGCCGGATCCGGGCGATCGGCCCGAAGCCGGGGAAGAACCCGAAGAAAGTAGGCGAACTGGTCAGTCCGAGACTGAAGCGCTTCCCCTGCCCGACCCAGCGGCCCTGGGTATTGCGGTTGCGCACCAGAAAGGCCCCGGCCGACGTCGCGTTCGCGACGCCGAGCGAGGGCTGCAGCTTCCAGGTGCCGCGAAACACCGTCGGCAGATTGATGCCGGTGTTCCAGTTGAGATCGCTGCCGAAGTCCCCAATCGCCACCTGAGCCACGGTGATGGAGTCGGTGGGGTCCGGGGTCGAAGGATCAGGAACCTTGATCGAGCCGCCGCCCACCACGACCGGCCCGTCGGTCTTTCGGTCGCTGTAGCTGAAGCTGTTGGCCCAGTTGAACCCGCCGAAGCGTATGGGCGTGTCGAATCCCACGGTGGTCGTCCGGGTATCGCGGGTGGTGCCCAGCGTATCCAGCACGCCGCCGGGACCGATCGCCACCGGCGGCGGGAGGATGGGGAAGTTGGTCTCGAAGTTGTTGGTGGCGGTCAGTCCCGGAGACCAGGTCACGTCGTGGGCGATGTCGATCGGCTTGGGCGTAATCGTAAACGAGGGCAGCAGCATCGAAACGCTGTTGTCGGACAGGTTCTGTCGACGGTTGCCGCCCAGCGCGAGGGTACCCCAGCTGAAGCGCTTGGTGAAATTGGCGTTACTCACGATCTGCTGGGTCGAGGTCAGCGGGTCGATAGCGTTGCGGCGCTGCGCGAATCCGCTGCTGGAGTAACTGAGGCTCAGGTTGAGCGACGTGGACAGATCGAAGCTCTGCAGGTGATTCCACTGGATGTTGGTGGAGCGGAGGCCGGTGTTGTCCTCCACCAGCCGGCTGTACCGGACGGTCCCGTTCAGGAAACGGTTGAGCCAGCGATACTGTCCGGCGGCGCCGTACTCCACATATCGATTGGCGAACCAGTCCAGCTTGGCGGTGACGTCGAAATAATCGTTAGGCGCCCAGTAGTAGCCGATGTTCGTGATCTGCCGGTTGTACCCCGGGTCTTGGCGCACGATATCGTTGAGCCCGAAGCGGGGGATGAGGATGCCCGACCGACGCCCCGAGCGGGCGTCCTGGAACACGAACGGCAGCCACAGGATCGGCACGTCCCGGATGTAGAGCACGGCCGGCCGGGCCACCATCACCGTTTTCGAAATCCACTTCACCTCGCGGGCGGAGAAGTGGTAGTGGGGCACCGGAAGGTCGCAGCTGGTGATGTCGCCCTCCGAGGCGTACAGGCGGGAAGCGCTCGAATCCTGAGCCAGATTGCCCCGGAGGAACCAGTCGGTCGGGCCCTGTCGGAAGCTGGTCAGCGCGTCGGTCACGACCCCGCGGCGGATGCAGGTGTTGTAGCGGATGCCCCCGAAGCCGGTAAGCACGGTCTCGCGATCGAACAGCGCGGGGTCGCCGGTGGCATGGATGAGGCAGTCTGATTCCTGATAGGCAATCGAATCGGCTTCGAGGGTGGTCTGGTCACGCTTGGTGCTGGCCTCACCGCGGAGAAAGATCCGCCGCTGGTCCGCGAACAGGATCGCCGAGTCGGAGCGGAACCGGATGGCCCGGAATCCCGGTCGCTGGGCGAGATCCGCCAGGACCGAATCCTCGGGGGGGAATTCTCTCCGGGGCGCGGTGGGGAGACCAAGTCGCCGTGCCTGCGCGGTGTCGACCGCCTGCCCTGGCCGGGGCTTCGTCGTGTCCGGCTGGGTCGTGTCGGGCTGGAGCCGCGGGACCGCCGCTTGCGGCTTCCGGACAACCGGCTCCTGGGCAACGAGCCGGCTGGGATGGATGATGCCAGCCAGCAGCGCGAGGACCGCCGCGGCGGTCGCCGCCTTACGGGCATGCCGGCGGTGGATGAGCCAAGACCCCGCGTAGCCGATCTCGTACAGCAGCAGGATTGGCACCGTCATCAGGGTCATGGAAAGAATGTCAGTGCCGGGTGACAGCACCGCCCCTGCGACGGCGGCCAGCACGATGGCGAAGCGGCGAAACCGGTTGAGCCTCTGCGGGTCGAGGATCCCCAGGGCCGTCAGCAGCATGATGACGAGCGGGATCTCGAAGGCGAGCCCCATCGCCAGCACCAGCTGGACGACGAAGCTGAAATATTCGGAAAACGTGATCAGGATCTCCAGCCCCTGGTTCTGGAAGCTGAAGAGGATCGGGAGGGACTGGGGGAGCAGGACGAGGAATCCGAACGTCGCGCCGGCGATGAACATCAAGGTCCCGGCCAGGAGAGCCGGGACCACGATCCGTCTTTCGCGCTCGTACAGCGCCGGCGCCAAGAACGCCCACACCTGATAAACGAGGTACGGAGAAACCAGGACCAACCCGACTACCAGCGCCAGCTTCAGGGTGATCATCACCGGCTCGGTGGGCGCCGTGACGACGAGTTTACCCCCTGTGGTCCTCAGGAAGGGAGCGATCGGGGCCTTCAGGATGTTGACGGCCTGGAAATGCTGGACCGCCCAGTACCCCACCAGGAAGCCCGCAACCACCGCGGCGAGTACCCGCAGCAGGCGGACCCGGAGCTCCTCGAGGTGCTCGAGGAAAGGCATTTCGGCGCCGGGGCCAGTCATACCACACCAGAGCCGAGCTACCGGCCGAGCGTCTTCAGGCGGTCGCGCGCGAGAGCGGCTTCGTCGGATCGAGCGTAGTCGTGAAGCACGCGCTGGTAGTACGCGCGGGCGCTCTCCAGGTCCTTTCGGCGCTCGGCCAGCAATCCCAGCTTGTAGAGTGCGCTGGCGGCACGCGGCGACTGGGGATAGCTCTCCACCACCTTGGTGTAATACACCACCGCGGAGTCGGGTGCCTCCGCCGCGTAGGTCTCACCGAGGAAATAGGTCGCGTCCGGGGCCCGCAGGTGAGTCGGATAGGTCCGCAGCAACTCCCGAAACCCCAGCCGGGCCGTGCTCGGGCTGCCACGCCGGAGCTGCTGCAGCGACGCGGCGTACATCTGCTCCGCGGAGGCCGCGCCCGCCGGCCCGGGGCCTGCCGCCGGAGGAGCGCTGTCGAGCGGCCCCGAGGGGGGCGCGGCGTGCAGCTGCTCGCTGCGAGCCTCGACCTGGGTCTGCAGCTCGGTCAGGCGCTGCTGGCTCTGCCCGGTCAGCGCCTGCACCTGAACCAGCTGCTGCTGCACGTTGATCAGGTCGTTGGCGACGTCCCCGCGGAAGGCGGTCATCTGGGTACCGACCTGAGCCAGCCGACGGCCGACTCCATCCAGCGAATCGGCGATGCGCCGCTGGTTCGCGATCACCTCCGCGAGCTCGGCCGCCCGGGCGGAATCGGCGCGCTGGTTCTCCGCTCGGCTCAGGAGCAGCTGTTCTTCCACCCGGCGCAAGTCGCCCTTGGAGGCACAGCCTCCAAGGGCGACCAAGACGAGCCAGAGGACAGGCGAACGGAATCCGCGCATCACGGTTCACGCAGGTTCGAGCCACCCGCGGTCACGGCGAATTCCGCCCGGCGGTTCTGAAACCAGGACGACTCGTCGTGACCCGGCGCCAGCGGTTGTTCCTCGCCGAAGGAGACTACCGCCATCCGACCGGCATCGATCCCCTTGTTGGCAAGGTAGGTCTTCACCGCGACCGCGCGCCGGTTGCCCAGCGCGAGGTTGTACTCGTCGGAGCCCCGCTCGTCGGCATGGCCCGCGATGCGCAGGCTGACCGCGCTGTTGACCCCTAGGATCGCCGCCTTGCGGTCCAGGATCTCGCGGTCTTCGGGGCGGATGTCCGACTTGTCGAAATCGAAGTGCACCATCATCTGGATCTCGTTCAGCACCGCCGCGGTGATGCGGGCAGCTGCAGCGGCGGGATCCTCACCGACCGGTGCCGGAGCCGGGGCTGGCGCAGGGGCTGGCGGCGGGGGCGGTGGGGGCGGGGCCGGCGCGGGGGCCGGCTCGGGCGCCGGTTGCTCCTGAGCCTTCTTGCCCCCGCAAGCCATTGCCACCAGCAGCGCCGCCAGGATCGCCATCCTGCCAAACGGAGTACGCATCATGCCTCCGATGTCTCAGTTGGGGCCGGGCGCGGAACCCGCAAGCCGGCGGGACCACGCGGGAAGTCGGGCTTGACCGATGAACGTGAGCTGGCGGATGCGACCGGTGATGGCGTCGATCACCCAGAGCTGCCGCTGACCGCTGCGATCCGACACGAAGGCGAGGTGCCGCCCGTCGGGGGCCCACGTGGGATCCTCGTTGCGCCCACTCGATGTCATCTGCCGCACGCGGCGGCTGGCAACGTCGAGCACGAAGATCTGGGGTGCCCGGTTCACGTCGCGATGAAACACCACGCTCGCCCCGTCCGGCGACCATTCGGGCGCGTTGGAACTGCCGGTCGCACCGAAATCAAAGGGCGCGAGGAGTTCCTGGTCGGTACCATCCGCCGCCATGAGGTAGATCTGCGGCTGGCCGGCACGGGTTGAAACGAACGCCATCCTTCGCCCATCCGGGGAGAAGGTGGGTGAAAGATTATCGGCATAGCGACCCACGGTCAACCGCTGCACACAGCAGTTTTGCGCGACGTCCGCGGCGAAAATGTCCGTGCCTTCCTCGCCGGAATGCCCGAACACGATCGTCCGGCCGTCGGGTGAGAAGGCCGGCGTGATGTTGAGCCCGGTGCTGGTCCCGGGGACGATGCTGCGACGCCCGCCCGCCAAGGTCTGGACCATGATCACTCCGGTTCCCGGACCGAAGACCGTGAAGGCGATCCGGCTCCCGTCCGGAGACCACGCCGGCGAGAGCAGTTGTTCCCCTGCGGCCGAAAGCGGCGCCGGGCCGGCACCATCGCTGTCCAGCCGATACAGCCGCCGGTCAACGAGGAACAGCAATTGTGACGCGGCATACCCCGGAGTGCCGGTGATCCAGCGCACCACCTCATCAGCGATCCGGTGCACCGCCAGCCGGAAACCCAGGTCGAATGGTGCGGGCAGCGTGAAGCGCTGTTCATGTCTGACCACGCCGGCAACGATGTCGTGCACCCGGACCGCCGTCGCCGGTCCTTCCTGGGCGACCTCCACGGCGTACTCGGCTCCGATGGTGCGGAACAGGACGTAGTTGACCGTGGCACCACCCACGGTGGCTGCGAAGGCCCCGCTGTCTCCAGACGTGAGCGGGATCACCTCGAACCGATCGCTGTAGTCGAGGTCGCGGGTGATGATGGCGCGCACCGAATCGAGCCCGCGTCCGGGCAGAATGACTACGGAAGGACGGAGACCGGGGCGATACTCGATCCCCACCCGGACGCCCTCGGGCGGACGCACCGTATCCTGAGCCCTGAGGGAGCCGGGCACCAGGAGCCCCAGCAGGAGCAGGACGAGCCGAAGACGGATCATTGCGTTCGGGGTGTGAAGTAGAAGGAAACGGGAAGCACATCCGCAGGATAACCATCCGGCAGCGGGCCGAAGGCACCGCTCGTGCCGGCCGCCTCAATGGCTCCCTGTGCGGAGAGATCGAAGGAGAAACTTCCGGACGGCGAGGCGAGGCGAATTTCACGGACCGCGCCATCGCGCAGAATCAGGAAGCTGACTTCGGCGCGCAAGGCGGCATTCCCCAGGGGACGCTGCCACCGCCGGTAGACCTCCTGCACGATGTTCCGCAGGTACTCGGGGTAGGGGAATTGCAGTCCGGGGGTGCTTACCGTCACCACGTCGGAACCTGTGCTGGGAGTCTCACCGGGGAGTGGTACGGTCCGGGACGTACTCGGAGGGTTCGGCTCGGCAGGTGCCTGCGGCTTCGGCGGCGGCGGTTTGGGCTTCTCCGGTGCGGGCTTGGCCGGGGCGGGTTTTGACGGTGCGGGCTCCTCGGCGGGGGGCCTGGGCGCGGCTTCCGGCGCGGGCTTTTCCTCGGGCGGCGGCGCCGGAGCCGCCACCAGCTCCACCGCGTACACCGGCGGGCCCAGATCCACAGAGCGCACCGTGCTCCACAACAGTCCCCCGGCCGCAGCATGCACGAGCACGGTTCCCATCAGTCCCGCGGCGACGCCTTCGCGTTCTCTCCGACCTCCGCGGCGGAGGGTCACTGTCCCTGGTCCTCCTCCTCGGCCACCAGCCCCACATCGGTCACCCCGGAGGTGCGGATGGTCGCAAGAACCCGGACGACATCACCGTACGGCACTCGCCGATCGGCCCGCAGATAAATCGACTTTGGCCTGCGGCTCTTGACCAGCGCGGCGAAGGTGAGGCGGAAGTCATTATATGACACCTGAGTCTCGTCGATGAAGATCCTCCCTTCGCGATCCACGCTGACGACCATGCCCCCCTTGGCGGTGATGGGACGGGCTTCCGCGCGCGGGAGCTGGACGTCCACACCCCCCTGCATGATCGGGGCGGTAATCATGAAAATGATCAGCAGCACGAAGGCCACGTCGACCAGGGAGGTCACGTTGATGTCCGCGGTGAGCGGCAGCTCGCCATGCCCCCGGAGTCCTCCGCCCCGACCGACGCCCCAGGGCACGTTACAGCAGCCTCTCTCGAGCCATACTGCCGATCAACTCGTTGGCGAAACCTTCGAGCTCCCCGGCGAAGACCCCCAGCCGGTTGGCAAACAAATTGTAACCGATCACCGCGGGAATCGCGGTCGCCAGCCCCGCGACGGTGGTGACCAGTGCCTCGGCAACCCCCGGGGCCACAGCACCGATGTTGCCGGACCCCTTGGCGGCGATGCCGATGAAGGCGTCGATCACGCCCAAGACCGTCCCCAGCAGGCCAAGCAGCGGCCCCACGGAGCCGATCGTGGCCAGCCACGAGACGAACTTGGCCATCAGATCCCTCTCGGCGGCAACCTCCTTGCCCAGCACCATCTTGAGCGCCTCCAGCTGGGTGGGCGAGAGCGACCCGCTGGGTCGCCCCTGCGGATCGTCCCTGAGGAGGCCAGGCTGCAACTCCGAGAAGAAATTGAGCCCTTCCCGCATGAGCCGGCTGTACGGAGAAGGCGGCAGCTTCATGACGGCGTGATAGGCGTCCCGGAGACGAGTCGTCCGCTCGAGCTGTGAGAAGAACCGGTCCCCCTGGCGGCGCACTCGGCGGAACTGCCACCATTTGAGCAGAATGACAAACCAGGAGACCAGCGAGAAGCCCACGGTGATCGCGAGAACAATCTTGGTCTCGGGACTGGAGTAGACCACCAGGTCCCAGGAGGAGGACGGCAGCGACGATCCGGCCTGGAGCGTGAGAAGGATCACCGGGGAAGCACCTCGGACGAAGATCGGGCCCCCGAGGAGGGCATCGGGGTGGAGGCCGCGTACGTGCCGCCCCTGCCCGTCACCCTCGCCGAGGGCCCGCAATGGAAAGAGCAGCGCCGCGGGAGCGGACGCCGGATCACGACGGCAGCTTGGCGATCTGCCGGGCGTCGGTACCCGAGCGAATGTCGGGTTGAACTACGCGGACGACCCGCGCGGTCGCGCTCCGGTCCCCCACGTGGACGACCTGGACCGTGGCCATCACATCGTTCACCAGAGTGGCAGCCTGGGGCCGGGTCCGCGGAGTCTGCCGGAGCTCAAAGAGGTCTCCCAGCGCGACTCCGTCTTTTCGCCCCTTGTCGAGGAAGATGACGTCCTGGGGACCGGTGAGCGGTTGCCGGTCGCGCTGGGCAATGACCCGACCGCGTACTCCATCGGAAATCGGCACCGGCCGGACATGACCCGGATCGGCAAATTTCTCTGCCGGGAGGACGCTCTGCTGGTCACGCACCCGCCCAAAGGCGGCGATGACCTCGGTGAGGACTTCCGGGCGACTTGCGTCGATGACCCGCAGCAGACCGGTCGGCAGGATGACGTTGCCATACTCGTCGATCTCCCGGTCGACGATCACGGAGACCAGCGTGTCCCCGATCTCGTACTTGGCGCCCGCCGGCGGTCTCACGGCAACCCGGCCATACATCTGGGCCGTGCTCCGGGTGGTAACTGCTTCGATCTGCAACGGCGTTACGGTGCCGAGCACTTTGCCGAACGGCAGGACCTGCCCCTCCGTGAGATAGCCGGAGCTGAAGAACTCGGTCCGGCGGATCGGGCGATAGGCGCGGGCCAGGGCGACCTCCAAGCTGGGTCCCCGTTGCGCCACCCGGGTACGGTCGCCCACCAGCGGGGTGAGATCGACATCATCCCGGTCGCCTCCGCCCGCGGCTTCGGGGCCGAGCTCTCCGACCTGAGGCTCGGCCAAGGCGGGTGGCGCTTCCTCGGCAGCTGCCTGCTCGGCTGCGGCGGCCTCGGAATCGACGGCGGCGCCCGCGGCCGGCGGCGGTGTCTCAGTGCTCGGGACCGCGCTAACCTCCGCCCCACCGGCGAGCCGGAGAACCTCTCCCGGGTAAATCCAGTGCGGATCCTCGACCACGTTGGTATTGAGGCGGTAGATCTCCGGCCACAGGAAGGGATCGCCGAGGTACTGTTGGGCAAGATCCCATAGCGTGTCGCCGGGCCGTACGGTATGGGTCTCGGGCCTCTGAGCCGTCAGGACCGACGGACCCGCCAGAAGCCCAAGCAGCACCGTGAAGCCGATCCGGGAAGAGCTGGTCATCGCACTATCCTCTGAGATTGGATCGTGGTAACCCAATATATGACATGGTCCTCCGGTGCGCCACTCAGATATTAGGTGAGCCCTGCGATCCTAAGTGCAAGCTGGACGGTGTGTTGAGATGAGTGACGGCGCTCACAGGACGACTCGACGGCTGGCGGGAGGACTGCGCGAAGCCGGGCGCCGCGTCAAGCCGCGACCCAACCGGGGCGGCGGGGGCGGTATGTGTCGCGGCGGCGACGCGGCGCCCCGCGAGCACGATAGTGAGAGCTCGGCGGCTTGACGGCTCGGCAGACGGCGAAGCCGCGACCGGTGCCGACCCGGACGGCGGACGTACCGAGCCCAAGCGGCCATCCAGATGACTGGGCCCGGGCCACCAGCCGGCGCTTACCCGAGAAATCCTACGCCGGCCGATGGTCTGAACCGAGGTACTCAGAACGGCAGGTCGTCGTCCTCACTGTCGAGAGCCTCCGGGAAATCATCGAACGACTCCTTGCCGTCCTTCGTCTCTTTCTTGGCGGGGGCCGCCGCCGCGCTGGCCCGCGCCGGGGCGAACCCACCCTCTCCGGTCCCGCCGCCCTTCCCGGACAGCATGATGATCTCGTTGGCGATGATTTCGGTGGTGTACCGGGTCTGCCCGTCCTTGTCCTGCCAGGAGCGGTACTCGATCCGGCCCTCCACGTAGAGCTTGTCGCCCTTCTTGCAGTACTTTTCCACCACGTCCGCGAGCCCGGTTCCGGTTCCGCGGTTGTTGTTCCACGCAACGATACGGTGCCACTCCGTCTTCTCCTGCTTCTCACCACCTCCCTGCCCGCCCCATTGCCGGCTGGTGGCAAGGCTGAAGTTGGCGACGCGGCCACCACCGCTGGTGCTGCGCACTTCGGGGTCCTGACCCAGGTTGCCGATCAGGAACACCTTGTTCAGGCTGCGACTCACGGTAACCTCCACAGCTGATGAGGGACTAGACTGCGGGCCGATACCTCCCGAGAGTAGCGCCGGGAAGCGACAGCCGGTTAGCCGAAATGTAGCGCGGTCGTGACCGGATTACGCACCGCCCGGCAGGGCCAGGCGGAGCACAATCGCATCCTCCACCGGGTTGCGATAGTACCGCGCCCGGAGTGCCACCGGCCGAAACCCCCGCCGCTGGTACAGCTGCTGCGCGGCGAGGTTGTGCTCCCGGACCTCGAGAAAGACTTCTCGCGCACCCGCCGCAGTCAGCTCGGCGATTCCGGCCTCGAGTAGTTGCGCGCCAAGCCCCTGGCGCCGGACTTCCGGGGCGACGGCGAGGTTCAGGATCTCGCCTTCACCGGCCACCGCCCTGGCGATTAGGTACCCCTGCACCTCGCCGGCCCGCTCCCCCACGACCCCGATTCCGAGCGGCGAGCCGAGGATATCATCGAACGCGGAGGCGCTCCACGGGTCCCGGAAGCAGCGTCGCTCGATAGGAACCAGCCGGTCCCCCTCACCCGCCCGGGCCCGACGGATCTGCCAGCGGGCGTCCATGCTCGCGCTCCCATTTGGCTTGAGCTTCTGCGGGACGGCCATAGTGGGGCTCCCACCTCGCGAAATCGGCTACCAGCCGGACCGTGCCCGAAACCCCGACCAGGGCGATCAGCTGCGCCGCGTCCGGCCAGCTCGGCTGACCACCCAAGGTCGATGCCGCCGGGCCGACAAGGTGGATCGGTCCCGGGAGCCAGTGGCCCACCGCTTCGGGCCGACAGACCGTCGGAGCCAGCAGAGTTTCGACCGTGCCCGGACGAAAGCGATAGGCCGCGATGAACAATTCGCCCCGGAGAGCATTGCTGACGGCCGCCACGGTTTCGCCCGGAGGCGCCCCCGCTCCCGCGGCGCAGGCAAGGAGCGACGGCGCCACCCAGCACGGCATGGTCCGGACGCGAATCAGGGCCCGGGCCACGGCGGCACCGACCCGAAGGCCGGTGAAGCTGCCTGGGCCATCGGCCAGGACGATTCCTTCCAGGTCTCCGTACCCGGCCGCCGCCTGTGCCAGGCAGGTCTCGATGGCAGGGAGGAGGCCTGCGGCGTGACGCCGAGCGCCCGCCACGGTCGCCTGGCCGAAGACGACCCCCGGGGCCCCGAGAGCCACCGACGCCCGATCGGTCGCAGTATCGAGGGCCAGCCACATCAGGAGAGATCCTCCAGCCCGCGGCGGGTCGTGTCAGGCAGGTGGTGCAGGCGGAAGCGATGGCTCGGTCGGGGCATCCACTGCCCCGCCCGCTCAGGCCACTCCACGATCAGGGCGTCCGCCTCCGTCAGCAGGGTCTCCCAATCGAGATCCTCGGCTTCCTCCGGCCGCCGCAGGCGATAACAATCCACGTGAAAGACCGGTCCGCGCCGGGCGGCGTAGCGATGGACCAGGGCGAACGTGGGGCTAGTAGCCGTCTCTTTCACTCCCAGCCCCCGCGCCACCGCACGGGCCAGCGTGGTCTTGCCGGAGCCGAGCTCACCTTCGAGCGCCAGGATCGCCCCGGGGGTCAGCCGGGCGCCGAGGGCCTCCCCCATCCGGTTCAACTCGGCTTCGGTCAGGGCCTGGATCATGCCCGCCGGCGGACGGGCGCGGGACGGGTCACCTCGGGCGCATCCAGCGCACGGAGCTCGTTGATCTGATCCCGGAGCATGGCCGCGACCTCGAACTCCAGATTGGCCGCTGCCTCCTTCATCTGGCGCTCCAGCGCCGACAGCGTCTGGGCCCGCTTCGCCGGATCGCGGAAGTCCAGCTCGGCAAGCCGTTCCTCCCGTCGCTTCTCCGGCCGTTCGCTGCGGGCATCGGCGACCCGGGTGGTCAGTCGCACTTCCTCCAGCGATTTGATAATCGAACGTGGCACCACGCCGTGTTCCCGGTTGTACGCCAGCTGCAGGTTGCGCCGCCGTTCCATCTCCGCCAAGGCCCGGGCCATTGAGCCGGTGATCCGATCGGCGTAGAGAATCGCCTTGCCGTGCAGGTTCCGCGCGGCTCGGCCCACCGTCTGAATGATCGATCGGTCGGAGCGGAGAAAGCCTTCCTGGTCGGCATCGAGGATCGCCACCAGGGAGACTTCGGGGAGATCGAGACCTTCGCGCAACAGGTTAATGCCGACCAGGACGTCGAACTCACCGAGCCGGAGCCCCCGGAGGATCTCCATCCGCTCGATGGCGTCGATGTCCGAATGGAGGTAGCGAACCCGCACCCCGGTCTGCTGCAGGTAGTCGGTAAGATCCTCGGCCATGCGCTTGGTGAGCGTGGTGACCAGGACCCGCTCCCGACGCTTGACCCGCTCGCGAATCTCGGCCAGCAGGTCATCAACCTGGCCCTTCACCGGCCGGATCGCCACCTCCGGATCGACGAGACCGGTCGGCCGGATGATCTGTTCTACCACTCGACCACCGGACAGCTGCAGCTCGAGATCGCCCGGCGTCGCCGACACGGCCAGGATCTGGGGCACGATCTCCATGAACTCGGCGAACTGGAGCGGTCGGTTGTCGAGTGCGGAGGGCAGCCGGAATCCGTACTCGACCAGCGTGGTTTTCCGGGCCCGGTCTCCGTTGAACATCCCGCCCAGTTGTGGCAGCGTGACGTGCGACTCATCCACCACCACCAGGAACTCCGGCGGGAAATAGTCGAGCAGGCATGCAGGCCGTTCCCCTTCCCGCCGACCCGAGAAGTGCCGGGAGTAGTTCTCGATCCCGGCGCAGGTCCCGACCTCGAGCATCATCTCGACGTCGAAGGTGGTTCGCGATTCCAGTCGTTGGGCTTCCAGGAGCTTGCCCGCCTCCCGCAGCTCCCGGAGCCGTTCGGCCAGCTCCGCCCGGATGAGCTTCACGGCGCGCTCGATCGTGGGGCGCTCGGTCACGAAGTGGGTCGCCGGGTAGATGGCGCAGCGGTCCAGCACAGCGGTCGCCCGCCCGGTCAACGGGTCGACCTTGCTGATCCGCTCCACCTGATCACCCCAGAATTCCACCCGGATCGCCTGCTCGGCGTAGGCCGGGAAGATCTCCACCGTGTCGCCGCGGACCCGGAAGGTGCCCTGCTCGAACGCCACGTCGTTCCGCCCGTACTGGATCCGCACCAGGTCGGTCAGCAGACCGTCACGGGCGCGCTGCTCTCCCCGCTGGGCCGTGACCAGGAGCTTGCGGTACTCAGCCGGGTCACCCAGGCCGTAGATGGCGCTGACCGTCGCGACGATCACCACGTCATCGCGCTCCATCAGGCTCGACGTCGCCCGGAGTCGCAGGCTCTCCAGATCGGCGTTGATGGAGGCGTCCTTCTCAATGTAGACATCGGTCTGCGGGACGTACGCTTCGGGCTGGTAGTAGTCGTAATACGAAACGAAATACTCGACCGCGTTCTGAGGCAGGAACTGGCGCAGCTCGCCGTATAGCTGGGCGGCGAGGGTCTTGTTATGGGAGAGGACCAGCGTCGGCTTGCCGTAGTTCGCGATCGCGTGGGCCAGGGTCATCGTCTTGCCCGACCCGGTGACCCCCAGGAGGGTCTGGTAGCGATCGCCCCGCCTGAGGCCCTCGGTCAGCTTGGCGATGGCCTGGGGCTGATCTCCGGCGGGCTCGAATGGAGCGACGACCTGGAAGGCGGGGCTGGACATGGGGCCGCAATATACCGGCTTCGGCGAATCTTCGGTAGACAGATGGGGGGTGTCAGTCCGGTGGGGACCGCGTGCTGAGTACCGGGCCGGGTACCGAGTACCGTGTACCGCGTACGAATCGTCGACGCGCCCGAGCTCCCGCTCAAACCATTCGCGGGGTGACCGGGCCGTGAGCGTGATGTTTGAGTGAAAAGTACGCGGTACGAGGTACGCAGTACGCGGTACTATTTCCCTCCCCCCATCCCCACGATCCGCTTCCACTGCTCCGATGTCACCGGCATGACCGACAGGCGACCCATCCGGACCAGCGCGAAGTCGGCGAAGAAGGGATCGGCCTTGATCGCGGCGAGGGAGACCGCTGCGGGCAATGGGGCTTCGGGCTTGAGGTCGACCACGACCAGCTTGGGGTCGTTCAGCGCCGGATCGGGATAGGCGGCCCGGGTTACCCGGGCCAGTCCCACGACCTGCTTTTCGCTCCCGGTATGGTAGACCAGCACCCGGTCGCCTTCCTTCATCGCCCGGAGGTGCGTCAGGGCGAGATTGTTCCGGACCCCGTCCCAGACGGCGTGTCCGTCCTTGACGAGCCGATCGAACGAGTAAGTCGAGGGTTCAGTCTTGAGGAGCCAGTAGTTCGGCATGACGGGCCGGTCGGCGGGTACAGAGAGGGCGAAACGATACAGCGACCCGGCAGCGCGTCAATGACGGGGAGGGGCTTGTTACAATCCGAAATCAGACGTGGGACGACGACGCCTCCCGCCGCTCCACATCCGTGATCCCGCGGACCTTGCGGACCGCCTTGATCACCTTGGCCAGGTGGGCACGGTTGTCGACCTCGACCACGATGGTGCTGAAGACGGTGCCGTCCCTGGTCGAGAGCTCGGCAGCTTTCACGTTGGTACCCGACTGGCTGATGGCCTGCATCACGTCGGCGTAGAGGCCGCGGCGGTCCTCGCCGCTCACGGCCAGCCGCACGGCGAAGGCCTCTCCCTTCGACTCCTGCCAGTCGATCTCCACCCGGCGACCTTCTCCCGCGAGGGTGAGCAGGTTGGGGCAATCGGCCCGGTGAATGGAAATCCCCCGCCCCTGGGTGACGTAGCCGACCACCGCGTCCCCCGGCACCGGCTGGCAGCATTGGGCATAGCGCACCATCAGCCCGGACAGGCCCTGGATCCGGATCCCCGAGCCCAGCCGGATACGGTCGATCACCCGCCCGATGACGCTCGGCTTCGGCTCCTGGAGATCGTCGGCGGCGACCTCGGGGTAGATCGCGCGGAGCACCTGCACGATGGTCACGTCTCCCCGACCGAGGGCGATCTCGACCAGCCGGGCATCGGCGAGCCCCAGCGCCCCGGCGGCCCCCTCGAGCTCGCCGGCCTCAGGCACGGCCAGGCGCCGGCGCTTGCACTCGCGCACCAGCAGCTCGCGGCCGAGCTCCTGCGCCTCCTGGTCCTCCTGATGGCGGATCCACGCCTTGATCTTGTGCCTAGCCCGGGCGGTCTTCACGTGGGCCAGCCAGTCGCGGCTGGGTCGCGGCACGGGGCCGGTGAAGACCTCGACGGTATCGCCGTTCTTGAGCTCGCGATGCAGCGGCGCGATGCGACCGTTGACCTTGGCCCCCTGGCAGCGCAGCCCCACGTCGGTGTGGATCATGAACGCGAGATCGATCGGCGTCGCTCCCTTGGGAAGCTGCTTGACGTCCCCCTTGGGCGTGAACACGAAAATCTCGTCCTGGAACAGGTCCACCTTGAGGAACTCGAGAAACTCCTCAGGTGTGTGGGCATCCTGCTGCAGCTCGAGAAGCTGGCGGAACCAGCCGAAGCGGGCCTCGATGTCCCCGCCCTTCTTGCCGTCGCTCTTGTAGAGCCAGTGCGCCGCGATGCCGTATTCCGCGGTCCGGTGCATCTCCTGGGTCCGGATCTGCACTTCGAAGAGCTGGCCGCCGGGCCCGAAGATCGTGGTGTGCAGCGACTGATAGGCGTTCGACTTGGGTGAGGCGATGTAGTCCTTGATCCGCTCCTGCAGCGGGGTCCAGTTGTGGTGGATCACGCCCAGCACGTGATAGCACTCCTGCACCGACTTCACGATAACCCGGACCGCCATGAGATCGTAGATCTCGTCGAACGGCTTGTTCCGCTTCTTCATCTTCTGATAGACCGACCACAGGTGCTTGGGCCGGCCGGTAATCTCGAACCAGGAGATGCCGGCTTCCCGCATCTCGTGCTCCAGCGGCACCTGCAGCTTCTGAATCATCTGCTCCCGCTCAGCCCGGCGGGCCGCGATCTGGGCCGCCAGCACACGGTAGTCCTCCGCTTCCAGGTACTTGAAGGCCAGGTCCTCCAGCTCCGCCTTGATCCCCGCCATGCCGAAGCGGTGGGCCAGCGGGGCGTAGATCTCGCGGGTTTCGGTGGCGATCCGGAGCTGCTTCTCGGGCGGCAGCGGATCCAGCGTCCGCATGTTGTGCAGCCGGTCGGCCAGTTTGATAATGATGACCCGCGCGTCCTTGGCAATCGACATCAGGAACTTGCGGTAGTTCTCCACCTGCTGCTCGGCGGAGGAACGGAAGGTCAGGCTGCGGAGTTTGGTGAGGCCGTCCACGATCCCCGCGACCTCGACCCCGAACTCCCGGGCGATATCTTCGGTCCGGATGTCGGAGTCCTCCACGACATCGTGCAGAAGCGCCGCCACGATCGAGGTGGTATCGAGCAGCTGCTCAACCAGAGTCCGGGCTACGGCGATCGAGTGCTGGATGAAATCCTCGCCCGACATCCGCTTCTGCCCCCGATGCGCCGAGGCGCTGAACCGGAGGGCGCGATCGATCTGCTCGAGATCCAGCCGATCGGCGTGGCGCTCGAGGAGCTCGCGAAAGTCCGGGGCGATGTCCAGCAGGATTCCAGTCACGCTACACCCAGCCACAAGAAACAAACTCAACCCCCGCTGGCTCGCCGCCAGCGGACGTTTGGATCACCATGCTAAAGGTAATTCCACAGCTAATTCCACACCCGGTCCGGGGTTCCGCAAGGGGGCGACCCGCCGGCTCTACAACAGCCCCGCGGCCACAAAGCTGAGGAATCGGTCTCCCGCCAGGATGACGTGATCGTACACCGGGAGATCCAGCAACCGCCCCGCCTCGACCAGCTGCCTGGTAGCCGCCCGGTCTTCCGGTGACGGTGTCGGATCGCCACTGGGGTGGTTGTGGACCACGATGATCCCGGCGGCAGCCTCGGCGATGGCCGCCCGGAATACCTCCCGGGGGTGGACCAGGGCGCTGTTGAGCAGGCCCCGGGTGATCATGACGTCCCGTCGGACCCGGCTCTGGCTGTCCAAGGCAAGCACATGGAACTCCTCGACCGGCAGGTCCCGGAGCCGTGCTCCTAGGAGGCGTGCCACATCGGCCGGCTCCCGCACCCGGGGCAATGCGGGGCGCTGTTCAGCGAGCAGCCGACCAGCCAGCTCGAACGCCGCGACCAGGCGGGCGGCCTTGGCCGGACCGACGCCCGGCGTCAGGGTGAGTTCGGCGGCTGGCCGAGTCATCAGCTCACGGAGCGATCCGCCGGAGCGCTCCAGCAAATGGCCGGCGAGGCCGGTGGCGCTCTGTCCAGCACTACCGGTTTCCAGCAGTAGGGCCAGTAGCTCGGGTAACGCGAGCGCTGCCGGGCCGAGCGACCAGAGTCGCTCCCGAGGACGGTCGGCCGCTGGCTGTCCGGCGGACGGTTGGCTCATCCACGCACCATACCCCGATGTCCCCGCGCACCGGGTATTCAAAGAACGCGAGCCGAAACACCCTGGCGGCACCATCTCTGCAACCTGGGAAGAGCGCCTGACGGTCAGCCGGGGCAAGGGAGGGGGCTGAAGCCCTGATAGGCCCGGAGGTTGGCTATTCCCAACCGAGCCAAGGCGGGCCCTTGGGCCGCGTTCTTCCCTCTGCTTCGGATCGAGCGGCCAGAGGCCACTGATGCCACCGTCTCCGGCGACGTCAAGCTGCGTCACCTGACGCCGTTCGCGCACTACCTGCTTCAGTGGGCATCAGACGAGGCGCCAGATCATGCGTGCACCGGCACCACCTGGGTGACGGTGGGCCCGGGAGTGGTTCTGGAGGCGATCCCTGTCGATGCTGACGGCAACGGCCGTCAGACGCTGACCGAGGACATTCCGACCATTCCACCGGGCACGGTCGTCGACATCCAATTCCGGGTCATCGACTCGACAACGGCCGCGATCGCGCTGGTGAGCCGTTGCCGCCAGTTCCGCTCAGGATCTTAGGAGGTATCTGCGCCGCCGGCCAAGAGCCGGTGGCCAGCCAGGCAGGGAAACGACGGATAGGCGACGGGGCGGTCGGAGGCCGGAGACGGCTTCAGGCCGCCCCGTGGCATTTCTTGTACTTCCTGCCGGAGCCGCAGGGACAGGGATCGTTGCGGCCGACCTCAGTCTGGACTGCCGGTCCGGGGCGAGCCGGGCCGCGATTGGTAGTGGCCTGCGGGGGAAGCGGCAGCCTGGGTCCGACGCCGACGGGGGAGAGCGGTGCCAGTCTCGGTTCGGGCGCGAAGAGATCGTCCGCGCCGGCGGTCTCGGGGACCGCCATCGGACGGCGGACTGGCTGCGCCTGCATGGGACGGGGCGGCTCGGCCGAGACCTGGATCTTGAGGAAGCGCTCGGCAAAAGTCGCGTGGACGTCCCGCATGAGGTCTTCAAACATCTCGAAGGCCTCCTTCTTGTACTCCACCAGCGGGTCCCGCTGGCCGTAGGCGCGGTACTGGATCGCATTCCGGAGCTGATCGAGATCGTAGAGGTGGTCCTTCCACTTCTCGTCGAGCACCGTCAGCATCACCGTCGACAACACCTGACCGTCCACGTCCTGCGCGCCGACCTGACTGCCGAAGTCCTGCAGGTACTCGAGCTTCCGGCGGAAGGCCTGATGCCCGGCCTCCTTGGCCGCGGCGGTGATCTTGTCGCGGCCAGGGGTGCGCGCGGGATCGCCGATATCATCCGCGGATACCAGAAACTGCTGCAGCAACGCACTCTGCAGCCCGTCCCGGTCGTACTCCTCGGGTCGATCGGCCTCCACGAGCATCATTTCAACTACCCGTTCCATCGCCTGATCCACCATCCGGGTGGCCTCGGCCTTGAGCTGTTCACCCCGTTCCAGCGCGAACAGCCGCAGCGAATAGATTACCTCGCGCTGCTGATTCATCACGTCGTCGTATTCCAGCAGCCGTTTCCGGGACTGGAAGTTCTGCAGCTCCACCCGCTTCTGGGCCTGACTGATGGCGCCGGTCACCCAGCGATGGGAGATGACCTCGCCTTCCTCGGCACCCCCCTTGTCCATCCAGCCGGCGATCCGGTCGGAGCCGAACAACCGCATGAGGTCGTCTTCCAGCGACAGGAAGAACAGCGAGCGCCCCGGATCACCCTGCCGCCCGGCGCGGCCCCGCAGCTGTCGGTCGATGCGGCGGGACTCGTGCCGCTCGGTGCCGATGATCTGCAGGCCCTCGGTATCCGCGCTTTTCGCCACGTCGCTGCCCAGCTTGATGTCGGTGCCGCGGCCGGCCATGTTCGTCGCGATGGTGATGGCGCCGCGCTGCCCCGCCTGAGCGACGATCTCCGCCTCCCGCTGGTGGTACTTCGCGTTCAATACTTCGTGCTTGAGGCCCCGGCGCTTGAGCTGACGGGAGAGCGTTTCGGACACCTCCACGGTCACGGTCCCGATGAGGACCGGCAGCCCGTTCTGGTGCAGCCGCTCGACCTCGTCGATGATGGCGCCATACTTCTCGCGCCGGGTCTTGTAGATCCGGTCCTCCTCATCCAGGCGTCGCACCGGACGGTTGGTGGGAATGACCGCAACGTCGAGCTGGTAGATCGTGTAGAACTCCTGCTCTTCCGTCTCCGCCGTGCCCGTCATGCCCGCGAGCTTGTCATACATCCGGAAGTAGTTCTGGATGGTGATCGTCGCGAGGGTCTGGGTCTCGCCCTTGACCTGCACCACCTCCTTGGCCTCCACCGCCTGATGGAGCCCGTCGGCCCAGCGGCGGCCCGGCATCACCCGTCCGGTGAACTCATCCACGATGACGACCTGGCCGTCCTGGACCAGGTAATCCACTTCCTTCTCGTACAGCACGTGGGCCTGGAGCAGCTTGTGGATGATGTGAAGCTTCTCGCTCTTGAGCGCGTACTCGGCCTCCACCTCGCGGCGGCGCGTGATCCGCTCCTGCGGGGTGAGACTGGTGTCCCGGTCAATGCGGTGCACTTCTTCTGAGATGTCGGGGACCAGGAACAGGCCGGATTCGTTGGGCGACATGGCCGCCGCTCCCCGGTCCGTCAGATGCACCGAGTGGCCCTTTTCGTCGAGCACGAAGTACAGGGCTTCCTCCAGCTCCCGCATCGTCTGCTGGCGCATCGGAAGTTTGCGGTCGGCGATATGATCCAGCTCCACCCGCTGCACCGCGCTCTTCACTCCCGGCTCATTGAGCAGTTTGAGCAGCTTCTTGTTCTTGGGCATGCCGAGCCGGGCGATATACAGCTTGGCCGCGCCGTCAGGCGCGGTCTTGGGATCGCCGAGAAGCGGCTCGGCCTCGGCGAGCAGGTTACTGACGACGGCGGTCTGCCGGCGAACCAGCTCCACGACCTGGCGGTTGAACTGGGCGTACTTCTCGTCGTTCTCGTTGCCCACCGGGCCGGAAATGATGAGCGGGGTCCGGGCCTCATCGATCAGGATCGAGTCGACCTCGTCGATGATCGCGTAGGCGTGTTCCCGCTGGACTCGCTGGTCCAGCGAAAACACCATGTTGTCGCGCAGATAATCAAAGCCGAACTCATTATTGGTCCCGTAGGTGATGTCGGCGTTGTAGGCGGCGCGGCGGGCGGGCGAGGAGGGCTCGGTATCGTCCAGGCAGCCCACTGTGAGCCCCAGGTAGGAATACACGTGGCCCATCCACTGGGAGTCGCGGCGGGCCAGGTAGTTGTTGACGGTGACGAGGTGTGCGCCCCGGCCGGCCAGTGCGTTCAGGTACAGCGGCAGGGTGGCCACGAGCGTCTTGCCCTCGCCCGTGGCCATCTCGGCGATCCGGCCCTGGTGCAGCACAATGCCGCCGATGAGCTGCACGTCGTACGGTACCATGTCCCAGGTGAGTTCATGGCCCGTCACCATCACCTTGGTGCCGAGCAGCCGCCGGCACGCCTCGCGGACCGTGGCGAAGGCTTCCGGCAACAGCTCATTCAGCGCAGCGGCCAACTCTTTCTTGTAGCGGATTTCCAGCTGATGAAACCGGGTTTCCAAACGGTCACGCTCGGCAGGATCGGCGCAGTTGTGGCGGAGCTGCCGGACCTCGTCCAGCTCGGTCTTGACCGCCAGCGTCCGCTCTGCGAGGCGGGCCCGGAAGCTCACAGTCTGGCCCTTGAGCTGCTCTTCGGTCAACTGCTGCAGGGCCGCTTCGTGCCGTTTGATCGCGTCGACGATCGGCTGGACCTTCTTGACCTCGCGTTGAAACCGGGTCCCGAAGACCTTGGTGAGCAGGGGCTTAAGCATCGGACAAATATAACCCGTTGGTGCGGATGAACTCCGCCACCGAATCAGGCACCCAGTAGCGAATGGAGTGGCCCGCCGCTACCCGACCACGCACCGCCGTTGCGGAGATCTCGATCGCCGGGACAGTGATCACCCCGACCGGCCACCTCAGATCGGGGAGGGTCGAGCCGGGACGGGCAACCAGGACGATCTGCGCCAGGGCTGGTAGCGCCTCCGCTTCGCGCCACAGGATCAGCTCACGGGCGGCGTCGGCGCCCACCAGGATCGCGAAGGATCGATGGGGCTCGCGCCGGTGCAGCTCGCGCAAGGTATCGACTGTGTAGGAGGGACCGGGGCGGTCGAGCTCGATCCGCTCCAGGACAAACCGGGGTTGGCCGGCTATGGCGAGTGAGATCATCCGGGCCCGGTCTTCGGCCGTCGCGCCGTGTCGTCCGACCTTGAAGGGCTGTTCCCGCGCCGGGACGAAGCGCAACTCGTCGAGGCCGAGCGCCTCGACCGCCGTCTGTGCGACGATGAGGTGGCCGTGGTGGATGGGGTCGAAGGAGCCGCCGAAGAGCCCGATCATGGGTCCGGGATGCGCCGTACGCCGGCCGGCGCCGGACTATCGCCCTGACGGCCCGGCGCTGGTATCCCGCGGCGCCGGACAGGATTGATCCAGGCCGGGCGCGGTGGGATGGAAGCGTCGCAGGTACGCGCAGGTCTCCTGCAGATCTTCGGCGTACCCGACGGCGCGATAGGCATCCACCAGCTTGAGCAGCGCCAGGGGAGTGGCCGACGCCCGAGGATAGGTGGCTGCGATGTCCTTCAGATAGAGGATGGCCGAGTCGTAGGCGTGGAGCCGGTAGTAGAACTGGGCGGTCTTGAGCTCCTTCTTGGCAAAGAATTCCTCCAGTTCGGCGATCCGCTGGCGCGCCCGACCCGCCGCCGTGGCATCGGGATACCGATTCAACAGCTCCTGGTACGTGGCCAGCGCCGTCTGCCCGTAGGTCGGGTCGAGCTCCGGCCGGCGCCACAGATCGCCGTAGGCATCGCCTGCCCTGAGCAGAGCCTCGGGCGCCAGCGGGGCGTCGGGCGTGTCGTCCGACACCTTGCGGAATTCCCGTGCGGCCTGCAGCTGGTTGCGCTGTCCGAAGTAGCATTCCGCGAGGCGGAAATGCGCCTCGGGGGCGAGGCTGTCCCCGACCGGCACTTCGAGGGCCACGCGCTCGAACAGCCGAGCGGCCTTGCCCCAGCTGCCGCGGGTGTATTGACGCATGGCATTCTGCCAGAGCTTTTCCAGCTCCGGCCGGGGAATGGCACCCGGCGTCGCGCTCGGCGCGACCTGTGAGGCGGGACGCGGACCGCGGCTGCACCCCAGCGCAAGAACGAGCAACGCGGCCACAGCCGCGCGGGAGGTCATGGGCAAGCGAATCATTCCTCTCATCTATGCCGAATCAGCCGTCGCCGCCCTGGCTCCGAGGCGTCCCAGACGCTCCGTCCCGAGGGCAACGATCGAGTCACTGGCGCCGGGGCGGATCGCAGCCTGGTAGGCGATCGTGGCACCGAGCAGGTCCCCTTGAGCGATCCGGGCATCGCCGAGCCCCAGCAGCGCCCGCCGTCCGCTCTCAGAGCTGGAATCGACGTCGATCACGCGCGAGAACCATTGCTGGGCGACCTCCGGGTGACCGACCAGCAAGGCTTCGAGCCCCTGCTGCACACCGCAACCTCCGATTCCCTCGATGGCCCGGGCGCGCACGGCCGGGTCATGGGAGCGTCGCAGCGCGGCGGCGAATATCTCGCCCGCCTCGGCGCAGGCGGTCGTGCTCTGAAGCGCGGTGGCGTACTGGATCAACATCTGATCGACACTGGCCGCGTCACCCGAGGCAGCCAGGACCAACGGTCCGATTCCCGCTGCTTCCGCCGGCTCCAGCCGGCCACCCCGGACCAGCGCGATGGTGAAGCGCGGGTTCACCCGCTCCGGGGCGAGGCGGCGCAGCGCGTCGACGGATTCCTGCAGCCCCTGGGTGGCTCCGGCCCGATCCGTCGCCCGAACCACCAGCTCGAGGCCCCGAGCCGCCTCCGACACCCGCGTCGGGTCGACCTGGGCAAGCGTTCGGTACGCCTCCGTCGCCTCGCGGAAATCGCCGGCCTTGAGCGCGGCGGCCCCGAGCTTCGCCCAGGCGCCGGCGTTGGTCTTGTCGCGGACTGCCGCGCGATACTCGCTCAGCGCCGCCGCGAAGTCTCCCTGCTGGTAGCTGGTGTCTCCCAGCCGCTCGTGGTCGGCCGCCGAGCCGAAACACCCCGCCAGCAGGACGAGCGCGAGAGGTCCGGCCTTCACTCGCCCGCCCGCTCGAGCATGGCCAAGTAGGCTTCAACCCGGACATTCTTGGGCCGGGCGAAAAGGCACTCGTGCCAGACCGCCTGGGCCCCGGCGACGTCCCCCGACAGGTAGCGCGCCAGGCCCAGCGACGCCAGCGCATCGACGAAGTTGGGCCGGTCGCGCGCGACTCGCTCGAGCTCCTCCCGCGCAGTCAACACATCTCCCGACTCGAGCAGGGCGCGCGCCAGCTTGTAGCGCAGATCGGCGAAATTGGGCCCCAGCTCGAGGGCCCGACGATACTGCTCGATGGCCAGTTGGAAGGCCCCGTGTTCGGCGTAGGCCGACGCCAGGAGCGCATGGTGATTGGCGAGATTGGCGGCGACGTGAGGCGGAAACTCCGTGTCCTGCGAATGGTTGTGAGTGGACGCCAGCCGGAACGCCTCCGCCGCCTCCTCGGAGCGGCCCAGGTCGCTCAACAGGATGCCGCGGTGAATGTGGGCTTCGATGTATCGCGGATTGAGCTCGAGCGCCTTGCCGAAGTGCTCCAGGGCCCGTTGCGGCTGGCCCAGGAGGGCATAGCACAACCCGAGCAGATGCTGAACATCCGCGAACGAGCGGCCCGAGTCCACGATCTCCTGGAGCAGGTGAATCGCCCCGTAGTAATCCTGGAGCGCGAAGCGCTCGCGCGCCTGATTGACCAACGGCTCATCACTAATACGCATGGGTCTCCCGGAACCAGGCGACGAAGCGGCGCACTCCCTCGGGGAACGCGACCTCGGGACGATAGCCGAGGATGCGCCCAGACTTGGTCAGATCAGCGGCGGTCACCCGGACATCGCCAGGCTGTCGTGGGGCTCGTTCCACCCGGGGGGTTACCCCGAGGGCCAGCCCGATGACCTCGATCAGGCGGGCGAGGGCGATCGCCTCATTGCCGCCCAGGTTCAGCAGCTCGAGCCCCACCGGGGCGTCGCGGGTCCAGTCGACCGCCGCCACCACCCCTCGCACGATGTCGTCAATATAGGTGTAGTCGCGTGATTCGCTGCCATCGCCGAACATCGTGATCGGCTGACCCTCCTCGAGCCGGCGTACGAAGCTGCAGATGGCCAGGTCGGGGCGCTGACGCGGCCCGTACACGGTGAAGAATCGTAGCGCCGCTGCCCGCAATCCGATATGCGGCGCGAGGGCCGAGAGCAACAGCTCCGCCGCCCGCTTGGTGGCGGCGTAGGGCGAGATCGGGTGCACCGCCGGCGCGTCCTCGCGGAACGGCGCCGGGGTATCGTCCCCATAGACCGAGCTGGACGATCCCAGCACCAGCCGGGTGACTCCCGCCTGCCGCGCCGCATCACACACGGCCTGGGTGCCGGCGACATTGACTCGGACGTATCCCGCGGGATCCCGCAGCGAGGGACGGACTCCGGCCTTGGCGGCCAGGTGGACGATCACCGTTTCCGGAGTGAGCAGCGGCCGGAGCTCCCCGACATTCAGGATATCGAGCTCCTGGAAGGTGAACCCGGGCGCCTCGCGGGCCCCTTCCAGGTTCCGCTCCTTGACCGCCCGCGGATAGAATGGATCGAAGTTGTCGACACCGATGACCTCGTCGCCGCGAGCCAGCAGCCGCTCTGCCAGATGCGATCCGATGAAGCCCGCGGCCCCGGTGATCAGGATCCGGGTCATCAGCCCAGCTTCTGCCTGAAGTACTCGATCGTGTGGCGCAGCCCCTCGTCGAGGGTGACCTGGGGCTCCCAGCCCAGCAGGGAGCGCGCCTTGGTGATATCCGGCTGCCGGACCTTGGGGTCGTCGGTCGGCAACGGGCGTCGCTCGATGGGAGACCGGGAGCCGGTGAGCGCCAGCACCCGCTCGGCAAGCTCTCGCACCGTGAACTCGTTGGGGTTGCCGATGTTGGTGGGGTCCGTGTGATCACTCTGGAACAAGCGGTAGATCCCTTCGATCAGATCGGAGATGTAGCAGAAGGACCGGGTCTGCTGCCCGTCGCCGTACACTGTCAGCGGTTCATGGCGAAGGGCCTGCACCACAAAGTTCGACACCACCCGTCCGTCCCGGGCCCGCATCCGGGGCCCGTAGGTATTGAAGATCCGGATGATCCGGGTATCGATGCCGTGCGCCCGGTGATAGGCCATGGTCATGGCCTCCGCAAAGCGCTTGGCCTCATCGTACACTCCGCGGGGCCCGACCGGATTGACATGGCCCCAGTAGCTCTCCGGCTGCGGATGTACCTGCGGGTCGCCGTACACTTCCGAGGTCGAGGCGAGGAAGAAGCGGGCCGATTTGGCCTTGGAGAGCCCCAGCGCGTTGTGGGTTCCCAGCGACCCCACCTTCAGCGTCTGGATCGGCAGCTCGAGATAGTCGATCGGGCTTGCCGGCGAAGCGAAATGGAGTACGCCCTCCAGTGGTCCGTCCACCTGAATGAACCGGCTCACATCGTGGAGGACGAACTGGAACCGCCGGTTCCCCGTCAGGTGCGCCAGGTTGTCGCGGCTGCCGGTGATGAGATTGTCCATCCCGACCACCTCGTGGCCTTCCTGCAGAAACCGGTCGCTCAGGTGGGATCCCAGAAACCCGGCGGCCCCGGTAATGAGCACTCTCATGCGCGGCGCTTCGCCCGGCCGATGCCGTGGTAGGTGAACCCCTGTGCCTGCATCCGCACTGGGTCGTAGAGATTCCGCCCGTCCACAATGAGCGGCTGACGGAGCAGCTGTTTCAGCCGGTCGTAGTCCGGGTTCCGGTATACCAGCCACTCGGTGACGATGGCCAAGGCGTCGGCGCCTTCGGCGGCCCGGTACGGGTCGGTGGCATAGCTGATCCGGTCGGCGAACACCTGGCGAGCGGCTTCCAGCGCCTTCGGGTCGTGCGCCTGCACCCGGGCGCCCCCGCCCAGCAGGCCCTCGACCAGCGGAATCGCCGGACTCTCCCGCATGTCATCGGTCTCCGCCTTGAAGGCCAGTCCCCAGACAGCCACGGTACGGCCGGTGAGGGTGCCGCCGAAGGCGGTCCGGAGCTTCTCCAGTATCACCAGCTTCTGTCGGTCGTTGACGCGCTCCACCGCTTCCAGGATATCGAAGTCGATACCGACGTCATGCCCCGTCTGAATGAGGGCCTTCACATCCTTGGGAAAGCAGGACCCGCCGTAGCCCGGGCCAGGGAAGAGAAAGGCCGGGCCGATGCGCTTGTCGGTGCCGATGCCCTTGCGGACATTGTTCACGTCGGCCCCGACCCGCTCGCAGAACATCGCGACCTGGTTCATAAAGGAGATGCGAGTGGCCAGCATCGCGTTGGCGGCGTACTTGGTCACTTCGGCCGACGGAATGTCCATGAAGAGTACCGGGTTGCCGGTACGCACAAACGGCGCATAGAGCTCGGCCATCACGTCCCGGGCTTCGTCGCTGTCGACGCCCACAACGATCCGGTCCGGCTTCATGAAATCCTCGATGGCCGCGCCCTCTTTCAGGAACTCCGGATTGGAGCATACGCTGAAGCTGCCGGCGCTCTCGGCGGCGATGGCCTGCCGCACCCGCTCGGCCGTTCCCACCGGCACGGTGGACTTGGTAACCACCACCTTGGGCCCGTTCAGATGTCGGCCGATGGTCCGGGCCACGGACAGCACGTGCTGCAAGTCCGCCGAGCCATCTTCACCCGGCGGGGTGCCCACCGCGATGAAGACGACCCGAGCCCGCTCCACCGCCCCACCCACGTCGGGGCTGAAGCTCAGCCGACCCTCACCCTGGTTCCGGCGCACCATCTCCTCCAGACCGGGCTCGTAGATCGGAATGTCGTTCTGCTTCAGACGCTCGACTTTCCGGGCGTCGATGTCGGCACAGATCACTTCATTGCCGGTCTCTGCCAGGCAGGCGCCCGTCACCAGCCCCACGTAGCCGCTCCCCACCACGGCGACTTTCATCCACGCGTCTCCACGATCACTGGTAGAACTCCCTGACCGCGCTGATCACGGCGTGCTGCTGACCGGCGGTGAGCTCGGGGTAGATGGGGAGTGAGACCACCGAGTCCATGGCCGCTTCGGTGGCCGGCAGGCTTCCCCGCCGGTACCCGAGATGGGCGAAACACGGCTGCAGGTGCAGGCCCAGCGGATAGTACACCCCGCATCCGATCCCCCGGGCCCGGAGATGGCTCACCAGCTCGTCCCGGCGTTCCACCCGCAGCGTGTACTGGTGGAAGATGTGCTCGTTCGCCGGATCCACCCGGGGGGGACAGACCGGGGCCAGACCGGCGAACGCCTCGGTATAGCGGCCGGCGTGCTCCCGCCGGGCGGCGCTCCAGGCGGCCAGGTGAGGAAGCTTGGCGAGCAACACCGCCGCCTGCAGGGTGTCGAGCCGGCTGTTGAATCCGACTTCGTCATGCAGGTACTGCTTGGCCCCGCCATGGGTGCGCAGCCGACGGAGCCGCTCCGCCAGGGCGTCATCCTGGGTCACGATCATGCCGCCGTCGCCCCAGCCGCCGAGATTCTTGGTCGGGAAGAACGAGAAGGTCCCCACGGTGCCGAGCTCACCGGCCCGGCGCCACCCGTCGCTCATCCGGCGACGGGCGCCGATCGCCTGCGCCGCGTCCTCCAGGACCGGGAGCTGGTGCCGCGCCGCAACCGCCAGGATGGCGTCCATGTCCGCCATCTGGCCGAACAGATGCACCGCGATGATGGCCCGGGTTCGGGAGGTGATCGCCGCCTCGACCGCCGCGGGCGACACATTGAACGTCGCCGGATCGATGTCGGCGAAAACCGGGGTGCCGCCGGTGTTGTGAATCGTGCCCGCGGTCGCGAAAAAGGTGAATGCCGGCGTGATCACCTCATCCCCCGGCGCCAGTTCCAGCGTCCTGAGCGGCAGCAGCAGGGCGTCGGTGCCGCTGGCGCAACCAATGCCGTGCCGGGCATGCGACAGCTCCGCGATCGCCCGCTCCAGCGCCGTCACCTCCTCACCCAGAATGAACTGCTGCCGCTCCGCCACGCGCAGCAGCGCCTGGACCACCTCTTCCCGGATGGACTGGTACTGGGCAACGAGGTCAAGGAGCGGGACGTTCACGGCGGCCCACAGTTGAGGTTCCAGACAGGCTATCAGCTATCGGCCATCAGCCGGAATCGCGCGCCGTCCGGACTTCGGGACGGTGACCCGGTCTGACAGGCGATAGCTGATGGCCATCGGCGTCGGAGTCCGCAGGCAGGTTCCACGCCGCAAGGACGCCGGAAGCTAGCCGGCGCCCCGGGGCGGGTCAATCATCGTAAGTGCCCCCTGGTCCTCACGATACGTGGCGCCGCAGGTGCCGCATGAGGCGGCCCTGTGGCTCAGTTGCAGCCGCTCCCCGCACTGGCACATCCAGCCCACCCGGCGGGCAGGAACACCGACCATCAGGCCATGGGCCGGAACGTCACTGGTGACGACGGCGCCGGCCCCGATAAACGCGTACTCGCCCACAGTCACCCCGCACACGATGGTGGCGTTGGCGCCGATGGTGGCACCCCGCCTGACCCGGGTGGACTGGAACTCATGCCGCCGCGAAACGTGACTCCGCGGATTGTTCACGTTAGTGAATACCGCGCTGGGCCCGCAGAAGACGTTATCGTCCAGCGTCACCCCTTCGTAGATCGACACGTTGTTCTGGACCTTGACGTTGTCCCCCAGGTGAGTCCCCGGCATGACCACCACGTTCTGGCCCAGCGTGCAGCGTTCGCCGATCACGGCCCCGGCCATGACGTGGCAGAAATGCCAGACCTTCGTCCCGGTGCCGATGATCGCGCCCGGGTCGACGAAACTGGACTCGTGGACGAAGTAGTCACTCATGACTGGCCTCGAAGGTGCCGTCGCTCCGGACGATCTTCACCTCGGTTTCCAGCGTCACTCCGAACCGCTCCCGAACTGTCAGCCGCGCCAGCGCAATGAGGCCGAGAACGTCGGCGGCCGTGGCCCCTTCGCGGTTCACGAAGTAGTTGGCGTGTATCGGTGACACCTCCGCCCCCCCGACCCGGCGGCCCTTGAGGCCGGCGGCCTCGATCAGCTGACCGGCCGTTCGCGGCCCGTCTCCCCGCTTCCAGCTCGGACCACCGGGGTTCTTGAACACGCTGCCGCAGCAGGGCTGGTTGAACGGGGTGCCTTCCTGTCGCCAGCGAAACAGCTCGGCGACCTCGTCCTGGATCAGGCCGGGGTCCGCGGCGTCGAGGCGGACAACCGTCTCCAGCACGATCATCCCGCCAAGGCCGCTCTGCCGGTAGCCGAAGGGCACCTCGCTTCGGGTGAGCACGCGGTCGCCGCCTCCGGCATCCACAACGGTGACTGACTCCACGATGCCGGCCCAGTCGCCCCCATGGCACCCGGCGTTCATGTACACCCCACCACCGACCGTGCCCGGCACTCCGACAAAGCGGTGCAGCCCGGAGAACCCTGCTTCCGCCGTCTTGCGGGCCGCGAGAGGCTGAGGCAAGCCGGCGCCGGCCCGCCATCGGGCAGCGCCCAGATGCTCCAGCCGGTCGAGGCCTTTCCCCAGCCTGATCACCAGTGCATCGAGCCCGGCATCGGGCAGCAGCAGATTCGAGCCGAGTCCCAGGGCAAACCAGGGAATCCCGCGCTCCCCGGCCAGGCGGAGGGCCCGGCCTACATCGTCCGGGATCTGGGGGAGCAGAACCGTCGCGGGTCCGCCGATCCGGTAGGTCGAGTAGCGCGCCAGCGGTTCGGCCTCGCGTACCTCGCCCCGGATCCGGGCCCTCAGGTCGGCCACGAAGCCGGGATGCCGCGCCGTGATCATGCCGGCGCGCGTTCCTTCTTGGCGATTTCGTGCCACTCCTGCAGGGAACACACTTCCCGTTGCCGGCTGCGCAGCGCGATAATGGCATCACACGCGGCCGAGGCCGCGGACATCGTCGTGGTATAGGGCACCCGGTGCGCCAGCGCCGCGGCGCGAATGGTATAGTCGTCGCGCTGGGTGAGCTTGCCGAGCGGGGTATTGACCAGCAGCTGGATCTGCCCCGAGACCAGGAGATCGATCGCGTTGGGGCGACCCTCGTACACCTTGAGCACGCGCTCGGCCGGGATGCCGCGAACCCGCAGGTGACGAGCCGTACCGTCGGTGGCGTAGATGGTGAAGCCCAGCTCGTGCAGCCGGCGGGCGATCGGCACCACGGTGTTCTTGTCATGGTCGTTCACGGTGATGAACACCCCGCCCTCCATCGGCAGCGCACCATCGGCGGCATGCTGGGCCTTGGCGTAGGCCATGCCGAACGACTGGGAGATCCCCATGACCTCGCCGGTGGAGCGCATCTCGGGCCCCAGGATCAGATCGACACCCTGGAGCTTGTTGAAGGGGAACACCGCCTCCTTGACTGCCACGTATGGTTGTCCCGGGTCGTCCTCCAGTCCCAGGGCGTCCAACTTCGTCCCGAGCATGACCGGTGCCGCAAGGCTCGCCAGCGGAACGCCCGTCGTCTTGGACACGAACGGCACCGTACGGGAAGCGCGGGGATTGACCTCCAGCACATAGACCACGCCGTGCTTGATGGCGTACTGGACATTGAGCAGCCCGACCACTTCCAGCCTCTCGGCGAAGGCCCGGGTATAGGTCCGCATCTGGTCCACTTGCTCTTCGGTGATGAGATAGGGCGGGAGGACGCAGGCCGAATCGCCGGAGTGGATCCCGGCATCCTCGATGTGCTGCATCACCCCGCCAATGACGCACCGGGTGCCGTCGGCGATGGCATCCACGTCCGCTTCGAATGCATCCTCCAGGAAGCGGTCGATGAGCACCGGGTGGCCCGGGGCGACCCGAACGGCCCGCCCGAAATAGTCCCGCAGGGAGGGGTCGTCGTAGACGATCTCCATGCCACGACCGCCCAGTACGTACGAGGGCCGGACCAGGACCGGATACCCGACCTGCTCCGCCACCCCGATCGCCTCCTCCAGCGACATCGCGGTGCCGGCCGCCGGCTGGGTGACGCCGAGTTCCCGTGCCAGCGCCTCGAAGCGCTTCCGATCCTCGGCGGCGTCGATGCTGTCCGGCGAGGTTCCCAAGATCCGGACGCCAGCCGCCTCGAGCCCGCGGGCCAGCTTGAGGGGAGTCTGCCCGCCGAGCTGCACCACCACCCCCATCGGTTGCTCGACATGGACGATCTCGAGCACATCCTCCAGGGTGAGCGGCTCGAAGTAGAGCGTATCCGAAATGTCGTAGTCGGTGGAGACGGTCTCCGGGTTGGAGTTGACCATCACGGTATGGTAGCCGAGCTCCCGGAAGGCGAGCGTGGCCCTAACACAGCAGTAGTCGAATTCCACGCCCTGACCGATGCGATTGGGGCCGCTGCCGAGAATGATGATCGTGCGGTCACCCTTGCACCGAGCTTCGTTTTCCGCGTCGTAGCTCGAGTACAGATAGGGCGTCTGGGAGGGAAACTCGCCGGCGCAGGTGTCCACCATTTTGTACGCGGGCCGAACCCCGAGCTCGTGGCGCAGCTCGCGTATCTCCTCCTCCTCCATCCCCCGCAACTCGGCGAGCTGCCGGTCCGAGAAGCCGAACTGCTTCATGCGCCGGATCAGGGACGCCTCCCCATGGATCTCCGCCCGCCCGGCCGCGGCCCATTCCCGCTCCACCTCCACCAGCTCCAGCATCTGGTCCACGAACCAGGGATCGATCCCGCTACGCTCTGCGACCTCCTCCACCGTGACGCCGGCGGCCAGCGCCCGCTTGACCTGAATGATTCGCTCGGCCGTCGGGGTCCGGATGGCCGCCTTGATGGTCTCGAGCGACGTGTCCTCCAGCCGGTCATCCGCCGGCGTGCGTCCGACCTCCCACCCCGCACGGTCCACCTCCAGGGCGCGGAAGCCCTTCTGAAAGGCCTCCTTGAAGGTCCGGCCGATGGCCATCGCCTCGCCAACGGCCTTCATCTGGGTGCCCAGCTTGGGGTCGGCGGTGGGGAACTTCTCGAAGGCGAAGCGGGGCACTTTGACGACGACGTAGTCGAGCACCGGCTCAAAGGAGGCCGGTGTGGTCTTGGTTATGTCGTTGGGAAGCTCGTCGAGGGTGTAGCCCACCGCGACCTTGGTGCCGATCTTGGCGATGGGGTAACCGGTCGCCTTCGAGGCCAGCGCCGAAGACCGGGAGACTCGCGGGTTCATCTCGATGACCAGCTGCTCGCCCGTCGTGGGGTTCACGGCGAACTGGATGTTGCAGCCACCGGCGGCGACACCCACCTCGCGAATGATCTTGATCGCGCTGTCGCGCATCACCTGGTATTCCCGGTCGGTCAGCGTCATCGCTGGGGCGACGGTAATCGAGTCGCCGGTGTGGACTCCCATGGGATCCAGGTTCTCGATCGAGCAGACGATCACCACGTTGTCCTTGCCGTCCCGCATCACCTCCAGCTCGAACTCCTTCCATCCGGCGATGCTCTTCTCCACCAGGACCGAGCCCACCGGAGAGAGATCCAGGCCCCGCCCCACGATCTCGACGAACTCTTCCCGGTTGTAGGCGAGGCCGCCCCCGGTGCCACCCAGCGTGAAGGAGGGCCGCAGGATCGCGGGGTAGCCGATGTCGGCGACCGCCTCCAGCGCCGCGTCCAGGGAGCGGATCGTCCGCCCGCGCGGGATCGCCAGCCCGATGCGCTGCATCGCCTTGGCGAACTCCTCGCGGTCCTCGGCGATGCGGATGGCCCGCTCGTTGGCGCCAATCAGTTCCACGCCGTACTTGGCCAGGGTCCCGTCCCTGGTGAGCGCCATGGCGACGTTTAGGGCGGTCTGTCCCCCCATGGTGGGCAGCAGCGCGTCGGGCCGTTCGCGCTCGATCACCCGGGTGACCCACTCCGGCGTCACCGGCTCCAGATAGGTCCGGTCCGCCAGCTCGGGATCGGTCATGATCGTCGCCGGGTTGGAATTCACCAGGATGACCCGGTACCCCTCTTCCTTGAGCGCCCGCACCGCCTGGGTGCCCGAGTAGTCGAACTCGGCGCCCTGGCCGATCACGATAGGGCCGGAGCCCAGCAGGAGAATGGAGCGCAGGTCAGTCCGTTTGGGCATTGAGGACGTCCTGAAGAGTCTGATCGAGCGGAATGCGTGGCGCCCACGCCGTCCGGGCCCGCAGCCTGGAGGCGTCTCCCACGAGGTGGGGCAGGTCCGCGGTCCGGACCAGCGTGTGATCGACTTCGGGCATGGCCCGAACCCCGATCAGCTCGGCCAGCCGATGAAAGACCTGGCCCAGGGACACGCCTTGCCCGGACGCGACGTTGTAGACCTCCCCCGGCTCTCCCCGGGTCAGCAGCGCGATGTAGGCCTGGACCACATCCCGGACGTCGAGAAAGTCGCGGACCGGCTCGAGGTTGCCGGTCTTCACCAACGCCGCCCCGAGCCGGCGGGCCGCCCTGAGGCGACTGGCAAAGGCCGGAACAACGTAGCGGTCCGACTGGCCGGGACCGGTGTGAGGGAAGGCCCGGGCCACGATCACCCGGAGCCCGGTTCGGCGCGCGGTTTCCAACGCAGCGATCTCGCCCCCCAGCTTGCTGGCGGCATAGGGCGAGAGTGGAGCGGGAACGTCGCTTTCGACCCGCAGCCTGGGAGGGATTGTGGCGCCGTACACTTCGGCGGTGGAGATCAGGAGCAGGAGCGGATCACCGATACCCAGCGTCCGCTGGCTGCCAAGGGCGTCGGCCAGCCGCGCCGTGCCCGCGGCATTGACCTGCCAGGCCTGTCCCGGGTCCCGCCGAGCCTCCGCGCCGGAGGCCACCGCCGCCATGTGAATCACCGCGTCCGGCACCTCGTCCACCGCGGCCCGAACCGACTCGGTATCAGCGAGGTCGAGTGGCAGCCAGCGCGCGTGACGGCGCTCACTCTCCGAGAGGAACGCGGGCGGCGCCTCGCCGGGAAGCCGGGTCCCCAGGACTTCGTGGCCGGCAGAGATCAGGGCCGGCAGAAGCCAGTGGCCCACGAACCCGCTCGCTCCGGTGACCAGGACCTTCATCGCGCTTTCAGGGCGGCGAGGTCGGCATCGACCATCATTCGTATCAGGCTCCGGAAATCCACCGTCGGGGACCAGCCCAGCTCACGCCTGGCCTTCGACGGATCGGCAAGCAGCTCATCAACCTCCGCGGGCCGGGCAAAGCGGGGATCAGCCCGGACGTGCGCTTGCCACTCCAGGCCGACGTGAGCGAAGGCGGTCTCGACCAGCTCCCGCACGGTGTGGGTCTCCCCGGTGCCCACGACATAGTCGGTCGGCTCCGGGCGCTGCAGCATCCGCCACATGGCCTCCACATAGTCACCCGCAAAGCCCCAGTCGCGGCGGGCGTCGAGGTTGCCCAGGCCGACCTCGGTGGCCATTCCCAGCCGGATGCGGGCCACCGCATCGGTGACCTTGCGGCTGACGAACTCGATCCCGCGTCTTGGGGATTCATGGTTGAAGAGGATCCCGCTCACCGCGTAGAGGCCGTAGGACTCCCGGTAGTTGACGGTAATCCAGTGACCATAGCACTTGGCGACCCCGTAGGGGGATCGGGGATAGAACGGCGTCGTCTCCCGCTGCGGGGTCTCCACCGCTCGACCGAACATCTCCGAACTGGAAGCCTGGTAGAATCGGGCCTGTGGGCAGACCAAACGGACCGCTTCCAGAATGCGGGTGACGCCGAGGGCGGTGAACTCCCCGGTCAGGACGGGCTGGCTCCACGATGTCGGCACGTACGACTGAGCGGCGAGGTTGTAGACCTCGTCCGGCCTGGTGTCCCCGATCACCATGGTCAGCGAATGCTGGTCCAGGAGGTCCGCGGGCAGGATCTCGATCCGGCCGAGCAGGTGCTCGATGCGCTCGTAGCTGTGGTGGCTGGTCCGGCGGACGACGCCTACCACCTCGTAGCCCTTCCCTAGCAGGAACTCGGCGAGGTAGGAGCCGTCCTGGCCGGTGATCCCGGTGATCAGTGCCCGCGGCAAGGCGAAGGCCTCCGGAGTTGTGCCAAGCGGTTCAGGGGACTATACTTGCTGGCTCTTTGGCGACCCTTGGAACCCAGCAGCGTGGAAGGAACACCGGTATGGCCCGGGTATGCAATGTGTGTGGCAAGGGGCCGATGGTCGGCAACAACGTGAGCCACGCCAACAACCGGAAGAAGCGGCGTTGGTACCCTAATCTTCAGACGGTACGGGTTCTGGTCGAGGGGGCGCCTCGCCGGGTCGCCGTGTGCACCCAGTGCATCCGGAGCAACCGGATCCGCAAGGCGACCTGAACCCTCGCCCCTGCCCCTCTCCCGCAACGCGGGAGAGGGGTCAGGGATGAGGGCGCCGGAAAAAAGGGGACCAACCGGTCCCCTTTCGTCGTTTCTGGAGGTCTGGCTGGCTGACACTGTCATTCCGGAAGGAGCTCGATCCGGGCCATCTCGGCACCGTCGCCGGGTCGGTGGCCCAGCTTGAGGATGCGGGTGTAGCCGCCGGGCCGCGAGGCGAAGCGGGGGCCGATTTCACTGAACAGCCGGCTGAGCGCGTCGCGGGCCCGGATCTTCTGCGCCACCAGTCGCCGGGCGTGCAGATCGCCCCGGCGGGCCAGCGTGATCAACTTCTCGGTGTAGGGGCGCAGCTCCTTGGCCTTGGCAACCGTCGTCTCGATGCGCCCGTGCAGCACCAGGCTGGTGGCCAGATTGCGCATCAGGGCCTTGCGATGCTCCGCAGTGCGGGACAGCTGACGTCCCTTGGCCTGATGACGCATCAGCCCTCCTCGCCGATGTCGATCGCGACCCGGGCACTTGGCGGCGTGCCGGCCTGGACCACTCGCAGCTCGCCGTCGATCTCCTCGAACCGCATCCCGAAGTTGAGTTCCTGGGCCCGGAGCAGATCGGCGATTTCCTTGAGGGCCTTCTCCCCCACGTTCTTCACCTTGAGCAACTCGTCCTCGGTGTACTGCACCAGGTCGCTCAGGGTCCGGATATTGGAGTTCTTGAGCGAGTTGAGCGAACGGACCGAGAGCCCGAAGTCATCGATCAGGCGACCAAGCTTGTCCCGCAGCTGGCCGCCACCCGGGCCCATTGCGGGCGCCTCGGGACGGCCCATGGGGACCTTGCCGAACTCGACGAAGTAGCGGAAATGCTCCTGGGCCAGCGCGGCCGCGTAGGCGATCGCGTCCTCGGGAGTGATTGTGCCGTTAGTCTCGACGCTCACCGTGAGGCGATCATAGTCCGTCCGCTGCCCGACCCGGGTCTCGGCCACCGAGAAGTTCGCCCGGCGGACGGGGTTGTAGATTGCGTCGATGGTGATCAGGTCGACGGGAAGGGAGCGATCCTTGGGGTGCAGCTCTCCCTCGACGTACCCGCGGCCCTTGTTGACGTACAGCTCGCCGTTCACCTCCCGATCGTCCTGGACCGTGAACAGCAGGTGATCGGGGTTGACGATCCGGACCGCGCCGCTGGGTACGATGTCCCGAGCGTACACCGGGCCGCCGCCGTCCTTCTTGATCTTCAGGATCGCCTCGTCCACATCGTCCGCCAGCACGATGGTGAGGGCCTTGAGCCGCTGGATAATCTGGTGGACGTCCTCGTGGACTCCGGGGATGGTCTGGTGCTCATGCACCACGCCATCCAGCCGGAATGCCCAGACCGCGCTTCCCCGGAGCGAGGAGAGCAACAGTCGGCGGAGGGAATTCCCCAGCGTGTAACCGAACCCCCGTTCCAGCGGCTGCAGCCGGAACTCGGCCAGGTTCGGATTGTCCTCCCGCTTGGTCATCTCGACCAGATGCGGGCGGACCAGTCCGGTCAGGTCAATGGTCATGGTCACTTCGAGTAGAGCTCGACGATGAGCTGTTCCTGCGCGTTGAGCGGTATGGCGTCCCGGGTCGGGCGCTCGGTCACCTTCCCCGCCGCCTTCTCCGCGTCCACCGAGATCCACGACAGCGGCTGGCCGCGAGCCGCGAATTCCTGCGAGGCTTTGACCGCCGTGAGCTCACGGCTGGCCGTGGTGAGCCGGACTTCCTGCCCGGGCCGTACCGTGTAGGACGGCACGTCCACCTTGTGGCCATTCACTTCGACATGGCCGTGGCGCACCAGCTGGCGGGCCGCCTTGCGGCTGGCGGCGAATCCCATCCGGAACACCAGATTGTCCAGCCGGGTCTCGAGCGCGATCAGCAGATTGGTGCCTTTCACGCCGGACTCCCGGGAGATCCGATCGAAGGTGTTGCGGAACTGGCGCTCGGTCAGCCCATAGATCCGCTTCACCTTCTGCTTCTCCCGTAGCTGCTTGGCGTATTCCGAGGCCTTCCGGATCCGGCCCCCGCCGGATTGGCCGTGCTGGCCCGGCGCGTACCCGCGGCGCTCGACCGCGCACTTCTCCGTCAGGCAGCGGGTCCCCTTGAGGAACAGCTTGGTGCCTTCCCGGCGGCACTGCCGACAGCTCGGACCGGTGTAGCGCATGGCTCAGACCCGCCGCTTCTTGGGAGGACGGCAGCCGTTGTGGGGGATCGGGGTGACATCACGGATCGAGACAACCTTGAGCCCGACCGAGGCCAGCGCCTGAATCGCCGACTCCCGCCCGCTCCCCGGACCCTGCACCCGGACATGCACCTTGCGAAGTCCCAGATTCATGGCTTCCCGACCACAGTTCTCCGCGGCGACGGTAGCGGCGAAGGGGGTGGACTTCTTCGAACCCTTGAAGCCCGCCTTCCCCGCCGAACCCCAGACCAGGGTGTTCCCCTTCATGTCCGTGATGGTGATCAGCAGGTTGTTGAAGGTGGCGGAGATGTGGGCCACGCCCTCGCTCTCCACGACCTTCTTGCCGCGCTTGGCGGCGGGGGCCTTGGCGGGGGCCGGCGCCGCGGGCGCCGCCGGCGCCTGGGGAGTCTGCGGAGTCTGGGGAGTGGTCATGTTACTTCTTGGTCACCTTCTTCTTGCCCGCAATGGCCCGACGGGGGCCCTTCTTGGTGCGGGCGTTGGTATGAGTGCGCTGACCGCGAACCGGCAGGCCACGGCGATGGCGGGTCCCCCGGTAGCTTCCGATGTCCATGAGTCGCTTGATGTTCATCGCGACTTCGGTGCGGAGCGCACCTTCCACCCGGAGCGAACGCTCGATGAACTGTCGAAGCCGGGCAACCTCACTGTCCGACAGGTCCCGCACCCGGGTATCGGCGCTCACGCCCGTTTCGCCCAGGATCCGGTTGCTGGTCGGGCGGCCAATCCCATAGATGTATGTGAGGGCGATTTCGACTCGCTTCTCCCGCGGCAAATCCACCCCTGCGATACGCGCCATCGTCTACCCCTGCCGCTGCTTGTGCTTGGGATTGCGCCTGCAGATGATCCGCAGCACCCCTCGGCGACGGACCACCTTGCAGTGCTCGCAGATTGGCTTGATGCTCGAGCGAACCTTCACTGACCTCTCCGGGGAGCCGGGTTTTCTTACAGAGCACGGCAATGTATCCGGTGGTCGGGCGTAATGCAAGGGAGGGAACGGGCTTAGCTGGCGTCTTCGGTGAGTTCGCGAAACACTTCCGCCGGCTTGGCGGCCTGCAGGATCGGTCGGCCGACGACCAGATGGCTGGCCCCGGCCCGGGCCGCCTCGCCCGGAGTCGCGCTCCGGGCGTGGTCACCCGGTGGATCACCGGGGCGACGGATCCCCGGGACAACGATCCAGGTCCCCGGCCCGGCCAACCGGCGGATCGTGGCCGCCTCCAGCGGCGAGCACACCACTCCTCTCAGCCCGGCCCGGAGAGCGTCCGTCGCCAGCCGGGCGACTTCGTCGGGCAAGGCGACCTGGGCCCGGCCCAGTGCGGCCGCATAACTCTCGGCCGTGTGGGAGGTCAGGACGGTTACGCCCACCAGGCCGAGACCCGACCCAGCGGCCCGGGCGGCCGCTGCCATCATCGCCATACCCCCCAGGGTGTGTACCGTGGCCATGGCGATACCCATCTCGCTTGCCGCCACCACCGCCTCGGACACCGTGTTCGGGATGTCATGCCATTTGAGGTCCAGGAACACCCGCACTCCCCGGCCGACCAAGTCTCGAATCAGCGCCGGACCTTCCCGGGTGTACAGGATTGAGCCGACCTTGACCCACCGGACATCGGGGATCTGGTCCAGCAACCGCCGCGCATCCTCGCCGGGCAGGTCGAGCGCGATGACGATCTCAGGGGCCATGTCGCTCCAGGTGGGACACCACCCGCTCAGGAAGCCGGGGGTCCGCCAGCGCTGCCGTGCCGATTCCGACCAGCGCAGCGCCAGCCCGCAGGTACTGGCGTGCGTCGTCGCCGCTCCTGACTCCACCCACCCCGATTACCGGCATCCCGCCGCTCTTATCCATGATCCGCCGCACTGCCAGCACCCCGACGGGCAGCAGGGCCGGTCCGCTGACCCCGCCGTTTCCACTGCCCAGCCGGGATACACCCTGGCGATCGCTGAGGCATCCCGGAATGGTGTTCACGACTGTCACCCCCGAGGCTCCCGCGTCGCGGGCGACCAGGGCCATAGCCGCGATGTCGGGAAGCGCCGGAGAGAGTTTGGCGAGCAGCGGTTTCCTGGTCCGGGCGGCGCAGAGTTCGACCACCCGGGCGGCGGTCCCGGGAACGGCCCCGAATTCCAGCCCGCCGGCGGAGGTATTGGGACAGGAGAGATTGATCTCGAAGGCGGTGATGCAGTCGAACCCGTCCAGCCCCGCCACCACCTCGGCGAAGTCGGCCTCCACGAAGCCGACCACATTGACGAGAATCCGGGCGGCACGGACGTTGGCCGCAAGCCACGGCAGCTGGTCCTGGCGGACTCTGTCGAGGCCCGGGTTGGCGAGTCCCACCGAATTGAGCATGCCCGCCCCAAACTCCGCCACCCGGGGGGCGGGATTGCCGGGGCGGGGCTCGGGCGACACGGCCTTCGTGCAGAGACCTCCGAGTCGTTCCAGGTCGATGACCCCGGCTACCTCGCGCCCGAAGCCGGCTGTTCCTGCGGCCAGAAGCACCGGATTCTGGAACCGCTGGCCGAGGACCGTCCGCGTCAGGTCCACCGCCACTAGTTGTTCGCCGGTGGGGTCGGCGCGGCAGGCTGCCCCGGCCGAGCGTTGCCCGGCAGCGGCGGAGGCCGCGCGGCCGGGTGAAAATCGGTGGCGAAGCGCTGCAACGAATCCTCGAGTGCCTGATAGCCGGGACTGTCGCTCCCCCCCGCCAGCAGGACGTAGGGGTTATCGGCGTAACTGGCCAGCAGCACCTCGCGCAGGCTGTCGGAGGTCGCGGGCTGGAGCGTGATCAGGGCCAGCATGGCTTTGGGAGCAAACGGGGACCCGGGCCAATCGACCGCGATCCGGCGGAACTGGGCGGCCGCCAGGTCCGGGGCCCCGAGCGAGTCCCGGGCCAGTTCACCAGCGACGAACAGCTGGAGATCGCCGCGGGGCGCACCTGCCGGGACCGAGTCCGCCACCAGCAGCAGCCGCCTGGCCACCTGGGCCAGCGCCCTGGCCGATGAACCGTATGGCTCTGGGTCGTCGATATACCCGCTCAGGACGGTTACCACCCGCGCCAGCGCGGGGAGCGAGTCCGCGTCGCTGAGCAACCGCCGGGCCCACCTGAGATGGGCCTCGCCCTGTACCGGGGTTCCCTGGGCCAGGCTGTCTGCCTTCGCGAGCCGCCGCGCGCCACGAGCGGCATCGCGATCCACCCAGCGCTCCGCGTCCGCCAGCATCACCCGGGCGCCGAGACCGGCGGGGAAGTCGCTCACCGCGACCCGGTCGGCGAGGGTGCTCGCCGCCTCGGCGTCCTGGGCAGCGACGGCCGCCACCAGGAATTCCCACGGTGCGAGCGTGTCGTGCCCGGCAAACAGGCTATCGACGATGGTCAGGGCCTCGGCCAGGCGCCCCATTCCCGCCAAGGCAGCGGCCCGCTCACCCCGGGCGCCGGGTTCGCTGGAGCGGGTGAGCTCGTCCAGCGCCTCCTCATAACGTCCCTGTGTCCGCAAGGCTCGGCCATGGTAGTAGAGGGCCAGGCTCCGGCGGCCGGCGTTCTGGCTCTGACGCACCCGGTCGTACGCGGCCGTCGCCCCTTCCGGATCGTTCAGCTCCAGCCGGCAACCACCGACGAGCAGCGCCGCCGGTTCGGCGATCTGAGGGTTCGGCGCGGTAGTCATCAGCGACTCAAGCGGCCCCAGGGCGCGACGGCAGTCCCCTGTTTTGACCAGCGCCGTGCCCTGCAGCAGCCGGGCGCGATCGGACCAGCCTTCGCTGGGGTGGCGAATCAGGATCGATTCCGCCCGGACCGCCACCTGACTCCAGAGACTGATGGCATCGGAGGAACGTCCTTCACGCTCCGCCTTGCGGGCCCGGCCCGCCAGCCGGTCGGTGTTGTACATGCCGTTGTAGTAGGCGCACCCACCCACGAGCAGCACCGGGAGCAACAGCCGACCGCGGATCACCGCCCGCTCCCGGTGCCGGACCCCACTGTCTTCCGCTGGTATTCGAGCAGGTAGGCCACCAGCGCATCGGCGATGGCGGTGGCGAGGGCCTGCTGCGATTTCCGGTTGGTGAGGATACGGGCGTCCTGCGGGTTGGTGCCGTAGCCCATCTCGACCAGGATGGCGGGGCGCCGTGCGGTGTTCAGGACGGCAAGGCGGTTTGACTGGTTGACGCCGCGATTGAATCCGGTATGAACCCGTTCGATCTCCCGCTGCACCAGTTCCGCCGCCCGGGCCGACTCACGCAGGTACTCGTTCATCTGGAGGTTGCGCAGGATGAAATCGATATCCTCGGGGGTCCGGGCTCCCCGGTCCTCCTCGTACCGCAAGGCATCGTTTTCCATCCGGGCGATGCGGTCGGCGTCTTCGGTATTCTCCTCGCCGATGATGATCGTATGGAATCCGCGGACCTCGCCATAGCGGCTGCGAGCCCTCGAATCCAGCGCGTCGACATGCAAGCTCACGAACAGATCGCACTCGTCGGTGCAATAGCTCCCCCGGTCCATGAGGCTGATCAGCGTGTCCGAGGTACGAGTCATGATGACCCGCACGCCCCGCCGCTGCAGCTCGCTGCGGAGCAGCAGGCTCACCTGCAGGGTGACGTCCTTTTCCCTGAGGCCCCGCGGGAAGTAGTAACCCGGGTTCCCGGGGTCCTGGCCACCATGGCCGGCATCAACCGTGATCACATGCCCGGGCAGGAGTCCGTTAGCCAGGGTGGCCGATGAAGCATTCGGCGGGGCACGGACGACCGTCGTCGTACCGGCGTCGACCAGTCGACTGAGCGACGGGTTGTAGGCATAGCGCTCCGCCAGGACCCGGGGCAGAATCTCGGTCACGAACTGGAGCGGGAGAAACAGCGAGTCCTGGACCCGGTAGGCCCAGCCGGCCAGCGGCTCAATGCGATCGTTGAAGGCGTACAGCGGAGCGCCAAGGAGGAATCGAAAGGACTGGCGGGCCAGGGAGACCTCCACCCACGGCTCCTGATTCCGCACCGCCCCGTTGAGCGCCGCGACCAGCGCCTCGCCGGGAACCATCGGCCCGGCCAGCCGGTCAACGATCACCGCCAGCCGGGTCGAGCCGTGCGGCGTCTCCACGGTGATCGCACCCGGGACCACACCGGGCATCGGCGCAGCCGGCGACGTCGCGCTCGCCGCCAGACCCGGGGCGGCGACCATCAGCAGCGCAACGACGCTCGATCGGTTCACGCCCGGCCCCGATGGCTCAGCGCGCGGGCAACTTCCCGTTCGGCATCGCGTCGTTTCAGGTCTTCGCGACGGTCGTGGTACTTCTTGCCTCGCCCCAGCGCCAGTGTCACCTTCGCCCGGCCCTTTTTGAAGTACAGCTCCAGCGGCACCAGCGTGAGGCCCTTCTGCTCCACCGCGCCGATGAGCCGCTGAATCTCACGCCGATTGAGGAGCAGCTTCCGGGTCCGGACGGGGTCATGGTTGTACCGATTGCCCTGCGCATAGGGCGTGATGTTGACCCCCTCGAGGAATACCTCCCCATTGGCCAGCCGGGCGAAGCCTTCCCGGATCGAGGCCTTGCCGTTCCGGAGCGATTTCACCTCGGTACCAGTCAACACGATCCCGGCCTCCCACGTCTCGAGGATGTGGTAGTCATGCGTCGCCCTGGGGTTGCGGGCGACCGAAACCTTGCCGTCCTCTGCCTCGGTGGGACGGCGGCCACGGGTCATCACGTAAATCGAAGATAGAGTGGGGGTTGCGGGGATGGAATGGGCGGCTCGGCGAAGTGTGGTCCGCTCAGGGGCCAGACGGCAGGGGGTGAGTTCCGCGAGGAACTCACCCCCTGCATACCAACCGCCGAGCGCCGGGTCGCCGACCTGCCGACAAGTGCCGAAGGGGGGACTCGAACCCCCACGGGCTTGCGCCCACTGCGCCCTGAACGCAGCGCGTCTACCAGTTCCACCACTTCGGCGTGGGGGGACAAGCTATCGGGTGCGGACCGGACCCGTCAACCGGCTCGACGCGACGGCTCATCAGTATCGCGCCATGGCGTGATCCGCCTCGCTGGCCCAGCCGTCGATGCCACCAGCGAGACTGCGCACCCGCGGGAATCCGGCACCGCGGAGCACGCTGACCGCCTGCATGGATCGGGTGCCGTGATGACAGTACACCACCAGGTCGGCTTGTGGATCCAGCTCGCCCAGGCGCGAGGGCAATTCCCGGAGCGGGATGAGCCGACTCGATGGCAGGGCGACGATTTCGTGTTCATGCGGCTCGCGGACATCGAGGAGCTCGACCCGCTGCCCTTCCGCGAGGATCGATTGCAGCTCCCCGACCGAAATCGAGGAATCCGCCTCGGCCGCGGCCGGGGCCAGTCCGCAGAAGGCCTCATAGTCGATCAGAGAGGTGATCGTGGGCTGGGGCCCGCACACCGGGCACTCCGGGTCCTTGCGCAGCTGGAGTTCCCGAAAGCGCAGCCGCAGGGCGTCGAACAGCAGCAGCCGGCCGACGAGCGGATCTCCCGCGCCAAGCACGAGCTTGATTGCCTCCAACGCCTGCAGACAGCCGATCACCCCGGGCAGCACACCCAGCACACCACCCTCGGCGCAGCTCGGAGCCAGCCCGGGCGGCGGCGGCTCGCTGTAGAGACAGCGATAGCAGGGACCGCGCTTGGCATCGAAGACCGAAACCTGGCCCTCGAACCGGAAGATGCTGCCGTATACCAGGGGCTTCCCGAGCAGGACGCAGGCATCGTTGACGAGGTACCGCGTAGGGAAGTTGTCACTGCCATCCACGACCACATCGAATTCCCGCAGCACGTCCAGGGCGTTGAGAGAGCTGAGTCGCTCACCGAAGGGCACCACCCGCACGTTGGGATTCAACTCCTGGATCCGGGTCGCCGCCGACTCAAGCTTGGGACGGCCGACCGCCTTCGTGTCGTGCAGGATCTGGCGCTGCAGATTGGTCAGCTCGATCCGATCGAATTCCACGATCCCCAGGGTCCCCACTCCGGCGGCGGCGAGGTAGAGCGCGGCTGGCGACCCCAGCCCGCCGGCACCGATCAGCAGTACCCTGGCCTGCTTCAGCCGCTCTTGCCCGGCCAGCCCCACCTCGGGCAGCAGCAGGTGGCGGGAGTAGCGCAGCAGCTCGTCGTGACTGAGATGCGGGAGCGTCATGGAGTCTCTAACAGGAACGCCCGGCCGCGGGGGCCGGGCGTCTCGCCGTTTCGATGTCCGGGCCCCGCGTCAGCTGCTGGGCGAGATGGCGACCAGTTCGTGAACCTGGGTCTCATGCTTCATGAGGTCGGCGAGCGAGATGCTGGCGAGGAGATCGTCCACGCGCTGCTGCAGCGCCTGCCACACCGGCCGGATGCTGCACGCACTGCCGGGATTGCAGCGTTCGTCGTCCACCGGGTGGGCATCGCAGTTCATCTCAAAGGTCTGATGCTCGGATGCGGTCATTATGTCCCGCATGGTGATCGCCTGCGGCTCCTTGGCGAGATGGTACCCGCCCTTGGCGCCGCGCACGCTCTCGACCAGCCCGGCCCGGCGGAGGCGAAGCAGGATCTGTTCGACGTAGTCCGCGGGCAACCGCTCCTGCTCGGCGATCTCGCGAGCGGCAACCGGGCCGCCTCCAGCCGCCCCTCGCTTCGCGAGGTGGATCGAGATGATGAGACTGTACTCCGTCCAGGTGGTGATCCGCATACGCGAACAAACTATGCTGGTATCGGTGCGAGGGCAAGAACTCCGGAGCCGAGCCGCCCGCAAGCTGCATGAAGAAGACGTCAGCCGCCTCCGGGCAGGCCAACTCCACCTGGTACACCGATGTCCGTCATGGCGCGGAGGTCCAGGATTTCTTCCAGCTCCCGACCCTGGAGCAGGCCTTTCTTGATGACCAGCTCCTTGACCGTCAGCCCGGTGGCAAGCGCTTCCTTGGCGAGCCGGGCAGCCTCGGCGTAGCCGATTTTCGGAGCCAGAGCCGTCACCAGCGCCGGACTCCGCTCCAGCCAGTAGGCACAGAGCTGCTCGTCCGCCTCGATGCCCTGCACGCACCGCTCCGCCAGAATCCGGGTCGCATTGGCGACGATGGTGAGGCCGAAGACCATATTATGCGTGATCACCGGCATCATCACATTGAGCTCGAGTTGCCCGGCCTCGGCGGCCAGGGCGACGGTCACATCGAGGCCCAGCGCCTGAAAGCAGACCTGATTGACCATTTCGGCGATCGAGGGATTCACCTTCCCGGGCATGATGCTGGAGCCGGGCTGGACGGCGGGCAGGAGGATCTCCGCCAGGCCCGTGCGCGGACCGGAGGCCAGCAGCCGGATGTCGTTGGCGATCTTGTTGAGATCCAGTACCCAGGCACGAAAGGCGCCACTGAAGCTGGCGATGTCACCCATGGACTGCATCAGCTGAACGCGGTCCTCGCCCGCGGTGAGCTCCAGGCCGCTCACCTGACCGAGGTACTTCACCATCAGCGCCGGATAGGCCGGCTCCGCGTTCAGGCCGGTCCCGACCGCCGTTCCGCCGATGCCCACGGTCCGCAACCAGTCGGCCGCCTGCACCAGCTTGTGGCGATGCCGCTGGACGGTGTGTCCATAGGCGGTGAACTCCTGGCCCAGCCGGATCGGGGTCGCATCCTGCAGGTGGGTGCGTCCCGACTTGACCACGTGGTCGAACTGCCGGCCTTTTCCCAGCAGCGCATCCACCAGGACGTCCATCGCCCGGAGCAGCGACGGCAGACTCGCGAGAGTGGCGAGCCGCATCGCGGTCGGGATCACGTCGTTGGTGCTCTGGGCCATATTGACGTGATCGTTGGGATGGACCGGCCGGTACTCGCCGCGACGACCTCCCAGCAGCTCGTTGGCCCGGTTGGCGAGCACCTCGTTACAGTTCATGTTGTGAGAGGTTCCCGCCCCGGCCTGATAGACGTCCACCACGAACTGATCGCGGTGCTGTCCGGCGAGGATTTCGTCGGCCGCCTGAACAATCGCGTCGGCGAGCCTGGTCTCCAGCCGACCGGTCTCCCTGTGGGTCAGCGCCGCGGATCGTTTGATCCAGACCACCGCATCGACAAAGGCAGGTAGCGGCCGGAGGCCTGAGACCGGAAAGTTCTCAATGGCGCGCACCGTCTGGATGCCGTAGAGCGCCTCGGCGGGAACCGGCTTCTCACCGAGTGGGTCTTTCTCAATGCGGGTGGTGTTCATGGGGGGGCGGTTATCAGCTAGTAGCCATCAGCCATCAGCCACGAGAGCGAGGGATGAGCGACTATTTCAAGCGCGTCCAGGACGCGGTGACGTTCATGGCGGGCCAGGCCACCAAGGCCGATCTGGTCGCGGGTACCCGGCTGTTCGCGGGACTGAATTGCTTCGAGCCGGGGCAATCGCAGCGGGCACACACTCATGCGGGCGCCGACAAATTCTACTTCCTCGTCTCGGGAAAGGCGAGGATGCGGGTCGGCGAAGAAATCCGGGAGGCGCGGGCCGGGGAGCTGGTGTGGGCGCCTGCGGGGCTGGAGCACGGCGTGGTCGAGGCGCTGGAGCAGACCGTCATGCTGGTGGCGATGGCTCCTCCGCCGGGCGGTCACGCCCGGGACGGCTAGTCGGGGACGCTGCCGCCGGTGTCTGGCGCCCGGCGCCGAACACCCAGCTCCTGGACAGCGGCCCCACGCCGAGATCGCGAACGGCCAGCGCGCAGCCGAGGATTGTACCGGCGCCGACGGTGTAGAGCCGCCAGGCCAGCAGCAGTCCCGTCGTACCCGGCCCGAAGTGCCCGGCGACCCCGGAGAGGAATCCGAGGTCCACGGCCCCGGCGCCGGCGGGCGTCGGCAGTACCAACTGGCTGTAGAGCAGCACGAAACTTCCGACCGCCATGACCCCGATGGGCGGATGGTCCGGCAGCGTCAGCGCCAGCAACGGAAGCATCAGCGTGCGGGCCATCACGTTGAACAGGGACAGCGGGACCGCGGCCAGAATGGGGCCGATCGGCATCGAGCCGAGCATGGCCCGGGTCGCGGCCGGATCCTCGGCACCGGGCACCCGTCGTCGCCAGCGCCATCCAGCGAGGCCGATGCCCAGGCTCACCACGACGATGGCCGCAAGCCAGGGCCAGCGTGCGGCGACGGCCGCCTGCATGGCAGGGCGGGCGTGATGCCACCACGCGGGAGCGAACCGCCAGGCCAGCCATCCTCCGAACAATGCGACCAGCGGATATGTCACCACCGCTTCGAGGGCCAGCGCGGCGAGGGCCGGGGTCGGCGCTACGCCGGCCCGGAGGAGCCGGGCGAGCTTCGCCAGTTCGCCCCCAAACCGCAGCGGGGTGAGGCCGGCGGCGGCATCGCCCCAGGCGATCACCTGGACCGCCTGCCCCAGGGAGAGTCGCCGACCCAGACCGCGCAGGAACAGCTGAATCCGCAGGGCCCGCGCCCCCAGATCCATCACGAACAGGGCGGCGCACCCGAGATGCACTTCGAGCAGCGACACCACGGTCAGCCGCCCAGGACCCGGCGGTAGGTTTCGAAGATCCCGTCGAACGCTCGCCGCCAGGAGTGGTGTTGCTCGGCAAAGGCGCGGGCGGTCTGCCCCAGGCGGTGGAGATCGCTCCGCAGCAGGGTGATGGCCGCCTCGGCGCAGGCCCCGGCATCTCCGACGGCGTAGAGCGCGCCGGCTCCCGACACCTGCACCCGATCCGCGGCCCCTCCGGCGTCCACCGAAAGCACGGGCGTTCCGCAGGCCATGGCCTCCAGCGCGCTCAGCCCGAAGGTTTCGGCCGGCCCCGGGGCGACATACAAGTCGCAGGCGGCGAGCAGATCCGCGACTTGGCCCCGGTCGCGGAGATAAGGCACCCAGCGCACCTGACGTCCCTCGGCCATGGCTCGGAGCCGGGGCTCCCGCGGGCCGGCACCCACCAGCACCAGCCAGGCGCCGGTCCGCCGCTCCACTTCACGCCAGGCACCCAGTACAGTTTCGATCTGCTTTTCCTCCGTGAACCGGCCCAGATACGCGGCGAGCGGCGCGTCCGGGAGGCCATGCCGGCTGCGGACCCTGGCGCCCGCGGAGCGACGCGATGGGTGAAACTGATCGAGATCGACGCCCAGAGCGACCCGGTGCACCGTCGGCACGCCTTCACGCTCCAGTTCTCGGGCCACGCTTTCCGACGCGACGAGGGTCGCGCGGTACAGTGATGCCAGGCGGCGGACGTAGCCCCATGAGGCCCGGCCGAGTGCCCGCCGGAAGGCAGGGCCGCCGTGCAACCCAGGGTTGAGGATGCGGGGAAAGTGGGTGTGATAGAACCAGACCATCGGAGCCCGCAGCAATCGATTGGCATGCCGCGTCACCCACGGCACAAACCAGGGGCTTCCGACTTCGACCAGGTCCGGCCGCTCATGCTCCAGAATTCGGCGAGTAGTCCGGGTCGCGAGCAGGAAGCGATATGATGGATCGAAGGGAATTCGCGGACCACGCAGCCGGTAGCAGCGCACCCCACCCTCCTCCCCCAGCCCATCCTCGACGCCAGGAACGACCAGCACCTGGCGGAGCGAGGAATCGCATTGGACGTACTGCGCCTTGGCGAGCAGATAGGTCCGAATGCCGCCGGTGGTGGCACCGAAGAACTTGGTGATGTCGAGAATGGTCAGCGCACCGGACGCCCGGAGCGGCGGTGGGAACCGGGTCCGGGAAAGGTCGAGCGCGGCCTCCGCCGGGGCGAGGAATCCCGGCTCGGCGGCACGGTCAGTCCGAGCAGTCACCAAGGGGATAGACGGTCCCGCAGTTCGCGCACGGGTTCTTGCAGCCCCACGGCCAAGGGGCGACCGGAAAGCCACAGCGGTTACAGCGCGGCGATTCGGCGGCTCGGCGGCTCAGCGGCTGGATCAAGGCGTTCGAGCCTTCGAGCCGCCCTGAAGGACTCCCTTGCGGCCCGGTCGCGGCAAGCGGCGCCGAAGGGCCGCTCGGTCGCCGAGCCGCTGAGGCGCCGAGCCGCCGAGCCGCCTCACTCATATCGATAGGCGCCGGTCAGAAACGGATTAGTCATCCGCTCTACCCCAACCGTGGTCTCGGGACCATGGCCGCTGTACACGACCGTCGAGTCCGGCAGAGTGAGAAATACCGAATGGATGCTGTGCAGAAGGGCTCCGGGGTCGCCGCCGGGAAGATCGGTGCGACCGATGGACCCGTTGAACAGGACGTCGCCGCCCAGCACGAAGCCAGGTCCCACGAAGCTCACGCTGCCGGGGGAATGCCCCGGGGTCTGTCGCACCAGAAATTGGTGGGCCCCGAGTCTCAGCCGCTGCCAGTCGGTGAGCTCGGCATCCGGCGGCGGAGGCGCTTGGAGCGACAACCCCATCCATTCTCCCTGACTGGGGAGCGCGTCGTACAGGCCGCGGTCGGCGGGATGCAGATGGATCGGGACCCCGGTCGCTTCCTTGACCGCGCGGACCCCTATGATGTGATCAATGTGAGCGTGGGTCAGCCAGATCGCCTGGAGGGCCCAGCCCCGGGCGTCCAGTTCGGCGAGAAACAGGCGGGGCTCCTCGCCGGGGTCCACCAGGACTGCACGACCACTCTCCTGGTCGCCGAGCAGATAGCAGTTCTCGACGAACCGGCCATTGGGGAGGGCCACGATCTCCAGTTCAGACATGACTCGGCGGCTCGGCGACTCGGTGGCTCGGCGGCTCGGCAGTCTCGGAATCGATCCTTCTCCGGCGCTCCGCGAGGTATTTCTCCACCGCGATCGCCGCGGTCGTGGCGTCGCCGACCGCCGTGGTCACCTGACGGGTCAGCTGGACCCGGAGATCGCCTGCAGCAAACAGGCCCGGGATCGACGTCATCATGCGCTCGTCGGTGATGACGTATCCGCTGGCGTCGTGGCGGAAATGCTCCTTGATGAGGCCCGAATTGGGCCGGAACCCGATGAACACGAAGCAGCCGGTCACGGGAACCACCGACACCTGTCCGGTCAGGGTGTCTTCCAGCTTGAGACCGGTGACCTCCTTGAGCCCGGCATGCTCCCGTCCCTGGATTTCGAGGACCTTCCGGTTCCAGAGTATTTCGATCTTGGGATTGGCGAACAGCCGCTCCTGCAGGATCTTCGATGCCCGGAGCTGATCCCGCCGGTGCACCAGGTAGACCTTGGCCGCGTAGCGGGTCAGGTAGTCAGCTTCCTCGACCGCCGCGTCGCCGCCTCCCACCACCGCGATGACCTGGCTGCGAAAGAAGGCACCGTCGCAGACGGCACAGTAGGACACACCAAATCCCGCGAACTCGGACTCGCCGGGGACATCCAGTTTGGTGGGGGTACCGCCGGCGGTGAGGATGACCGTCGGCGTGCGATAGCGGTCGCCCTCGATGGTTCTGACCTCGAAGCTGCCGTCGGGCTGGCGATAGATGCCCTCGACCGAGGCCTGACGGATCTCGGCCCCGAACTTCTGCGCGTGGCGGGTCATGCGCTCGGCGAGCTCGCGGCCGAGGATGGACTCGAAGCCGGGGTAATCCTCGATGAGCTCGGTGTTGAGGAGCTCTCCTCCCGGGACCTTGCCTTCGAGCAGCAGCGCCCTGAGCATGCCGCGGCCGGCATACATGGCGGCGCACAGCCCGGCAGGGCCCCCGCCGACGATGATGGTATCGAAGTCGAAACCGGATGGCGTGGCCATTGCGTCCGTGCGTTCGGATGTCCGTCTGCGCGGTCACCTGCCGCACGATCGAATCATCGCTTTTTGTCGGTCATTCGCCCAATAATATAGACCGATTCGAGATCCCGGCGCTCATCCCGGACCGAGGTGCAGCAGGTTGACGGCGCCATGGCAGGCGGAAATCGTGCCCACCAGCACATCCACCGCGGTGCCCGGATTTCCCGCCTGCTGCACCAGGCCATCGCCCGCAAGCACCTCGCTCACCGAAAACATCCCTACCCCATAGACCTGGTGCCGACAGGTGAAGAGCACCGGGCCGGCCGCACCGAGCCGGCCGGCGAGGTCGGCCACAGCGTCGCCCATCTCCCAGGTGCGCGGCCCCCGCGTGGCCGGGCAGACTGCGGGCTCGATGCAGTGGGTGGGACAGATCCAATCGGCGAACGACAGGTAACGGGTCCCGTCCCGGGCGGCCACATCGTAGGGCGTGCCGGGCCCCAAGCCCAGCGGTCGGGTCTCGACCGGCCTGGCGGGCCAGCGGTCGCGGGCCTGGCGCAGGAGCCAGCCGTACATAAGATGCGGCATGAGGGGAGATGGTACGATGGCGTCTGGGCAACTCGGCGGCTCGGCGACCGAGCGACCTTCGGGCGCCGTTCGCCGCGACCCGGCCGCGACGGAGTCCTTCATGGCGGCTCGGCGGCTCGGCGCGAGGAACCGGTCAAAGAAGGTGTCCCAATCGGAGAGGACCATGATTCGATCCTCGGCCTCGCCCAGCTCCCGGGCCGCGCGGCATGCGGGATCCCGGTCCACGACGAGGAGCCGCTGATAGCCGGCTTTGCCTTCGGCTTTCGCACGGAGAAGCTGCCGCGAGTAGAAGGTGCCGTAGCAGCCCCCACCCACGATGGCGATCTCGGACCAGTTCACCGGATCAGCCTGCCTCCGTCCACGACGATGGTCTGCCCGGTCAGGTAGTCGCCGCCTTCCAGCAGATACAGGATGGCGGCGGTGACGTCCGCCGGGCTGCCCAGCCGCCCGAGCGGCGTGGTCCGAGCCAGATGGTCGAGGGCGGATTGGTCCCAGTCCTCGGGAGGCAGGACGGCTCCCGGGGCAATCGCATTGACGGTGACGTCGGGGGCAAACGCGCGTGCCAGGGCCCTGGTCAGCATCACCAGCCCGGCCTTGCTGACACAGTGCGCCGTATAGTTCGGCCACGGCTCCAAGCCGCCCACGTCGGCGAGGTTCACGATCCTTCCTTTCGCCCGGCGCAGCCAGGACGCGGCACCCTGGGACGTGAAGAACGCCGACCGGAGATTGAGATTCATGACCCGGTCCCACAGCTCGGGCGTGGTGTCGTCGACCGTCGCCCGGGTCATGATGCCGGCCGAATTGATCAGGACATCGAGTCCGCCGAAGTGTGCCGCCACCTTCGCCGGCAGGTCGCGGGCCATCGCCGCATCGGTCAGGTCGGCGGCGAAGGCCGCGCCGTCCGGTCCGGCGTCCCGGATCGCCTGGACCGTCTCCTCTGCCTCCGCGGCGGAATGCTGATAGTGGACGGCAACCCGCATGCCCCGCCCGGCCAGGGCCAGCGCAATGGCCCGCCCCAGGCGGCGCCCCGCGCCGGAGACAAGCGCGACGCGGCTCACGAGATCCATCTCAGATGGCGCCGTTGGTGACTGGAAGGATGTGGCCGGTGATACCGGCGGAGCGTTCGCTGGCGAGAAAAAGCACCGCGTCGGTCAGCTGGCTCAGCTCCACATAGTGCGCGGTCTCGCCGGCCGATGCGACGTTCTCCGGCGTACGCACCATGCCGGGCGCGACGGCATTGACCCGGATGCCCCGGGACCAGAGTTCCATCGCGAGGCTCTGAGTGAGGCCGGCGACGCCGGCCTTCGCCGCGCTGTACACCGCCATCTGGCCTTGGGGCCGGAAATAGGCGACGGACGCAAAGTTGACAATCGCGCCGCGGCTCCGGGCGAGCGGCTCCACCGCGGCCTGGGACATGAGGAAGGCGGTCTTCAGGTTGATGGCCATCTCGCGGTCGAAGGCCGTGGCGGTGCTCTGATCCACGGGGCCGTAGCTGGTGAGCCCGCCCGCCACATTCACCACCGCGTCGAGCCCGGCGAAGTGCTTGACCGCGGTTTCTACCGCAAGGGCGGCTACGTCCGGCTCGGTGAGATCACCGGCGGCCGGCCGGGCCTCGATGCCCTCCGCAGCGAACTCCCGCACCCGCTCGGCGACGGCGACGGCGTCTTTGTCCACGGCAACCAGTCGTGCCCCGGCCCGCCCGAAGGCGTGGGCCACCACGTGGCCGATCTGGCCGAGCCGAGCGACGCCGGTGACCAGCACGGTCTTGCCGGAGAAGTCCCACGGTATTGGCATTGGGGATTCCTGAGTGCGAGGGCCGGCCGAGGACGTCGGGGGGCAGCTCGCTCGACCTGGAGAGAAGCTGACGGAACGTCGCTCCGGAATCAATTCACCGACGGTATCTCGTGCTCTCGCCCGGCGGGGCGGGCGCCCTCCAGGGCCGTGAGCCACTCCGCCGGCACCTCCTGGCCGCCCAGGCGGGCCGCTGGTGCGAGCCCGGGATCGTCCCCGTGCCAGTCGGAGCCCCCGGTGCGCAGCAGGCCGAGAGCCAGGGCGTGATCGGTCAATCGCGACCGGAGGTCGGCATCGTGGATCGGGTGTCTGGTCTCGACCGCGTCCAGCCCCTCCGCCTTGAGCGCAGCCAGGGTCGCGCGGGTGCCCCGCTCCTTGAGATGGGCAGCGGAAACCACGCCCCCACACTGGTGCACCAGATCGGCCACCTCGCGAAACGTGGGCAGCCGCTTTTCCACGAAGCAGGATCGACCCCACCCGAGGTAGCGGTCGAACGCGTCCTGGACGCTGGGCACCAGTTCCCGTTCCACCAGGGCTCGCGCCACGTGGGGACGCCCCACCGCGCCGCCTTTCGCCTCCGTAAGCACATCGCCGAACTCAAGCGCCAGCCCGAGGCCTCGCAGCTTCTCCACCATCTCAGCCCCCCGCCGCTCCCGATCGGCTCGGCAACGGGCCAGGAAGGATTCCAGCGGCGGCCACCCCACCGGAAGGAAATAGCCGAGCAGATGCATCTCGCCCCAGGAAGCAGCGACGGAGAACTCGCAACCCGGCACCACCCGGATCCCGGCCCGGCCTCCGGCCTGGAGCGCCGCGGGTAGCCCGTCCAGCGTGTCGTGGTCGGTGAGCGCGATCGCGGCAAGGCCAGCGGCAGCGGCACGGCCGACCACCGCTTCCGGCGGAAGGGCACCGTCCGAGGCGATGGAATGCAGGTGCAGGTCGACCAGGCCAGCGTCGGTGTGACCGGGAGTCAGCGGCGATACCCCGTCTCGGGAGCGGTCCATGACGGTTGCGACCGTTCAAACAATTCCAGCAGCTGCTGTTCCGACAGTTCGGCGAGTGAGTCCTCCGGGCTCCGGGACCCGATGGGCGCATAGCGCGCGACCCGCACCTCGGGTGGCGTGGCGCCGCGACGGCGGAACAGGACGCTGAACTCATCACGCTGGTACTGGGTCACCCGGCCGCTGGGACTGACCTCCCAGGTCTGACCGTCGATCTGAATGCCTCTGGGCGACATTGACTCCTCCATGCGGAGCCCGGACCAAGGCCGGACTCTTCGACTGCGTGCTCAGGGTGCTTCGTCCCAGCTCTGCAGCGGTTCCTGCCGAACCGGAGGCGGCACTTCCTCCCACAGATCCCACGCCCCCGGCGCGTACTGGGCCAGCTCCGCGAGGCGTCGTTCAAGCCGCTCCTCCAGGTCGGTGCGAGAGGCCCGCGCCCGGTGGCTCATGGCCGCCAGGCTTTCGCTGAATTCCACGTAGCTGCCGCGGGTACCGGCCCGCCGGAACAGCCACAGATGCTGCGATCGCGACTGGCCCAGCTCGGCCAGCTGGTGCACGGTCCGGACGTACTCGGCTTCGTGTTCCGGTGCCACGGTCGCGCGTGAGATGGTCAGGAACCGGGGCATGCTACGCGGCGTCCTCGGGGAACTGCTCCAGCGTCTTCTTGACATCGGCGAGGAAGCGATCGGCGTCGGCGCCGTCCACCACCCGATGATCAAACGACATCGTCAGCACCCCGCGGAGCCGGGGGGCGATGGCCTCTGTGCCATCGGGAAGGGTCACCACCGCGGGCCGCTTCTCGATCGCGCCGACACCCAGGATCGCCACCTGTGGCTGGTTGATGATCGGGAGACCGGCATAGGACCCGAAGACGCCCGGATTGGTAATGGTGAAGGTGCCCCGCTGCACTTCGTCGGGGTTGAGCTTCTTGGCGCGGGCCCGCTCACCCAGGTCATTGATGGCCCTCGCCAGGCCCATGAGCGACAGCTCGTCGGCCCGTTTGATCACCGGCACGATGAGGCCCCACTCGAGGGCGACCGCGATCCCGAGGTTGACCTCCTGGCGGTAGATGGTCACCTCGGCCCCGGCCGCGGCATTGAGGCCGGCGTGGCGACGGAGATTCTCCGCCACCGCCTTGGCGATGAAGGCGAGATAGGTGAGGTTCACCCCGCGTTCCGCGTATTCCTGCCTGCGCCGGGCCCGGATCTGCGATACCCGGGTATAGTCGATCTCGAACAGCGTCTGCACGTGAGCCGACACCCGCCGCGACATGACCATGTGCTCGGCGGTGAGCTTGCGGATGCGGGACCACGGCTCCACCCGGTCGCCGGGCCAGGCTTCGGCCGCGGGGGCCGCCTCGGTGGCCCGGCGGCCCGGCGGCTCGGCGGCGTGTGGACGCGCCACTACCGCCGGTGGGGTGGTCTCGATGAACCCGAGAATGTCGTTCTTCGTCACCCGCCCCGCGTGGCCGCTCCCCGGGACTCCGGCGATGTCGATGCCATGCTCCGCCGCGATCTTGCGGACCAGCGGCGTAGACTTGCGCCGCAGTCGGTCCTCGGTCGTCTCCGGAGCGCTTGGTGGGCTCGGCGCCGTCCGGACCGCAGCCGGTGCGGTGGGTGTCGCGGAACGGCCCGGCGACTCGGCGGCAGGCCGACTCGGCGCCGGGGGGGCAGCTGGGGAAGCGGATACCGGCGAGGGAACTGCGGCGGCGGGAGGAGGCGGAGCCGCCGGCGTGCCGGCCGCCTTGTCGGTCTCCAGGCGGGCCACGACGGTATTCACCGCGACCGTTTGCCCCTGCTGCACCAGGATCTCCGCCAGGATTCCGGCGCTTGGCGCCGGTATCTCGGCGTCAACCTTGTCGGTCGAGATCTCGAAGATCGGCTCGTCGCGCTTGATCTCGTCCCCCACCTGCTTGAGCCACTTCGAGAGCGTGCCCTCGGCGATGGATTCGCCCATCTGGGGCATGATGACGTCGATACGGGCCATGGATGCAGTTCCCCGGGCTGTCCGCTGCCAGCTGTCGGCTGCCAGCCTTCCGGCGCACACGGCCCGAAGGCACGTCCGCGCGAGTGATCACTCCGTCAGCTGACAGCTGAGAGCCGACAGTTCCCTCAGTACTCCGCCAGCCAGCGACATGCTGCCACGAGATCCTCGGTCTGCGGCAGCACGTAGTCTTCGAGCGTCGGTGCGAACGGAAGCGGGACGTCGTGCGCGCACACCCGCCGGACCGGCGCGTCCAGCCATTCAAACGCCAGCTCGTTGATGCGAGCCACGATTTCTCCCGCGACCCCTCCGGTCCGGGTGTCTTCGTGGGCCACCAGAACGCGGCTGGTTTTGCGAACACTCGCCACAATGGCGGCATCGTCCATCGGGGCCAAGGTCCGCAGGTCCACGACTTCCACCGAGAGGCCGTCCTTCTGGTCCAGGCGCTCGGCCGCTTCCAAAGCCTTCCACACCATGGCCGACCAGGTCACGATCGTGAGCTCGGTACCTTCTCTGGCCAACCGGGCCGGGCCGATCGGGGTCAGCAGCTCCTCCCCCGCCGGCAGGTCTTCCTTGACCCGCCGATAAAGATACTTGTGCTCGAAATAGAGCACCGGGTCGTCGTCCCGGATCGCCGCCTTGATGAGACCCTTGGCATCACGGGCCGTCGCCGGGCACACGATTTTGAGCCCCGGCGTGTGCAGGAACGCCGCCTCGGGGTTCTGACTGTGAAACGGCCCGCCCCGAACGTAGCCGCCACTGGGGCCCCGCACCACGAGGGGCGTGGACAGGCCGGCCCGGTAGCGCGCCGACGCGACGTAGTTGGTCAGCAGGTCGTAGGCGCAGGCGATGAAGTCGATGAACTGCATCTCGCACACCGGTCGGAGGCCCATGTGGGCTGCTCCCGCCGCGGCTCCCACGATTGCCTGTTCGCTGACCGGGGTGTCGATCACCCGCTCGGGGCCGAACCGCGCCAGCATGCCGTCGGTCACCCGGAACGGACCTCCCAAAGCCCCGATGTCCTCGCCAAGCAGGAAGACCCGGGCGTCCCGCTCCATCTCCTCCCACAGACCCTGCCGGATCGCCTCAAGATAGGTGGTTTCAGACACTCGGCGGCTCGGCGGCTCGGCGGCTCGGCGACTCGGCGGCTCGGTCTGGGGCGAGCACACGGTACCATTCGGACCGCGCGGCGGGCGGATCCGCGCAGACCCCGAAGAGGGCCGTCGCCGCATCGGGAAACGGCTCGTCAAGACATTGGGCCACCGCAGCGTCCAGCTCGGCGGTCACCCGGGCATCCGCGGCGGCGATCTCCGCCGCGCTAGCCCAGCCGCATTCCGTGAGGCGGCCGCGATACCGGTCCAGGGGATCATTGCGTTCCCATGCCTCGATCTCACCGGCCGGCACGTAGCGCTGATCGTCGTGCTCCGCGTGCCCCCGGCGACGATAGGTAACCAGCTCGACCAGCGTGACCCCGTCCCCACCGCGGGCGCGTTCGACCGCCTCCCGGGTGACCTCGTAGGCTGCGATCACGTCGTTGCCATCGGCGCGGACACCGGGAATGCCGTAGCCGGGAGCCTTGTCCACCAGCTCCCGGGCAGCCGTCTGCACCCGCAACGGCGTGCTGTAGGCGTAGCCGTTGTTCTCGCAGACCACGACCAGGGGCAGCCGCTGAACAGCAGCAAGGTTGATTCCCTCGTGGAACGCCCCGGTGCTCATCGCGCCGTCGCCGACGTACACCAGCCCGACCCGGGGCTGCTTGGTCAGCTTGAAATACAGCGCGATACCGGCCATCACCGGGACCATGGCGCCGAGCGGGGAAACCTGGCCGAGAAACCCGCGCTGCAGGTCATTGAAGTGGATATTGAGCTCGCGTCCGGCGGTGGGACTCGTCGCCTTCGCCATGTACTGCCGTAGCACCTCCAGGGGCGTGGCTCCTTGGACCAGCATGGAGCCGAGGTTGCGGATGAGGGGGGAGAGGATGTCACCGGGCTCAAGCGCGTAGGCGCTGCCGACGGCATCGGCCTCCTGACCCAGTGAACGGAACAGCCCACCGACCACGCGACCCTGGCGATGCAGGCTCACCAGGCGCTCCTCGAGAGAGCGCGTCAGCCGCATCCAGTAGTACAGGTCGAGCAGCTCCAGCCGCGACAGGTCCGCGGGGAGGGGCGCGGGGCACTCGGCTGATGGGGAAGAAGAAGACATGAACGAGGTCGGCCCTGGGCGCGGGGAAGATCGAGGCCGAATCGAAGAGAGTCAAGCGGCTTCCCAGGACACCAGCAAGGCGGGCGACCCGGGAGGATCGCCCGCCTTGAGGATGCCGGACCGACCCCGGGACTCAGGCCTCGATCCGCATCCGGTAGAAGGACCGGTAGACGAACACCAGCGAGACCAGGAAGAAGGCCACGGCCAGGGACTGACTCAACACGGCACCCCGTTCCCCGCTCAGGTAGACGCCCAGCTCAACGGCGAGCAGACCGAAGAGCGTGGTGAACTTGATGACCGGATTCATCGCCACCGACGAAGTGTCCTTGAACGGATCACCCACGGTGTCACCGACGACCGATGCCGCATGCAGATCGGTGCCCTTCATCTTGAGCTCGGTCTCCACAACCTTCTTTGCGTTATCCCAGGCGCCGCCCGCGTTGGCCATGAAGATGGCCTGGAACAGCCCGAACAGTGCAATGGAGATCAGGTACCCGATGAAGTAGAACGGCTCGATGAAGGCAAACGCGAGGGTGGCGAAGAAGACGCCGAGGAAGATGTTGAACATGCCCTTTTGGGCGTACTGGGTGCAGATCTCCACCACCTTGCGACTGTCCTCCACCGACGCCCTGGTGGAGCCTTCGAGCTTGATATTGGCCTTGATGAATTCCACCGCGCGATAGGCGCCGGTCGTTACGGCCTGCGTGGAAGCGCCGGTGAACCAGTAGATCATCGCGCCGCCCGTGATCAGGCCGAGCAGAAACGGAGGGTGGAGAATGGAGAGGTTCTCCATCCCGCCCGTCAAGCCGTGTGTCAGCGCCATGATGATCGAGAAGATCATGGTGGTGGCACCGACTACCGCGGTGCCGATCAGCACCGGCTTCGCCGTTGCCTTGAAGGTGTTCCCCGCCCCGTCGTTCTCTTCCAGCAGCTCCTTGGCGGTCTCGAAGTTCACCTCGATCCCGAAGTCCTTCTTGAGCTCCTGTTTGATGCCGGGAAGGGTCTCGATCACCGACAGTTCATAGATCGACTGGGCGTTGTCGGTTACCGGGCCGTAGCTGTCCACCGCGATGGTCACCGGACCCATGCCGAGGAAACCGAAGGCGACCAGCCCAAAGGCGAAAACGGCGGGCGCCTTCATGAACGGGGCGAGGCCCAAGGTGCTTACCCCGAAGGCGATGGCCATGAGTCCCACGATGACCATGCCGAGCCAGTAAGCCGAGAAGTTCCCCGCCACGAAGCCGGAGAGGATGTTAAGGGAGGCGCCGCCCTCGCGAGAGCTGGTGACGATCTCGCGCACGTGGTGCGAGTGCATCGACGTGAACACCTTCACCAGCTCGGGAATGATCGCGCCCGCGAGGGTGCCGCACGTGATCACGGTCGACAGCTTCCACCACAGGCTGGTGTCGCCACCGAGCGACGGAATGATCGACCGGGAGAGGATGTAGGTGAGGACCACCGAGACGAGCGACGTGAGCCAGACCAGCTGGGTCAGCGGGTGCTCGAAGTTGAACTTGACGGCACTCCCGTATTTGCCGCGGGCGATCAGGTCGTTGACCAGGTAGGACCCGCCGGACGCAAGCACCATCATGACCCGCATGAGGAAGATCCAGACCAGGAGCTGCACCTGCACGGTCGGATCGGTCACGGCGAGCACGATGAAGCTGATGAGGGCGACTCCGGTCACTCCGTAGGTCTCGAAGCCATCGGCAGTGGGACCCACCGAGTCACCGGCATTGTCCCCGGTACAGTCGGCGATCACCCCGGGATTGCGGGCGTCGTCCTCCTTGATCTTGAAAACGACCTTCATCAGGTCGCTGCCGATGTCGGCGATCTTGGTGAAGATGCCCCCCGCGATACGCAGGGCCGCCGCTCCGAGCGACTCCCCGATCGCGAACCCGAGGAAGCAGGCGCCCGCCACTTCCCGCGGGATGAACAGCAGGATCGCCAGCATGAAGAGCAACTCGACCGAGATCAGCATCATCCCGACGCTCATCCCCGCGCGTAGCGGGATGGCGTAGACCGGAAAGCCCCGGCCCGCGAGACTCGCGAACGCGGTGCGGGAATTGGCGAGCGTGTTGATCCGGATGCCGAACCACGCCACGCCGTAGCTCCCCCCCATGCCAATCAGGCTGAAGAGCAGGATGATGAGGATCTTGGGCAGTGCCAGCCCGGTGAGGAGGAAATAGACCACGATCACCGCGCCGATCATCACGAAGAGCTGCAGCAGGAACCGGCCCTGCTGCGTGAGGTAGGCCTTGCAGGTCTCGTAGATCAGCTCGGAGATGTCGGCCATGCTCTTGTGAACCGCCAGCCGCTTGACTCCCTGGAAGTTCCACAATCCGAACAGCAGGCCCAGCACGCAGACCACCAGCCCGGACAGCAGAATCTGGTGGCCGGTGTAGCCCAGGAAGCTGACCGAGGAGAGGTCCGGCAGCAGGAGGTTGACCTCACCTCCCGGCCGATGGCCCTCCTGCGAGAAGAGCGGCGGGGCCAGAACCAGCACGGCGACGGCGGCCAGGAGGGCCGCAAGCCACGCCCGGCGACAGAGAGTATCTCTCGTCTGCTTCATGAGTCTGCCTTCTCCTCGGAAATCAGGAACAGGTGGCCTCGCGCGGGCCGCGCCCGGCCGGGCGGGTCAGTACGCCCCGCGCACCTCGTGCGCCGGCTCCTCCAGGGTGTGCACTACCGTCAGGAACCGCTTCGCGAGCTTGTCGGCCTCGCTCTCACCGGGCTGGTTGGTCTCCACCGTGACCAGGGTGTAATGCCCGCCCTCGGCCCTGACGCTGACGGTGACCTGCCCGATCGTCCCCACGAACCCCCGGCGGCGCGGAGCCTCCTCGGTCGGCGCGAGCCGCGCACCGAAGAAGGCATTGGCCCTGGCAATGACCAGATCCGGGGAGACGTGAGTGCGGTGGAAATACTTCATCCCAGGTCGAGGCCCCGCGTCGGGGGGAACAGGGAACAGGGAGCAGGGAACGGGAGGTGGGGACCGTTCCCCGTTCCCCGTTCCCCGTTCCCCCTACTTTTCGCCGTACTCATAGTACTCGACGCCCAAGTGGGTGATCGCGGCCTCGCCCATGAGCCAGCGGAGCGTGTTCTTCAGCTTGGTCTGCTGGATGAACAGGTCGTGCTCCGGGTAGAGTCCCGGGGCCACCTGCGGGCTCTTGAAGTAGAAGGAGAGCCACTCCTGGATCCCGGACAGCCGGGCCCGCTGGGCCAGGTCGAAGAACAGCGCCAGGTCCAGCACCAGCGGGGCGGCCAGGATCGAGTCCCGGCACAGGAAATCGACCTTGATCTGCATCGGGTAGCCGCACCACCCGAAGATGTCGATGTTGTCCCACCCCTCCTTATTGTCCCCCCGGGGCGGGTAGTAGTTGATCCGTACCTTGTGAAAGATCTCGCCGTACAGGTCGGGGTACAGTTGCGGCTGGAGGATGTACTCCAGCACTCCCAGCTTGGACTCTTCCTTTGTCTTGAAGCTCTCCGGGTCGTCCAGCACCTCGCCGTCGCGGTTCCCGAGGATATTGGTCGAATACCAGCCGGCGACGCCGAGCATTCTCGCCTTGAACATCGGCTCGAGCACGGTCTTGATCATCGTCTGGCCGGTCTTGAAGTCCTTCCCGCCGATGGCCACGCCCTTGTCCCTGGCGAGCTGCTCCAGGGCCGGCACATCGCAGGTCAGGTTCGGCGCCCCGTTGGCGAACGGGATTCCCTCCATGATGGCCGCATAGGCGTAGAGCATCGACGGGGCGATGGAGGCGTCGTTGGTCTCCATCCCCTTCTCGAACGCCGCGAGGGTCTGGTGAGCCGGTCCGGGCTGCAGGAAGATCTCGGTGGAGGCGCACCAGACCATGACCAGCCGGTCGCACTGGTGCTTCGCCTTGAAGTCCCGGATGTCCTTGCGGAGGGCCTCGGCCAGGTCCTTCCGGGTACGGCCCTGCTTGACGTTCTTGCCCTCGAGCCGCTTCACATAGTTCTGATCGAAGACGGCCGGCATCGGCGCGATGCCCTGCAGGAACTCCTTGATGGGCTCGACGTGCTCGTACTTGTCCAGGACGCCGCAGTGCAGGCAGCTCTGGTAGGCGTTGTCCGGCACGGGGTCCCACGCGCCGAAGACCAGATCGTCCAGATTGGCGAGGGGAACGAACTCCTTGATCAGCGGCGCCCGTCCCTCGGTCCGCTTGCCCAGCCGGATGGTGCCCATCTGGGTCAGCGACCCGATCGGCTTGGCCTTCCCCCGGCGAATGAGCTCGACCCCCGCGATGAAGGTGGTCGCCACGGCGCCGAGTCCGACGCACAGCACGCCGAGTTTGCCCTTGGCCGGCGCCACCGGCCGGGGAGTTTCCTTTGCCACGCTCACGGTCCTTTCGGCGTCCCGGGCGCTCGCGCGCCCTCGGTCACCTGGTAGACATACACGAAGCGCTGCACCACGGTGATGACCGAGGTCAGTGCCAGAATGGCCACGATCCAGAACAACACCAG
>DATBLR010000107.1:0-232682 GCA_036555275.1 Gemmatimonadales bacterium | reverse complement strand
TATGAAACCTGGGCGCTAGTTCGGGTGGAGCCGAAATGTGAAATACCACCCTAGTGATTATGGTTGTCTAACCGCGGTCCGTTATCCGGATCCGGGACAGCGCATGGTGGGCAGTTTGACTGGGGCGGTCGCCTCCCAAATCGTAACGGAGGCGTACGAAGGTTCGCTCAGGTTGGTCGGATATCAACCGTCGAGTGCAATGGCATAAGCGAGCTTGACTGCGAGACGTACATGTCGAGCAGGTGCGAAAGCAGGTCTAAGTGATCCGGTGGTTCTGTATGGAAGGGCCATCGCTCAACGGATAAAAGGTACGCCGGGGATAACAGGCTGATCCAGGCCAAGAGTTCACATCGACGCCTGGGTTTGGCACCTCGATGTCGGCTCATCGCATCCTGGGGCTGTAGAAGGTCCCAAGGGTTAGGCTGTTCGCCTATTAAAGTGGCACGCGAGCTGGGTTCAGAACGTCGTGAGACAGTTCGGTCTGTATCCGTCGTGGGCGTGGGAGTGTTGAGGGACGTCGTCTCTAGTACGAGAGGACCGAGACGAAGCGACCGCTCGTGTACGGGCTGTCCCGCCAGGGGCAGCGCCCGGTAGCGATGTCGCGCGGAGATAACCGCTGAATGCATCTAAGTGGGAAACTCTTCCCAAGATGAACACTCCTGGAGCTTAAGCTCCCTGAAGGGCCCTGGAAGACTACCAGGTTGATAGGCGGCAGGTGCACGGAGAGCAATCTCTTCAGCCGAGCCGTACTAATCGCCCGTGCAGTTTGATCTCTCCCAGTTACACTGGGTTCCCTGACCCCATCCGGACCTTCGTTGTCGCTGTTAGCTATCAGCTATCAGCTATCAGATCGATCCGATAGCCGATAGCCGATAGCCTCGCAAATGGCTGACGACTAGCGCGCAGGGGCCACACCCGGTCCCATTCCGAACCCGGCAGTTAAGCCCTGTAGCGCCGATGGTACTGCGATCGCGAGATCGCGGGAGAGTAGGCCGTCGCCAGCCACCCCCTCGAAGCCCGGTCGCCCTCGCGGCCGGGCTTCGTCCGTTGGTAGGTTTCGCCGCACATGCACCAGCCCCACTGCCGCTCCGGTCATATCGCCCTTGCCGGTGCGCCCAACACCGGCAAGTCCTCCCTGCTGAACCGGCTGGTTGGGGCCCACTTGGCCATCGTGAGCCCCAAGGCCCAGACCACCCGCCTGCCCATCGTCGGCCTGGTGACCACCGCCGACACCCAGTACGTCTTCCATGATCTGCCCGGCCTGTTGGACCCCGAGTACCCGCTCCAGACCCGGATGCGCCATGCGGTACAGACCGGCCTGGAACAGGTTCATGTGATCCTTCACCTCCACCCGGCGGCCGCTGCGCCGGCTCCTCCCTTCTGGCCCCTGACTGGCCTTGAGAAACCACTTGAGGTTCCGGTCTTCACCGTGTACACCAAGTCCGATCTCCTGCGCGACCAGACCACCCAGGCCTTGCCCGGTACCCACCTGCTGTCGGCCCGGACCGGAGCTGGAATCCCCGAGCTGCTGGCCGCGATCCGCCCCCGGCTTCCGCTCGGACCATTCCCCCACGACCCCGACGACCTCGGCACCCAGCCGGTCCGGTTCTTCGCGGCGGAATACGTCCGGGAGGCGGCGTTCGAGCTGCTCTCGGAGGAGCTGCCCTACGCGCTCGCCGCGGAGGTGGAGGAGTTCCGCGAGCAGGCGCAGCCGATGTACATTCGGGTAACGCTTCTGGTCGAGCGTGATTCCCAGAAGGGCATGGTGATCGGGCGGGGCGGCCGGATGCTCAAGGCGATCGGGCAGCACGCCCGTGCCCGGCTGGAGGCGCTCCTGGGAGCGCCGATCTATCTGGATTGCTGGGTGAAGGTTCTCCCCAACTGGCGGCGGAACGAGGTCGCCCTGAACCGGCTGGGTTTCCCGGAACCGCGAGGTTGAAACCATGACCCTGGCCCCTGAACTGCTTGAGATTCTGGTCTGCCCCAAGTGCAAGGGCGATCTCGAGTATCGTGAAGCTCCCGAATCGCTGGTCTGTCACACCTGCCGTCTGGTCTATTCGGTCGAAGACGGGATTCCCATCATGCTCATCGACGAGGCCAGGCCGCTTTGAATGATCTTCTCGCCGCAGCGCGCGCCGAGGCCATTCGGCTGCAACACGATTACATCGGCACCGAGCATCTTCTCCTCGCCCTGATCAGGACCGGCGACCCGTCGCTCACTACCATCCTCACCGCCTTCGCCGTTCCCTCGGAGACCCTTCGGGAACGGCTTGAGAAGCGGAGCCCGCAGGGCAGGGAGGCGCCCGCCGATCCAGCGGCGCTGTCGCTCCGCTCGGGGGCCAGGCGCGCGCTGGAAGCGGCCAAGGCGGCCGCCCAGGGACAGGAACCCGCTCCACGACACCTGCTGGGCGCGCTACTGGCCGATGGCAAAGGCGTGGTGGCGGCGAGTCTCGGAGATCTGGGAATCCCGGTTGCCAAGGTGCGGGAAGCCCTGGGCATGCCTCCTGGTGAGCCTGCCGAACGCCGGACACCGGAGCGACCGGACCGCCCAGAAAGGCCCGAGAAGCCGGAGCGGAGCGAGCGTACCGAGCCCGGCGATCGCGGTGGACGTCCGGAACGCGAGCGGGGCCGGCGCGAACGTGCCGAGCGCCAGCGCGACAAGCCCGAGCGCCGTGATACCCGTTCCCGGGAGCCGAGTCAGCCGGCTCCGCCGCCCTCCCCCCGCCGGATCGCTCCGGTGCAGCAGCCGTTCCTCACCTGGCGCAAGCTTCCGCTCCTCGCCCTCCCGATCAGTCTGTACCTGGGCTACGGGGGCGAAGGCTTTCCTCCGCTCCTGGTCTTCGGCGTCGCCTGTATCGCCGTGCTGCCCCTCGCTGGATACATGGGCGAGGCGACCGAACACCTCGCGGCGCGGACCGGGCCGACGCTGGGCGGGTTTCTGAACGCCACCTTCGGGAACGCCGCCGAGCTGATCATCGCCATCGTTGCTCTGCGCGCCGGGTTGGTGGAGCTGGTCAAGGCCTCAATCACCGGCAGCATCATCGGCAACCTGCTGCTGATCCTCGGCCTGTCACTTGTTGCGGGAGGGCTCGACAAGCCGCTGGTGCGCTTCAATCGCACCAATGCGGGCGTGAGTGCCGGAATGATGGCGCTGGCGGTGACCGCTTTGATCTTCCCTGCACTGTTCCACAGCACGCACCCCTCGGACGGCACCAGCTTGCTGGAGCTCCACCTGTCGGAGTCCGTGGCCGTTGTCCTGGCACTGACCTACGGGTTCTCGCTCCTGTTCTCGCTGAAGACGCATCGGCCGGTGCTCAGTGGCGAGCCGCATCCCCTCGAAGGATCGCTGTGGAGCGTGCCGATTGCGATCGGCGTGCTCGGCTTGGCGACCGCGGGAGTCGCATTTGAATCGGAGATTCTGGTGCATGCCGTGGGACGGCTGAGCCAGGACTCGCCATGGCTCTCCGAGACCTTTTTGGGACTAATCGTAATCCCGATCATCGGCAACGCCGCCGAGCATGCGACGGCCATCGTGGTCGCCCGCAAAGGCAAGCTGGATCTGGCGCTCCAGATCGCCCTCGGATCCAGCACCCAGGTGGCCCTTCTGGTCGCTCCGGTTCTGGTCTTTGTCGGGTTGCTGCTGGGCCCCAACGCTGGCGGTCAGTACATGAACCTCGTGTTCAGTCCGATCGAGGTGGTGGCCGTGGGCCTGTCCACCCTGCTAGCGGCCATTGTTACTCTGGACGGCGAGTCCCACTGGTTCGAAGGGGTCCAGCTGCTGGCCCTGTATGCCATGGTCGCGATCGCCGCCTACTTCATCTAGCGAGGTGCCAGCCGTGGAGGCCGCGTGAGCCCGGCTCTTGCTGGAGAATGTTGCAGGAAGAGATACTTCCGGGACCCGGTTGCTGCAGTTGACGGGCACTCCGGATGCCCGTAAGTTGACTGTTCTGAACCTCTTACGCATCGCGACGGAGCCATAGGCTGCGCACCCGACCGACGGTCCTGTACCACGCGCCGGCAGCACCCGCCGTGCCGGACCTGGTCCGCCACTGGGCGCAATCCCGGGACTTCCCGTTGCTGGTGATGCCGAACGCGGATGAAGTACGCGCCATCATCCTGCGGGGGTTCCCCTGCTTCCTGTTCGTGGACGCCGACCGCGCCGTAGCCGGGGGGGTGGAGCTCGTCCACTGGCTCAAGAGCGACGCCTTCACGGCCATCGTGCCAGTAGTCATGCTCGCGGACCGGCACGACCCGGCGGCAGTAGAGAGCTGGTTCGCGGCTGGAATCGATGAAGTCGTGACCAGCCGCTTCTCCGCGGCGGAGCAACGGGCGCGGATTGATGCCATCCTGACCCGGACCGAGCGCGATGTCTCGGTTCATCCGTCGACCCGGTTGCCGGGCACGACGGAAATCGAGCGGGCGATCAAGCGACAGCTGGACGCCGGTGGCGAGTTTGCGGTGTGCTATGCCGACCTCGACCACTTCAAGGAATACAACGACCGGTACAGCTACTACGACGGAGACCGGGTCATCTACATCCTGTCCCGGATTCTCCATGACGTGGTGAAGGGGTTGCTCGGTCCCCGCGGCTTTGTGGGTCACATAGGGGGAGATGACTTCATTTTCGTGATTCCGCTGGGCGACGTGAGCGAGGTCTGCACCGAGATCATTTCGGTGTTTGATACTCTGGTACCGTTACAGTACAACGATCAGGATCGTCGGGCCGGCTACTTCTTCGGCAAGGATCGGCGCGGCCAGCTGCACCGGGTCCCGCTAATGACGCTCTCGATCGGCATTGTGACCAATCGGAGCCGGAAGTTCGCCCATCCCGCGCAGGTGAGCGAGTTGGCCACTGAAATGAAGAGTTACGCCAAGACGCTGCCCGGCTCCGTGTTCGTCGTGGATCGGCGCCAGCAGTCGGAATCCGAGGATCCCGGGGACCTTCGGCCGGGGGAAGCCCGCTAGGGGGCCGCATGAACGTCACCTGTCCTTCCTGCACGACCATCTACCGGGTGGACCCGGGAAAAGTCCCGCCGGCCGGGGTTCGGGCCCGGTGCAAGATCTGCTCGGCCGTCTTCCCGGTGACCCGGGGCGACTTGGCAGTCCCCGCGACTGCACCAGCGGCGCAGGCTAGCCAGGCCCCGGCCGGAGCGCCTTTCCCACGCCCGGTCTCCAGTCTGATTCCCGCGCCTGCGCCGCCGCGCTCACCGGACTCCGAGGTCACCGCGCCGCGACCGTCGATCCCCACGCCGCCGGGCAGGGCCGAACCCGACGAGCTGGACGCCGCACTCCGCCGCCCCGCGATGCCGCCGTCACTGACCCCCTCCGATGCGGAGGTGACCGTCCGGCGGCCCTCGATTCCGCCGGATATCGGCGCGCCCCGGCCGTCGGTCACGCCTGCCTCGCCGGACATCGATACGACCGTCAAACGCCCGGCCGTTCCTCCGGCCGCTTCGGCTCCTCCGGCAGACTTGGACGCCACACTACGCCGGCCCGGGGTGATGCCCGAGCCATCGCCCACAGACGTGGATGCAACCACCAGGCGGCCCGGCCTCACCCCGCCGCCGCCCGCGCCTCCCGATGCCGAGACGACCTTGAGGCGGCCGGCTGTCACTCCGGTGCCGCCCGCGCCGGACGAGATCACCGAGCGCCGCGCTGCGGTGCCTCCCGCCACGCCGGCCGCAGCGCCCCCACCGCCGGCCAGCCGTCCTTCGGTTCCACCCCCGGCGCTTCCCGGCACAACCCGTACAACCGCACCGCGCCAGTTTCCCCCGTCCACACCGGCCTCCCCCCAGCGGAGCGGCCCGGTGCCGGCCATCCCCGCCATGCGGCCGTCCGGCGCACCTCCCGTCATGCCGCCGCCACCGCCAGCGGCCGGTCCCACGGCACCGACATCCCCGCCGCCCGCGCCGAAAGCGCCGGTGGTCCCTGCGGCGCCCGCCCGGCCCGCGGGGCGGCCGATGAATCCGTTCCTGTCGCAGGATCCGGCTCAGAAGGCCCGGCGGCTGGCTCGGGCCTTGATCTCCGACCTTGCGGTCTACTATCCGGATCGGAGAAAGGAGGGGCTCGCCAACGGCACGCTCAAGGAGCTGTTCCACGAGGAGATCCAGAAGAGTTGGGAGGAATACACGGAACAGGTCGGGAAAGAGCTGGCCGAGGCCACGTCGTACTTCAGCGATGCCCTGAACGAAATCCTCGCCGGAGGCCAAAAGGTCTTCTAGCCGGCGGATTTGTGCGCCGGCGGCAGCCTGCCCGCCGGCGGGCTGCACTGCGAGTTTCCCTGGGAGTAGCGCAATCCGGCAGGTTGGCTGCCTATGCCCACCACCCGGGCTGCCTGTGTCTCCGTCGATTCCCCCTCTGAAACGGCCTTCGACTCGAGCCGGCCCCCAAGTCCCCGTGGGGCACCCTGCGTCGGTCTCGGGTGCAGACTCCGCAGCGTGCCCAGAGTTGCCTCGAAATCGCTTATCTTTCAGCACTTACATGAGGTCTCCCCTTCGATTCCTGGACTATGCGCGAGCTGACAGAACGCCTGGATGAGCTGGAACAGCGGGTCGATCAGATCCGAGGGTTTCTTTGACCTGGACGAAAAGCACCACCGGCTGGTGGAGCTGGAGGCGAAGCAGGCCGACCCCTCGTTCTGGTCGCGGGCTGAAGAAGCGCGCCAGGTTGTTCAGGACATCAAGGGACTCAAGGCCTGGTTGAACCCGGAGGCCGATCTTGCGCGGCGGCTGGGCGACGCTCGGGCCATGGTCGAGCTCCTGGAAGCCGAGCCGGACGCCGAGCTGGAGGAGGAGCTGCGGCGGGAAACCGACGCCCTGGGCAAGGCGGTCGAAGCCTTCGAATTGCAGGCGATGCTGCAGGGGCCGGACGATGCCGGTGACGCTATCGTGACCATTCACCCGGGCGCCGGGGGCACCGAGTCGCAGGACTGGGCCGAGATGCTGCTCAGGATGTACGTCCGGTGGGCCGAGCGGCACGGCTTCCAGGTGGCCATTCTCGACCGGGTCGATGGCGAGGAGGCGGGGATCAAGTCTGCCTCCATCGAGATCAAGGGGCAGTACGCCTATGGCTTCCTGAAGGCCGAAAAAGGCGTGCACCGACTGGTGCGCATATCTCCGTTTGATTCCCAGGCCCGGCGTCACACCTCTTTCGCCTCCGTGTTCGTCTATCCTGACATTGATGACACCATCGAGGTGGACCTGCGCGACGAAGACATCCGGATGGACGTCTTCCGGGCCTCGGGAGCGGGCGGTCAACACGTGAACAAGACCAGCTCAGCCGTACGACTGACCCATATCCCGACCGGGATCGTCGTGGCCTGCCAGCAGGAGCGCAGCCAGGGCAAGAACAAGGCGACCGCGATGAAGATGCTGCGGGCGGCCCTGTACCAGAAAAAGCTGGAGGAGCAGGAGGCCCAGCGCGCCAAACTGGAGGCTACCAAGACCGACAACTCCTGGGGCAATCAGATCCGCTCCTATGTGTTTCAGCCGTACACCATGGTCAATGACCATCGGACCGAGCTCAAGGTAGGCGATGTTCAGCGGGTGATGGACGGGGATCTCGATGAGTTCATCGAAGCCTACCTGAAACAGTACGGGAGCCAGGCGGCGTGAGCGACGATCGCTCGTTCGTCGAGGAGGCGCGCCGAGCCAAGCTTCCGGAGCTGGCGAAGCTGGGAGTTCGCCCGTTTGGCTACCGGTTCGCGCGCTCCCACACCGCGGCGGAAGCGTTGTCGCTGTATCGGGACGCAATGCTGGATGCTGGCCCTGAGGTAGGCATCGCCGGCCGGGTGGAATCCTGGCGGCCCAAAGGGAAAGTGGTCTTCGGTCACGTGGAGGACTACTCCGGTCGGATCCAGGTGTACCTGCGCGCCGATGCGCTGGGGGAGCGGTGGCGACTGGTCGAGCTGCTCGATCTCGACGATCACATCGGGGTCATCGGCCGCCTGATGCGCACCAAGGCCGGCGAGGTCACGGTCAGGGCCACCGCGGTGGAGTTGCTGGCCAAGTCGCTGCGACCGCTGCCCCGGCCCAAGCGCGAGGTTCAGGAAGATGGCTCGATCCGGACCTACGGCGGCGTCGCGGACCCGGAGCTTCGCTACCGCCAGCGCTACGCCGATCTGGCGGTCCATCCGGAGGTCCGGGAGGTCTTTCGGCTGCGGTCCCGTGTCATCAGCCGGATGCGCGCCTTTCTCGATGCGCGAGGCTTCCTCGAGGTCGAAACGCCGGTCCTGCAGTCATTGTACGGGGGGGCGGCGGCTCGCCCATTCATCACTCACCATAACGCGCTGGACAGCGAGTTCTACCTGCGGATTGCCGATGAGCTGTACCTCAAGCGGCTGATCGTCGGGGGCCTGGAGCGGGTGTACGAGATCGGTCATGACTTCCGAAATGAAGGGATCGATCGGATCCACAATCCCGAGTTCACGATGCTGGAGCTGTATCAGGCCTATGCCGACTACGGCGATATGATGACGCTGGCCGAGGCGCTCTTCGTGGACCTGGTGCGTCTGGCGTCCGGCGGCAAAGTGACCCTGTCGCGGGGAGCCATGACCCTCGACTTCACTCCGCCGTTCGCCCGGGTAAGCTTCGTAGATGCCATTCGGGAACAGGTGGGACTGGATGTGCTGACGGCGACGGACGCGGAAATGCGTGCCAGTCTCCGGAAGGCCGGCATCTCCGCCGAGGAAGCCGACACGTTTACCGGTGGCAAGCTGCTGGATGAGATGTTCTCGGCCTGGATTGAGCCACGGCTGGTGCAACCCACGTTCGTGGTGGACCATCCCAAGCTCCTCTCCCCACTCGCGAAGGAACATCGGGACCGCCCGGGCCTCGCCGAGCGGTTCGAGCTGATCGTGCAGGGACGGGAGCTGGCGAACGCCTTCAGCGAGTTGAACGACCCCGACGAGCAGCGTGCCCGCTTCGAGGACCAGGCGCATCAGCGTGCGGCGGGGAATGAGGAAACCCAGCCGTTCGATGCCGACTTCATTCGTGCCCTGGAGTATGGGATGCCGCCCACCGGAGGCATGGGGATCGGGGTGGACCGGGTGGTGATGCTGCTCGCCGACCAGCCATCGATCCGGGACGTCATTCTGTTCCCGGCAATGCGGCCGGAGGACTAGCTCGTGACCACCGCGGCGGGATTCCGCCAGCTCATCCGGTGGCCGGGGCCCCTGGAGCGGGATATTGCCCGCCGGTATCTCCGGAGCCGTCGCGCGTCCGGGCGCATGTCGCTCATCACGGCGATCGCCACCGGCGGGGTGGCGGTCGGTGTGGCCGCGCTCATTGTGGTGCTCGGGGTGATGAACGGGCTTCGCAACGACTTGCGAGAGCGGATTCTCGTTGCCAATCCGCACCTGCGCATCCTGACCTACGGCAACGGCCTCCGCCTGGACGATTGGCGCGGCATCCTGGATCGGGTCCGTGCGGAGCCCGGCGTCCTCGCGGCGGCGCCCGAGGTGCTGAGCCAGTCCGTGATCTCCGCGGGGGCCGACTATGCAGAAGGCGTCAACGTTCTGGGGTTTGATCCAGACACGGGCCGGATGGCCGTCACGACGCTCCCGCAGACCATCCAGCGTGGTGATCTGTCGTTCAAGCCGACCCGCGACGGGGTCGATGGGGCAATCATCCTGGGAGCGCGGCTTGCCGAACGGCTGACCGTCTACCCGGGGGACGTGGTGACCCTGGTTCCGGCCAAACCCCCGCAAGTGAACCGCGCGCTCGGGATCGGGGTACCGAAGTACTGGAAGTTTGAAGTCACCGGAACCTTCGACACCGGAATGTTCCTGTACGACAATCAGTTTGTGGTGATATCCCGGGAAGCCGCCCAGCGCTTCACCGGGCTGGGCGACGCGGTGTCCGGGATCCAGGTCCGGCTGGCGGATCCGTGGCAGGCGCCGGAGATCGGGCGGCGCATCGAGCGGAAACTCGGATATCCCTACCGCACCCTCGACTGGCAGACCCAAAACGCCACGCTGTTCAGCGCACTCAAGCTGGAAAAGGTCGCCATGGGTCTCATCATCTTCTTCATCATGGTGGTGGCCGCCTTCAACATTGTCGCGACCCTCACCATGGTCGTGTCGGAGAAGACCCGGGAGATCGGGATCCTGAGAGCGATGGGGCTTGGGGCCGACGCGATCGCGCGGGTGTTCCTGGCGCAGGGGGCGATCATCGGCATTTTCGGGGTTGCGCTGGGCCTTGTGGCCGGAGTAGTGGTCTCGGTTGTAGTGGATCGAAGCCACCTGATCCGGATCGATCCCGCGGTGTACTTCATTGACCACCTGCCGATTCACGTTGAAGCCGCGGATGTGTTCATAGTCCTGGCGGGAAGCTTCCTTCTCGCCGTGGTGGCCACCCTGCATCCATCGCGCGCCGCCTCCCGGATGACGCCGGTGGAAGCGATCCGATACGAATGAGCACCGTTCTGTCCGCCCACGGCGTGCGCAAGGTCTTCCGGGGAGGCGATGGCAGCCCCCTGGAGATTCTCACGGGTGTGGACCTCGACGTAGGCCGGGGCGAATTCGTGGCCATCGTGGGCGAGAGTGGTGCGGGCAAGAGCACGCTGTTGCATCTCCTGGGCGCTCTCGATCAGCCCACGGCGGGGGCCATCCTGCTGGAGGGGTTGCCCTACGGGGACGCGTCTGCGGCCGAGCTGGATGGGCTGCGCAACCGCAGGATTGGGTTTGTCTTTCAGTTTCACCACCTGCTGCGCGACTTCACGGCGCTCGAGAACGTCATGATGCCGCTGCGGATCGCGGGGGTGCCGGATGCCGAGGCGGCCGCCCGGGCCGAGGCACTGCTGAGTAGCGTGGGATTGGCCGGGCGACTGACACACCTGCCGGCACAGCTCTCCGGGGGCGAGCAGCAGCGGGTGGCCGTGGCGAGGGCGCTGGCGAATGACCCGCGGCTGGTCCTGGCGGACGAGCCCTCCGGCAATCTGGACGTCCGGCAGGCGGAGCAGCTCCACGATCTCCTGGCGACGCTGGCCCGGGATTTCGAAACCGCCCTGGTGGTAGTGACTCATAACCGGCAGTTGGCGTCGCGGGCCGACCGGATACTGTCCATGGAAGCGGGGCGACTGATCCCCGTTGACCGGGTCGAGGTGGGGGGCTGATGCGGTGCACCCAGTGTCATGAGCGGGAGGCGGTGGTTTTCCTGACCCAAATCGCCCAGGATCAGGTGGTCAAGCTCCACCTGTGCGAGCGCTGCGCGGCCGAAAAGGGGGTCGAAACCACGGCCAGCCTGGGCAAGACACCCGTGGGTACGTTTCTGGCGTCAATGGGGAAGGGCCTCGAGGCTGCCGCGGCCCTCCCGGCCGGGATCTCCCCGCCGGGAGCCTGTCCGGTGTGTGGAGCCACCCTCGATGATTTCCGGGAATCGGGGCGCCTCGGGTGTGCCGACTGCTACCGCACCTTCGAGGCTCCGCTCCGGGACCTGTTGCGCCGCCTCCATGGCTCGAGTCGACATCATGGGGAGCGCTACACGCCCCCGGGCGGCTCGGCGGACGAGGGCCAGGCCCCGTCGGTGACCGACCTCCGCAACCAGCTGAGGTTGGCCGTCGAAACCGAAAACTTCGAGCTGGCGGCCGAACTGCGCGACCAGCTGCGGTTGCTGGGAGGTGAGGGATGATCGACCTGAGCCTGCTGCCCGACGGCGGAATGGCGTGGCTCGACGGCAGCGGGCCCGCCAGTCATCTGGTGCTTTCGACCCGGATCCGGCTGGCCCGGAACCTGGCCCGCTACCCCTTTGCGACCCGGACTAACCTGGCCGATCGGGAGGCGATCCTCCGCGACGTGCTGGCCGCGGCCGGGGAAACGGTCTCCCTGCGAAACGCGTTGAGCTTCCGCCTGGACCAGCTGGGGCGGGTCGACCGCCAACTGCTCCATGAGCGCCACCTGGTCAGCAAGGAACTTGCTGGAATTGACGATCAGGCCGGGATCCGGCCGGGGGCAGCGCTGCTGGTCCGGGACCGGGTGGGGGTCATGCTGAACGAGGAGGACCACCTCCGGCTGCAGGGCTTGCGATCGGGGTTTGACCTCGATGCTGCATACCAGGAGGTGGACCGGCTGGACGGCGAACTGGGACAACGACTTCCTTTCGCATTTCACCCGGAGTTTGGTTACCTTACCTCGTGCCCCACCAACGTAGGGACCGGGCTTCGGGCGTCTGTCCTCATCCACTTGCCGGGCTTGGTGTTGACCAAGGAAATCTCCAAGGTCCTGCAGGGGTTGGCGCAGGTCGGGCTGACGTTTCGGGGGTTGTACGGAGAAGGGAGCGAGGTCGTCGGTAACTTCTTCCAGCTGTCCAATCAGACGACTCTGGGAAAGTCCGAGAAGGAGTTGCTTGATCACCTGGGCAAGATGGTGCGGCAGGTGATCGAGTATGAAGAACAGGCGCGCGAGGTGCTGTCGCGCGACGTTCCGACCATCATCGAGGACAAGGTCTGGCGGGCGTACGGACTGCTCCGACACGCGCGCAGTCTGTCCTTCGACGAAACCATGAATCTCCTGTCGGGGGTGCGGCTGGGCGTCGGACTGGGGATGGTCGACCGGTGCGGGATCTACGCCCTCAACAAGCTGCTCGTTCACACCCAACCCGCCCACCTCGCGGCGTTCGAGGGGGTGGAGCCGGATGACCCCGATCTGAGTGTCCGCCGAGCTCGCTACGTGCGCGCGCTGCTGGAAGACGAAGCTGGACGCCGAGGGTAGTCGCGATGAACGGGTACAACTTCACCGACCGGGTGCGAAAAGTCCTCCAGATGGCTCGTGAGGAGGCAGCTCGCCTGCACCATGAATACGTCGGGACCGAGCACATCCTGCTGGGCCTGATCCGCGAAGGCGAGGGCGTCGCCGCGGCGGTGCTCCAGAACCTCAACGTAGATCTGGAAGAGATTCAGCAGAAGATTGAGGAGACGGTCAAGAAGGGGAAAGCCGCCGCCGCGACCGGACCTGACCTCCCGTATACCTCCCGGGCCAAGAAGGTGCTGGAGCTGGCCATGACCGAGGCCCGGGAACTCAACCACAGCTACGTTGGGACCGAACACCTGCTGCTTGGCCTGCTCCGGGAGGAGAAGGGCATTGCGGCCCAGGTCCTCACCGATGCCGGAGTCAACCTGGAGCAGAGCCGGGCCGAGACCCTCCGTCTGCTGGGGAGCGATATGCCGCAGGCCCAGCAGCCCGGCACCTCGCCGGCGCCCGCCGCCGCCCCGAAATCGGAAAAGAAGTCCAAGACCCCGGCCCTCGATCACTTCTGCCGCGACCTCACCCAGCTGGCCGCCGAGGGACAGCTTGACCCGACCATTGGCCGGGCCAAGGAAATCGAGCGGGTGATGGAAATCCTCGCCCGCCGCAAGAAGAACAACCCGGTGCTGATCGGTGAGCCGGGGGTCGGCAAGACGGCGATCGTCGAAGGTCTCGCCCTGATGATCGCGAATGGGCTGTGCCCGGACGTCCTCAAGGATCACCGGGTGCTGTCGCTGGACATGGCCGCGGTGATCGCCGGGACCAAATACCGTGGTCAGTTCGAAGAGCGACTCAAGGCGGTCATGAACGAGATCGCGCAGAACAAGCAGATCATCCTGTTCATCGATGAGCTGCACACGCTGGTGGGCGCCGGTGCCGCGGAAGGCGCGATCGACGCCTCGAACATGCTCAAGCCGGCGCTGGCCCGGGGCGAGCTGCAGTGCGTGGGCGCCTCCACCCTCAACGAGTACCGCAAGTACATCGAGAAGGACGGGGCGCTGGAGCGCCGCTTCCAGACGGTCATGGTCGATCCGCCGAGCATTGACGAGACCATCGAGATCCTCAAGGGCCTGCGGAAGAAGTATGAAGACCATCACCGGGTGGTCATCCCGGACGATACGCTCGATGCGGCGGCCAAGCTCTCGGAGCGCTACATCACCGATCGCTTCCTGCCCGACAAGGCCATCGACGTCATCGACGAGGCGGGGGCCCGGGCGCGGCTGGCCAGCCAAGTCCCGCCGGCTGAAGTCGCGAATCTGAAGGCAGACCTCGAGAAGGTGAACCTGGACAAGGAAGAGGCCGTCCGGGACCAGAATTTCGAGCGGGCCGCGGCCCTGCGGGACAAGGAACGCGATCTGCAGAACCAGATCCGCCTGCGGCAGGAAGAGTGGGAGCGCGAGCGGCAGACCCGCCGCCCCGTGATCAGCGAAGAGGATGTCGCGTTCATCGTCTCGCGCTGGACCGGCATTCCGGTCACCCGCCTGCAGGAGCAGGAGGCGGCTCGCCTGCTGCGGATGGAGGACGAGCTGCACCAGACCGTCGTGGGCCAGGACGAGGCCATCAAGGCCATCTCCCGGGCCATCCGTCGTTCGCGGGCCGGGTTGAAGGATCCGAAACACCCCATCGGCTCGTTCATCTTCTGCGGACCCACCGGCGTCGGCAAGACAGAACTCGCCCGGGCGCTGGCGAAGTTCCTGTTCGCGGACCCCTCGGCCCTGATCCGGGTCGACATGTCGGAGTACATGGAGAAGTTCTCGGTGAGCCGGCTGATCGGTGCGCCGCCCGGATACGTCGGTTACGAGGACAGCGGCACGCTCACCAAGGCAATCCGCCGCAAGCCCTACTCCGTCGTCCTGCTGGATGAGATCGAGAAGGCCCACCCGGACGTGTTCAACATCCTGCTCCAGGTGCTGGACGAAGGTCACCTGACGGACAACTACGGTCGGGTGATCGACTTCAAGAACACCGTGGTCATCATGACCTCCAACGTCGGCGCCCGCGACATCATGCAGGGCAAGACGCTCGGGTTCCACGGCCAGGACTTCAAGACCTCGTTTGAGAAGATGCAGGAGAAGATCCGGGACGAGATCCAGAAGGTCTTCAATCCGGAGTTCCTGAACCGGATCGACGATACCATTGTCTTCCACCCGCTGGCCAAGGAGCACATCGCCCAGATCGTCAACATCCTGGTCCGCGAAGTGCAGCGGCGGATCGGCGACGAAGCGATCCGGCTCACCCCGGCTGCAACCGACTTCCTGGTGGAGCACGGCTACGACCAGAACTACGGGGCCCGGCCCCTCAAGCGGGCCATCCAGAAGTACATCGAGGACCCGCTCAGCGAGAAGATCCTGCTCGGGGAATTCACCCGCACGGACGAAATCGAAGTGGATGTGGCCCCGGACGGCGAGCGCCTGGCCTTCCGAGCCCTGAGCGGCTCCAAGGCCTGATCCAGCCACAGCAGACCGGCGGGCACGTCCGACCCGCCGGTCTCTCTTTCCAGATGCCTCGCATCCGCTTCCTCTTCTTCCTGGCTGTGACGCTGTCCGGTGTCGATGGGTCCCCGGCCTGGGGACAGGAGCCCGCCGCACCGACGGAGCGGCCGATCCTGGACAGCATCGCGGTGGAGGGCAATGCCCGCCTCACCGCCCAGCAGATCATCGGCAGCTCCGGACTCCTCCGCGGACAGCCAACCAACTACCGCGACATCCAGCGGGCGATCACGGCACTGTTCCGCACCGGGCAGTTTGACGACGTGGCGATGCTGCAGGGCGGCGACACCACGGGTCGGGTCGTGCTGGTCATCCGGGTGAAGGAGCGTCCGGTCCTCACCCGCTGGACGGTCAAGGGCGTGGAGCAGCTCTCCGAACGCAGTGTCAAGGAACGGGTGAAACTCTCCGAGGGTCGTCCGCTCGACCGCGCCGCCGTGGAGCGCGGTCGCGCCGCCATCGACTCCATGTACCACGCCCGGGGATACTACTCGGCCCGCGTCAAGCTGATCGAGACCCAGCCCGCCCCCGGACAGGCCGGGATCGTGTACGATATCGATGAGGGAAGCCGGGTCGCGATCAGCCAGGTGCAGGTGGACGGCAACCAGCACTTCCAAGACAAGGCGGTCGTCAAGCACATGGCGACCCGACCGGAAGGGTTCTTCTGGTGGCAGAAGGGCCAGTACGACGACGACAAGGTCCAGCAGGATATCCGGGAACGGTTGCCGGCCTGGTATGGCAGCCACGGGTACGTGGACTTCCAGGTCCTCCATGATTCGGTGACCGTGGATTCAAGCCATGGCAAGGCGGTATTGCACCTCTCGGTCGATGAGGGCTTGGCGTATCGGATCGGCGGATTTCAGATCATCGGGAATCGCCGGTTCAGTACCGAAGATCTCATGTCGCTGTACCCGTTCGGATCGGACGGCGGAGCCGGACAGCCCTTTAACAGTTCAGAGTGGAATTCGGCGACCGAAAACGTCTCGACCCTCTACAGCAACAGCGGCTACATCTACGCGCAGGTCAACCCGGAGGAAACCCGTCGCACCGGCCCGGCGGGCGAGCCCTTGATCGACCTCAAGTGGACCATCCGCGAAGGACAGCCCGCGACGATCAACAAGATCAACATCGTCGGAAACGACGTGACCCACGAGCGGGTCATTCGGGAGGCGATCGTCCTGGTGCCCGGTGAGCTGTTCAACCGGGATCGTTTGATTCAGAGCTACCGAAACGTCTCCAACCTCGGTTTCTTCCAACAACCGATGGCCGCGCCGGACGTGAAGCCGACCGACAACGGTGTAGATGTCGACATTACCTTCCGGGTCGAGGAGAAGCGGACCGGCAACATCAACTTCGGGGCCTCGCTGGGCCAGGGAACCGGGCTGGGTGGCTTTCTCGGGCTGGAGGAGCCGAACCTGTTCGGCCGCGGCAAGCGAGGCCGGCTGATGTGGCAATTCGGGAAGAACATCAACGATTTCACCCTGAGTTACACCGACCCCGCGATCCGGGAGACCCGGACCTCCGGGACCCTCACCCTCTTCAACTCACGCCAGCGCTTCACCGTGGGCGACCTGGGCACCCGGCGGCAGATCGGGGGCAGCCTGCAGCTGGGCTTCCCCTTCCTCGGATCGCGCTACACTCGGGTGTACGGCTCCTACGGACTCCAGCAGATCAGGTTCACCGGCGGCTCGGAGGACCTCCGCTCCCAGTTCCGCTGCAGCAAGTGCACCCGGTCGACGGTGGCCGGCACGATGTCGCGGGACACCCGCTTCGGGCTGCCGTTCGCAACGGGTGGAGCCTTGACGAATGTGTCCCTCGAATTCAACGGTGGCGTGCTGGGTGGAACCGGCAACTACCGTAAGCTCGACTTCGAGGGCCGGTACTACGCTCCGCTCGGTTCGGCGGGCGGCAACAGCCAGCTGGGCGGGGGTATCCAGTTTGTCCTGGGCCTGACCGCGAAGAGTGGCTTCATCTTTGGCGACGCCGGGCCCTTCTTCACCGAACTGTACTCCATGGGCGGCACCCAGTATGGCATCCCGCTCCGGGGCTACGAGGAGTTCTCGATCACCCCCAACGGGTTCGATCCGAACGCGGGCGGAAGTGTCGCCGCCGGGGTGAGCTCCTTCGGCAAGTCCTACGCTGCATTCACCGTCGAAGCGGGTGCACGGGTCAGCCAGTCTCTTTACTTCAGCACCTTCCTGGACGCGGGCAACGTCTATCGGTCGGCCCGCCAGTACGACCCCAGTCGCCTCTTTCGGGGTGCCGGCTTCGGCGTCGCGGTGCTGTCGCCGCTGGGACCGATTGGCATCGACCTGGGCTACGGGTTCGACCGGGTCAAACCGGACGGGACTCCCAACCCGGGATGGAAGCTGCACTTCAAGCTCGGCAACTTCTTCTAGCCGCTCACACTCAGCCGGGAGTCTTTCGATGGTTCGTTGCGTGTCTGGTCGCTGGCTGGTGGCCGCCCTGGTTGTGGCGGTCCTCCCCACACCCCTCGCCGCCCAGCAGAAGCTCGCCTTTATCAATGCCCGGGCGGTGCTGCTGGCCACGCCGGGTTATGCCGTGGCCGAATCAACCTACAACCGAGAGCTGGCCGGGTTCCGGGGCGAGGTGGAGAAACTTCAGAACGCCCTGGACTCTGCTGCGGCCGAATTCGAGCAGAAATCGGTCATGCTTTCCGCCACGGCAAAAACCGCGCGCCGGAAGGATCTCGAAGCGCAGCGCGACCGCCTGGAAAAACGTGCCAACGAGCTGCGCGACAAGGCGGCCCAGCGTGAACAGGAATTGCTCGCCCCCCTCCACGGCAAGGTCAATTCGGCCATCGAGGCCGTCCGGGCCGAGGGGGGATATGCAATCATCTTCGATGTGAGCGCCAACGACGGGCTCATCGTCGCCGCCGACAAGTCGCTGGAATTGACTCAAAAGGTGATCGACAAGATCAAGGCCGGATCCTGACCTCGCCGGAGCTTCCCGGACCTCGTACCGCGCAGGCAATCGCCGAACTGGTCGGTGGGCGCCTGGAGGGCGACGGGGCTCTCTCTCTCCAGCGCCTGGCCCCGCTCGACCGGGCGGGGCCGGATGCGCTGAGCTTCCTGTCCTCGCCGAGGTACCTCATCGCCTTCCGCTCGACCCGCGCGGGGGCGGTGCTGCTTTCCCCCCCGCTGACGGCCGTGCCCGGGGGTCCCGCCACCAGGATCGTGGTTCCGAACCTCGGCCGGGCCCTCGGCAGGATCGCCGAGCTGTTCACGCCGCCGCCGCAGCGTTCCCCGGGCATCGACCCCGCGGCCCGGATCGCACCGGATGCGGTGATCGGACCGGCGAGCTTCGTGGGGGCATTCGCGGTCGTCGGAGCCGCAGCCCGGGTCGGTGCGCGGGCGGTCATCGAAGCGGGGGCGTGGCTGGGGCAGGGGGTAGTTGCCGGGGACGACTGTCACATCGGACCGCACGCCGTATGTTATCCCGGGGCACGTCTCGGCGACCGAGTGGTGCTCAAGGCCGGAGCCGTGGTGGGTGGCCCCGGATTCGGCTACCTGCGAGAGCCGGATGGCCATCACCGGCTCCCGCAACTCGGCGCCTGCGTTCTGCAGGATGATGTCGAGGTCGGGTCCGGCAGCTGCGTGGATGGCGGCACGTTCGAAGACACCATCATCGGCCGGGGCACCAAGATCGACAATCTGGTGCAGGTAGGGCACAACGTCCGCCTGGGGGAGCGGTGTCTGGTCATGGCGACGACCGGCATTGCGGGCAGTTGTCAGATTGGCAACGACGTCGTGATCGCCGGTGGAGTGGGAATCGCGGATCACGTGATTATCGGCGACGGTGCGATAATCGGCGCCAAGAGCGTCGTGTTCGGTCCGGGGCAAGTCGATGCCGGGGCCGTCGTCAGCGGCTACCCGGCCCGCGCCCATCGGGTCTTTCTGCGAGCCCAGGCCGCTCAGTACCGGCTCGCCCCGTTCGTGGATGAGCTTACAGCTCTAGCGGAGGAACGCAGATCCCGTGTCCCGGCGGACGATCGCTCGCACGGTTGAGATCGCTGGAACCGGTCTCCATACCGGCGCCGACATCTCCTTTCGGCTCGACCCGGCTCCGGCCGGCCGCGGCATCGTGTTCGTCCGCCAGGACCTTGGCGGCGGTCGATCGATCCCGGCCACGCTGGAGGCTGTGGCCGGGACCGAACGGCGAACCGCGCTGCGGAATGGGGCGCATCGTGCGGATACGGTCGAACATCTCCTCGCCGTCATCCACGCGCTCGAGATCGACGATGTGACCATCACCTTGCAGGGGCCCGAGGTCCCGATCCTGGACGGGTCGTTCGCCCCCTTTGTCAGCCTGCTGGACCGGGCCGGCCGGGTCGACCGTCCGGGTCCGGTGCGCCACGCGCGGATTTCCAATCTCCTCCGGATCACCGAGGGAGACGCGCTTTACCGGGTCCATCCCAGCGCAAACCTCGAGCTCGCCGTGACCCTTGACTACGTCGAGCCGGTGATCGGGAAGCAGAAGGCCGAGCTCACCTTGACTGCGGAGGCGTTCCGCACCGAGATCCAGAGCGCGAGGACCTTTGGCTTTCTGAAGGATGTGGAACCGCTGCGGATGCGCGGCCTCCTGGGCGGTGCGTCCGGCGACTGCGCCATCGTTCTGGACGAGGCCTCGGTCCTGAACACCACCCTGCAGTGGCCCGACGAGTTCGCCCGGCACAAGATGGGTGACCTGATCGGGGACCTGACACTGCTCGGCGCCCGGCTGCACGCCCGGGTGGAGAGCTTTCGCCCGAGCCACCGGGGCAACATCGCGTGCGCCCGTGCGATTGCACGGGCCGCGTGTTTCACCCTGGAGGAGGGATGATGGACGTCAGGAGGATCCTCGAGATACTCCCGCACCGGTACCCCTTCCTGCTGGTGGACCGCATCGTTGAGCTGGAGGGTACGAAGAGGATCGTGGGCCTCAAGAACGTCAGCTTCAATGAGCCCTTCTTCCAAGGCCATTTCCCTGGACATCCCATCATGCCGGGCGTGCTCATCGTCGAGGCGATGGCCCAGACCGGGGGGCTGCTCCTCATGGAACAGGTGCCGGACCGGGAACGGAAGGTCGTGTATTTCATGGCGCTGGACAACGTGAAATTCCGCAAGCCAGTCCTTCCGGGTGACCAGCTCCGGATGGAAGTCGAAATGCTCCAGTTCCGGGGCAAGGTCGCCCGCATGAGAGGACGGGCACTCGTGGATGGTGAAGTGGCCACGGAAGCGGAGATGATGGCCTGCGTGGTGGACCGGTGACGGTTTCGGTTCATTCCACTGCGGTGGTGGATGCCGGGGCACAACTCGGCTGCGACGTCGACATCGGCCCCTACGCCGTCCTGGGACCCGGCGTCGAAGTGGGAGACGGATGCCGCGTGGGCCCCCACGCGGTCCTGGAGCGGAATGTGCGGCTGGATCGGGAAGTCATGATTGGAGTCGGGGCGGTCCTTGGGTCCGCCCCACAGGATGTGAAATACCAGGGCGAGGAGACCTGGGTCGAGATCGGGGCGGGAACCGTGATTCGCGAGCACAGCACGATCAACCGGGCTACTGCCGCCACTGGCGCCACCCGGATCGGTGCCGGTTGCTTCCTGATGACCTATGTGCACGTCGCACATGATTGCCACCTCGGCGACGGGGTGACCATCGCCAACGCGACTCAGCTCTCCGGACACGTTGCGGTGGAGGAGTATGCGACCCTGAGCGGGTTGATCGCCGTCCACCAGTTCGTCTCGATCGGCACCCTGGCCTTCGTGGGCGGCGCCTCTCGAGTAAACCAGGATATTCCGCCGTACGTAAAGGCCGTCGGCAATCCGGTGGAGCTCTTCGGCTTGAACTGCGTCGGCCTTGAGCGGGCAGGCCTGGGGGCGCAAACCCTTGCCGCCCTGAAGCACGCCTACCGGCTCCTGTTCAACTCCACCCTCTCCCGCGCCCAGGCGCTGGCCGAGCTGAGGCCGGATGCCGACCGGTTTGTGGAAGTCCGGCGATTGCTCGACTTCGTAGCCAGAACCACGCGAGGAGTCCCTGCATGAGGCCGCCGCCGCTGCCAGTCGGAGTCATCGGCGTGGGGGTCCTGGGCTGGCATCACGCGCGGCACCTTATGGCCATGCCGGAAGCCTGCCTGGTCGGGGTGTACGACATCCGCCCCGAACGCACCACCTGGGTGGCTCAGGCGCTCGGGACCAGGGCCTGTCGATCACGGGAGGAGCTGCTCGACCTGGCCGAGGCAGTGACCGTAGCCGTGCCGACCTCGGCCCATGGCGAGGTGGGCGCCGCGGCCATCGAGGCGGGGCTCCCGGTACTCATGGAGAAGCCTCTGGCGGCAACCCTGTCGGAAGCCCTGACGCTGGTGACGGCCGCGGACCGCCGGGGCGTTCTGCTTCAGGTGGGCCATGTCGAGCGATTCAACCGTGCGCTCCGGTCGGCCCAGGGCTACCTCGGCCGGCCGCTGTTCATCGAAGGAGAGCGACTTGCCCCGTACCAGCCACGCGGAACCGACGTGCCGGTCGTCCTGGACTTGATGATCCATGATCTCGATCTGATCCTGCACCTCGCCGGCCGGGTCCCTGCCATTGACGTGCGCGCCAATGGGGCCGCGGTACTGTCGGGCCTGCTCGATGTCGCTCATGCACGAGTCGAGTTTGCCAATGGGCTGGTCGCGAGCGCGACGGCATCGCGGATCGCCGAGCGACGGGTCCGTCGCCTTCGGGTCTACCAGGAGGATGGCTACCTCTCGCTGGATCTCGCGGCGGGGCGGGGGGAATTCTGGCGGCTCAGGAGCCGGTGGTCGCCGGAAGACGGGCGCGACCTGGTGGATGTCGCCGAACGGATCCCGCTGGAGGCTCCAGCCGTGGACGCACTGGGGCTTGAGCTCGCCAGCTTCTGCCGGGCGGTGCGGGGAGAGCACGACATAGTGGTCACTGCCCGGGAAGGTCTTGCCGCGCTGGAACTGGCGCTGAAGGTGACCGAGACGGTTCACCTCGGGTCGTTCGCCCCCCACCCAGAATCGTGAGCGCCGACCGCACCCGGATTCTGGTGTCGGCCGGTGAGCCCTCGGGGGACGCTCACGGCGCCCCAGTGGTTTCGGCCTTACGGGCCAGGCTGCCGGAGTCTGTCATCGAGGGATGTGGGGGCCCCAGAATGGCTGCCGCGGGTCTCGTGCTGCGCTGTGACGTGGATCGACTGGGGGCGATGGGGTTCCTCGAGGTAATCGCAGCCCTCCCGCGACACCTCGGCTTGCTCCGGTCGTTCACCGCGGAGGCGCGGGCCGGACGCTTCTCCCTCGCCGTCCTGATCGATTATCCCGGTTTTCACCTTCGCCTGGGGCAGGCGTTGCGCGCTGCCGGCGTGCCCGTCTTGCAGTACATCGCCCCCCAGCTATGGGCTTGGCGCAGCCAGCGGCTCCCCCGGCTGCGCCGGGCCGTGGATCGGCTGGCGGTGATCCTTCCCTTCGAGGCCGAGTGGTTCAGCAACCGAGGCGTACCATGCACCTTCGTCGGTCATCCGGTACTGGACCGCGAATGGCCGGACCAGCGTACCGCTCGGGCCAGGCTCGGCCTCCCGCCCGACGCCCGGGTCCTGGGTATCTTTCCGGGCAGCCGGGAATCGGAGATTGGTCACAATTGGCCCCTGTTTCGCGATGTCGGGCGGCGGATGCTGGCGGAAGGACAGTGCAGGCATGCCGTGGTGGCAGGAACCGCAGCCGGCTATTACCCGGATGCACCTCCCATGCTCATTCATCGGGGAGCGTCCGAGCTGGTCATGGCGGCTTCGACGGCGGTGCTAGTCAAGTCCGGCACCACGACCCTGGAAGCGGCCTGCACCGATACCCCGATGGTCGTGGCTTACCGGACGTCGCGCACCAGCCATGCCATCGCCCGACGACTGCTCAAGGTGCCGTGGATCAGCCTCGTGAATCTGATCCTGGGGGAAGCGCTGGTTCCGGAGTTCTGGCGGCTTCCGGTGGCTGCGGCTCCGGTTGCCGATGCGCTGCGACCCCTGTTGAACGAGGTGGACCCGGCGCATGTCACTCAACGGGCCGGCCTCGCCCGTCTGCGAGATCGCCTGGGGTTACCGGGCGCCGCAGACCGCGTAGCGGAACTCGCCCTTGATCTCTTGTCGTGACGAGGCTTCGCCGATCGTTGATCGCAGGGCTGGGCCCGCCGGCGGTCCGGGCCCTGGCCCGGTCCTGGCGAATCGAGGTCGTCGGTGGCGGCGGAGAGGCACCGGTATTCGCCGGCTCGCAGCCCTACGTGCTGCTCTGTTGGCACGACGCCCTGCTGCCGGTCATGTGGTACCATCGTCGGCGGGGCATCGCCGCCCTGATCAGCGAAGCGCGGGATGGCCAGTACCTTGCCAGCCTGGCTGCCTCGCTGGGATACAGGCTGATTAGGGGCTCTACCACCCGTGGGGCCCGAGGGGCGCTGCTCGGTGCGGTCAAGGCACTCAAACGAGGGGTCTCAATCGGGGTCACACCTGACGGGCCTCAGGGCCCGCGCCGGGTGGCGAAACCGGGTGCCATCGCCGCCGCGGCCCGTGGCGGCGGGATTGTTGTACCCGTCCACGCGGAAGCCCGCCCGGCGTGGCGGGCAGGCTCGTGGGATCGTTTCCTCGTGCCGGGGCCGTTCGCCCGGGTACGGATGGCGTATGGCCAGCCATTCGAGGTATCCCCGGGTGCGGAGGCGGAGGCGGCGGCCTTGTCCCGAGTGGCACGAGAGCTGGCCCAAGCAGTGAGGTTGGCCGAATGGCCCGACGGCGCGGTGATACCCACCGTCTGATCCGGTGGCTCTGGACCAGTCGTCGTCTCGACGCTCGGCTGGCCCGTGTGGCGCTCCTGCCCATCGCGGGCATGTGGCGGACCTGGACTACTGTGCGCACGCTCGCCTACCGGCGTGGATGGCTTCCGGTGGTCGATCTTCCGTTGCCTTCGGTGGCGGTCGGAAACCTGACGGTCGGCGGATCCGGGAAAACCCCGATCGCGATGTGGATCGCGCGGTACTATGCCGATCGAGGTTTCGTCCCCGGCATCCTGCTGCGTGGGTACGGTGGCGGGGATGAAGCGAGGGTCCATGCCCGCTCCCTTCCAGCCGCCCACGTCGTGGCCGACCCGGACCGGATCGCGGGCGCGGAACGGGCGCTGGCACGTGGTGCTCAGGTTCTGGTACTCGACGATGCGTACCAGCGACTCGACCTCCGTCGCGACCTGAATATCCTGGTCGTCAGTGCCGAAACGCTGCGAGCGGTGCGGTGGCCGCTGCCGGCGGGACCCTGGCGAGAAGGGCTGGCCGAGGCGCGACGGGCCGATTGTATAGTCGTGACGCGCAAACGGGCCAGCCGGGAGGTCGCCGACACTCTCGCGGCGGACCTCCGTGGCCAGGCGACCTGTCCCGTGGCGATAGCCCACCTCGGACTGGCCCGCCTGGAAGGTCTGTTGTCCGCGCGCCCCGTCCCTCCCACGGCGCTCGCCGGACGGCGGGTCGTGGCCGCGTCCGCGATCGCGGATCCGGAGGCGTTCGTGACTCAGACCAAGGCCACGGGAGCCGCGGTTCAGGTCGCCACCTGGAAGGACCATCACCAGTATCGTCAGGAGGACGTTGCCTGGCTGGCCCACGCCGCCCGGCGGGCGGACCATGTCGTCATCACCGAGAAGGATGCGGTCAAGCTTCGCGAGCAATGGCCGGCCGACGCACCTGAGCCGCTGGTGGCGGTGCTTGACCTGATCTGGGAGGAAGGCGGCGACGCTATCGCCGTAGCCCTGGACGCCGTGGTGACCTCGGCGGAGGGCCTGTAACATCCACCGGAGCTGCTATGACCTCGACCAGCGCGCGTCCCACCCAGACCGTCATGCGGCCCGACAAGGACCGCTTCCTCGCCGCGGAGAACCCCTTCGAGGAGATGATGTCGCGCTTCGACGATGCGGCCAGGCGGCTCGACCTGGAGTCGGGTCTCTATAAGATCCTCCGCATGCCGGAAAAGCAGATCATCGTCTCCGTGCCGGTTCTGCTGGAGAACGGGGAGGTGGAGGTCTACACGGGCTATCGGGTCATCTACAACACCTCCCGGGGGCCCGCGAAGGGTGGCATCCGGTTCGACATGCAGGTCACGCTCGACGAAGTGAAGGCGCTGGCCGCATGGATGACCTGGAAGTGTGCGGTCGTGAACCTGCCGTTCGGCGGAGCCAAGGGCGGGGTAATCTGCGATCCGTCCACCATGTCCAATGCAGAGATCGAACGCCTCACCCGCCGCTACACCTCCGCGATCATCGAGACCCTGGGTCCGGACTCCGATGTGCCAGCGCCGGACGTGAACACCAATGAGCGGGTGATGGCCTGGGTGATGGACACCTACTCCATGCACAAGCGTCACACCGTCACCGCAGTCGTCACCGGCAAGCCTATCGAAATGGGAGGCTCTCTCGGCCGGCGCGAGGCGACCGGACGGGGCTGCATGTTCGTGACCCGGGAGGCCCTGAAGAAACTCAATCTCCCTGTCAAGGGAACCAGGGTCGCGGTCCAGGGGTTCGGCAATGTGGGGTCCATTGCCGCAGATCTCATGGCCAAATCGGGAATGACCATCGTGGCCGTAAGCGACAAGTCCAGCGGGATCTACAACCCCAAGGGCCTGGATATCCCGGATGTCTGCCGGCACGTGGCCACCAACAAGCTCATCAACACCTACGCCAGGGCCGACCGCATCAGCAATGCCGACATCCTTACCCTCGACTGCGAGGTTCTGCTGCCGGCGGCCCTCGAAAACGTCATCACCCAGGAGAATGCCGGACAGATCAAGGCCCGGATCATTTGTGAGGGAGCCAACGGCCCTACGACAGCAGCGGCGGACAAGATCCTGGACCAGAAGGGAGTCTTCGTGATTCCTGACATCCTGGCGAATGCGGGTGGCGTTACCGTGAGCTACTTCGAATGGGTTCAGGATCGTGGAGGCTACTTCTGGGACGAGGAGACGGTGAACAACCGGCTCGAGCGGATCATGGTCCATTCCTTCGAAGAGGTCACGGCCATGTCCGAGCGGCACGGGGTCGACAACCGCATCGGCGCCTACATGCTGGCGATCGATCGGGTTGCCGCTGTGCACCGGCTGCGCGGGATGTACGCCTGAGTGCAGGTGACGCTTGTGGCGGTCGGCAGGCTCCGACCCGCATTACGGGCCGCGGCCGACGAGTATCTCCAGCGGCTGCGGCGCTACGGCGACATTCGCGAGCTGGAGGTGCGCGCAGTGGGAAACGCAGCGACACCAGCGGAAGGATGCCGGCGGGAAGCGGCGCGTTTGCGCGAGCTGCTGCCCGCCGGCGGGCATGTCGTGGCTCTGGACCGCGAGGGGAGGGCTTGGTCGAGCGAGCAGTTGGCTGCGAGGCTGGACCAGTGGCTCCGGGGCGCCCGGCCGCTCTCTTTCGTCATCGGGGGCTCCCACGGACTGGACCCGGCACTCCTCGCCGACGCCCACGAGCGCTGGAGCCTCGGTCCCCTGACCCTTCCCCACCAGCTGGCCAGGGTGGTGGTGACCGAGCAGCTGTATCGCGCCTGGACGATCCTCCGACGGGAGCCGTACCACAAGTGAGCCGCCCGTCGTGCCCGGCTCGGCGGCTGCCCGCCGCTGGGTGAGAGCCAATGGCCGAATGGTTCGAAGAATGGTTCGGAGAGGAGTACCTCCACGTCTATCCCCATCGCGATGACGCCGACGCGGACCGGGTGGTGGCCCTGTTGGGCAGGGTCCTCCCCTGGCGCCCGGGATGGCGGGTGCTCGACGTTGCCTGTGGTGCTGGACGGCATCTCAGAGCCCTCGAACGGGCGGGAGCCGTCCCGTTCGGCTTCGATCTCTCCAAGGCGCTGCTGGCGCGGAGCCGCGAGATCACCACGCGCCCGCTGGTGCGCGCCGACATGCGCGCCCTCCCGTTCCGAGCTGCGCAAATGGACCTCACCGTGAACCTGTTTACCAGTTTCGGTTACTTCGCGGCGGACGAGGAGCACACCGACGCGATCGGCCAGATGCTGGGCACCGTCCGATCCGGCGGCTGGTTCGTGATCGACTTTCTCAACGCCGAGCAGGTACGCAGTGCCCTCGTGCCGGAGGAAGCCGTGACCATCGGCGGCCAGAGGGTGGAGATCCGGCGCGCCATCACCGCGGACGGCCGCTTCGTGAGGAAGACTATCACCCTTCCGGCCGGCCGCAGATTCGAAGAGCGGGTACGCCTGCTGGGGCCCGCCGAGTTGGAGGCAATGATCACGGCCCATGGCGCGACGGTGACAGGGCGCTATGGAGACTATTCCGGCGCCCCGCTCCAGGGTGGTTGTCGCACCATACTCACCGCCCGGGTCGCCGGGTGACCCTTCGGATCGTCACCACCCCGCTCGACGCACCCCTCGCGTGGCCGGAGCCGCGAGACGGGGGTGTGCACCCCGACCTGCTGCCCGCCTTTGTCGCTGCGGATGGGATCGCCGGGAGCCTCAAGCGGCTGCACACACCTGGTGTGCTGGCCGTGACCACCGGGCAGCAGCCGGGCCTCCTCACCGGTCCCCTCTACACGATCTACAAAGCCCTCTCCGCGGTGGCGCTCGCCCGGCTGTGCGAGGAACGCTGGCGGCGACCGGTTGTACCGGTCTTCTGGGCTGCCGGCGGAGACCATGACTTCGCTGAGGGGAACCATGCTTCCTGGACCGCAGCGGACGGGTCCACCGTGACTGTCACCCTGCGGGAACGACACCCGGATGCCCCGCTGACCCCGCTGTATCGTGAGCCGGTCGGCCCTGAGATCGGGCCGGTGCTTGAGCGCCTCTCGGCCGATTTGCCGGCATCACCCTATCGCGATCAGGTCATGGATCTGTTCCGGCGCTGGTACCAGCCCGAGGCGAACCTGGCGGCCAGCTGTGCCCACACCCTCGCCGAGCTGCTGGGCCCATTCGGGATCGTGGTCTTTGACGCAACCCACCCCGCCGCCAAACGGGCTCAGCTGCCGCACCTCTTGGCCGCGCTCGAACGCTCCGATTCCCTCGACCGTGCGCTGGTGGAACGGCACTCGGCCCTCACCGCCCACGGCCGAGACCCTGGCGTCACCGTGGGGGATGGAGCGACCCTCGTAATGTTCGAGGGCCAGCAGGGACGCGACCGGCTGGTAGCACGGCAAGCGGGGTTCAGTACACGGCGAAGCCGGGAGGAACTGACGTCAGTGGATGTCGAGCGCCTCGCATCTCAGGATCCCGGGCGTTTTTCGCCGAACGTACTCCTTCGCCCTGTCATCGAAAGCGCCATTCTTCCGACGGTCGCCTACGCAGCGGGTCCCGGAGAGCTTCGCTATCTGGCGCTTGCAAAAGCCCTCTACGCACCAATGGGGGTCCCGCACCAGCTCGCCCTTCCGCGGTGGTCTGGAATTCTGGTGGACTCGAGGACCGACCGGGTGCTGCAGAAATTCGATGCGACCCTTCAGGAGCTGCTGGCCCCCGGGCATCAGCTCGAGGCTCGGGTGGTTCGGGAGCAGCTTCCGCCGGAGGTCCTACAAGCTCTCGGGGAACTGCGTGAAGCGATCACCGGCAATTACGAAATCCTCGCCAAGTCGGCCGCGGCCATCGATCCGACCATCGAGCGCACCATTCGCAACCTGGCACAGCAGGCACAACACGGCCTGGAGGACACCGAAAAACGCCTGGTGAGCCATCTCAAGAAGCGCCAGGCAACCGAGACCCAGCAGATCGCCAGGGCCCGTGAGCTGGTCCTGCCGCTGGGCAAACCCCAGGAGCGCGTGCTGACGCTAGCGCCCTGGCTGGCCCGTTACGGGCCGCCGCTGCTGGTCGACCTGCTCAGTGTTATCGAAGGCTGGTATCGCGGAGGGCTTGAAGCGGTCCCCGGGTCGCGGTAGACTCGTTTCATGGCGTTTCTCGGGATCATTCTTCTCGTGGCGCTGATGATTCCCATCATCGGCATCGTCATCGATTCTCCGATTGGCAAGGCCATCGCCCGGCGTCTGGAAGGCCCCGAGGCCGCAGCACCCAGCCTGGCCGATCTCGCCCGGGAAGTTGACCTGCTCCGGGGAGAGGTGGATGAGCTGCAGCGATCCGTGCAATCGCTGCAGGAAGAGAATCAGTTCCTGCAACGCCTTCTCGAGGACCAGCCCGGACGCCCGCCCCTCCCCCGTCCCAAGGCGTAGGGCAGGGCCCGGGTGCACTCTCCCGCCTCCGCACCAGCGTCGCAACAACCACCGAGCAGCAGCAGGCACGCCGGCCTCGTCGCACTCGGCATCTTCGTCAGCCGCATCTTCGGCCTGGTGCGGCAGCGCGTGTTGGCCCATTACCTCGGTCTTTCGGCGAGCGCCGACGCCTTCGGGGCGGCCTTTCGGATCCCGAATTTCCTTCAGAACCTGCTTGGCGAAGGAGTGCTCTCCGCCTCGTTCATCCCGGTGTATGCTCGTCTCAGGGCGGAGGAGCGAGCGGAGGATGCCGATCGGCTCGCGGGTGCCGTGTTCGGCTTGCTTGCCGCCGTGACCTCAGTGGTGGTCCTGGGTGGGGTTGTGTTCGCCGGCCCGTTGACTGCCGCGATCGCCGGCGGCTTTCGCGGAGAGAAACGTGATCTCACGGTGCGCCTGGTCCGCATCCTGTTTCCCGGTGCCGGCCTGCTGGTCATGTCCGCGTGGTGCCTCGGAGTCCTCAACAGCCACCGGCGGTTCCTGCTCTCCTACATCGCCCCAGTGGTGTGGAACGTGGCCATCATTACGACGGTCATGCTCTCCGCCGGTCGCCACGATGAGACCCGGGCCGCGGTGGCGGCAGCGGTGGGGTCGGTCATCGGGAGTGCGCTCCAGTTCGGGGTTCAGCTACCCGTCGTGCTCTCCCTCCTCCACCGATTCCGTCCGGCCATCGATGCGGTTTCCGACAGCCTCCACACCGTGCTGAGCAATTTCGGTCCGGTGTTCGTCAGCCGGGGAGTGGTGCAGATCAGCGCCTTCGTTGATACCATCCTGGCGAGCTTCCTGGGACAGGGGCCCGTCGCGGCCCTGGGAATGGCCCAAGTCCTCTACACCTTGCCGGTGAGCCTCTTCGGGATGTCCGTATCGGCGGCGGAGCTCCCCGAGATGGCGAGCGCCACAGGAACAGCGCCCGAAGTTGCCGCCCAGCTCCGTTCCCGCCTGGATCTCGGGCTCCGCAGGCTGGCCTTTTTTGTGGTTCCCTCGGCCATGGCCTTCCTCGTCTTCGGGCAGGATATCGCCGGAGCTCTGTTCCAGACCGGCCGTTTCACGGCTGCGGATGCCCGCTACGTCTGGTTCATTCTGGCGGGATCCGCGGTCGGCCTTCTCGCCGCCACCATGGGAAGACTGTACAACTCGGCATTCTACGCGATCCGCGACACCAGAACACCGCTGCGCTTTGCCATCGTCCGGGTCGTACTCACCACCGTCCTCGGGTTCCTCTGCGCCATTCCCCTCCCGAAGGTGGCCGGGCTTGATTTGCGGTGGGGCGCGGTGGGCCTTACCGCCTCAGCCGGCATCGCCGCCTGGATTGAATTCTCCCTCCTGCAACGAGGGATGAATGCCCGGATTGGTCCCACCGGCCTCCACTTCCGGGAGCTGGCACAGCTCTGGGGAGCTGCCGCACTGGGAGCGGCCGTCGGCGTGGCCGGCCAGATGTCCCTCCCGCCGCTGCACCCCGTCCTGCGCGCCTTCCTGATCCTGATTCCCTTCGGGCTCGGCTACCTCGCCGCCGCCTACCGCTTCGGGGTGCCCCTCGCGCGGGCGGCAGTGGCGCGGCTTCGGCCGGAATGACCACGGCTCTATCTTTGTGCATTATGGCCGATTGTACCGAGGCGCTCCAGCGCAAACTCGACACCCTGACCGACGAACCCGGTGTGTACCTCTGGAAGGACGCCGAGGGAAACGTCCTTTACGTCGGTAAGGCCAAACGGCTCAGGAGCCGCGTGCGCGGCTATTTCGGCAGCGACCAAGCCGCCAGCCTGAAAAACCAGTTTCTGTTGCGCTATATCGCCGACCTCGAGACCATCGTCACGGGGACCGAGGCGCAATCGCTGCTGCTCGAGAACAATCTGATCAAGGAATACCAGCCTCGCTTCAATGTGCGGCTCAAGGATGACAAGAGCTATCCATCGATCGCGGTGACCGTCGGCGAACCGTTCCCTCGCGTGCTCGTGACTCGGCGCCGGGATCTGGCAGGGGCCCGCTATTTCGGCCCCTACACCGATGTCGCCCTCTTGAGAAAGACCCTGGCGATCGTCCGCCGGCTCTACACCGTGCGGAGCTGCCACGATGATCTTCCCTGGGAGCGCCGTGACCGTCCCTGCCTCGACTATCACATTGGGCGCTGCCGGGCTCCCTGTGTCGGGTGGCAGAGCCAGGAAGACTATCGCGCGATGATCGACGAGGTACTGGATTTCCTTTCCGGACGCACCGGTGACGTGCGGGGCAGGGTGCGCGAAGCGATGCTGGCGGCGAGCGAGCATCAGGACTATGAGCGCGCCGGACAACTGCGCGATCAGCTCAAATGGCTGGAACAGGTCGAGTCGCCACCGGCCGTGGAGGTCATCGGGACCGGGAGTGCCGACGTTGTGGGATATGCGCGGGACGGTGACGACGCCGTCGGTGTCTTCCTGCGAGTTCGCGACGGGCGGGTGGTAGCTCGGGAGCATGCCTTCCTCGAGAATCTCGGGGACGGGACCGACGAGCAGATTCTCAACTTCCTGCTGGTCCGATCCTACGTGCCGCTGCGGGGACGGGTGTCCCGGCTGGTTCTCCCTTTCCCGCCCTCCGAGGCCGACCTGCTGCGCGAGCTGCTCCCGGACACCCAATGGCAGGTCCCCCAGCGCGGCACCGCCCGCCGCTGGCTCGACCTGGCCGACCAGAACGCCCGGCACTTGATGGAGAGCCTTCGCATCGAAACCTTCGAAACCGACGAGCGCGCCGGGGACCCGGTCTATGCGCTGGGACGCGATCTCGGCTTGAGCACAGTGCCACGCAGCATGGTCTGTGTCGACGTCTCGACCAATCAGGGCAAGGATACTGTTGGGTCACTGGTCTGGTTCGAAGCTGGGCGTCCCCGAAAGAGCGAGTATCGCAAGTTCCGGATCAAGGGGATCGGGCAGCACGACGACTTCGCGGCGATCCACGAAATCATGTCCCGCTACCTAGCCAGACGGCAGCAGGAGGAGAAGCCCTTGCCGGACCTGGTTGTCATCGACGGCGGGAAGGGGCAGTTGGGGGCAGCCCGCGAAGCGGCGAGCGAGCTGGGACTTTCGCAGCTCCCCATGATCAGCCTCGCGAAAAAGGAGGAGGAGGTTTTCCTGCCCGACCGGTCCGAAAGCCTGCGGCTTTCTCGGCGAAGTCCGTCCCTTCGGCTGCTGCAGCGGATCCGGGACGAGACCCACCGCTTTGGCCTGGCCTACAACCGCCAGCGCCGTACGGCTCGAACCGTGACCTCGGCCCTGCTGGATGTCCCCGGGATCGGGCCCTCCCGGCGCCGCACGCTGCTGGAGCAATTCGGGAGCCTTGCCGGCGTGAAATCCGCCACGGCAGCAGAAATCGCCGGGCTGCCCGGCTTCTCCAATCGTCTGGCGGAGAGGGTCGTGAGCGCTCTGGCCGAAGCGCCCTAGTCCACCGCGACCGGCGACGGTCTTATCTTGAAGCCATGTCCCGCGCCTTCGTCCGGGAAGACCAGGACGAGCCCCCATCCCGGTACGAGCTTCCTCCTCGAACCGACCCGGCCTTCGAACCAGCCGCGGCGTGGGCGCTCCTCGAAGGTGCCAATCGGGGAGACTCCCTCGGCGCCGAGGCCGCGACAGGCTACCGCTGGGGAGAGCCAAGTCTCCGACCGTTCGTGGAGCTGATCCTTGAGCACGCCCGTTCCAGAGGTGACGCCCGCCTTGAACAGCTAGCGGAGCGCTTTCTTCGGAGCTGACCAGCCGGCCTTCCACCCATCTTCCCCCCCTCCCGCCTTGAATGGACTGGCATCTCGAATGCTCGGCCTGTGACGCCGAACGTGCCCCCGATGGGCTGCCGTCGGTCTGCGAACGGTGCGGTCAGCCCTGGTTGGTCAGGTACTCGGATCGCGCGCCCCCCAACCCGGCTGTGCGTGCGGCGGTAGAGACAGGGCAGGGAATGTGGCGCTTCCGGGCCTTCCTCCCCCTCACCACGCGGGAAACGCCCATCACGCTTGGCGAAGGGGATACTCCGCTGCTTGAGTGCCCCCGGATGAGCAGTCGCTTCGGCCTCGCCGCCTGCTGGATCAAGGACGAGGCGGTAAACCCCACAGGCTCCTTCAAGGCGCGGGGGCTCAGCGCGGCAATCACTCGGGCGGTTTTGTCAGGCGCACGGCAGTTCGTCATCCCAACTGCGGGAAACGCCGGTGTCGCCGCCGCCGCCTACAGCGCCCGGGCCGGTCTCCGGGTACGGGTCTACGCGCCGCGGACAACTCCTGAGGCGATCCTGAGTCAGATTGTGAGATTTGGCGGAGACCTTGAGCTGCTCGAAGGCCACATTGGCGATTGCGGCAGGGCCGCACGAGCATGGGCCGCAGACTCCGGAGCAATCGATCTCTCCACCCTCAGGGAGCCCTACCGGATCGAGGGCAAGAAGACGCTGGGGCTCGAGCTGGCCCTGCAGCTCAGGTGGTCGCTCCCCAGTGCGATCATCTATCCGACAGGTGGCGGAACCGGACTCATTGGAATGTGGAAGGCGTTTCAGGAGCTTCGGGCTGCAGGCTGGGTCGCAGATCCGCTGCCCCGGATGTACAGCGTGCAGTCGGAGGGCTGTGCCCCCATCGTTCGTGCCTTCGCCTCGGGAGCCCACTCGGCAACGCCATGGAACAGCCCTTGGACCGTTGCGAGCGGCCTCCGTGTTCCGGCGCCGCTCGGGGATCGTCTGGTCCTGCGGGCGCTCAGGGACAGTGGAGGCGGCGCAGTGGCCGTCGAAGACCAGGCCCTTGCCCGCGACGCCCAACTCGGCGCCATGGAGGAGGGGATCGACTTCTCGCCCGAGGGAGGCGCCGCAATCGCTGCCGCACGAGTCCTTCGGGAGCGCGGCGCCCTGAGCGCGGAGGACCGGGTCCTCCTGTTCAACACCGGGGCGGGCTGGTTGTACCGCCGGCCCGGCGATTTGCCCGGCCCCGGATCGCGGGGCGATATTTCACCGCCATGACCGTGGACCGCTTTGCGATTCTCGACCCGGCTGCCGGTATCAGCGGCGACATGCTCCTCGGAGCGCTGGTGGACTCCGGGGCGGCCGCCGATTGGCTGCGCGGTTTGCCTGCCCGGCTGGGGCTCCCGGGGGTCGAGGTAAAGATCGGCCCGGCCCTCCGTTGCGGAGTCGCCTCTACCAAGGTATCGGTCCTTCTCCCCGATGGGCGAAGCGAGAGTCCCAGTCCAGAGTATCCGGCGCCTCACCTTCATGCGGGAGACTATCACCACCACGTCGCCACGGATGGCCCCGCCACGCCTCACCGACACCTCGGCGAATTGGTGGCTCTCCTGGAGGCCGCCTCACTCAGCTCCACGGTGAGAGAGCGAGCCGTTCGGGCGGTTCAGCTGCTGGCGGAAGAAGAAGGCCGAATCCACGGGGTCGCGGCCGACGCGGTCGCCCTGCACGAGGTCGGCGCAGTCGATGCGCTTATCGACATCGCCGGCTCGATCGAGGGCTTCGAACAGTTGGGTGTGTCACGGGTGTATGTGTGGCCTGTCGCGCTGGGCAACGGCTGGATTCGGACCGCACATGGCGTGATCTCGGTTCCGGCCCCGGTCACAGCGCGCCTCCTCGAAGGGGTGGAGATCGGGCCCAACGGGCCCGTGGTAGGAGAGGCGACGACGCCAACTGGAGCGGTTCTACTTCGGGTGCTCGGCAGCGGACCGCCTCCTGCTCGCTGGAGACCGGTCAGGACCGGTTGGGGGGCCGGTGGGCGGGACCCGGAGAACTACCCGAACGCACTGCGTCTGATACTGGCCGAGCCGGTGGCCGAAGCCGGACAGGTGGTGACACTGTCCTCCGACCTGGACGACCTCAGTCCCGAGTACATCGATCCGCTGCGAGAGGCGCTGACAGCAGCGGGCGCGCTCGACGTGCAGGTTTGGGGCACGCAGATGAAGAAAGGGAGGCCCGGCTTCCGGGTGGAGGTCGTCTGTGAGGCGTCGAAGGCGGACCGGGTAACCGAGGCATTCTTCCTGCACAGCACGACCGCCGGCCTGCGCCGTGCCATCGCCGAGCGCGTGACACTCCCCCGTCGCCAGATTGAGGTACCGGCTGAAGATGGTCTGCCGGTGCTGGTGAAGGTGCTGGAGACGCCCGCGGGCCCCCGGGTCAAGGCAGAATTCGAGGGCGTGCGGCGGGCGGCGACGCGGCTGGGCCGCCCCGCGCTGGAAGTTGCAAGGGATATTGAGAGCAGGGCTCGCGCTTTGGTGGCCGGAACCGCCACTGGAGATTCACACCCGCTGAAGGAGCAGGAATGACGAAGGTAATCACTGGTATGATGCTGGTCGCGGTTGTGGCCTTGCCCGCCAAGGGCTCCGCCCAGGATGCCGTCGTAACCCGGGTGCAGGGAGCACTCGATCCGAAGCTGGTACAGCCCGAGTGCAAGGTGGAAGGCGGTGATTTCCGCGTCAGTAGCGGAAAGACCTATCTCTTCACCGGCATCGAGGCGAGTGAGCCCGGCAACCGGGCGGCCGCTCTCAAGAACGGCGTTCGGGTCACCACCGAGGCGATCACGGCCGGTCAGGGCAAGAGTTCGGCCGCATGGTACTGGCTGGGCCGGCTCTACCTTCAGCAGGGAGATCTCGCCGGTGCCGATTCCGCCTTCAGCCGGACGCTGGCGCTGGCGCCAGGGTGCAAGGGGGACATCCAGAAGTACCGCTATCGGGTCTGGGCGGCTCTCGTCAACGCGGGCACCGGGTACCGCCAGGCAAAGCAGATTGATTCCGCGATGGTCATGTATCGGGCTGCGAGCCAGATCTATCAAGATGCACCGCTCGCGTTCGTGAACATGGCCGACATTTTCAATTCCGCCGGCGAGAACGACAGCGCAATGTACTACTACGGTCGCGCGGCCCAGACCGAGTCCTCGGACCCCGCTCAAACCAAGCTGCGCGATCAGGCCGCATACAACTACGGCGTGCTATTGCTCACCGCCGGTCGCAACCAGGAAGCCGTAACCGCGCTGGGTCGGTACGTCTCCTTCCAACCCGATGATATCGCGGGAAAAAGGGCCCTGGCGAGGGCCCTGCGCAGTACCGGCAAGACCGACAGCGCCCAGGTGATCGAGCGTGGATTGAGCAGTAGCGCTGGCATGTCGGAGGCGGATCTCATGGATGTGGGAGCCCGCCAGTATGGAGACAAGAACTACAAGGAGGCCGCGGCAACGTTCGGCCAGGTGGTCGCGATGAATCCATTCAACCGCGATGCCCTCTTCGACCAGGCCAACGCGTACCTGGCGCTGGGGGACGGGGCTAATCTGGCAGCCACCGCGGCGCAACTGAGCAAGGTTGAACCCTTCTCCGAGTACGCCTACTCACTCCAGGCGCAGGGGCACAAGCTGGTGGGCAATAAGGACGGGCTCTATACTGCGATTGTCGCCCGGGAAGCGCTGCTCGTCAACCTGGAAATCGAGGTGTTGAAGGTGACGGCTGACGGAGCGACCCTGACGGGCAAGCTCACCGGACGTGAGGCCCGTGACGAGAACAACAAGCTGCTGTCGCCCAAGGTGCAGAGCCTTACGGTGGATTTCCTGGGCGATGGCGGCACGGTGGTCGTCAGTCAAGACGTGGAAATCCCCGCGCTGAAGGCCGGGGAGTCAGCACCGTTCAAGGTGGATGCCAAGGGCTCCGGCATCAAAGGATGGCGGTATCGTCTCAAGTAATTCGTTGTACAGACCTGCGGCCGGTAATGCGCCCGGGGACGAGTGCTTATTGACAAGCCCGCGGCCGTGCCGGCACATTACCCCCACCGCGGGCGTAATTCAGTTGGTAGAATGCCAGCTTCCCAAGCTGGACGTCGCCGGTTCGAGTCCGGTCGCCCGCTCTCGACGGTTCGCCCCCATCTGGTATGGGGGCGCTCGCTTTGGCACGTAGGGGTCGTGGGACGCCCTGTCCCGGGCCAGGACACCAAGTCCACCCCGTTGGGCGCCGACGGGACTGCGGAGTGTGAGGTAAGTGATTGTGGAGTAGCGTGTTATCAGCAACCTGACCATCGGCCCTCAACAGGCGTAGCTCTTGCGCTCAGGGTGTCGATCAATGGCCCCTCACCTTCTCACTGGAGTCTCGGAATGAAGCAGATTCTCCGTGCAGCCCTTGTCGTGAGCGCCTTCCTCCTCGCGGGCGCGGCCACAGCCGAGGCGCAAACCCTCCCGCAGGGGGTCACGCAGGCCATGGTGGATAAGGGAAATGAGATCTTCCACAAGCAGGGGCTCTGTTATGCATGCCACGGCCAGGATGCCAAGGGGCTGGTTGGTCCCAACCTGACCGACGATGTATGGCTCCATAGCAAGGGGACCTACGACGATATCGTGAAGGGGATCACCGCCGGCGTGACGAAGGAGGAGTCGAAAAGCGGTGTGCCAATGCCCGCCAAGGGCGGCTCGACGATCTCGGATGACGACGTCAAGGCGGTGGCCGCCTACGTGTACAGCCTCGGCCACAAATAGACTTCAGCCCGCCGGACCAATCCATGCCGCCTCCCGATTGCTCGCGGGAGGCGGCATCTGTTTCTCGCAGGACGCACCAATGTGGGCCGGCCCCAGCGGTTGCATCAATAGCGTGAATCAACACAAGACGTTGTAACACAATTACTTAGCTCACGGCATTACCCTTGGCACACCTGTTGCCCCCTGGTGCCCTATCCGACCGGGCTCATCACGCCACCTGGTCCATTGCTGAGCTGGAGTGGCCATGTCCACCAAGGGCTTCACCCTCATCGAACTTCTCATCGTGGTGGTGATCATAGGGATTCTCGCGGCTATCGCGATTCCCAAGTTCGCCAACACGAAGGAGAAGGCCGTCCTAGCCTCCATGAAGACCGACCTGCGCAACATCGTTACGGCGCAGGAAGGATTCTACTTTGACAACAACGACTACGCCGGCGATATCACCACCGGATCTCAGGTGAATCTTCCGACGGGGTCCGGCAAGATCAGCTTCCAGCCTTCGGCGGGGAACACCCTCAAGATCACTTACTTCAACAACACCAGCTACAACGCCGTGATCACCAACCCGATCCTGATCGGCACCATCACAACCTGCGGCGTCTACGTCGGCGCCACATCGAACAGCCCCAATACCGCAGTCACCCAGGAGGGCGCGCCAGGCTGCTGGTAGGGCGCGGGCCGGGTATCAAGTGGCCGTGGGAGCGGGTCGCCGACCCGCTCCCACTTCGTTTTGGCGGTGGACGTGCCTACCCCTATGTTTCTCCCCGGCATGCTCAAGATCACCGCTGTCGCCCCGCAATCGCTCGGTGCCGAGTTGGGTCTTCAGGTTGGCACCGAGGTGCTCGCCGTCAACGGACGGGAGGTCGAGGACTTCCTTGACTGGGAGTTCCTCACCGCCGATGAACAGTTACTTCTTCTCGTTCGCCACCCCGGCGGTGCGGAGCTGGAATACGATATTGAGCGCCCCGAGGGTATGGCCATGGGTGTCTCTGTCGAGCCACCCCGCATTCGGCGCTGCGCCAACCGATGTGATTTCTGCTTCGTGGATGGCCTGCCTCCCGGCCTGCGGGAGACTCTCTATGTCCGCGACGACGACTACCGCCTGTCTTTCAAGTATGGGAACTTCGCCACCCTGACCAACCTCAAGCCGAGGGACCTGGCTCGCATCATTGAATACCGGCTATCCCCGTTGTACGTGTCGGTCCATGCCACCGACCCTGTCATCCGGCGGTGGCTGCTCCGCAACCCACTCGCCCCGGACATCCTCGAGCAGCTGAAACACTTCGACTCGCACGGCATCCAGTGTCACACCCAGGTGGTCCTGTCGCCGGGGGTGAATGACCGCGAGGTCCTCGAAAGAACCCTCAGTGATCTCTGGGCGATCGGACCGTCGATTCTCAGCGTGTCGGTCGTACCAGTCGGCCTTACCACCTTCAGCAAACATCACCTGGTACGGGAGCCGGGGCGGGACGAGTGTCGCACGGCGCTGAGGCAGGTGGAGCACTGGGCCGAACGAGCAAGGCTGGAGCGAGGACGGAGTTGGGTGATGGGGGCAGACGAATTGTATCTCCGCGCGGAGTGGCCGCTGCCCCCGGCGGAGGCCTACGACGACTTCGAGCAGGTCGAGAACGGCGTGGGAGCTGTCCGCTATCTCCAAGTGCGGATCCGTGAAGGGGAGGGCCGGTTTGAGCAGTGGCGCGGACGACGGATCGCCGTCCTGACCGGAATCTCCATGGCCGCCTTGATGCCGCAGGTCCTGGAGCCGTTGACCCGAACCACCGGGGCGACCTTTCTCCTCCTGCCGCTCGAAAACCCGCTGTTCGGCGGCTCGGTGACCTGCGCCGGCCTCCTGCCAGGCGCGGCCTTCCGGAGCGCGCTCGCCGGGTTGCGCGACGTCGATCTGGCGCTGATCCCGGCGGAATCCCTCAACGACGACCAGCTCTTCATGGACGACCTCTCGCTGGCGGTGCTCCGGACACTCTCTCCGGTCGAAGTGCGGCCGTCCTATCACTTCACCGACGCCCTCAAGCCCTCAGCCAGCCCGTGAGCGAGCCCACCGTCGCTATCGTTGGCCGTCCGAATGTCGGCAAATCCACACTCTTCAACCGGCTCCTGGGGGGCCGGGACGCGATTGTCTCGGAGCAAGCCGGGACAACCCGGGACCGCCACTTTGGTGCGACCGAGTGGGGTGGGCGACGCTTCTGGCTGGTGGATACGGGAGGCCTAGTCCCGAGATCGAGCGACTCCATGGACGTGGCTGTCCGCGAACAGGTGGACCTGGCCGTGAATGAGTCCCAACTCATCGTGTTCGTCGTGGACGGCCGGGAAGGGCTCAATCCGGTGGACCGAGAGATCGGCACCCGGCTCAGGAGAGCGGGGCGGCCTGTGATTGTCGCGGTCAACAAGCTGGACGACCTCCCGGACACCACCGCCCATTTGGCCTTCCACGCCTTGGGCCTCGGCGATCCGATGCCTGTTTCCGCGGTCACCGGCAAGGCCAGCGGCGACCTGCTGGACCAGATCGTTGCGCTGCTACCCGCGGCCGCCCAACCCGGGGACACGGAGACCATTCAGGTGGCCGTCGTCGGGCGGCCCAACGCCGGGAAGTCCTCCCTCCTCAACCGGCTTCTGGGCGAGCCCAGGCTGGTTGTCTCGCCACAGCCTGGGACCACGCGTGACGCGATCGACACCCCCTTGCGATATCGTGGCAAAACGCTCAACTTCATAGATACAGCGGGGTTACGCCGCCGATCTAAAGTAGAAGATGACATTGAGTTCTACGCCGCTCTCCGCACCCATCGCGCGATCGAGCGCGCGGACGTCTGTGTCCTGGTGGTGGACGCCGAACGGGGGATGCATACCCAGGACCTCCGGATTGCGAGCGAGGCCTGGGAGCGGGGAGCCGGGCTGATCATCGCAGTCACCAAATGGGATCTGGTCCCCGACAAAGACGGCAATACGGCGAAGCGCGGTCAGGATCTCCTGGTCAGGAAGGCACCCTTTCTCGGATTCATACCCTTCGTGTATGTCTCCGCGCTTACCGGGCAGCGGGTTTCCAAGCTGCCGGACCTGATCCTTGAGGTCGCCGAAGCGCGCCAGCGACGGGTGCAGACCGCCGAAGTGAATCGGGTCCTGCAGGAGTTGGTGGCTCGTAACGCCCCCCCGCAGGAACAGGGCGCAGAAGTGAAACTGCTCTTTGCATCCCAAATCGGGATTCGGCCGCCGAGCATCGCTATCGTGACCAACCGGCCGGAGGATATCGCCGAATCGTACCAGCGCTATCTGCAGAACGGTTTTCGTTCCGCGTGGGGGTTCATGGGGTCGCCCTTGCGCCTCAAGTTCACGGCCCGCGGCACGAGTCGTCTTGACCGGAAGGACGATGGACGACGTCCAAGGCGGGGTTGACCGGAGGGATTCTTGACCGAAGTAGCGATCCTTCTGGCTGCCTCATACCTGCTGGGAGCGATCCCCACCAGCTACCTGGCGGGGAAGTGGTTTCGTGGGATCGATCTCCGGGAGCACGGCAGCCGGAATCTCGGGGCCACCAACCTCTACCGGCTCTTGGGATGGAAGTTCGCCATTCCGGTCGGCCTTTTCGACGTGGCCAAGGGTGCGGTTCCCGTGCTCGTGTTCGGCCCCAGGGCGCCGGAGCTGCCGTATTTCCCGATCTGGTGCGGCCTCGCTGCGGTGCTCGGGCACGTCTTCTCGGTGTTCGTGCGGTTCCGGGGGGGGAAGGGGGTCGCGACGGCGGCGGGGATGGTCATTGCGCTGGCCCCACTGGCCTTCTTGGTTGTGCTGCTCGCATGGGTGCTGGTGGTCTGGTTGACGGGCTACGTCTCACTCGGTTCGATCGTCGCGGCGGGACTCTTTCCCATTGCGGACTATCTGCTGCACCCGGCGCGAAGGTCTGGAGTGAACCTCGGGTTCGATTTGGCGCTGGCCGCCCTGATCGTCTGGAAGCACCGGGCGAACATTCAGCGTCTGCTGGCCGGGACCGAGGGCCGTTTTGGGAGGCGGGGTCCGCGGGCCGCCACCCCGCCGGTATGAGCGCCGTCGCGGTACTGGGAGCGGGCAGTTGGGGGACCACGCTCGCGGACCTGCTCGCCAGGAAGGGACACAGCGTTCGGTTGTGGGCCTATGAGCCGGAGGTCGTCCGGGCCATCAATGACAGCCACGAGAACCCCGTGTTTCTCCCGGGAGCCGCCCTGGCTCCGTCGATTTCAGCAACTGGAGATGCCGCCGCTGCCGCCCGAGGGGCGGAGCAGGTCGTCACGGTAGCGCCGAGCCACGTACTTCGAAACGTGGTCCAGGCAGCACGCCCGGGCATCGCCGAGCGTGCCATTGTGGTAAGTGCCACGAAAGGCATCGAGCAGACTTCGCTCGCGCTCATGTCCACCGTGATTGAGGAAACACTGCCCGGGCACCCCGTGGCCGCGCTCTCGGGCCCCAGCTTCGCTCTCGAGGTCTACCAGGGACAGCCGACCGCGGTGGTGGCGGCGGCGCACCAGGAGGAAACCGCGAACCGAGTCCAGGCCCTGTTCTCCACCTCGCGGTTTCGGGTGTACTCGAATCGCGACGTGGTCGGTGTGGAGCTTGCGGGCGCCCTGAAGAATGTGATTGCCATCGCGGCGGGCATCCTTGACGGTCTCGGTCTGGGCAACAATCCCCGCGCTGCCCTGATCACCCGCGGGCTCGCCGAAATGACTCGGCTCGGCGTGGCAATGGGGGCCGACCCCCTGACGTTCGCGGGCCTGGCCGGGATGGGAGACCTGATCCTGACCACGACCGGTGCGCTCAGTCGAAACCGGGCGCTTGGCCTGGCGCTGGCCGAGGGCCAGACATTGGAACAGTATACCGCGGCGCATCGTTCGGTGGCTGAAGGGGCGAACACCGCCCGTGCCGCGATGGAACTTGCCCGTCGCAAAGGGGTGGAGCTCCCGATCTGTGCCCAGGTGGCGCAGATCCTCTTTGCGGGCAAACCCGCGAAGCAGGCACTGGCGGACCTGATGGAGCGAACCCTCAAGGCGGAGCACTGGCGTTGACAATGGCACGTCCGGTTCAGGAGTTCTTCTCCATCGGCGAGGTCTGCGCCCTCACCGATCTCAAGCCGCACGTTCTGCGCTATTGGGAGAGCCAGTTCCGGTTCCTGAATCCCGCCAAGAACCGTTCCGGAAACCGGGTGTACAAGAGCCGCGAAGTCGAGCTCATCATGCTCGTCAAGCACCTCCTGTATACGGAGAAGTACACCATCGAGGGGGCGCGTCAGCGGATCGAGCACTATCGCCGTACCGGCGAACTCCGCGGCGCAGCGCGCACCGCCATCGAGCGTGAGACCCTCCGGGAGCTCCGGGAGGCTGTGGAGGAGATCGCCGGCATCCTGGAGGGCAAGATTCCGCCCCCCCGGCCGGAGCCGGAGGTAGAGTAGTGGCCGCCTCGGTCCGATGAACATCCTGGTCTCCAATGACGATGGCATCCTGGCTCCGGGCCTGGCCATGCTTGCCGAGGTGTGCCAGGCCGTAGGGCGGGTGACAGTCGTCGCCCCAGACCGGGAGCAGAGCGGGACCTCGCACAGCCTCACCATGCACCGGCCGCTGCGGCCCGCCCGGCGACCCGACGGTTCCTTTCAGATCGATGGAACACCTACCGACTGTGTGCTCCTTGCTCTTGGCGCGCTGATGCCGGAGCGGCCGGATTTCATCTTCTCCGGCGTGAACCACGGCCCCAATATGGGGGAAGACGTCCTGTACTCCGGGACGGTCGCGGCCGCAATGGAGGGTGTGACCCTGGGTGTTCCCAGCGTGGCGATTTCATTCGCCGGGCCGGCGAGCGACTTGGAATCCCTGCAGAGCTACCGAGCGACACTCACCAACCTGGTACAGCGAATCGTGCAGGTCACGAGCTTTCCACCCGAGACGCTCCTCAACATCAACCTGCCGCCGGGTGGGGCAGGGACGGTGAAGGGCATCAAGGTCACTCCGCTCGGCAGCCGGTACTTCCGGGAATCGATGACCCGGATGAAGGATCCCTGGGGTCGGGAGATCTTCTGGATCGGCGGGGGCTCAATACACTGGACCGGCGGGGCAGAATCCGATCACCAGGCGGTGGCGGACGGCTTCATCTCCATCACTCCGTTGCACATGGACCTGACCAACTATGACCTCCTGGAAACGGTGCGGCGATGGTCGCTCGAGGGGTAGGCGAGGGTGACGGCTACGGCGGCTACCGATCTCAGCTGGTGGGGGAGCTGTCCGCGAAAGGCATCCGCGATCTGGCGGTCCTCCGCGCTGTCTCCCAGGTGCCCCGACACCTGTTTGTCCCTGAAAGCCTCCGCCATCGGGCCTATGAAGACACGGCCCTGCCGATCCCGGCCGGACAGACCATTTCCCAGCCCTGGGTGCAGGCGCGCTCGCTGGAGCTGGCGCGGCTCACCGGTCGAGAGCGAGTGCTCGAGGTTGGAACCGGATCGGGATACCAGGCGGCGCTGCTGGCGTTGTGCGCCGACCAGGTCTTTAGCGTGGAACGGATCCTCGCCCTCGCCCGCTCGGCCCGGCAAACCCTGGAGGAGGTGGGCATCCGAAATGTCTCTGTACTGGTCGGGGACGGCACGTTGGGCTGGCGACCCTATGCCCCCTTCGACGTGATCCTGGTGGCGGCAGCTTCCCCGGAGGTGCCAGCTCCGCTGCTGGAGCAGCTTCGGCCGGGCGGCCGGCTGATCCTTCCCCTGGGGGAGCGGGATAGCCAGGTGCTCACCTTGGTGACCAGGGCGTCGGACGGCACGGTGACATCGTGCACGGTCAGCGACGTGCGCTTCGTACCTCTCATCGGGGAATTCGGGTTCGCCGGGGACGCGACACCTTAGTGGAACCCGGCATGGATATTCTGGCGCGGTTCGTCGATCTCTTCCTGCATCTTGACCGGCACCTCGCCGAGCTCATCGCGCAGTATGGGCCGGGCACTTACGCGATCCTGTTTGTGATCGTGTTCTGCGAAACCGGCCTCGTGGTGACCCCATTCCTGCCGGGAGATTCGCTCCTGTTCGCGGCCGGGACCCTTTCAGGGATGGATTCGCTCAACCCCATCACCGTCTTCCTCGTGCTGGTGACGGCCTCCACGCTGGGCGACTCAACCAACTACTGGATCGGACGGTACATTGGCCCGCGGGCGTTTGGGGGAACCATCAGATTTCTGAAACAGGAGTACCTCCAGCGTACCAGGGCCTTCTATCAACGCCACGGCCGGAAGACGGTGATTCTTGCCCGATTCCTTCCGATCGTGCGTACATTTGCCCCGTTTGTGGCGGGCGTCGGCCAGATGCCGTATCCCCGCTTCCTTACATACAGCGTGCTCGGCGGGATGGCCTGGGTTGGACTGTTCGTGGGGGCGGGCTACCTTTTCGGGAACCTGCCGCTGGTCCGCCGCCACTTCAGCGTAGTCGTCATGGGGATCATCGCCGTGTCGCTCCTGCCCATGGCGCTTGAGGTGACCAAGCAATGGCTGGCCAAACGGCGCAGCTGACACTTCGGTTCCTGGTACGCGGGTCGGTGCAGGGCGTCGGGTTCCGCTATTTCGTCCTTCGTCGAGCCGCCAGCCTGGGGCTGTACGGCTGGACCCGGAACCTGGCAGACGGCAGCGTCGAGGTCGTCGCCCGAGGGGAGCCGACGGCGCTTGCCTCACTGGAGATCAGCCTCCTGGACGGGCCAAGGCTTGCCAGGGTGACCGATGTGGAAAAATCCCCGATTTCGGATGACCTGGTAGTTCCTAAGTCATTCGAAATCAGATAATTGGATGCTGGTACCCAATCCAAATTCAAGGACCAGATGTCAGCCAATCTGACCGGTACACTCCGGGGTGCGCTCCGTGCGATTCCGGACTATCCGAAGCCCGGAATCCTCTTTCAAGACATCACTCCGATCCTCCAGGACGGGCTGCTCTTCCGGCAGGTCCGCGAGGAACTCGCGGCGCCGTTCCGGGCAGCCGGGATCACGCATGTCGTCGGCATCGAGGCCCGGGGCTTTATAGTGGCAGCGCCAGTGGCTGTCACCCTGGGGGCAGGGTTCATCCCCCTACGAAAGCCCGGGAAGCTCCCGTGGAAGACACTAAGGTACGAGTACGCCCTGGAGTACGGGCGCGATGCCTTGGAGGCTCATGCCGACGCTTGTCCGCAGGGGGCGAAGGTCCTTGTGGTTGATGACGTCCTGGCAACTGGAGGCACGGCCGCGGCGGCCGGGGAGCTGGTCAGACGTCTTGGAGGTATCGTGGCGGGCTGGTCGTTTCTGCTGTCGATTCCGGGGCTGGACGGACAGGCGAAACTCACCGGGGCCCCGGTGCATGTGGTGCTGGACGGCTGAGTGCGTTGACGGGCATGGGCTGGGACGGGTAGCTTGAATGGCTCTGCCCCCGTAGCTCAGCTGGATAGAGCAGCGGTTTCCTAAACCGTTGGTCGGACGTTCGAATCGTCTCGGGGGCACCTCCGTGGACCGGGCGCGGGTCGCCCTGGCCAATCACCCGGGATGGCATGACGATGGCAGCCACGATCGAAGCATCTCCTCAGGCTCGACCCTCACTGGCGGGAGTCGGAGCGACCAGGCGGTGGTTGGCAGACAAGCGGAACCGGTATCTCCTCTTGATGGGCACGGTGGCGGCGATAGCCCTGGTCAGCTGGCTCGTTGTAGTGAGCGACAAGCGCAAAGAGACGTTCGCCGCCCGCGCCCTGGATCAGGCCACCGCCATCGCCGAGTCAGGCAACCTCGGTCTGGCGGCGAGCGAACTGCAGAAGATCACCACGACGTACGGTGGGACGACCGCGGCGCAGGAGGCGATGATCCGCCTGAACCAGGTTCGCCTGGTCAACGGCCAGGCTGAACTGGCCGCGGTAGGGCTCCAGGATTTCATCAAGTCGAATCCGGCACCGTATTTCAAGTCTACCGCCTACGCGCTGCTGGGCCGAGCCCAGGAAAACTCCGGCCGGCCGGCTGACGCCGCGGCCGCGTATGAGAACGCAACGGCTGCGGCAGAGGTGGAGTACCTCAAGGCCCAACATCTGCTCGAGGCAGGCCGAGCCTACCAGAATGCCGGCGATCGATCCAAAGCCATCGACACCTACCGCCGGATACTCAAAGACTACCCCAAATCAAGCTCCAAGACGGAGGCCGAAGTCCGCTTGGCCGAGCTTACCGGCGGCGCCATGTAGCACGGCGCAAGACAGCTTTCTTGGCGTGCGCCGGGATTTGCGGCATGTCGTATAATATGTATTATGTTAATCTGCTTGGTGGAAAACTGGGAAAACTGCTATCGAGCCTGCCCTACTGCGCTAAGTGATTGTAGATAATGTTGTTGAGCTACTGAAAGCGGCTGGATCCAGCTCCCCCCGGAAGATCATCCTGCCTTCGCCGGAAAGCCACACCTGGGTGGCCTTCCCCCCCGAGAGTGTCGCTCTGATGTGAAGTGACCGGCCGCTGCGCATCCGGAGAGAGACGGGCAACGCGGCCTTTTCGGTGCGCACCAGGGCAACTGCGGCCGCCACCGCACCGGTTCCGCAGGCTAGCGTCTCGGCTTCGACGCCGCGCTCATAAGTCCTGAGGCGCCATTGGTGGGGGAAACCATCGGACGGCGGAGCTACGAAGTTCACGTTTGCCCCGCTTGGTCCCAAGGCTGCATGAGAGCGGAGCTCCCTTCCCCGTTGCATCAATCCCGGCTGCTCGAGATCCGCGACCTCCAGGACCAGATGAGGTACCCCGACCATCGCGAGGCCGAGACCGGTCTCCCCGGGGCAGAGAGACAAGTTCCCCGGCAGTCCCTGCAACTCGAAGTCGGGCAGGTTGAGTTCTGCCATCTCTGCCGGCCCGGGCTGACACCGGGTGCGGAAGGTCCCGGCGCCGGTCACCAGCCGCATCTCCTCGGCCGGCGCCAGGTGAAGCAAGGCCGCAAGCCGCGTGCTGCACAAGGCCGCGTTCCCACACATGTCCGCCCGGGATCCATCGCAGTTCCAGAAGTCCATTCGCACCCGGTCTCCCCCTTCCGGAGTGAGAATGACCATGCCATCGGCTCCGACGCCCATGCGGCGGTCGCACAGGCCGCGGATTCGCTCTGCGGGCCAATCGGCCGCGGTCACGGTCCGCCCGTCGAGCATCACGAAGTCGTTGCCCGATCCCGACATCTTGTAAAAGGTGAGGTTGTGCGTCATATCTTGCCGATCAATGACTGCAGTCGAAGCCACCAGACCATCCAGATCGCCTCCCGGACGATGCGCTTGCTCATCTTGCTGTGCCCTTCAACCCGGTCATGAAAAATGATGGGGATCTCCCTCAGCTTGAACCCCTTCCTCCAAGCGCGAAAGCTCATTTCGATCTGGAAAGCATACCCGTTGGAGCGGACCTGTTCCAGATCGATTGCTTCCAGGACAGCCCGCCGAAAACATTTGAACCCGCCGGTCAGGTCGGTCAGGGGCATTCCCGTGATGATCCTCGCGTACAGATTCGCCCCGAGCGAGAGCAGCAGACGCGAAATCGGCCAATTGATGACGTTGACACCGGTCGCGTACCTGGACCCGAGCACCAGATCCGCGTCTTCGATGGCGTGGAGGAACTTCGGCAAATAGGAAGGGTCGTGCGAGAAATCCGCGTCCATCTCGAACATCGCCTGGTAGCCTCGTTCGAGCCCCCACCGGAAGCCTGCCAGATAGGCTCGGCCCAGCCCTTCCTTTGACTGGCGGTGGAGCACATGGATCCTAGGCTCGGCCTGGGCGAGTCGGTCCGCCAAGTCTCCAGTCCCGTCCGGCGAATTGTCATCGACGATCAGCAGGTCCAAGCGGGGGTCCTGCTCCAGAATCCCCGGTGCGATCTGGGGGATGTTCCGGGCCTCGTTGTAGGTCGGAACGATAACGAGAACCCGCTCGAGTGCCGGGAGGATCGCTCCGTGCGGCGCGCTCGCCGACTGGTCAGCCACGGCGCCTCCACATCGGTCCGGCTACCCATGTTCCGATGGTGAACGCCGCGATTAGTGCCCAGGCGGCCATACTGGCCGCGCGGGCCCGGGCGACGATCGAGGGCCGATATGTCAGCACGATCTGGTGGGTTCCACTCGTCGCCAGCGGAACCCCAATGAGCGCAAGGTCGGCGCGTACCGGAGCCACCAACTGGCCATCTACCGTGGCCTTCCAACTCGGGTGATAAGTCCGGCTCACGAGCAGTAGGCTGGGGCCGGACGTTGCAACGCTCAGTCCCACCGAATCCGCCCCGTTGTAGACAAGCTGCGCCGAGCCCGAGCCTCCTCCGGACCCGAGCCCGACGATGGCCGTATCCACCACCGCTTCCTTGGCGACATCGAATGTTGAGTCCCACAGCAGTGCCAGCTGACGCGTGGAGTCGGGCTCTACCTGAACGCGCGGGATGACAGTGGCCGCTGCCAAAGCACGCTCATTCCGGTAAATAGCGACATGCTGGTTGCTGCCAAGCAGTTGATAACCCGGAAGGGGAATGCGTCCGGGCAGCAGGACCACACGGACGGAAAGGGCTCGGAGGGCAGGGCTCTCCAGGAAGCCGAACCAGTAGGCCTGCGCCTGTTCGTTTGACTGAACATTGTCCCGCACCTGCCGGCGGGTGAGCTGGTCGTACCAGCGCAATTGGTTGCTGTGGTACCCGAAGACCTCGGGAATGCGATAGGTGGCCAGATAGCCCCCTTCCCTGCCGCCACCCTGGAGGATGCCCGGAAATGGAAGCACCCGTTCCCCCGGCCCGAGCTGCTGGCGCAAGGCTTCAAAGCCGGGATCGGAAGGGAAAAACTGCTCATAGGGGGCCACCTGAACGTACCGGGTATCGACCCGCAGCAGATCGATGACCGTTAGCGCGGACAGTCCGATCAAGGCGACGGGAGCGCTCACCAGATTCCGACGCCAGCCGAGGAGGGCGCCAGCCGCCGCACCGCAGCAAAAGGCTGTAAGCGCTCCACCCAGGATGATGCTGGGGAGGTTCGACTCGAGCTGCGCCGCCCCGGGCGGCGTTCCGAAGATGGCAAACCAGGGGCGGAATGCAGCCGTTCCAGCCGCGGCGACGATGACCGCCAGCGCCAAACCGACTCCAGCGGTCGCCAGGAGCACCGCGACCGCCAGCCCCCCCTCCCTGCTGTTGCGATCCCGGAAGACTCGATCCAGGGTCAGAGCGGCGAGCAGGGTGATTGCCGCGAGAACCAGGAAGGTGGCGAGGCTCGGCGCCCGGAAATTTTTGAGACCGGGAATGGTGAGATACATGAGCCGAAAGACCGGAGTGGTCGACCCCAAGGCGTACAACAGGGCGACGCCAGCCATTACTCCGAGCCCGATTCGGCGCCGGTCCCCGGTGAGCCCGAGAAGGCCGCTGAGGCCCAGGGCAAACACCACGACGCCACCATACTCGAGGTTGTGTTTGAGCGGATTGCGCCCCCAGTAGGTCTCGTTGACTCCGGAGAAGTCCGGCACCACGAAGTTGACGACCTCTTCCGGGTTCAGTGAATAGCTCGCGGCCTTCTCGAATTCGAGTCCCGGTCCGGCGCGCGGCGAGTCGGAGCGGAGATAGCGATACATCGGCAGCAATACAATCGCCGCGACGCCGAGCGCCAGGACCAGCGCGCCCAACCCGCCCCCGAAGCGGGCGAGCAGCGCTCGAGCCCCATCCTTCCGGCGCGCGAGCATCGAGACAAGGGCGTAGCACCCCAAGGCAACCCAGGCGTAGTAGGCGAGTTGTGGGTGGGCGATCAGCATCAACCCGGCCACCGCGCCGAACCACACGAACTTGAGCAGCGACGGCCGGTTCATTGCCGCGACCAGGAGGCCTAGGCCGGCGGGAAACAGGGTGATGACGTACATCTTCCCATCCTGGCCACCCAGTACCAGGCTCACGAGGTTGGCAGAAAGTAGCCATGCGACCCCGCCGAAAAGAGCGACCCAGCGGCCGGCCCCGAATGCACGCGCGCAGCCGTACATGGAGAATCCGGCCAGAAAGACGTGCAGGATGAGTTTCCAGGCCAGTGCCTGCGTCAGCGGCAGGACCATGTGAAGCGCGAAGGACAGCGGATACAGAATGTCTCCGCTGCCCGCTTCGATAGTCGGTACGCCGCCGTACAGATAGGGATTCCACAGGGGAAGGCGCCCGAGCTCGTGAAACTGGTCGACGAAAAAGCTCCTCATCATGACACCCGCCGCGATGGTGTCGTTGCCGATCAGCATCGAGCCCTGCGGGGCGAGCAGATATGCCCGAAATACAACTATCGTGAGCACACCGAACACAGCCGGGGGCACCCACCGGGGCAGCCGGTCGAAATCGGACTGGTCTGAGAGATTCATCCTGGGGTCCGGAGCGAGCGGCGGGCCGCCGGCAGGAAGGGGGCGGCTGCGCCCAGTTCCGTTATGGTCAACAGGAGTCGAGTCGCCACTGCCATGGCTGCAGCCAGTTTGGGACCGAGAGTCGGGGTGAGCAGCAAGGTGAAAGCGAACTCCCGCGGGCCCAGCCCGCCGGGCGCAAACGCGGCGATTAAACCAACCAGATAGCTCGTAGTAAATACCGCCGTCGCCTGGCTCCAGGTCAGGTCGGCGCCGGGGGTCAGGCCGCGCAGCAGCATCTGGAGCGCCAGCCCATAAGCCCCCCAGGCCACCAGGTTCGCGCCCAATCCGCCCGCCAGCGTGGCCGCAGGGACGGCCTGGAGCCCCTGCAGCGCTTCCGGGAGCAGGAGCCGCACCCGGCCGAGCAACCCCGGCAGAGTCAGCAGGATCAGCCCGACGAGGGCCACGCCCGCCACCACGGCCAAGGCGACACGTGCCGCGGGACCAAGCGCGACGATGGCCGCCGGTGCCAGGAAGGCGATGAGGATGAGGCCGCTGGCTAGCGCAAGTGCCTGCAGAGTGAAAGCACCGGCCACGGCAGCCCCCGCATCCACCCCAGCTCGCTGCGCCAGCAGCGCCGCTCCTGCGATGGCCCACACTTTCCCGGGCAGGTACTTGCCAAGGTTGGAGACCATGCAGATGCGGACCGCGTCAGGGTACGACAGGCGTTGGCGCATCGCGAGGACCACCCTCCGCCAGCCTTCCACCAGGACCGCGTACGACAACCACACGATCACCACGGCGGCGACCAGCCGGCCGACGTGAGGCTCCCAGGAGATTTCCTGCGCCTTGAAGGCGTCCCACTGTCGGAACAGGGACCGCGTGACCAAGACGAGCACCAGCAGAGCCAGGAAGACCTGGAACCCCCGCCACCATCCCCTCCGGTCAGTCAAGCAGCGTCTCCCCCGGTTCCGCATCACCCGACCGGTCGAGGGTGAACTTCCAGCGACCCAGGTGATCATCCCCCGTCAGCACCATTCTGCCGTCCCCCTCGACCCGGCCCCGAACCGCGCGGCGAGCTCGACGCCAGGCGACGATCTCCCCCAGGGGAGCGAGGTAGGGCCCCCGCGCCACGATGCTCGAGATCAGCCGGTCGAGCGCTTCGAGCGAACCGGGAAACCCCAGCGCCGGGGTGACGTTCGGATGCCAGAGCCCAACCCACAGCCCCTGTGCAGCCTCACAGACCGAAGCCAGCTCCAGCGCATCATCCGTCCATTTGTGGGGATCTTCCACTCCCTGGTATTTGCTCAGGGCTCGGTCCATCCAGACGAGCGGCGCTTCCTGCAGATTCACGACTTGCCCGGCGACGGCATCCCAAACCGAGACAATATCGGCCAGGCCAAGCCGAAAGCCATTCCGGTCCGGAAACCCGAACGTGGAGTCATAGGCGAAGCCCGCCGTCGCCGCCGCGCGAAGGGTGGCGACGGGTGCCATTCGCAGAAAGTGCTGACGCAAGCCTTGGGGTGACTGCCCGACCGCCGCGGCAAGCCGAGCCCGTTCCTCCGCGAGCAGCTCGGCCGAGTCGCGGGTGTTGAAGCTGCCGTGGAGGCCGAGCTCGTGCCCGCCGCCGGCGATCCGGTCCAGAAGCCGACGAGCCCGCGAGGACTCGAGGCTGTACGTGATGTCGCCGCGTCGCCAGCTCGTCAGCGTAGGCCGTCCAGCCAGCACAAACCAGGTGGCGCGGACGCCCGACCGGTGCTCGAGGGCCAGGAGCGCTTCCACTCCCTGGCGGACGGGATCGCCCGGCAGGCTTTGCACCGTGCTGGCCACGGCCCGCCCGGCACGAGCAAGCCGGCCTTTCCCGGCCAATTCGGCCCAACGCATCGCGGCGAAGAGCGGCCACCCGGTCACCACGTCCAGGTCGTGAGTGAAGGCGGCTGCCCAGCGGTGACCGTCGGGCCAAGGCGCGACGACGGCCACAGGACGGGGGCCGGCAGCTTCCCGGACGGCTGACCGAAGAGCGTCGGCGAGTATCCGAAGGGCCACCGTCCGTTCGCTGCCTTCCTGCACGACTGCGCTTTCACTTGACGGAACCCGGCCGTGTCGATCCCGGATTCCGCTCCGCTGTTCCCGCCCGGCCCCAGCCACATCGAGGATTCGCTCCAGAGCGCGGGCACTGACCCTCACCAACCCATCTCCGGCAACGACAACGGCCGGCGCGGTGGAGGCCGCCTCGGCCCGCACCGCTCTCACGGCGGGCACCTCTCCGGTGGCGGCCGGCACCAGGCGGGCAACATCAACCAAGGTCTCGAAGGCCCACTGCTCCCCTGCACCAGCGGCTCCCTCTAGCGCCAGTCTGATCACGTCCAACCCGGTGGTGGCGTCAGGACCCGGACGGTCCGCGCGGGCTGGCCAGCCACCACCGTGAGGGGGGGCACATCACGCGTCACGACGGTGTTGGCTCCCACGATGGCTCCCCGTCCGATGGTCACTCCAGGGAGCACCACCACGCCGGCGCCGAGCCAGACATCGTCCTCGATGATGATCGGGGCTCGCTTGACCGGCGCGAACGGTCGAATGCGGGAATCATTGGGATGCGACGAGGTGACCAGGGTCACCCGGGGCGCCATGCTGACCCGATCGCCGACCCGGAGCATGTTGCGATCGGCAAGCTCCTCGGCAATGATGAGCTCATCTGCGATATAGACGTTCCGGCCGATCGAGAAGCCGCACCATCGGAGCAGCTGCACGCGCCAGCTCGGAAAGAAGGCGTTTCTCGCCAGGCGCTTGAAGACCTTCTTTCGCAATCGAAACAGAAACTCCATGCCTTATCCGAGGTAGCGATACAGTACCGAGCCCAACCGGGCGACCCCGGCCGGGAGATGCGACCAGACCTTGGCAACCAGCGCCAAGGCGCCGGTATCACGACGGGCGTGAGTCAGTCCCCCGGCCGACGGGGAATAATCATAGGCGAGGGAGACCTTCTGGGCACCCCAGCGGAGCTTGAACTCCGCCAGGGAAGCCTGCTCCGGCGCGGTCCGGCCAAGGTCCAGGATGACTCCATCCGCCACTGCCCGCTTCAGACCGGCCCACAGCAGGACGTGGGTGGCACGATACTCCCGGACCAGATCCGGGACGGAAGCGCTGAATGCGTAGATCCACTCCCGCGGCCCCTTGTACATCACGAACCCGGCCGCGAAGCGGCCGTCCGGAATGCGGGCCAGATAGAGGTCGACGATGCCATCGCGCTGCAGGCCGCGTAGCAGGTCCGTGAAAAAGCGCCGAGGCGGCGCCGGGACTCCATGGCCCTGCTGCACCCGCTCCTCGAGCCTGGCCATGACCAGCCAGTCGGCTTCACTCTTCCCCATGACCACGTCCACCCCGGCCCGTTCTCCCTTGCGCACCCGTTGCTGCACGCTGGTCCGGTCGAGGCGCGCCCAGACTGCAGCTTCCCCACCCTCCGGCGAGATCCGGTAGGTCGTGTAGCGCAGGGACCGCTCGAACCCTTCCACGACGGGAGCGGTCACCGACTTGATCTCCAGCCGGCGGGCCCGACGTTCCACCGCCAGCTCCCTGGCGGCGGCCATCATGGTCGTCACTGCCTCGGCGGAGTGGCCGATCGGTCCGGCGATGAAACTGAACGGGTAGGACACTAACCTGCGGCCACCGGCGAGTGAGGGGACCTCAGCGACGGCGAGGCCGGCCTCGAGGCGCCCTGGTGAGGCGCAGGCGAGATAGTGGAGGCGATAGGCGAAACACCGGGCCACGCCGTCGATCCACCGTGGATCGTGATAGAAGGTCCCCAGCTCGCGGGCCAGCTCCCGCCAGCCGGCGGGGGGCTCACCCGTTCGTGTGACGGTGAAGGAGGTCATCGAAGATACGTGCGAAGCGGTCCACCGCCGACTCGACAGAGTACATACGCCGCACCCGTTCGCGACCGGCCGCACTCAGACGCTGCCGCAGCGACTCGTCCTGAAGCAGGCGACACAACCGGTCCGCAAGAGCGTCGGGATCGCCGTCCGGCGCCAGGAGGCCGGTAACTCCGTCCTCGACAACCTCTGGAATCCCTCCGGCGGGGGTTCCGACGACCGCCGAGCCGGCGAGCAATGCCTCGACCAGCGTCAACCCCAGCCCCTCCGCAACTCCGCGAGTCGGGAGAACGGTTATGGCTGCGGCCCCGTACTCTGCCGGCATCATCGCCTGGGGCACGAAGTCATGAAGGGTGACCCGATCACCAAGGGAAAGCGCGCGGACCTGATTCTGGAGCACCTCCCGCTCCGGGCCCTGTCCGAGGATCCGGAGGAGCGCCGGCACCTTTCGATCCCGAAGGTGGGCCATGGCGGCGATTAGTACGTCAACGCCTTTGCTCGGGACCAGATTGCCGGCGTAGAGGACGCGGGGCGGGACTGCCTTCGGCACGGCGAGCCCGGCCTCAAAGAATGCCACATCCACCGGCATCGCCGTTAGCAGTACTGATCCGGGCGGTAGGCCCAGTTGCCGCTCCAGATCCGCGGCGAGAAATCGCGAAACGGCAGTCCAGACCACGCCGGAGTCCGCCAGCCGGCGCGCCTGGCGTCGCAGCCAGCCGCTTCGCTCCAGCAGGCGCACGTCGCTGCCATGGCTGGTGACTACCACTGGAGGCCCGGCGGTACGGGCCAGCCAGCCGGCAGGTATCCACCAGTGCGCGTGAATCAGATCGGGACGGAACTCGCGAACGGCGCGCCGAATCGCGCACCGGAACGCCACCAGGTATCCCGGGAGCGCAAGTCCAGCAGGGGCGAGCAGCACCGCGCGCAACCGCGGATCTCCCCGATAGCCGACCACTTCGAAGGGCGCCGGAGCATAGCGAAAGCGGTGGACCGTGAGATTGCCGTCGGTCTCAATCGGTGCGGTACCGGCCGTGTGCGGAGCGAGCACCCTGGTGGCGTGGCCACGGGCCTGGAACCCGAGGGCGAGACGGCGCACGTAGGCTCCGGCTGGATCGCCGGCGAAGCGCGGGTAATTGTGGGCCGTCACCAGGATCCGCATGCGCGCCAAAGTTACCCACCATCGGGAGGCCGGAGAAGCGCGCCTGATCGTGCAAAGCGAAGCGGACGCCCTCACAGGCGCCCGTCGGAGTGCGGTTCCAGGCGGGGTGGGCCAGGCACGGCCGCGACTCAGTCATGGACTCCAGGGAGCCGTCAATCGCGGCCGCTCACGCGCCGCAGCATCTCCCGATTCTCCTCCCTCAGGCCGGCCACCATTTCTCCCAGGAAGCCGAAACCGAACAGTGCGATACCGCAGATCACCATCGTCTCGACCAGGTTCAACAGCGGACGGAAACCGATCCCGTAGCCAAAGCGGAGCACCAGCGCTACAACGCCGCCGAGGAAGCCCACCAGGAACAGCAGGCCGCCGGCCACGCCAAAGAACAGCATCGGCTTACGGCCGAAGCGCAGCTGAAACCAGACCGAGAGCAGATCGAAGACTCCGACCGGAATGCGTCGCCAGGTGAACTTGGAAACTCCGGCGCGCCGCGGATACACCGGCACCGGCCGGCTGGTCAGGCGGAACCCCTCCGCTGCGGCGATTACGATCATGAACCGGTGCCAATCCGGTCGGGTTGGCACACCCAGCATGATCTCCCGGCGATAGGCCTTCACCGAGTTCAGGTCGCTCACCTGCACGCCGAACAGGAGGCGGCAGAGCCGGTTGTACACGCGGGAGACGAACGCCTTCTCGTACCTGCCCTGCTTGGTGCCGGTGACCATGTCGACTTCGCCGTCGAGAATCGGGGTCACCAGCGAGGGAATGTCTTCCGGGTGGTACTGCAGGTCCGCGGGATAGAAGACGAAGACATCTCCCTCAGCGGCGTCTCCCGCCGACCGAAGGGCATCGGCGATGCCGCGCTGGCGGCGATGCGAGACGACACGGAGAAAGGGGTAGCGTGCCTGCAGCTGCTGCAGGACCTCGGCGGTCCGATCCCGTGACCCGTCGTCTACGACGACGACCTCGAACCGGAACGGCGCAGAGGCGAGTGCCTCGGCGCACAGTCGCATGAACTCGGGCAGATTCTCGGCCTCGTCCTTAGCCGGGACGAGGACGCTCACTTCAACGGGCGCCGGCGTCATACCCGCTTGCGCATCCTGGCGGGGAGAATGCCCAGCTGGTCACGGTACTTGGCCACCGTGCGTCGGGCGATCTTGATGCCCTGTTCCTGGAAGAGGTGCACGATCTGCTGATCGGTCAGCGGGTCGGCGGCGCTCTCCTCGCCGACCATCTTCTGAAGTTTGGCCCGAATGGAGCGGGCGCTCGCATCCTCTCCGGACGCCGTGGAGAGGGCGCTGGAGAAGAAGAACTTCAGAGGCAGCACGCCGCGCGGGGTCTGCACGTATTTCTCGTTAGTCACCCGACTCACGGTCGACTCGTGCATGTTGATGACCTCCGCGACCTCGCGCAGGGTGAGCGGTTTCAGGTACTCAATGCCCTTCTCGAAGAAATCTCGCTGCCGGTCGACGATGAAGTTCATCACCTTCAGCATGGTCTGGCGCCGCTGCTCGATGGCCTGGATCAGCCAGTTGGCGCTGTTCATCCGCGAGGCGATGAACTCCCGGTGCTCGGCGGTGAATTTCTTCTTGTCCCGTGCCAGCTCCTGGTAGGAGCGCGACAGTCTGAGGCGCGGCACGCCGGTGTCATTCAGGAAGACCCGGTACTGGCCGTCGATCTTCTCGACGATCAGATCCGGAATGACGTAGCCGTCGCCGCTGGCGGAGTACTTGAGCCCTGGCTTGGGGTCCAGCCGTGCCAGCTGATCCGCCGCGGCTTGCACCTGGCCGGGTTCGGTGCCGAAACGGCGACCCAGCTCGTTCCAGCGATGCGCGATCAGGTCGGGAAAGGCATCCTTGACGAGTCGATAGGTGAGCGAATCGGTCTCCGTGCGCTCCTCCAGCTGGATGAGCAGGCACTCCCGAAGGTCCCTGGCGCAGACACCAGGAGGATCGAGTCGCTGCAGAATGCGCAGCATCTCCTCGACCTCTGCCATGGTATAGTACGGGATGCCCGGACGCGGCGGCCGGGGAGGCACCGCCACGGCGGGCGCAGGCTCGGCGTCGCGGGTCGACCCCATCAGCTGCGTCCCGCCTTCCGGAACTCCAATCATGAGCGGCGGTTCGCCCGGCCGGCCGAGCTCAGCGTCCTCATCCTCGTCGGCGGGGACGTCGTCGAGCCCCGGCTCCGGGGCACTGCGGCCGGCGGCCCTGTCAGCATGCTCCTCCAGCAGCCGGTTGACCTGCTCCAGAATCTCCTCGAGCGAGGCGGCCAAGTAGCCGTCTTCCTTCATGTTGCCGAGGAACTCTTCGACCAGCAGCTTCTGGCGGGGGTTGAGGTCGAGCAACATCAGCTGCTCGCGGAGGTAATCCATCAGGTCATGGCTCTCGACCGTCACCGGCTCGGTGTACTCCTTCTCCTCATACTCCTCCCGAACTCCACCCTGCACTTCGAACCCGTTGAGGAGGATCTCCTCCCAATCGGTCTCGTTCTCCTCCTTGACCTTCTCCTTCTCCTCTTCCTTGGACGGGGCCTGATCGCCCTGGGTCACGTCCTCGTCTTCCGGCTCCACCAGCTCGAGGAACGGATTGGTCAGGAGTTCCTGCTTGAGGTGCTGCTGCAGGTCCATCATGGGCATGTACAGCATGTCCATGGCCTGATACAGGCGCGGATTGATCCGCAGGTCCTGGCGGAGCGACGTCTGCTGCGAGAGGCCCGTTCTCACGCCACCTGCTCCAGGCGGGTGCGGAGCCGCGCCGTCAGCGTGGGCCCGAGGTACAGCTGGGCCACCCGGTCATCGTAGACGAGGTCGCGCACTGGGCCCGAGACCTGCACCTTGCCCTCGAACATGATGTAGGCACGATCCACGATGTCGAAGGTCTGCTCTACGTTGTGATCGGTGATCAGCACCCCGATCCCCCGGTGCCGAAGGCCGGCGACAATGGTCTGGATGTCATGCACCGCGATCGGATCCACGCCGGCAAACGGTTCGTCCAGCAGCATGAACTTGGGACTGGTGACCAACGCCCTGGTGATCTCGAGGCGGCGCCGCTCTCCGCCCGACAGGCTATATGCCTTGTTCCGCCGCAGGTGCTTGATCGACAGCTCATCCAGCAGGGCCTCCAGCCGCTGTCGCCGCTCATCTCGCGTCAACGGCAGCGTTTCGAGGATGGCAAGAACGTTCTCCTCCACGGTCAGCCGGCGGAAGACGCTAGGCTCCTGCGCCAGGTAGCCGATCCCGCGGCGGGCCCGCTGATACATCGGCGCGGTCGTCAAATCGATGCCATCCAGCGTCACGGTGCCTTCGTCGGGCCGGATCAGGCCGGTAATCAGGTAGAACGTCGTGGTCTTCCCCGCCCCATTCGGCCCGAGCAGGCCAACGATCTCGCCCTGCTCGAGATGAACGCTCACCTGGTCGACGACCCGGCGCCGCTTGAAGCTCTTGCAGAGGCGGGTTCCATCCAGCCGGCTGCCCCCGATGGGGCCCGCTGCAGGACGGGCGGGGCCGGTGTGCCGCCGGGCCTCGGCGCGGGCACGGGCCGCGTCCAGCAGCGAACGCCGGGTCGCCTCCCGGTCCCCCCGGGCGTCGGCCCACCATTCGCCCTGGGCCCGCACCATCTGCCAGCCCTCGGGCCCCGGCGGCGCGATGAATCCGGCGTCGAGCAACCGCGGCAGCACCGACTGCGTGAGGTTGTCGTGCACCTCGTCACCGGAGAGCTCACGCCCATTGCCGTCCAGGGCGGCGAAGGTAGCCTGCACGTCTGCGCGAAACGCCGCCGCCAACCGAGCGAAGTCCGCGGTGCCGCCGTCGTCCGCCTCCCCGGTCAGAGCCGCGAGGGCGAGCGGCAGCGAGGGGTCGGAGTGCCCTCCCACCTGCTCCAGCCAGCGAGTCACGGGTTCCGCGCCCGGGCGGCGGAATCGGCCGCCGCGCTGTCCGGGAGCAACGTTAGCGGCTCGAGGTGAATGCCATCCACATGACCCTCGATCCCGACCCGATCCACTCCCCGGTCGCCGAGCGTCTTCATCTCCACGGTAATATGATCTCCCCGAGAGTAGTTGATCGACGGGAGTCCGCCGTTCTTCTTGCGGTCCTCCACGTGGTAGTAGGAGCGAGCGCGCCCCGACGCGGCGAGCTGCTGCAGCACGGTCCGGGCGATCCCGGCGGAATCTACCGTCGTGAACCTGGCCCTCACGGTGTCCCCGGCCATCCAGTCGCGTTCTCCGGTAGCGCTATCGACAGCTCCGCCCACCCAGGCCGAACGGAAGGAGCGAATCTCTCGCAGCCGCTGGGCCGGGGTGTCGAAGGCAACGGAGTCGCCCCGGATCTCGTACGCATCTGTCAGCGCCCGGGGATGGATTTTCTGGCCCCAGGCCACGGTCTGTACCAGCGTGCGGTTATCCAGATCAAGGCCAATGGTGTCGGCCACCAGATCGACTTCCTGGCTGATGGCGTGGCCCTCACCGAGGGCCTTGACGTAGGTGATGGCCTGGCGCTCCAGTGTGAGGTCGATGCGCTGCCCGTGGAGCTCGAACGAGTCCCGCCCCAGACCTTTCAGCACCGGCGTCCCCAGGAGCCGACCCTCGTTTCCCGCGCCACTGTCGAGAAACAGCGAATCGCCCCGTGCGGCGAAGTCGCTGCGGTCGACCGTCACCCGGCCCCCCGCCCACGTCCGATCACTTCCTCGAATGCGGACCCGGTCGGCAACGATCACGTAGGGATCGCGAGACGCACCACTGGAATCCCTGGGGAAGGAGCGAATCGTCGGGCGGCCAACGGCCATGATCTCCATGGTGTCCCGGACCCCCGGGATGGTGCGAAAATAGTCCAGCGACGGTCCGCTGATGGTCGAGCTATCCCGGCGGTTCTGTGTTTCGACACGGCCGCGAGCTTCCCAGCGATCACCGTTCCGGTAGTAGGTACCACGGTCGGCGGTCTGCGATGTCACCGAATCCAGGTACTTCACCCGCCCCACGAACTCGACGATCGTGTTCTTGCCGCGACCGTACAGGGCGACGCTGTCACTGGAGATACGGGCGCTGGAATCCGAGCACATGAGCACCACGCCGCCGTTGGCGTAGTAGTTGGTATCCGCCCCGACCACGACCTGAGACCCGACCCCGCCCGTGGAGACCAGCCGGAATACACAGCCCGCCTGCTGCCGGCCGGTTCGATCCGGCTGTTGCTGGGCCGCGAGGCCGACGGCGGCGGCGGCCTGGACGAGGAGCAGCACCGGGACGCGGAGGGTCATTGCCCTGGCAGCAGTCCGCCGCCGGTCGCGCCCGGCTTCTGCCCGCCACGGGGCTGCCGGGTGACGACGTTGCGGAAATCGGGGTCGCTGGTAAAGCCGTTGCCCTCGAGGTGCTGGTCGGCGCGATCGTAGACGAAGGGCTGGTCCGAGCTGATCTGGTGTCCTTTGGCGTCGTACTTGAGCTCCGCGCTGCGAAGGCGGCGGTTGTCCGGTGTGACGGCTAGTACGTTGCCCCAGGCGCTCATCGAGCCATCCCGCATGTGGTAGAGTCCGGAATCGGAAGTCACGGTCGAGGTCTCGTTGCCGCTGACATCGTAGAAGGTCACTTTGACCGCCTTGAGGCGCGCCAGCTGGGTCGCCTCGTAGATGTAGGCCGTATCGGCGATGACCCGGGTGCGGCGTACGCCGTCGGTGGTGATCAGATGTTCCATGCCTTCCAGCACCTGGTCCGCCGTATCCGCGGCCGTGACCGTCACCGGCGGTCGGATTGCATCGTCCTGGCATCCGATCCCCAGCGCCACGGTGAGCCCGACCACGCTCCGCAGCGCCGTCCTATGGGCCATCCGGCGTTTCTCCCCGGTCCTCAAGGTAGACGCGGACCGCCTCGTCCCAGCGTCCCTGGGCCCGAAGCAGAACCTCTATCGCCTCGCGCACCGCACCATTTCCACCCGAGGCCTGCGTGGTATAAGCCGCAATCCGTTTCACCTCGTCCACTGCGTTGGCCACGGCGAGCGGCAGCCCAGCCCGCCTCAGGACAGGGACGTCCGCCAGATCGTCACCCAGAAAAGCTACCTCATCCCATCCGACTCCACGCCGCAGGAGCATGTCCGTCATCGCCGGAACCTTGCGCGCTCCGCGATCCTGAATGACTTCATCGATCCGGAGCTCGCTTGCCCGGAGTGTCGTGGCATCGGAGTAGCGCCCGCTCACCCAGGCGACCAGCAGCCCCATACGACGCGCCAGCCCCATGGCCAGGCCATCCTGGATGTCGAACCGCTTGAACTCCACCCGCTGGTCCGCCACCAGCCCCAGGTAGATGGCGTTGTTGGTGATCACGCCGTCCACGTCGAGACCCAGCAGCTTGATTCGGCCGGCGACAGCGGCGTCGATCATGCCCGGCGGCCCTGCGGTTCGGCGGCTCGGCGGCTGGCGTGCCACACGTCGAGGGTCCGGGCCAGCAGGTCCTCCAGGTCATCCAGCGGCCACTGGGTCGCGCCGTCGGAGAGGGCCCGGGCCGGGTCGGGATGAGTCTCCAGGTAGAACCCGTCACAACCAGCGGCCGCCGCCGCCTGGAGGAGCGGGGGAATCTCGTCTCGCCGGCCACCGCTACCCCCGCCGGGTCCCTGCCCCGGCTGCTGCACCGCGTGGGTGGCATCGAACAGGACGGCAGCCGCCGTCGCCTGCCTGACCCGGATGAAGCTCCGCATGTCCACTACCAGGTCGCCGTACCCAAACGCGGTGCCCCGCTCCGTGACCGCCACGTCTCGACTGCCCCCGTCGCGGACTTTTTCGACGGCGCCTCGCATCGCCTCCGGAGCCAGCCACTGGCCTTTCTTCACGTTGACCGGCAGCCCGGTCCGCCCAGCGGCGATGAGGAGGTCCGTCTGGCGGCAGAGAAAGGCCGGCACCTGAAGCGAATCCACCACCTGGGCCGCGACCGCCGCCTGCTCGGGCTCGTGAATGTCGGTCAGCACCGGGAGCCCCGACGTCTGCCTCACTCTCTCCAGCGCCCGGAGCCCCCGTTCGAGCCCTGGTCCCCGCGGGGCCGAGAGCCGCGACCGGTTGGCCTTGTCGAAGCTCGACTTGAAGCACACGGCAATCGTCAGCCGATCGCCAATCGCAGCCAGGCGTTCCGCCACCTGGACCATCAGGTCGCCGTCTTCCACCACGCAAGGCCCGGCCACGAGCAGCGGTGCCGTGCGGAAGGACCAGGCCATCTCAGCTCGCCGTGCTCGCGAGCGCCTTGGCGGGCGCGCTGGGCTGGACCTGGCGGCGCGCCAGTGCGGCGGCGACGAACGCTGCGAACAGTGGATGGGGCCGGGTGGGGCGAGACTTGAGCTCCGGATGGAACTGGCATCCCAGGAACCAGGGGTGGTCCGGGAGCTCGATGATCTCTACAAGGCTGCCGTCGGGAGACTGGCCCGAGAGCCGCAGTCCGTGCTCCGCCAGGACGTCCCGGTAGGCGTTGTTGACCTCCCAGCGGTGGCGGTGACGCTCGCTGATCTGCAGCGTGCCGTACGCCTGGGCGGCCTTGGAGTCCTTGCGCAGCCGGGCGGCGTAGGCACCGAGCCGCATGGTCCCGCCAACCTCCTTCACCTCACGCTGAGTGGCCATCAGCGCGATGACCGGAGTCTCACACTCCGGCTCGAACTCGGTGCTGGTCGTCTCGGCCATACCGCACACGTTCCGGGCAAATTCGATGACGGCCACCTGAAGCCCCAGGCAGATGCCCAGGAATGGCATCTGGTTCTCACGCGCCCAGCGGATGGCCTCGATCATCCCCTCGATGCCTCGAATGCCGAAGCCGCCGGGGACCAGCAACCCGTCGTAGCCTTGGAGCAGCCGCCCAGCCGCTTCCTGGCTGGTGAACTGGTCACTCGAGAGCCACGCGACCTCGACGCCCGCGTCGCTGGCGATGCCGCCATGGATGAGCGCTTCCTGCACGGACTTGTACGCGTCATGCAGATCGGTGTACTTGCCGACCACCGCGATCCGCACCTGGTGTTTGGGGTGGAGGATCCGTTCCACGATCGCCTTCCACGCCGTCAGGTCGGGCTCCTTGGTCTCCAGGCGCAGGCGCTCGCAGACGACACGGTCAAAGCCCTGCTCCCGGAACCGCAAGGGGATCTCGTAGATGGAGGCCACGTCCGGGCTCTCGATCACGCACTCGAAATCAACGTTGCAGAATCCGGCAATCTTCCGCTTGATCTCGACGGAGATCGGCTGTTCGCTCCGGCATATCAGGATGTCGGGCTGGATTCCGATCTGCATCAGGTCCCGGACCGAGTGCTGAGTCGGCTTGGTCTTCAATTCCCCCGCTGCCGCGATGTAGGGAACCAGCGTGAGGTGGATGAAGACGGCGTTATCACGGCCGATCTCCTGCCGGAACTGCCGGATCGCCTCCAAGAAGGGAAGTGACTCGATGTCACCCACCGTCCCGCCAATCTCGGTGATCACCACATCATGCCCCGGCGCCGTGCGCCGGATGGCGTTCTTGATCTCGTCGGTGATGTGGGGAATGACCTGAACGGTGCTGCCCAGATACTCGCCGCGGCGCTCCTTGCCGATGACGTTCTGGTAGATGCGGCCGGTCGTGATGTTGTTCTGCTGGGAAAGCGAATGATCGATGTAGCGTTCGTAGTGGCCCAGATCGAGATCGGTCTCCGCGCCGTCATCGGTCACGTAGACTTCACCGTGCTGGAACGGCGACATGGTACCGGGATCCACATTGATGTATGGGTCAAACTTCTGCATCGTGACCGCCAGGCCCCGTTCGACCAGGAGCCGCCCCAGCGAGGCGGCGGCGATGCCTTTTCCGAGGGAGGAAACCACCCCACCGGTGATGAAGATGAACTTGGTGGCGTTGGCGCCAGGGGTCATGGATGCTCCTCCTCTTCCAGCCAGTGCGCCTCGGCCCGGCGCAGGTCCTCCGCGGTGTCCACCCCCGGCCGGGCCGGGGTCTCGAGCTGCGCCACTCCCACCCGCATGCCGTAATGCAGGGCCCGAAGCTGCTCCAGCCGTTCTGCCTGCTCGGTCGGGACCGGTGGCAGGCGAGCCCAGCGTTCCAGGGCCTCGCGTCGATACACGTAGACCCCGACGTGCTGCCAGTACAGGGCCTGGGGAGCCAAGGTCCCGTCTCGCCGGTAGGGAATCGCTGCCCGAGAGAAGTACAGCGCCCGCCCCGTTCCGTCGGTGACAACCTTCACGCGTTCAGGATCTTCGGCCTGCTCCGCCGCCAAGGGGGCGGCCGCGGTGCCGACATCATCTCCCTGCGCCACTCGTTCGAGCGCTCCGGCGAGCGCGGGCCTCGGGAGGAATGGCTCGTCCCCCTGGATGTTCGCGATCACGTCCGCGCTCGCGAATTCCGGAGAGCCCGCTACTTCAGCCACCCGCTCCGTACCGCTGTTGTGCGAGGCCAGCGTGAGTACTGCCCGCACGCCGGCCAGCTCCACGACCCGGGCCACCATGGTCGAATCGGTGGCGACCACCAGCTCGTCCACCAAGCCTAGGTGGCGCACCCGCTGAATCACGCGGGTGACCAACGGCTCGCCGGCCAGAAGCTGAAGCGGTTTGTGGGGGATTCGGGTCGAGCCCAGCCGAGCCGGAATGACGCCGAGGACGCGCATTTCCGAACGTAATAGGCGTGGCCGTCCCTGTCAAAAGTCGTGCCGAGGGCGCAAGGGACTTACTGACTACCAGCTATCAACCGTTGTGTCAAGGGGTTAGGCGACAGCAGCTGGCCGCTGAGCCCGCTCGGAGAGGGCCAGCCGCAGGAAGTTGCCCAGCAGGGTCTTCCCCCTTTCGGTGGCGATCGACTCGGGGTGAAATTGGACCCCGTACACCGGGTAGGCCCGGTGGCGAAGCGCCATGATCTCCTGGCCGCGCGGCTGGTCGAGCGACCAGGCCGTCAGCTCCAGTTCGGCGGGGAGGTACTGCGCGGCCACCAGCAGGGAATGGTAGCGCATGACGGTCAGGGGGTTGGGCAGCCCCTCGAAGAGGCCGTCTCCCAGGTGACTCGCCTGGGTGGTCTTTCCGTGCATCAGCCGACTCGCCCGCACCACCCGCCCACCAAATGCCTCTCCGATAGCCTGGTGCCCAAGGCACACACCCAGCACCGGTACCCGCCCGGCGGCAGCGCGAATGAGGGGCACCGAAATGCCAGCGTCCCGTGGCACGCCGGGCCCGGGAGAGACGATGATGGCGGCCGGCTTCAGGGCAAGGGCGGCGTCGACCGAGAGAGCGTCGTTCCGGTACACTACCGGGTCCGCGCCCAGCTCGCCAACGAGCTGCACCAGATTGTACGTGAAGCTGTCGTAGTTATCGAGGACCAGCAGCATGGAGGGGAAGCTACACTGTCGGCGCGGCTGTTCCAGCCCCGCGGATTACCGGGGGTTTGCCGCAGGCGGGGCCTCCACCTTCTCCAGCGCCTCGGCGCGCTCCACCTCCACTCGCACCCGTTGCAGCTGCCGGGCGAGGACCTGCTGCACGGAGTCGTTGATCCGGCTCCCGAGCCGCGCCAGGGAGTCGATCTGATCGACGTCGAGGCCCTGCAGTTTTTCCAGAGCCCGGAGCTGGGCCTCGTCCGCCTTCATCCGATCCACCATGGCGCGCATCACGGTCCGCACCGAGTCGGCGCTGCGCTGCAGGCGCCGGCGCTCCACCACCCCGAGCGAGGTCGAGGAATCTTCCAGTGCCTCGGCAAGATCCCTGAGCGAGTCCACCGAATCGGAGCGGGCATCAACCCGGCTGTCGAAGAGCTCCTGGAGAGAGTCCGTGCGGGCCTGCAGAGCCTCGGCCACCGGGTCAGGCGGAGTCTCGATGTGAAGGCCGCTGTGATCGAGCTGGATGGTCGTTCGGCGCAACTTGCTGACGGCCCGGCTCGGCAGCAGTAGCGGAAGGGTATCGGGAGAACCATTGATTATGACTCGACCGAACGGCTCCAGACCGGGTACGGGCCCCTGGGTCCCCTGGCACCTGAAGGTAGTATTCTCGTCGATATGCTCGACGTCGTCGATTGCGAACTGACAGGCGCGCAGCCGTTGGAGATCGGCTGAGTCGGCGAGCTTCACCAACACCCGAACCCCCGAGACATGCTTCGGGTCGGAACGGACGAATTCGACCCGGCTCAGCCTGCCCAGCTTCTCGCCATCGAGCCGAAACGGGACCAGGCCGATCAAGGGGATCGGGATCGGATCACTGCTGTTGATCGCCGAGGTTACCTTGGACGACGCGCTCTTGAACGCCGTGTTCAATAACATCCCTGCGGCGAAGATCCCCAGGGCGCCCGCAGCGATTTTGAGCCAGTAGTTTCTCATAGGCTTGCTCCCGGTCCGGCGCCGGGGGAAAAGGGTGCGTTTCATGTAGGGACGTCTGAGAGCCGGCCAAGGTTTCAGCCGGATCCGGAGGGCGCGGAATGATCGAGGTTGATGGCCTTACGAAGCTGTACGGCCCGCTCGTGGCTGTGCAAGAGCTGTCCTTCGGCGTTGCCCCTGGCGAGATCCTGGGGCTGGTGGGCCCCAACGGTGCGGGAAAGACCACGACGCTGCGCAGCGTGGCGGGAATCATCCTGCCGACTCGGGGCACAATCCGCATAGCCGGGCACGATCTGGCCCGGGAACCCCTTCTGGCTAAAGCCGCGCTCGCCTTCATCCCGGACGAGCCGCAGCTGTTCGAATATCTCACGGTGGCCGAGCATCTGCAGTTCACTGCCCGGCTGTACCGGCAACCCGAAGCACTGGACCGGGTCGGTCCTCTCCTCCAGGAGCTGGAACTGAGCACCCGGCAGGACTCGCTCGCCAGTGAGCTCTCCCGTGGAATGAAGCAGAAGCTGGCCATCGCCTGCGGCCTGGTCCATCAACCCAGGATCCTCATGCTGGATGAACCCCTGACCGGGCTCGATCCGGTGGGTATCCGGCGGATGAAGCGAACGATCGCGGCCCGGGCCCAGGCCGGCGCGGCGGTGGTGCTGAGCTCCCATCTCTTGCAGCTGGTGGAAGAGCTCTGCACCCGGGTGCTGATCATCCAGGGGGGGCGAAAGGTGGCCCTCGGAACCATGCAGGAGATCGTCCGTGATCGCCCCGAGCTGAGCGGGCGGGGTCTGGAGGACATCTTCCTCTCGCTCACGGGCCACAGCGACTCCGGACTGCCGTGACCGATGCCGCGCTGTTCCTGATCTGGCGATCGACCCGCAACTGGGCCTTGGGCCTGGCACGCCGGCTCAGGAGCCCGCGTTACGCCATCGCCGTCCTGGTCGGGGTCGCCTATGTGGCCCTGGTCTTCGTGGGACAGCGGCAGGGTGCCAGCGGCGCGATCCCTGTTGCCTCCCTGCGGATTGGCGGAAGCCTGTTTCTCGCGGTCCTGATTCTGAAGTGGTGGCTGTTCGGGGCGGACCGACAGGCCCTCGCGTTTACGCCGGCGGAGATCCACTTCCTGTTTCCCGCCCCGGTGCCCCGGGCGGCCCTGCTGGGCTACAAGCTCATCAGCGCCCAGCGGCTCATCGTGGTGAACGTGCTGGTCTGGGCACTGCTGATCCGGCGCAGCGATGACTCCCTCGGTACCCTCCCCTACGCCATCAGCCTATGGGTGTTTTTCTCCACCCTGTTCTTCCACCGGCTGGCGGTGGCGCTCACCCGCGATTCGGTGGCGGAGCACCGCGGGGCCGGCCTGCGGCGCGCGTGGCCCGCCGGGGTGGTTCTGGCGATCATTGCGGGAGGCGCCTGGGTGGCGCTTCGGCACGTTACGGTCGCTGATCTGTCGCAACACCCAGGGGGCCCCCTGGGTGCATTCCGCCTGCTTCTCGAGACCCCGCCGCTTTCCTGGATTCTGTGGCCGTTCCAGATCCCACTGCTGCCTCTGGGTGCAAGCGGCCTCGGGGACTGGGCTCTCCGGTTGCTCCCCGCCCTGGCGCTCGTCGCCCTGCACGTCGTCTGGATCGTTCGGGCTGACCGCGCCTTCGAGGATGCGGCCATCGATGCCAGCGCCCGCCGAGCGCGGCGCCTGGAGCGGTGGAAACGCTACGGTGCGGCGGGAGCCCCCCTGACGCACCGGGTGCGTCGCTGGCTCCCGCTCGGAGCGACAGGACATCCAGTTGGAGCGATCGTTTGGAAAAACATCACCCGCCTGGTCCGAACCGTGAGTCCAGCCCTTCCTCTGACCGTCGGAGTGCTGCTGACGCTGGCCATTGGGCTCGGGGTCGCGGCGGAAAACCAGAGTGGGGCCGTCCTCACCATGGTGGCGACGTTGACGCTGGGTTGGGCTGGCGCGCTCGCAGTCTTCGGGCCCCAATGGGTCCGCAATGACCTGCGCGGAGAACTTGAGCACCTGTCGATGCTCCGCACCTGGCCACTCTCAGGCAGTGTCATTGTCACCGGCCAAGTGCTGTCCTCTACCCTGGTGCTGACCGCCTTGCAGCTGGGGCTTGGCGGCGCTGGCGTTGTGGCGCTGCTCCTCAGCGGGCAGCTGCTGGTCGCGGTGCCCGAAGCGAGCGTCCTCGGCCTGGTCGCCCTGCTCCTGTTGTTCGGCCTCAATCTGGTCTCCCTGGCCCTCCAAAACGGGGCCGCGCTGCTCTACCCCACCTGGGTACGCACCGAGCTTCGGCCCGGGGGCATCGAGCAGATGGGGCAACGCCTGCTCACGGCAGGAGCCTCGCTGCTGCTCCTCCTGCTCGCGGCACTGGGCCCCGGCCTGATTGGGGGGATCCTGGGCTACGGCCTGTGGCACAGTCTGGGCCTGTGGGCCCTGGCGCCCGCCGGGATTCTGGCGGCAGCGGGGCTCGGCCTGGAGGCGTTTCTGATTCTGGACTGGTCAGGTGGGCGCTTTGAGAAAACCGACCCCACTGCGCTCTAGGCCGCAGGACGGACCGCCACCCCACCGCGGCCCGCTCAGGCTTTGCGGAAGCTCACAAACCGAAGCGCCAGGGTGGGTAGCACCAGGAGACTCAGCGCGGTCGAAGTCACCAGACCACCGAGAATGACGATCGCCATGGGCCCCTCGATTTCACGCCCCGGATCGCCGGTGCCGAGCGCCAGGGGGAGCAGGGCCAGCCCGGTGACCGTCGCGGTCATCAGGATGGGACCGAGGCGTTCGCTTGCACCCCGCAGTGCTGTACCGGGCCCCCACGGCTCGCCCTCCACGGTTACCAGGTGGTCATAGTGAGAAATCAGCATGACCGCGTTCCGGGTTGCGATGCCGAACAGTGTCACGAACCCGACCAGGGAGCCCAGGGAGAGGGTCCCTCCGCTTAAGCCAACAGCGACGACCCCGCCCACCAGCGAGAACGGCAGGTTGGCGAGCACTAGGAGGAGCCGCCCGGCTTCCGCGAAGGCCAGCCAGAGGAGCAGGACAATCACGGCTCCCGCCAGCAGGCTGTGTAACAGCAGCTCTCGTTGGGCGGTGCGCTGGGCGGCGGCAGTACCAGCAAGTTCGGTGTAGATGCCTGCAGGAAGTATCCCGCCTTGCCGCAATCGACCCTCGAGCTCGCTCGCGAAGCCCGAGACATCGCGCCCGGACGTGTTGGCGGTTACAGTCTGAACGCGCCGGGTGCCCTGGTGGCTGATCATATAGCGCCCGGAGGCCCGACCCACTTCTGCCACCTGCCCCAGGGTCACGATGCGGCCCGCTGACCCCCGCAGCGCCAGGTTGCGAAGGTCCTCGGGACGCTCCTTCGCTTGAGGATCGAGCAGGACCACGACGTCCGTGGCACGGCTGCCGTCGAAGGTTTGACCGACGCGGGTGCCACGGGTGGCGGTTTCGACGTCACGCAACACGTCATCGGACGCGAGCCCCGACTGCGCCAACGCTGCCGGCCGCAGTCGAACCGTCACTCCCGGCACGACTGGTGGCGGATCGTAGGCAACGTCGCTGGCGCCGGGAATGCGTCGAATCAGGTGAGCCACGCGGCGGGCGCCGAGGTCCAGGCTGTCGAGATCGTCGCCGAAGATGCGCACGACCAGCTCAGCCGTCGACCCGGTCAGGGTTTCCTCGATGCGCTCGGTCAAGAAGCCCCGAATCGCGAAGCTCACGCCCGGGAAACCCGCCAGGTGGGCACGGAGGCTGTCTTCCACCGTGCGGGCCTCATCGCCCGCCAGCGGCTTCAGCTCCACCTCGATCTCGCTGTAGTGGGTGCCCCAAGTGTCCTCGGAGAGTTCTGCCCGCCCCGCTCGTTGGGCCACCGAATGCACCCTGGGGTCCTCGGCGATGGCACGGCTCACCATTCGCCCCAGCCGCATGGACTCGGCGAGCGAGGCACCCGGGACAGCCGCCATATGAACCACATAGTGCCCCTCCCGAAAGTCGGGGAGGAAGGCAGAGCCGAAGAACGGGATCAGCGCGGCCGCAGCCAGGCAGATGCCTGCCGTACCGATCGCTACTGCGCGGGGATGCTGAAAGAGCCGGACCACCAGCCGCTCGAAGCGTCTTCGAAGGACCAGCAAGACGACGGATTCGTGTGCGGTCCGCTCCCGCCGCGCAAGCATGGTCAGGGCCAGTGCTGGCGTCACCGTCAGCGCGACAGCCAAAGAGGCCAGCGTGGCCAGGATGTAGGCAATCCCCAGTGGCCGGAAGAGGGCGCCCTGCAACCCTGTCATGGTGAGGACGGGGGCGAAGACCAGGGCAACGACGAAGGTGGCGTACACCACACTGTGCCGTACTTCGAGCGAGGCGTGCAGCACCACGTTACCCGGGCTTTCCGGACTGGGGCGACGACGATTCTCCCGCAGACGCCGGGTAATGTTCTCGACGTCGATGATGGCATCATCGACGACCTCACCCAGCGCGATGGCCAGCCCCCCCAGCGTGAGCGTGTTGAGGCTGAACCCGAACCGATCGAGAACCGCGATCGCCGCGAGCAGCGAGAGTGGTATGGCCGTGAGCGAAATGGCGGCCGCCCGGAGGTCAAAGAGAAAGAGGAGCAGCACCCCCGCAACCAGGACGGCTCCGACGAGCAGGGCCACCGTGATATTCTGAATGGCCAGGTCGATGAAGGCCGAAGGCCGAAATAGATCGGGATGGAGGACAAGGCCCTCCGCCGTAATGGCCGAGGAGAGGCCTCCGAGTACCTCCTCCACAGCCAATTCCACTTCCTTGGTGTTGGATCCGAGCTGGCCGGAGACCACTACCACGACTCCCGGCTCGCCGTCGATCAGGCCGTCTCCGAACTTGACCGCTGGTCCCTCCACCACTGCTGCCACGTCCCGCAGGCGAAGCACGCCCGTTGCCGAGGCCCGGAGAACACTGCTGCCCAGCTCCGCCGGCGTGAGGAGCTGGCCTTCGGTCCGTACCACGATCCGTTGATTGGCGTTGTCAATGACTCCCGCCCCCCGAACGTTGGTCGCCCGGCGCGCCCCTTCCACGAGGTCCGCGAGTGCGAGGCCGTGAGCTCTCAACCGAAGAGGATCGGCACGCACCTGCAGTTGACGGACCTCGCCCCCGAATACCGCCACCTTCGCGACGCCGGGGGTTGCCAGAATGCGAGGCCGCACCACCCAGTCGACAAAACTCCGCTGCTCCATCGGGGTGCGGGTCACCGAGGTAAACCCGACCATCAGGACTGTGCTCGACGAGGAGGTCAAGGGAGAGAGAACCGGGGATGCCACCGTAGCCGGCAGCTGCCCTCCCACCTCTCCGAGTCGCTCCGCAAGCAGCTGCCTTGTTTCGCGGACGTCCGCTCCGGGTGCCAGAACTGCCGTGATGACTGACAGTCCCTGGATGGACTGCGAGCGGATCACGGCGACATCGTTGACGCCGTTGATCGCGTCCTCGATCGGCTTGGTGACCAGCACTTCGACCTGCTCGGGAGAGAGGCCAGGCGCCTCGGTCTGAAGTGACACCTGGGGAGGGGCGAACTCGGGAAACACATCGAGCTTGGCGCGCGCCAGCACGGCGACGCCGTACAGCACCAGAGTTATGCCTAGCCCGAGCACAATGCCCGGGCGGCGCACGGCAAAGCGTACCAGCGACGTCAGCACGTGCCCGTCACCAGCCCGCCACCCGGAACCTCACTCCCCCACCTCTTCTCCGACCACAATCCGGGCCCGGAATTCCTCGGAGAGCAGCTGGCCCGCCCCGACCGTCACCACGCGATCTCCGGCATTGAGTCCGTGGTCCACCCGCCAACCGCCCGGCACGGGATGCTCGGTCGCCACCCGGACTCTCGCGAACCTTCCCGGGGCGCGCTCTACGTACACCCACGCCAGGGCCTCCCATTGGACCACGGCAGGGCTCGGCACCTCGACTCCGCCTGCCCGACTTCGCGGGTCGGGCAGGAAGGCGATCAGGACGGCTCCGGGGCGGAGCGTGGTCCCCGGCGCGGACAGCCGGTAGAGGTAGGCCGGGCCCCCGGTCACCGGGTCGGCCTCAGGAGCGGGTCCCTGCAGGTGCCCCTGCGCGCGATGGTTATCGGCGAACGGCGCGAACGACAATGAGGCAGGTGGCGCAGGTGCGTCCGGAGTCCAGGTGACCCGCACCAACGGCCTCGAATAGTCCACCAGCTCGAGCAGACCCTGACCGGCCTGAACCAGCTCCCCCGGCTGCGCCAGCAGCCGAGACACCGTGCCGCCCCGTGGAACCAGCAACGGCCGGGCGTCGCCCACCTGGATAATCTCCGTGCCAGCAACGAGGCGTTCACCGATTCGAGGCCAGGGCCGGCCCGGGAGCTCACTGAGCCGGCCACCCACGCCCGGCCGAACCGTTGTCGTGGCACCGGGGTCCCCGGTCACGACCGCCGCCAACTGGATCTCCGGCGGGCGGCTGGCTCGCGCCAGCGTGACCGTCCGCAGGCCTATGCGCTGGACGGTAGCACTGTCCAGCGCCACGACCGTTTCCCCTTCCAAGCTGATCAGTGTCGGTGTGGCGGCGCCTTCCTTTTCCTGTTGCTCCTGCTGACGGAGCCCGGCGCGGCAGCCCCCGCTGCTCCACCCGACCAGTACCACCCAGCTTACCGCCCGCCAGAGACCAGTCACAGATCCCCCTTGTCCCATCCGACCGGCGTCGCTCCGGTCCAGATTCCCATGGCGCGCTCCAGCGCCAGTCCTGCGGCTACCACTCGCCCGGCGGCCTCTGCCAGGCGCCTCTCGGCGCGCGCCAGCTCGAGCCGGGCGAAGGCCACCTCCAGCCGCCCCACCTCGCCTCGCTGATAGGCTGCGGCCGTCAAGGCCTCGCGTTCCCGAACCCCGGTCAGGTCCAGTGCCGCGGCCTCAGTCGCGGCGGCCATACAGCCCGCCGCGGCCTGGCCGACCTCTCCCAGCACATGGTCCTGCACCTCGGCCACCCGCCGACCGGCCACCTCCCGCCGGGCCTCCGCTTCCGCAATCGGCCCCTGGTTCCGGTTGAAGGGAAGAGCCGGGAGGGCAAACGCCACAGTCCATTTGTCGACGCCGTGATCGAAGAACAAGCCGGGCCCGAGCTGCACATCGGGCCAGCTCTTGGCGACTTCCAAGCGCAGCTCGGCCTCGGCAACCTGATAGCCGGCAAGAGCCCGGTAGATTTCCCATCGCGAGCCCAACGCCGTGTGCTCCAGCGAGTCCTGCGCAGCCATGCCCGCACACCAAGCGGTACTGTCGTGGACCGGCGGCAGCGGGTCCATCGCCGCAGGGGGGAGCCCCACATCCACGGCCACGAAAGCCCGACTCATCATGAGGTCCCGAAGCCGGGCAGCCGCCTCGGCCGCGGCCCCCTGACGCTCCGCTTCCACCCGAGCCAGATCACTCCGGGTCACGCCCCCCTCGGTGTAGCGCGTGCGCAGGATGGCGAGTACTGAATCGGTGAGCGCCAGCTCGCGCGCCGCGGCGCTGGCCAGTCGCTCCGCCTGCGCCTGGTCTGCCAGAGCCTCTCGCACTCGCCACCGTACGGCCCAGGCTTCCTCCTGAGCACGGGCGCGCGTCGCGAGCAGCTGGGCGGACGCGAGGCCGATCCTCGCCCCCCGCTTGCCACCCCGCTCGGCGGTGAAGACGGTGCTCAAGGCGAGGCCCCACCTGGATTCAGCTCCGCTGCCGCTAAAGGAGTACTCTGTCTCCGTCGCGATCGTCGGCTGCGGCCGGGCGCCCGCGGTGATTCTGGCCGCTTCGCCCGCGCGGATCTCGGCCGTGAGGCGGGCTCGCTCGGGGCGCAACACCCAGGCCGCCTGAGCCAGATCCCAGTCGCGCCAGACGGTTCGGTCGGCCGGCACTCCCAGCGAGTCGAGCGCGGCCACTACTGCCGGGTCGTCCAGACGGCGGGCGTGGTAATGGGCCGCTACATCACCCGTGTCGAGCGGGCGGGCGACATACCTGGCACAGCCGAGCAGAACCAGGGGGACAACCCGCAGGAGTCGTTTCACCCGGTGGTCTCAGCCTCTCGGGTGGAACTTGCGATGGACCGAGCGCAGGTATTCGCGGTCGACGTGGGTGTAGATCTGCGTGGTGGAGAGATCCGCGTGGCCCAGCATTTCCTGCACAGCCCGAAGATCGGCGCCCCCCTCGAGCAGATGGGTGGCAAAGCTGTGCCGGAGCGTATGGGTTGTCACCCGCTTGCGGATACCTGCCGCCCGCGCGCAGCGCTTTACGATGCCCCAGGCGCCAACCCGGGAGAGGGGTTCTCCACGGGCATTGAGCAACACCCGGTCACGCGAGCCCCCCCGGTCCAGGCCTGGTCGGATCTGGTGGACGTACACCGACACGGGGCCGATCACGCCGCGGCCAATCGGAACCAGGCGCTCCTTCGATCCCTTGCCCAGCACTCGCACGAGCCCCTCACCAAAGCGCAGGCTGGGGAGCGTGAGTCCGCACAGCTCGGACACCCGCAGGCCTGCTCCGTACCCCAGTTCCAGCAGCGCCCGATCGCGCCAAGCCAACGGCTCATCGGCGCGCGGCGTCACCAGCAGCTTCTCCATCTCCAGCACTGACAGGGTGTCGGGCAGCCGCCGACCACGGCGGGGCATCTCCAGCCGGTCACTGGGGTCCGATGCGACGTGTCCTTCGGAGAGCAGGAATCCGTAGTAGGTCCTGATCGCGGAGATCTGGCGCCTGATGGTCGCGGCGGAGAGGCCGAGGTCCTTGAGCAGGTAGACGAATTCGCGCAGCGCCCGGCGGGCCACCTGCCCGGGGTCGCCGACCTTGCGGGTGTCGGCCCAACGCACGAAGCGGCGCAGATCCCGAAGGTAGCTCGCCACGGTGTTGGCGCTGTGGCCGGCCTCGAGCGACAGGTAATCTCGAAAGTGCTCGAGTCGAAAAGCGCGCTCCGCCGCGACTTGGCGACTCACGGTGCCACCCGTTTCCGCGCAACCTCCAATTGCTCCGCGGAGAGCCCCAGGAGGTCGCCGGCGCGGCGCATCAACTGCTCTTCGTGCTGGCTCAGTGTCCCATCGCTCATCGCAATGCGGTAGAGTCTTTCCGCCAGGGCCTGCCGGCGGCCGAGATCGTATTGTTCGGCGACGATCGTAGCCAGCTCGGCTGTATCTCGGATGATGATCTGGGCGGACGAGCCGGTCCCGCGAGGCGCCGTCCCGGTGCCCCACCGCTCCCGCAGAAAGTCGCTGATCGCCGTTCGCGCCTCGAGGGACAGCGCCGGATCGGCATGGGTCAGTTCGTGGAGCAGCGCCGCGGCACCTGCGGATGCAAGATCCTCTCCGGTCTGCCCCGGCTCTCCGGTTTCGACCTGCCCCAGGGCACGCTCCAAGATCTTGAGGAGGCGGCGGCGGCGGGGGCCCGCCGCTCGCGCCCGGCGCCATACCCAGTAGCCCACAGCCAGCACCACGGCGGCCGCCGCGATGGCGAGCCCACGGTTGAGGTGGCTCAGAAACTGGTTGATCGCCTCCCACTCGGCCCCCACTCGCATGCCGGCCCATACCAGTATTCCGTACCAGATCGCCGACGCGAGCGCCATCGGCACGAACGCGCGGATGACCGAGAGATCGACCAGGCCGACGAAGGGTACGATGAAGGAGCGAAGCCCGGGCAGGAACCGCCCGGCAAAGATCCCGAGCGTGCCGAACCTGAGATAGCCCCGCTCCAGTCCAATGATCGCGTCGGCGGGGAGCAGCCGCCGGCCCAGACGGCTCCCGAGAAAGCCCCGGCCGAAGCGACGGGCCGCCAGATAGACCGCCAAGGCCCCGGCCAGGTTGGCGAGCCACGCTACCAGCCAGATCAATACCGGCGATACGCCACTCTGCTGGGTGAGGAACCCGCCCAGTGCGACCGCGAAGTCAGAGGGCGTCGGAGGGAAGATGTTCTCGATGCAGGCCAGGAGGCCGACGACAAAGTAGACGGTGAGCGGCGACAGCTCCGCGAGCCATGCCACGAACCGCCCCATCACGGCGCCTCCACCGTCACCACCGCGATGACCGCGATCCCCTCCCCTCGGCCGATGAACCCCATCCCTTCGTTGGTCTTGGCCTTGAGCGAGAGGGCACCCACCGGGATCCCGGTGGCCTGGCTCAGGGTCGCGGCCATGGCCGGGAAATGACCTCCGAGTCGCGGTCGCTCGGCGATGATTGCGATGTCTGCCTGAAGGGGGATGAAGCCACGACCACGGACCAGTTCGCAGGCTTTGCGCAGGAGCTCGAGGGAATTGGCCCCCTTCCACTGGGGATCTGTGTCGGGAAACATCCGACCGATGTCCCCCGCCGCCGCGGCGCCAAGAATGGCGTCGGTCAGGGCGTGGGCGACGGCGTCACCATCGGAATACGCCGCGAGGCCCTGGTCATGGGGAATGCGCTCGCCACCGAGGATGAGAGGCCGCCCGTCGACGAAGCGATGGGAGTCGAAGCCGATGCCAGTACGGATCATGATTCGGGAGGCGCGGGCAAGGCGGACGAAGCAGCGTGCGTCAGGGTGCTACGCCCACCGCTCTCCTCTCATTGGGCTGTCACGCCCGCAACGGTGGCCTCGGGCTCGATCACCGAATAGTCCTGCCGACGCCGCCGCGGCGTGAAGCCCGCGTCCCGGATCACCCGTTCCATTTCCTGAATCGTCGTGCGGTAGGTGGTCCCGGCGGCTGACACGACATTCTCCTCCATCATCAGACTGCCGTAGTCGTTGGCCCCGAACCGCAGCGCCACCTGGCCGACCTTATGTCCCATGGTGACCCAGGAGCTCTGAAGACTGGGCACGTTGTCGAGCACCACCCGGGCCACGGCGAGGGTCCGCAGGTAAGTGACCGCGTCGGTCTTCCGCAGGTGAGAGAACTCGGGCGTTCCCTCGGGCTGGAGCGGCCAGCAGATGAAGGCGGTAAAGCCTCCGGTACGGCGCTGGACCTCGCGGACCCGGAACAGGTGTTCAATCCGATCAGCATCCGATTCACCCATGCCGTACATCATGCTTACCGTCGTCCGGAGCCCCTGGCGGTGGGCTTCCTCCTGGACGCCCAGCCATTCGTCGGTCTGGGCCTTCTTCGGTGCGACCCGCTGGCGGACGCGGTCCACCAGGATCTCGCCCCCGCCTCCGGGAATGCTGTCCAGCCCCGCGGCCCGGAGCTCGCGAAGGACCTCTGCTACCGACAGGCGGAAGCGCCCCGCGAAGAACACGATTTCCGATGGGGAGAACCCATGGACGTGGATCGGATGATGCTCCTTGATGTGGCGCAGCAGATCGAGGTACCACTGGAACGGGATATACGGGTTGTGGCCGCCCTGAATCAGGATCTGAACCCCGCCGAGCTCCTTGCACTCGTTGATCTTGCGTCCGATCTGCTCGAAGCTCAGGACATATCCTTCGCCGTGCCTGGGGCGCCGGTAGAAGGCGCAGAAACCGCAATCCGCGACACACACATTGGTATAGTTGATATTGCGGTCGATGATGTACGTGACAACCGGATCGGGATGACGGCGCCAGCGGACCTGGTCAGCCAGCTCGCCGAGCTCGAGCAAACTGGCCCGCTGGTAGAGCTCCAACGCCTCCTGGAATTCCCCGCTGCTGCGATCGACCGTGTCCATGTCCCGTCCCTGGTGGATCCGTGACTGCAATTCTGCACGCCCCGTGGAGACCGATTGTTTGCTGCCGCCCGCGAGCAGCCTACGCCGCCGTAATGAAACTCAGACTGCCATCGGGGACCAGCCCATCCTGGGCCAACCGGCGGAAGAAATCCGTCAAACCCGCCAGGTGGCGATACGAGAAGCCGTAGTCGAGGTCGTCCAGATAGGCCCGGCAGAGCCGCCGGGGAACCCCTGTCATCGCCCACGCCTGATCGGCGAGCAGCTCGAGGTGTGCCAGGCCCCAGGCACGGGATTCCAGCAGCCGGCCGTGGACCTCCCGTACCGCGTCCTGGTCGGCGGACCGGCGCGCCGCCCAGACCGCAAATACAAACGGCAATCCGGTCCACTCCCACCAGGCCTGCCCGAGGTCCACCTGCACCGGATAGGTCCCACGCGCAGCCAGAATCAGGGCCGCGTCTCCGATGACCAGGACCGCCTCATGCGGGAATTGACCGAGCGCATCGAGGTCCGCCGGTTCCGCCCGGACCGTCGCGAAACGGGGAGCGACTCTCCAGCGATGCTTGCACAACAGCTCCAGCAATAACAGTGACGTGCGGGACGATGAGGTGCGGAGTACCGTGGTGCCACCTAGCTCCTCCACGGGACGCCGGCAGAACAACTTCACGCTGTGCACCGGCCCATCACAACTGATTGCCAGCTCCGGCAGAAGGTGATAGGAGGCGGCGTCGCGGGCGTATTCTACGGCCGAAATGACGCTCAGATCGAGCTCGCCGGCCGCCAGCAGATCGTTGAGATCGGAGGCGGTGCCGCTCACCAGTTCTGCCCCGAGGGCCACGACACCCCGGTCTATCCCGCCGTAGACGGGGTAGCAGTTGATGTAGGGAATCCGGCCGACTCTCATGCGGCGTGCACCACCGGGACCTGTCCCCCCGACCCGACGCCGGGATCCGGCTCGAGATCATCGAAGTTCTCCCGGATCACCTGGTAGAGGCTGTCGCGCTCCACCGGCCGACGACCAGCCCCGCGGATCAGTGCCACCAGGTCATAGTATTGCAGCTGCATTTCAGTGGTCGCGCCCGCCTCGTGGTAGATACGCTCGTACACGACGGTTCCTTCGACATCGTCACAGCCAAAGCTGAGGGCAATCTGCGACAGGAACGGCGTCACCATCGGCCAGTGGGTCTTCAGGTGCGGAATGTTGTCGAGGAACAGCCGGCCCACGGCGATGTTCTTGAGATCCTCGTACCCGGTAGTCGCCGTCCCGACCCGGCCCAGCTCCTCGCCCAGTTCATTGTGGTCGGGATGGTAGGCCAGCGGGATATAGGTCAGAAACCCGCCCGTCTCTTCCTGCAGCTGGCGCAGCATGGTGAGGTGCTCGATCCGGTCGTCGGCGGTCTCAACGTGACCATACAGCATGGTGCAATTGGTGGGGATGCCGAGCCGGTGCGCTTCGCGGTGCACCGCGAGCCATTCCTGCCCGGTGAGCTTCCGCTCCGCGATGGTTGCACGGACCGCAGTGGAGAATACCTCCGCGCCGCCTCCCGGCAGGCTGGTGAGTCCCGCCTCCTTCAGCGCCTGCAGCACTTCGGGCACGCTGAGCTTCTCGATCCGGGCGAGGTGTGCAATCTCAACCGCCGTCAGCGCCTTGATGTGTACCTGGGGGAAGCGCGCTCGCAGGCCCCGGATCATGTCCGTGTAATAGGAGAGCCGCAGCTTGGGATGCAGCCCCCCGACGATGTGAAACTCCCGGGTTGGCCCCTGCCGTGCCTGTTCCGCCTCGGCATAGACCTCTTCGAGGGTGCGGGTGTAGGCGCCGTCCTCCTTCGGCAGGCGCGCGAAGGAGCAGAAGACACAGGTGTGTCGAAGCACACACACGTTCGTCGGGTTGATGTGCTGATTGGCGGAGAAAAACACCCGATCCCCGTTCCGCGACTGATTCGCGTAGTCGGCGATCCGGCCAAGCCCGATCAGGTCCGTGGTGGCATACAGAGCCTTCGCATCTCCGGCCAGCAACCGGTGACCGGCCAGCACCTTCTCGGCTACCGGCCGCAAGCCCGGGTCACGGAGCCCCGCAGGATCCACAAGACAGGGCATCGTATGTCCTTGAGGGTGAGACACTTACCAACCGCTGTAAAGTACTCCCGAGGGTCATCCTCTGCCATCCCCGCATTCCCGGGCGCCGGCCGGGAACGGCCGGGAACCGGCGGGAAACCTGACCCTTCCAATCTACTCTTCCGCCGACCCGCAGCGCCGAGGCCACGGACATCGCGCCCGCCAGTCGCGACCGGCCTTCACCCCCGTGGTGTCGCCACCGAGTCATTCGGGCTAGAAGGCTTCGGTGGCCCCCAGGCTGAGCCCCGATTCCCCGAAGCTGGACAGGGTGTAGTCCACCCGAATGTTCAGCGGATCCGCCGGATTGACGTTAAAGCGAAGTCCCGCTCCGTAGGTGAACTTCATCTCGTCCCCCAGCCGGTTCCCGGGACTGCCGAACACGTTCCCCGCTGCGCCGAAGACAACATATCCGAAACGGCCCTTGAGATGACCACGATAGTCGGCTTGCGCCACAAGTGAATGACGATCCCGGAATCGACCCGCGTAGATCCCACGCATTATGAAAGCCGTGGTGTAGTCCGACAGGAGTGACATCACCTGAACCGGGACTTCAGGTCCATTGAACTGCCCGTAGAGGTTGAGGGCCACCACGTCCCTCCCTCTTCTCACGGGGAGATAACCTCGGGCATCGATGATGAGATGCGAATAGTCGAAATCGCTGCCCAGGAAGCGGAGGTTCCTCAGGGCCTCGATTGCGAGGAACCGGCCACGGGTGGGAGTCGCAATCGAGTTGCGGGAATCCAGATGGAGGGCCATCCCGACCCCCGAGCTCACTCCGCCCGCCCCGCCCGGGAGGGCCGTCCCGATACGCGCGGGAAACTGCCAATCAAGATCGAAGAGCGACACCAGGCGATAGTACAGACCGGCATAGAGATCGTGGTAAATGCGACGTTCTGCCTTGGCCTTCAGTCTGATGAAACGGTTCTGCATCAGATTGGTGTCCCCGGCCTCGGTCCGGGGGCCGATCCCGTAGTAGAACACCGGGAAGTAGCCGACCGCACCCTCGCCATAGAGCCACCACCGGCTTCCCGGCGTGAACCAGCTGAGTGCAACAAAAGAGGTCCACTGGGACTTGGTGGTGTAAGCACCGCTGGCCACCAGGTAAGATGGGCGGGTGATCGTGTCACCCGCGGTGCCCGGCGCCTTGAACTGATAGCCACCCGCCGCTCCGAACATGAGCTTTGTCTGGGGGCTGTAGCTCACGAACGGGAGGATCAAGAGTCGGTTTCGATATCTCTTTGTCGTCGTGTCAGAGCCAGCCGAGTCGGCTTGAGCCGCGGCCGGTGCAGCACCGCACGCCAGAAGCACCACGACGACAGCCAGGGCCGTTCGCACGCGTCTCCTGCCTACCCTGTGCCCTCGGCCCCAGGGCCGAGGTCAGCGCATCGCAGGAAGCCAGGCGGACGCCGGTGGTGGGTCGCCTGCTCGTAGGCGTAAGCCATTCCCAGCAGGGCTGGCTCGCTCCAGGCGCGGCCGAAGAACGAGAGGCCCACCGGGAGGCCGAAGACGAATCCTGCTGGCACCGACAGGTGCGGATAACCCGCCACGGCCGCCGGCGTCGTCACTGAGCCGGTGAAGTGATCCCCGTTCACCAGGTCGATGGGCCAGGCAGGATTCCCGGTCGGGGCCACGAACCCGTCCAGCCGATACTTGTCCATGACGGCATCAATCCCCTCCGATCGCCACAGCCGCCCGCAGGTCGCCCGTGCTCGCCGGTAGGCCGATGAAGTGAGCGGCCCCTTGCCTTCGGCTCTGATCAAGGTCTCCTGCCCGAAGAAGGGCATGACCGTGGCGCTCTCCCGCTCGTTGAAGGCGATGACATCCTTGAGCGTTCTCACCGGCGCCGATGGCCCGAGGGACGCGAGATAGGCATTGAGGCCCGCCTTGAACTCATAGAGCAGTACCTCCATCTCCGCTGAGCCATTGTCTGCCGCATGGGGGAAATCGGTCGGATCGACGATCGTCGCCCCCAGGTCCCGCAACTCCGCCATGGCCCTCTCGAACAGGCGGTCGGTTCCATCGTGATAACCGGTGAAGACCTTTCGGGGAACCCCGAGCCGCTTGCCTCGAAGCGCCCCGGGATCGAGAAACCGGGTGTAGTCGGTGCCAGCCCACTGCCCCCCGGCACGAGTGGCCGGATCCCGATCATCGACACCGGTCATCGCGCTCAGTAGCATGGCCGCATCTTCCACGGTAAGGCAAATCGGACCGGCGGTATCCTGAGAGGCCGAAATCGGGATGATCCCGCGGCGGCTGACCAGCCCGACGGTCGGCTTGAGCCCAACCAGCCCCGTCACAGAGGCCGGGCAGGTGATCGAGCCATCCGTCTCGGTGCCGATGCCTGCTGGGGCGTAGCTCGCGGCAACACCCCCAGCGGTGCCCGAACTGGAGCCACACGGCGTGCGATCAAGAGCATGGGGGTTCTTTCCCTGGCCGCCCCGGCTGCACCATCCGCTGGAGGAGCGGGGTGACCGGAAGTTTGCCCACTCGCTCATGCTGGCCTTTGCCAGCAGAATGGCACCGCCGGCACGCAGCCGCGCCGCGAGATACGCGTCCTGCTGCGCGCGAGAGCCCTGCAGGGCGAGCGATCCTGCAGTGGTCGTCATCCGATCGGCAGTGTCAATGTTGTCCTTGAGAAGGAGCGGTATACCGTGCAGCGGGCCGCGCAGCCGCCCTGCTTTTCGCTCCTCATCCAGCTGCTCGGCAATGCCTTGGGCGTCAGGGTTGGTTTCCAGGATGTGCCGCAGTGTCGGTCCAACCCGATCCAAGTCGGCAATCCGCTTAAGATAGCCGTCCACCAGCCCCCGGCTTGTCCATCGACCAGACTCTAGGCCCTGCTGCAGCTGACGGATGGTCAGACCCTCAAGTTCGGGCAGTGAGGCTCTGCCGGTTGGCTGTGTGGAAAAGTGACGGTGCCTGTGACATTCGGCCTGGACTGGCGGAGTGCCTGGCAACAGTGTCGCTCCAGCAAGTGCTACAAAGCCGCGGCGGGACAGTCCGAAGTGCGCCCTTGGGGAAGCTGGATCACTGCCCATTGCTCCTCCTGATGCGATGGTTTTCTCCCAACCGCCCAGAGTGAAGCGCCAAGTGACTGGAACCCCTTTCGCCAAGCCGATGAACGGGCGGAGACTTCAAGTACTATGGTATGGCCAATGTGCACACAACCTATTGACAAACAATGGTATGCAGCTATGCATATGAAGCTGTTTCGATTGTATCAGCCGCAGTTGCATAAGCGCCAGGCACTGGAAGTGCATGGAGAGCAACGAAACCCAACTCAATTGCCCGGCGAGAGCAGCGATCCATGTACCGCATCAGGCTCATGACAGGCGAAGAAGCGGCCTTCAGGACAGTCCAGGAACTGGCCACGGCCGTAAAGAGCGGTGTGATAAGCCCCACGGCTGAGGTTTTCCACAATGCCGGCAACCGGTGGCTGCCTATCCATATGCACCCGGACTATCGAGCCGTGATCACCGGACAGCAGCCGGCAGTGGCGGCCTCGACACGGCCCGTCCCGGGACTCGGGGAACCCCCAGGACCGACCGCAACACGACCGGTTCCGGGCCTCGCGGAGCCACGCGGACCCGAGCTGACCCCTTTGCTGCAACAGCTCGACGCCCTGCCGCCTGCAGCGCCCGTGAGGTCCGTCTTCGAGTATGACCCAACCAGGGATCCCACACCGGTGCGGACCTCCCTGCCCACCTCGTGGCGGCGCATCGGGACCTATCACAAACAGAAGGTGCGCTGGGTCCTGGCTGTAAGCCTCGGGTTTGTCGGCCTTGGCCTGGTTGGCGGGGGCGGGTATCTCGGTTGGCGGTATCTCCTCCCCTGGTTGGAGCAGCACCGAGCCGGCGATCTGGGGGAGGGAATGTCGCCTGCGCCACCAGAGGCGATCCCGGCGCCGAAGACCGACTCCGCGCCGACTCGCCATGCGACCCCGGCCCCGCCACTTTCGGTTACGAACGGCCTGGAAGCATCACCACCGCCGCTACCGCCCGACACCCATACCTCCCGGTCGACTACGACCCGCAACCGGACGCCCACTTACTTCGAGGCCTATGCCGACTCCCGGGCCGACATGGACGAGGCCCTCGATTACATCGACTTCAGGCGGGTCTTTGCTCCGTACCGGTTCGCCAGCCCTGATAGCGTGCGCGCCGCCCGGCGGATGGTGGCTGCGGCCGGGAACATCCTCCGGGTCTACCGTGGCCGCGAGGTGATGCTGGAGCAGACCTATCGACCCGACGACCTGGGAGGCCAAGGTTCGCTCCGGGAGTCGTTTGAGACGGCGGAGGCGGCCCGGGCCATCGCGGCCGATGTCGACAGTCTCTTTGGCCTCCTTGTGGCGCAGGAAGGACGGGTACGGTACTCGCCCGAGTCGGTGAGCTTCGAGGATCCCCACGCCAGACAGAGCTATGCCGATCTGCGTGAGCGGATCATGGCCGCTGCCAGGCAGTGGCGGGATTCGGCTGAAGCAAAGAATCTGGTGACCATCCCGCGTCTACTGCGCGCGTTCGGCGGGAGTGTCCCCCCGCCCCTCCGGCAATAGCGCGGCACACCCCCGTCATGTTCCGGGTTCGCTTTTCGTCCGGCGAAGAGGCCCTGTTCCCCACGGTTGACGAGCTCGCCGTGGGCATCCAGAGCGGGCTGATTCCGTCGAACGCCGAGATCTACCATGGCAAGAGCCAGCGATGGCTGCCCATCGCTGTTCACCCGGTGTACGGCCAGGCTGCCGCACTCACCCGCACGGTCGTCGCCAGCGCGTTCGAACCGATGGAACCGGTCCACCCGGTCGAAGTTGTCACGGGCGGAGAGGTCCAGGTCCTCCAGATGATCTCCCAGAGCGGCCTGGAGCTACAGGAGCGCCGCCGGCCCAAGTGGGTCGCTCCAGTCGTCTGCCTGGCTGCGGCCCTCGCTATCGCCGCCGGGTTGGCCTGGCTGCTGAAGCCACGTCCGCTCTCCTCGGTGGCCGAGGCCGCCATCCCGGCGCGAGCCATCCGGCACTTGATCGCGGCTCGGGTCGGTGTGAGCCCCTTCTCTACCCACACCCTGCGATTCTGGGACTACGCGCCGGCCAACCTGGCCAGCCGGATGGCCGCGTCCCGGGACGGCGCAGTCAAGCAGCTTGGGGACAGCGCCAAGGCCCTCGGGCTCGCAAACCTGCTGAATCCGGCGCGGATGGGCCGCGCGGAGTCGGTTCTGGCCACCTATCGCGCGCTGGGGACCCTGCAGCTGCTCTTCACCCGCTATCGCGCTGCCGAACAGTGGGTCGCGGCAACCTACGAGGATTCGGCGGCGATGTTGAGCCGAACCGGTGCCTGGACCCGCAGTGACCTGGATGAGTGGCGAACCAGCCTGCCCCGCTCCGAGTTCCCGCCACACGCCGCCCGGGCCGATTCCCTCCTCGATGCCACGACCCGATTCTACGCCCTGCTTGTGAACCACCAGGGTGAATACGAGGTAACCAGCGACGGCCTCCGTTTCGGTTCCCTGGGGGGGAGCGCAGAGTACGATGCCCTGGGTGCCTCGCTGCTGCTCCTCGCGGGCCCGGCGGGTCCCACCCGCGAGGCCCCATCGCCGACCCTGGCATTGCTGCTGGTTCTGGTTGGCGACGGCAGCCTGCCGCCGCTGCTTCCGAGCTACTCCGGCGCTGCCGCCACTTCGCCCAAGCGCTGAGCCTTCCGGCCGCTGCGCTCCATTGGCTTCTCCAACTCCGGCCGGTGACGCTCGAGCACTCGCGAAAGATCGACCGCGCGCTCCAGCAGTTCGGCGGCCGCCGTGACCAAAGTGGTACTGTCGCGTACCACTCGCACGTTGGTCTCCATGTCCTCCGCGTCCCAGCCGCGGGAGTGGGCGATGAACGGGAACTGGGGGAAGAGAAAGCCCAGTTCGGCCCAGAAGGTCAGCAGATGGCCCACCACGGCCTGCACGTTGTCCTGCCCGCCGGTCACAATGAAGGCCGCCACTTTCCGGCTGATCAGGCAGCGGTTGTAGCAGGTGATCTGGTTCTGGATACAGTTGAGCCGTTCGGCCATGCGGTGATAGAGCGATGAGGCTTCCCCCCACCGGATCGGCGTCGCGACCAGCACCACATCCGCCCATTGGACCAAGCCCTCGTAGACCGGCGTGAGCTGGTCGGCCGGGTCGCGCTCGGTGATCGCGCAAGGCCAGGTGCAGGCGTGGGCCGCCTTCGAGTAGTTCCCTTCGCAGGCCCGGAACTGGAGATCGCGGAGCCGGATCAGCCGGGTCTCGGCACCGAGCGGCCCGCCGGCATGGGCCATGGCTGCCTCAAGCAGGTGATCAGACGTGGAGAACCGCGGGTTCACCTGGTCCATGGCCGTGGTCGAAATCCCCAGCACACGAGTCGCTGCCCCGGCCGGCCGGGGCGTGAGAACCGCCAGCGGATGCGGCTCATGCCTGACGAGGCGTCGCGGCGAGACCGGCTCGGAATTCAGGTAGATCCCGTCGCCGCGCTCCTCCAGCGCGAACACCGGGATCGACTCCCCCTCGTATCCCGGAGGACCCTTGCCCGACACGATGCTGTACTCCCACGCATGCCAGGGGCACATCACGTACTCGCCACGCACCAAGCCCTCGGCAAGGGGCCCGCCGCGATGGTTGCAGCGGTTGCCAATGGCGTGGAAGCTCCCTTCCAGGTAGAAGACTGCAATCTGCTGCCGGTCGAGCTTGAGGGCGAATGGCGCCCGCCGCGCCAACTCGTCGCGCGTGCCAAGGCGATGCCAGGTGGCCATGGGCGTGGCCTTCCGCCGTCCGAGGACGGCGCCGTTCGGGTGTGAGGGCGGAGAGGTCGGGTCCGACCGAAACTACACGGCCCTCCGACGCTGTCCATCCGGAGGGCCGCCGCGGCCGCGCAACGCTCGGCTCGGCTAGGGTTTGAACGGCCTCACCGCCAGGGTCACGTTGTGACCGCCGAAGCCGAACGAGTTGGAGAGGGCGGTCGTCACGTTGCGCTCTACCATGCGATTGGGCGCGCAATCCAGATCGCATTCGGGATCCGGAGTGACCTGATTGATGGTCGGCGGAATCTGGCCGGTCCGAACGACCTGCAGCGACACGATGAATTCGAGCGCGCCGGCCCCTCCCAGCAGGTGGCCGGTCATTGACTTGGTGGAGGCGAAGATCAATCTGCGCGCCGATTCGCCGAACACCGTCTTGACCGCCCGGGTCTCGGCGACATCCCCCTGGGGCGTCGAGGTGCCGTGCGCATTGACGTATCCCACTTCCTCGAGGGCGATGCCACCATCGTCGAGACAGGCGCGCATGGCCCGGGCGGCGCCGCTGCCGTCATCGGGAGGGCTGGTGATGTGATAAGCATCCCCGCTCATGCCGTAGCCAACCACTTCTCCCAAAATGGTCGCCCCCCGAGCCTGGGCATGCTCGAGACTCTCCAACACGACCATCCCCGCGCCGTCCCCCAGCACGAATCCATCCCGGTCCTTGTCGAAGGGCCGGCTGGCACGCTCAGGCGCGTCATTGCGACGGGACAGCGCCTTCATGTTATCGAACGCCGCGACCGTCAGTCCGGTGATCGCAGCTTCGGCGCCGCCGGCCACCATGGCCACCGCAGACCCGTAGCGGATCATCTTGTAGCATTCCCCGATCGCGTGCGCCGAGGACGCGCAGGCGGAGACGGTCGCGAAATTGGGCCCCCGGAGCCCGTAGCGGATGGACACCAGTCCGGCAGCGATGTCCGGGATGTACATGGGCACAAAGAAGGGGGACACCCGATCCGGCCCCTTGAGGATATAGGCGGCGCAGTTGTCCTCGTAGGTCTGCATGCCCCCGATACCGCTCCCGATCACCACGCCGGTATGGTCGGGGTTGGGAAACTTCCCCTCGAGCCCGGCCTCGGTGATGGCCTGGTGCGCCGCACCCAGCGCGAACTGGGCAAAGAGATCGTACCGCCGGGCCTCCTTGCGATCCATGTATCGCAGTGGGTCGAAACCCTTCACCTCACAGGCGAACCGTACCCCGAGTCGCGAGGGGTCGAACTTGGTGATGGGCCCCGCGCCAGACCGACCGGCCAGCAGGCCAGCCCAGGTCGTGGCGACGTCCGGGCCGACCGGGGTGACCAGCCCGGTCCCGGTAATGACGACACGCTGGGGCAAACTATTTCCCAAGCTTCTCGTGGAGGTACTTCATCGCATCACCGACGGTGCGGAGCTTCTCGGCCTCCTCGTCCGGGATGTCGATGTCGAACTCCTTTTCGAACGCCATTACGAGCTCCACCGTGTCGAGGCTGTCCGCGCCCAGATCCTCCATGAAGCTGGCCTCGCTGGTGAGCTTTTCGCGTTCGACGCCAAGCTCCTCGACGATGATGTCCTTGACGCGATCTTCAACGTTGCTCATGACGTCCTCGGGACTGGGTGAGGGTGACGGTGCGCATCAGACGGCGAGGCCGCCATCTACGATGAGCACCTGACCGGTAATGTAGCCCGCCAAATCTGAGGCCAGAAAGAGGACTGCGGCCGCCACATCCTCCGGGCGACCGAACCGCCCGAGGGCGATGCCGCCCAACATGGCCGTTCGTGCTTCCTCGGGCAAGGCAGCGGTCATGTCGGTCTCGATAAAACCCGGGGCCACGGCATTGACCAGGATGCCACGTCCGCCATACTCCTTGGCGACCGACTTGGAAAACCCGATGAGGCCGGCCTTGCTGGCGGCGTAATTCGCTTGGCCCTTGTTGCCCGTGAGGCCGATGACACTGGTGATGTTGATGATCCGGCCGCTGCGCCGCTTCATCATCCCCTTGAGGACGGCCTTGGTCGTGTGGAAGGCGCCGGTGAGATTCGCTCGCAGCACCTCGTCCCACTCCCCCTCGCTCATGCGAAGGAGCAGGTTGTCACGGGTAATCCCGGCATTGTTGACGAGAATGTCCACCGGGCCCAGCGCCTGCTCCACGGTCGAAACCGCTGCCTGCACCTGGGCGCCGTTACTCACATCGCAGGCCGCGCCCCTGGCCCGGTCTCCCAGCTCGGCGGCGACCGCATCCGCCTTCACCTGGTCACGCCCCACGACGGCCACGCTGGCGCCGGCCTGGTACAGCTGTGCAGCCACTGCACGGCCGATGCCCCGCGTCGAGCCGGTCACAAAGGCGGTTTTGCCGCTGAGATCGATGGTAACGGCCATGGGTGCTCAGTCGCCGGCGAGCAGTCTGTCGAGTTCGTCCGCCGTGCCCAGCGTGAGGGCCGGCGCCGCCGGTACAATGCGCTTCAGCAGCCCCGTTAGGACGCTCCCCGGCCCGATTTCGCAGTAGGTCGCCCCCGGAGCCAGTGCCGCCGTTCGCTGCATGCAACCGACCCATCGGACCGGCGCCGTCAACTGTTCCACCAAGAGCCGCTTGGCCTCGTCCGCATCCCGGACCGGTTCCGCTGTGGCATTGGCGACCACCGGGATCGCCGGATCAGAGAAGCTGGCCGCGGCGAGCTCGGCGCGGAGGCCGGCCTGTGCCGGCTCCATGAGAGGGGAGTGGAAGGCCCCGCTCACCTTGAGTGGGATCACCCGCTTGGCCCCCTTTGCCTTGCAAGCGGTCCCCGCCCGTTCCACGGCTGCCGGATCGCCCGACAAGACCGTCTGATCCGGCGCATTGATATTGGCGGCCACGGCGACTTCCGCACCGGTGGTGGCCTCCCGACACGCCGCCTCGACCTGATCGGTGGCCAGTCCGAGCACTGCGGCCATTGCTCCGGGGCGACGCTTGCCAGCCTCGAACATCAACTCCCCCCGGCGGCGGACCAGGCGCGCGGCCTCCTCCGGGGAAAGGGCCCCGGCAGTGACATAGGCGCTGTACTCTCCCAGGCTGTGCCCGGCCGTGGCGCGCAGACCCGGACGCAGCCGGTCCCCGATCACCGCCCAGACCGCCATGCTGTGCGCGAGGATCGCCGGCTGGGCGTTGTGGGTCAGGGTCAGCTCGCTTTCGGGACCCGCCCACATGATCCGTGAGAGCGGGATGCCCAGGGCTGCGTCGATCCGCTCGAACGTCTCCCGCGCGGCAGGGTAGCGCTCGGCGAGATCCTTCCCCATCCCCACCCGCTGCGCGCCCTGGCCAGGACACATGACGACGGTCACCACCGGATGACCGCCGATCCCCAGGTGAACCCGGCGCCGAACGCCACCAGGAGTACGATCATGCCAGGCTTGAGCCGCCCGGACGCCTCCGCGTCGGCGAGCGCCATCGGTATCGAAGCGGCGGACGTGTTGCCGTAACGATCCACGGTCACGACGACTTTCTCAGGCGGGATTCCCGCATGCCGAGCGGTCGCGTCGATGATTCGGATGTTCGCTTGATGCGGCACCAGGAGGTCGATCTCCTCCGGGCGGATGCCCGCCCGCTGAATCGCTTCATCGCACGCCTCGGCCATGGTCAGTACCGCATGCTTGAAGACTTCCCGGCCCGCCATCTTCATGTAGTGAGAGCGATCGCGAACCACCTTCTCGGAGATCGGATCGGCTGCCCCGCCGCTGGGGATGTAGAGGAGGTCAGCCAGCCGGCCATCGGACTTGATGAAGGAGGAGAGCAGTCCTCTCCCGTTCTTCGCGCCGGCCGAGACCACCACCGCCCCGACGCCGTCACCAAACAGGATCGCGGTGGAGCGGTCCTGCTGGTCGGTGATGCAGGTGAGCTTTTCCCCGCCGACCACGAGCACGTGCCGGGCCTGGCCGGCGGCAATCAGGCCTTCGGCGATAGTCAGGCCGTAGATGAAACCGGAACAGGCGGCCGAAAGGTCGAGGGCCGCCGCGCGCTCGGCCCCGATCAGCGCCTGCAGGTAGCAGCCGGTGGAGGGCAGAATACGGTCCGGCGTCGCCGTGGCGACGAGGAGGCAATCCAAGTCCACCGCCGCGATGCCCGCTCGCGCCAGGGCGGTGCACGCCGCCGTCCTGGCCATGCTGGCCACCGTCTCATCGGGCCCGGCGTAGCGGCGTTCCCGGATGCCGGTCCGCTCCACGATCCATTGATCGGACGTCTCCAGCCGGGCCTCAAAGTCCCGGTTGGTCACCACGTGTGCCGGCACAAAGACGCCGAGCCCGGCGATATGCACGATGGGGCGCCGCATCAGGCTCGCGACTCCGCATCACGCCGGGCGAAGCGCGCCTCGATGTGCGCGCTCAGGTTGTGGGCCACGGCCTGGGTGGCCACCCGGATGGCATTCTTGAACGCATTGGGGCTGGAAGAGCCGTGGCAGATGATCGCCACCCCTTTGACGCCCAGCAACGGGGCCCCGCCATATTCGGAGTAGTCGAGGTGCCGGAAGACCCGCTTGATGGCATCCTGCTCCAGGGTCGCGGGAGACTCCTGCTTGACCAGGCGGACGATCAACCGCGCGACAGACTCGTAGAACTTGAGGACGATGTTGCCCACGAATCCGTCGCATACGACTACATCGACCATCCCGTGGTCGTGATGGCCCGCGACGATGTCGCGACCTTCGATGTTGCCGACGTAATTCAGTCCGGGGGTCTGCCGGAGGAGGGCGTGCGCTTCCTTGGCAGCCATGGTCCCCTTCTCGTCTTCCTCGCCCACATTGAGAAGGCCGACCTTCGGGTTGGGCCGGCCCTGGACGTCCTGCATGTAAATCGTCCCGAGCCAGGCGAAGCCGACCAGCTCGCGCGGCGAGCAATCCACTGTCGCACCCGCATCGAGCACCAGGACCGGATCGTCGGTCGTCGGGAACAGGGTCGCGACCGTAGCCCGTTCGACCCCCGGGTGCAGCCCAAGGAGCATCGTGGAGGCCACCAGCACCGCACCGGTATTCCCGGCCGAGACAAACGCATCGGAAGTCCCGGCCTTCTGGAGCCCCAAGCCGACCACCAGACTGGACTTGGGTTTCTTGCGCACCGCGGCCAGCGGCTTCTCATGCATCTCGATGACATCGGGCGCATCATGAATCTCGATCCGCTTCCGATCGGCCTGGGGAAACCGGGTCAATTCTGCGTCAATCGCGGCCCGGTGCCCCACCAGCTGGATGACGAAGCCGGGGGGCAGTTCCTTCAGAGCCTGGACTGCGCCCTCAACCTCGGCCTGCGGGGCGTGGTCCCCCCCCATGGCGTCGAGCGCGATGCGGATCACGCTCAGGCGTCCTCGACCTCGACCATCTTCTTACCGCGATAATACCCGCAGGTCGGGCACACTCGATGCGGCAACTTGGGAGAGCTGCAACGCGGACACGCCTGGGTGGCTATCACGGCCGCCCTGTGGTGTCCGCGACGGAGCCGCTTGCGGGACTTGGAGAGCTTGCGCTTCGGAACGGCCATCTGAAGCCTCAGTCAGAAGGGGCCCGGCAGTTGCAGGGCCCGGCGTTGAGATCGGCCCCGCAACGGGGACAGAGACCGGCACAGTCCTCACGGCAGAGTGGGTAGGCCGCCACGGCCAGGGCAACCTCTTCCCGCACCGCCGGCCGAACGTCCACCCGCGTCACCGGAGTCGCGAGCGGGTAGACCGATGGATCGTCCGCCGCATCCGGGTCGGCACTGAACAGCACCTCGACGTCCGCATGGAGCGGAGACAGTACGTCGGTCAGACACCGGCGGCAGGAGCCGCGCAGGGTGCCCGTGATCCGAGCCTGCCACAAGAATTCCGAATCGCCAGTCTGTGAAAGTCGGCCGCTTACTTCGACCGGTCCGTCCAGATCCAGGCCGAGGCCGCCGAACGTCGGGTCGGCGGCGTCCAGCCGGCCGACGGTCTCCACAGGCCCCCGGTGAAGATCCCGGATGTCGACCTGAAGCATAGCCCCAAAACCTAGTTGGGACAACAACTTGAGTCAAGCGGACGCGTCGGCACCCTGGCACTTCTGCCTCAGCCGGCCCGCCCCACCCGGGCGCGGTCCCGAACGGTCCGACCTAGCCCCACAAGCCCGCGAGCTCGCTCTCCGAGAAGAAGAATGCCACTTCGCGCAGCCCGTTCTCGACGCTGTCCGACCCGTGCACGGCGTTCCTGCCCTTGGACTCCGCGTACAGCTTCCGGATCGTCCCAGGGGCGGCTTCGGCGGGGTCGGTTGCCCCGATGACCATCCGGAAGTGGGCTACTGCATCCTGGCGCTCAAGGACCATCGGGAGGACCGGTCCTGAGGTCATGAATGCGACAAGGTCGGAATAAAAGGGCCGCCCCTTGTGGATCTCATAGAACCTGGCCGCCTGCGCCGGCGAAAGCCGAGTGAGCCGGGCACCCCGAATCACAAAACCTTCCTTCTGGATGTGGGCGATGATCAGCCCAGCCTTCCCACTTTCGATGGCGTCGGGCTTGAGCATGCCCAGCGTCAGGATCTTGGCCACAGGAACCCCGTCGTCAATGGTGAAACGGGCCCAGTCAGCGGCAGACGATTCGCCCGTCTTCCGACGGCCCACCCCTATTGAAGCCTGGCCTTGACCAAGGCGACCACGTCAACCGGCCGTTTCATGACCGCAATCTTCGCCGCCTCGAACGCGGCGATCTTCTCGGCCGCGGTCCCGGAGGAGCCGGAGATGATGGCACCGGCGTGCCCCATCCGCCGCCCGGGGGGAGCGGTCTGGCCGGCGATGAAACCGACCACCGGTTTGGTCACGTTCTCGCGGACGAACTGGGCGGCGTTCTGCTCGTCCATTCCGCCGATCTCCCCCAGCAGGACGATCACATCCGTTGCCGGATCGTCCTGGAAAGCACGCAGGCACTCGATGAAGGAGGTCCCGTTGAGCGGGTCCCCTCCAATGCCGACGCAGGTGCTTTGGCCGATACCGCTCCGGGTGAGGTGGTTCACAACCTCGTAGGTCAGGGTGCCGCTTCGTGAGACCAGGCCGACCCGGCCGGGAAGACAGATGTTCCCCGGAATGATGCCGACCTTTGACTCGCCCGGCGTGATGAGTCCGGGGCAGTTCGGACCGATGAGTCGGGCGCCCCGCTCTCGTACGTAGGGCAACACCTTGGTCATGTCCATCACCGGGACACCCTCGGTGATACACACCACCAGTGCGAGACCTGCGTCCGCCGCTTCGAAGATGGCGCCTGCCGCGCCGGCCGGCGGTACATAGATCACGCTGGCATTCGCCCCGGTGTCCCGGGCGGCCTCGACCATGGTATTGAAGACGGGGACGCGGTCTTCGAAGCGCTGCCCGCCCTTCCCCGGCGTTACCCCGGCCACGACCCGGGTTCCGTATTCCAGCATCTGGCGGCTGTGAAAGGAGCCGTCCCGCCCGGTGATTCCCTGCACGACCAGGCGGGTGTCCCGGCCTATGAAAATGCTCACGCGGCTCCTCCGACCATGGCCACGACCCGCTGCACGGCTTCATCCATGTCCGGCAGCGCGGTCATGCCGATCTCGCGAAGAATCTTCACGGCCTCTGCTTCATTGGTGCCGGTCAGGCGGACGACGATCGGCACCTTCACCGGGAACTGCTCCAGAGCGGTCTTAATCCCGTTCGCCACGTCGTCGGTGCGAGTAATCCCGCCGAAGATATTGAACAGGATCGCCTTCACATTGGGGTCGCTGGTGATGATGCGAAGGGCACTGACCACCTTGTCGGGGTTGGAGCTGCCACCGATGTCGAGAAAGTTGGCGGGCTCACCTCCGTAGTACTTCACCAGGTCCATGGTCGCCATTGCGAGACCGGCGCCGTTTACCACGCAGCCCACATTTCCTTCCAGCTTGATAAAGGTCAGGTTCGCCCGCCGGGCCTGGACTTCGCTCGGAGCTTCAGCGGATTCGTCGCGCAAAAGAGCCAGATCGGGGCGGCGGTCAAGCTCATTGTCATCAACCGACACCTTGGCATCCAGCGCGACGACCCGGCCGTCGGGCGTGGTTACCAGCGGGTTGATCTCTGCGAGCGAGCAGCCGTTGGCCGTAAAGACCTGGTAGAGCTGTTCCATGATCCGGGCAGCGGACCGCGCCTGCGTGAATTCCCGGTACAGAAAGAAGGCAAGCCCCATGGCCTGATGGGGCAGAAGGCCATACCGAGGGTCAACTCCCACCCGGCGGATGCGATCCGGCGTCTTTCGCGCTACCTCCTCGATGTCGATGCCGCCGGCCGGGCTCACCATGAATACCGGTCGCTGCGTGGCCCGGTCCATGATAAGACCGACATAGGCTTCGCTGGCAATATCGGCGGCCGGCACGACTAGCACCCGCTGAACCACCAGCCCCTTGATGACCATGCCCAGAATTTTCTCGGCAGCCACCCCGGCCTCGGCAGGGGTTCTGGCGAGCTTCACCCCACCAGCCTTGCCCCGGCCCCCGGCGTGAACCTGCGCCTTGATGACGACCGTGCCCCCAATCCGCCGGGCGATCGACTCCGCCTCAGATGGAGTCGAAGCGACGTCGCCGTCTGGCATGGGGATGCCCGCCGCCCGAAACAGGGCGCGGCCCTGGTATTCGTGCAGATTCACGGTGTCCTCTCCTGGGGGGTGCCGGGACCGGGCGGCCTCTCCCCGCCTGGCCGGCTGCGGGGCGGAAGGTAAATAATGAGCTAACCGGTAGCAAGATTGGCACTTAGGGGACTCCAACAGTGCGTTTCAATCCCTCCCATGCCCGACCGAATGCCTCGAGGTCCCCACGCTTGAGGGCGGCCTCGGCAGCCTGAATGAAGCGGCGGGCTTCCAGCAACTGGCTGCCGTGCTCACCGGCGGAGATGATCGGTGCCGAGAGGCCCAAGAGGTTCTGCCAGGCCTCCTCGAGGTCGTGTCCCGCCCCGCGGCGGTCGGCAATGGCGAGGCTCACCCAGGCGAGGCTGGGCTCCTGACCCTCGCGGCGGGCGAACTGTGGCTGATAGGCCCCGAGGCCTGCTGAAGTGGGCCAATAGCGTATCGGTCCGGGCTCGAGCTTGGCGCCGGTCTTCTCGACCGAATCCTTGAGTTGCTGAAAGGTCGGGAAGCGCTCCCACTTGGCTCGCAGGGCGGTCGGGTCCGGAAGGGACAGCAGGCTGTCGATCCGGAAGATTGCCAGACCTTCCCAGCCGTCGGTTACCCGCGCGCGTACCACGGCCGATATCTGCCGCTGGTCGGGGCGCTCGTACGGCACCACCACCTGCACCCCGCTGGTGTCAGGTTCCCACAGGCCCTCGTCGATGGGACCGGTCTTTCCGACGGCTTCCGTCCTGCCGATCGCCTGACCTAGGCCCCAGTGCGGCTGGGCCAGGACGCGCACCTGGGACTCGAGCAGCTCGGCCGGGTACGGGAGCACGCGCGCGATGTCCGAGGGCAGCGCGGACGCGGGTTGGACGAGGCTGTCGGAGAGCTCCCGCCATTCCTTGGCCACTTCGTCGGCGGTGTGGCGAAGATAGATTGCGGTCTTCCCGCTCGTAGCCCTGACAACCCCGATCAGACCGGCTCGGAGCCCGCCCACGGAGCCACCGCGCCATTCCACCCGACTTGAGCCTGGGAAAGCGCTGCTGGGTAGCAGCCCGTCCACGAGCCAGACCAGCTCACCTCCGACCAGGCGCGGTGTGGGCGCTCCCCACACCGCGAAGGGTGCGAGTCGCGCCAGCCGGTCGCTGGGATCGAGATGCCAGTAGACCCGCTGATCGGGGGTGATGGGACCGAGGAGACGCCCCGATTGGAGGGCCCACGCCAGCGCCAGGCGGCGGAGTCCCGAACCGACCGCGACGCCGCCGGGCACCGTGTCCGTCACGCTCTCGGGGCCTCGCGGCCAGCTGCCGTAGAGCGGCAGCCGGAGAACCGGCGCGCCGGCCTCGGTACGCAGGCTGTCGCCGTCACGGAAACTGATCGGTTGGCCCAGCGCGGTCGTCTGATCATCAAGGAGCACGGTGACGGATGCCCCCTCGCGCTCCCGATCCCGTATCACCAGCCAGGTCGGTCGCGGGTGGCGACTCACCGTCACGACCGCGCGGTCAGCGGCGACGACCCGCCCGGAGTCGCCCGCCGCGGTGGCTTCTACCGCCAGCGTGGGATGCCATAGCGCGGCCGGGCGGGGCGGATCCGGGGGCAGATCGTGGCGTTCCAGCGTCGAATCCCTCGCCGCACTCATGCCGTAAGCCAGCTGGTCGAGGTGGCGGCGCGTGGCCGCATCGATTACTGACGCGGGGCTCGCGCCGAGCAGAGCCGGAATGACGTAGTGCCCGAGGAGAGATGCCACGGCGAGCAACGACCAGATGGCGAGCATCAGGGTATGGCGGCCTCGGAGCGCCCACAGGGCCGAAAGCAGCGCTGCGGCGATGGCAGTTCCGGTGAGCACGAGGGCGACGGTCCGGTGGAACTCGAAGAGCCCTTCGTGGACGGTGCCACTCAGTCCGCCGATCAACTCGTAGGGTTCCAGGACGTAGCCCCAGGCCAGCGCCAGCGCCAACAGGGCGGCCAGACCACCCAGGTGCCGGCGGGCATGGTCGTTGATCGCCGGGCGATGTTCCGACCAGCGCACCGCACCAATGACCCAATAGAGCACGGCGACACCACAGAGTGCCCCGAGGGTCAGCAGCAGGATGTAGCCGTGAGCCAGACGGGACAGCGGAAGTCGAGCCAGATAGAAGCCCAGCTCCCTCCCCAGCAACGGGTCGGTCTCGCCGTACTGCAGCCCAGTGGTTCCCAGGAGAACGGCCCCGGTCCAGTCACCCGTGCCGCGCCCGCTGAGGAAACCCAAGACCAGCCCGCCCCCGACACCGAGCCATACCAGCGCCCGCATGTTTACCGCTTCCCGGATCTCGAGGTTCGCGAGCCGGCGATGCACCTGGACCGACCCGATCGCGCGGTACACGAGGAGCAGGTGAGCAACGAACCAGGCGCAGGCGACCACGACGCCTACGACTTCCAAGAGGGAAGCGATCAGGGACCATTTGGTGACAAAGCGGGCCGCCATCGGCGAGATCTGCCCGGCCCACCAGTGCTCGGCAAGGACACCGGCACTCCACCGTCCCACAAAGAGGAGGGCCACCAGCAGGAGGATGGCTATGGTGACCCTGGTGGCGCGCGGCGACATGGAGGACAAACGTATCGGAGGTCGTGAGGCGTCGCCACCTGCCTCGGTTCCGTGGCCCGGCCCGAGTTGCGGGCTACAGGCGCTGCCGCAGCCAGCTCATGACTTCGCCCTGGTAGGAGGCGAGGGACACCGGGTCGCGGGCCTCGAATCGAAGGACCAGAATCGGCTGGGTGTTCGAAGCGCGAATCAGCCCCCAGCCATGGGGAAACGTCATGCGGACCCCATCGATCGTGCTGATCGGGTATCGGGACTCAAAGTACTCCGTGGCCTCTTCGACCAGTCTGACTTTCCGGTCTTCCGGACATTCAACCCGGATTTCGGGGGTTACCCAAGTACGGGGCAGATCCGCGAGCAACGGGGCCAATCCTCCGGGGCCCGCCGCCACGATCTCGAGCAGCCGGGCAGCGGCGAAGAGCGCATCGTCGAAACCCAGCCAGTCGCCACCGAAGAACATGTGGCCACTCATCTCACCGGCCAGCGGGGCCTGGAGCTGTTTCATCCGGGCCTTGATCAGGGAGTGCCCGGTCTTCCACATCTCGGGCCGGGCCCCTGCAGCCGCGAGGGCCTGCGGCAGGACGTCGGAGCACTTCACGTCGAAAATGACCCGCGTGCCCGGCCCAAAGCGTCGCACGGCGTCGCGTCCGAAAAGCACCAGCAATTGATCACCGAACACGACGGCTCCAGCCTCGTCCACGGCGCCGAGCCGATCGGCGTCCCCATCGAAGGCCACGCCGAGCTCCGCCCCACTTCGTCGCACCTCGGCCTGAAGCTCCCGCAGATTCTCCACCACCGTTGGGTCCGGGTGGTGGTTGGGAAACCTCCCATCAGACTCGCAAAACAGCGGAACCACTTCGGCGCCAAGGGCCTCCAGCGTCGAAACGGCAATCAGGCTGCCCACTCCATTGCCGCAATCGACCACGACTCGAACGGGCCGGCGCAGGTGGTGGCGAGCCACGATGGCCTCCCGGTATCGTGGCAGGATTGACGCGTTGGCGGTTTCCAGCCCAGCGCCGCTGGGCCAATCCTCACGATCAATGATGTCCCGCAAACGGAGCAGGTCTTCTCCGTGGAGCGCATCGCCGGCCAGGACCAGTTTGAATCCATTGAATTCCGGCGGATTGTGCGACCCGGTCACCTGCACGCCGCCATCGGTCAGGAGCGCCTGGACGGCGAAGTAGAGGGCGGGCGTCGGGAGGACTCCAACGTCAACCGCGGTGCCACCGCTCTCGGCAATGCCGGCGCGCAGTCCTCTGGCGAGCTGGTCACTCGACGGCCGGTTGTCCTGGCCAACCGCCAGCACGGGCGGTCGGCCCAATCGCTCGCATCCGAGGGTGCAACAGGCACGACCGATCGCTCGGGCGAGGTCGGACGTCAACTCGGCATCGACCAGCCCGCGAATATCGTATTGTCGAAAGATGGAAGCGGGTACGATCACCTGTCCGGCGCGGCCTGTCCGGCCGTCTGTGCCAGCGAGACGGCCGCATCGTCGGAAAGATGGAGGACCTGAGTGGGCCAGAAGCCCAGGATCAGGATCAACGCCACGCCCACCAGCACCGCGGTTCTGGCACTACCAGGCAGACCCCGATCCTGGTGGACGAGCGGGGCCCGGGCGGGCCGCATGTACATGGCCATGATCACCGGCAGGTAGTAGCCCGCCGAGACGACGCTGACGAGCACCAGAAGGACGGCCAGCAGCCGCTGTCCCGATGCCACCAGGGCGGAGAGGATGTACCATTTCCCGATGAACCCGATGGTTCCTGGAAAGCCGAGGAGTGAGAGCATGCACACCGCCAGCCCGAAGGCCATCCAGGGGCGCTGCTCACCGAGGCCGGCCAACTCATCCAGGGTCACCTCCCGCTCGCCGTTCCGGCCGAGGGCCCCCAGAAGGGTGAACGCGGCAATCGAAGTGATGCCGTACGCGAGCAGGTAGAACGTCAGGGAGGATGCGCCGAAGGGCGTCCCAGGCCAGAGGGCCGCCAGCAGGTAGCCCGCATGGGCGACCGAGCTGTAGGCGAGCATGCGCTTCACCGATTTCTGGGCCAGCGCCACCAGATTGCCCAGCACCATCGAAGCCGCGGCGATGCCGAAGACGATGGGTTGCCAGGTCACGAGCGACCCGGCAAAGCCGGTCAGCATGAGCCGCGCGAGCGCGATGAATGCCGCGGCCTTCACGGACGTCGCCATGAATCCGCTCACCGGAGTCGGCGCCCCGTCGTATACGTCAGGCACCCACATGTGGAACGGTACTGCAGCGATCTTGAATCCGAACCCGATGACCAGCAAACCCAACCCGAGCCTGGCCATGAGGCTCAGATTGCCATCACCGAACTGGGCTCCGATCAGCACGACGTTGGTGCTTCCGGTGGCTCCGTACACCAGCGCGATTCCATAAAGCAGAAATCCCGAGGCGAAAGCGCCGATCAGGAAATACTTGAGGGCGGCTTCGGCGCTGAACGGATCTCCCCGGTTGTAGCCCGCGAGCACATAGACCGCCACCGACATGGTTTCGAGTCCGAGGAACAGGACAATCAGATCCTCGGCACTGACCATGAACAGCATGCCGACGACGGCCAACAGGAGCAGGACGTAGAACTCGGGGGCGACCAGCCGCTCGCGCTCGAGGTATCCCAGGGATGCCAGCACCGATCCGATGGAGAGCAGCAGGATGATCGCCGAGCCGGTGTAGCGATAGGCATCGAGGGCCATCATCTGCCCCAGGCCGCTCTCCTCCGGTGACCGCAGCGCGATCCACAACAGCGCCACCGCCGCGGCCGCCAGGCCGGCCAGGCTGAGCCAGCCTGCCAGGCGGCTGTCGCGGGGCCCGGAGTGCCGCCAGCTGATGACCAGGAGGACAGCGAGGGCGGCCACCGACAGAACCACCTCCGGCGCCAGGGCGACGACGGTCCCCAGGGGCGTGGTCTGATCGATCTGGATCATCGTGGGGCCGGCTCCTGCACCCCGGTCAGCGCGGTTTCAGGAAGCGATGTCACATCGGGCCGGGCGAGCTGGATATACTGCCTCGCCGCGCTGTCCATGCGGTCCAGCACCGGCTTCGGATACAGCCCGAGCCACACCATCCCCGCAACCAGCGGGAGCACCACCCAGAGCTCGCGCGGGGTGAGATCGCGCAGGCGCGCGTTCTCGGGCTTGTCGAGACTGTTGAAAATGATTCGCTGCAAGGCCCACAACAGATACGCCGCCGCGAAAATGACTCCCGTCGCAGCCAGGCCGGTGGCCCAGGGATGCCGCTCGAAGCTGCCCAGCAGCACCAAGAATTCTCCCACGAATCCGTTAAGGCCCGGCAGGCCGATCGAAGCGAGGGAGGTGACGACCAGGATCAGCGAGAAGACCGGGACCACCCTGGCGAGCCCCCCGTATGCGGCGATGTCCCGGGAATGACCGCGCTCATACAGCATCCCGATGAGCAGGAAGAGTGCGCCGGTGGAGATGCCGTGGCCAATCATGATCATCAGCGCGCCCTGGACGCTTTGCAGGGTGGCGGCCCAGATCCCCAGCATCACAAAGCCCAGGTGGCTTACCGACGAATAGGCTACCAGCTTCTTCACGTCGGGCTGGACCATCGCCACGAGGGCGCCGTACACGACGCCCACGACCGCGGAGGCGATCACGACCGTCGTGACGACGGGTGACAAGGCCACGTGCGGGAAGAACGGCACCGCGAAGCGCAGGAATCCGTAGGTGCCCATCTTGAGCAGGACACTGGCCAGGAGCACCGAGCCCGCTGTGGGCGCCTCGACATGGGCATCCGGCAGCCAGGTGTGAAACGGGAACATCGGCACCTTGATCGCGAAGGCCAGTGCAAACGCCAGGAACAGCCAGGGAGCAAGGGCGCCAATCTGAGGGGCACCCTGCAGGAAGCTGCTGTAGGCGAAGCTGGGCGAGCCGGTGGTTGTCGACAGCTGGAACATCATCACCAGGATCGCCACCAGCATCAGGAGCGAGCCGGCGAAGGTGTAGATGAAGAACTTGATCGCCGCGTAGAGTCGCTGCGCTCCGCCCCAGATCCCGATGATGAAATACATCGGGATCAGCATGATCTCCCAGAACACATAGAAGAGGAACATGTCGAGGGCGAGAAACACGCCCAGCATGCCCGAGAGCAGGGTCAGCATGAGGGCGTAATAGGGCCGTTCCCGCTCGGTGATGTACTTGAAGCTGCTCAGCAGAGCCAAGGGGGTGATGACGGTCGTCAGCAGGACCATGAACAGGGACAGGCCGTCGAGCCCCAGGCTCCAGCTGATCCCCCATTGGGGGAGCCACGGTGCATTGACTCCGAACTGCATCGCGGCCGTGGCCGGATTGAACGCCCACCACAGGCCGAGCGACAGCACCAGTTCAGCCAGCGAGACACCGAGGGCGATATACCGGGCCCGGGAGGCTGGAGACACCATGACGGGAAGCACCCCTAGCAGCGGCAGCACGATCAGGGCGTTCAGGATCCACCGGTCATACCCGACCGCGCTCAGCAACTCGCTCATCGCCAGGCCACCATTCCAAGGACGCACAGCGCCCCGACCAGGAACAGCACCACGTAGACCCCGACCTGTCCCGTCTGCAGACGACTGCCCAGCCAACCGAGCACGCGGGAGACTCCGGCGATGCCGTTGACGCCCGCCCCGTCAATGACCTTTTGATCGACCGTCTTCCACAGGACCGCGCGGGACAGGTCCACCAAGGGCCGCACCAGGTAACGGTCGTACAGCTCGTCGATGTAGTACTTGTGATACAGCACCTTCCAGAAACCGTGCTCGGGGAGCGCCTGTCGTGCGGGTACCGTTCGGGCCTTGAGCGTCACGAAGGCCCCCAGCGCCAGGCCGAGGAGCGCGAGGGCCACCGCCACCAGGACGAGACTGGCCTCGACTCCTCCCTCGGGAAGCACGGCCTGAGTGCCCTGCCCCTCCGCGATTCGTGCCCCTGCCGCGGTGATCGGTTCGAGCCAGTGGTGCAGCAGCCCGGTCGGGCCAAGCCAGTCCGCCATTTCGGGGAGGTTCAACCATCCGCCGGCGAGGCTCAGCACGCCCAGGACCAGAAGCGGCCCGGTCATGCTCCACGGCGCCTCGTGCAGGTGGGCCCGCTCCTGCTGGCCGGTGCGGTTTTCGCCAAAGAATGTCATGACGATCAGCCGGGCCATGTAGTAGGCGGTCAGCAGCGCCCCGATGGCGCCCATCGCCCAGAAGAGCTGGAAGGCCGGCTGGTGCTCCCCGCGCCCGAACGCGTAGGCCAGGATCTCGTCCTTCGAGAAGAAGCCCGCGAACGGAGGAATGCCCGCGATGGCCAGGGTCGCGACGATCATGAGTCCGGCCGTCACCGGCATGTACCTGGCGAGGCCGCCCATGTTGCGCATGTCCTGCGGGTCGTCATGGCTGTGGGTCGCATGATACGCGTGGTGCATCGCGTGAATCACGCTACCCGAGCCGAGGAACAGCAGAGCCTTGAAGAAGGCGTGGGTCACGAGATGAAACATCCCGGCGGCAATCGCGCCGGTCCCGACGCCGAGGAACATGTATCCCAGCTGCGACACAGTCGAATAGGCGAGAACTCTCTTGATATCGTACTGGCGGAGGCCGATGGTGGCGGCAAACAGCGCGGTCAGGGCACCGATCCCGGCGACCACCTCCTGACTGAGGGGGGCCAGCGCGAACAATACGTTGGTACGCGCCACCAGGTAGACGCCGGCCGTGACCATCGTCGCCGCGTGGATCAGGGCGGAGACCGGGGTCGGACCGGCCATGGCGTCCGGGAGCCAGGTGTACAGCGGAATCTGGGCCGACTTGCCCGTGCACCCCAGGAAGAGGAACAGAGTGATCATCGTGACCATCGCGCCGCCGGCCGGGAGCAGGGCCGGCGCCTGCTCAAAGACCTCCTTGAAATTCAGGCTTCGGAAAACCTGCCACACCAGGAACATAGCGATGAGAAACCCGAAATCACCGATGCGATTGACGATGAATGCCTTCTTGCCGGCGTCCGCGTTGACCTTCTCGGTGAACCAGAAGCCGATCAGGAGGTAGGAGCAGAGGCCGACCCCTTCCCACCCGATGAACATCACCGGGAAACTGGCCCCGAGGACCAGCACCAGCATGAAGGTGATGAACAGATTGAGATACGCGAAAAAGCGCGCGTACCCGTCATCCGCCTTCATGTACCCGGTGCTGAACACATGAATCAGGCTGCCGACGCCCGTAACCACGAGGACCATGACCATCGAGAGCTGATCCAGCTGAAATGCGAAATCGACCTTCAGTTCGCCCGCCGGGATCCACCGCCACAACGTCACGACGGGTGCGGCGTCAGGTGCCACGTGCCAGGCCGTCGAGAGGCCGAGGAAATGCAATATGCCGATCCCGAACGAGCCGAGTACCACGGCGCAGCCGATGATCGACACCGCCGATTTGGCCCGGGGCCGCCATAGAGCGAGAGCCCCGTTCACGAGGAACCCGAGGAAGGGAAGCCCGATGATCAGCGCCACATCGCGTCGCAGGGACAGCTGGACGTTCTCGAGCCACCCGGGCTGGCCCGGGCCCTGCACCGCGAGGAGATCGACCGGGAAGTGCATCAGCCTCTGAGCAGATTGACGTTGCGGAGATCCACCGACCGGTGGTGCCGGAAGACGGCGACGATGATCGCCAGCCCGACAGATGCCTCCGCGGCCGCCACCGTCATCACGAAGAAGACGAAGATCTGTCCGGAGAGCCCGTAGGCCTGGGACAGCGCGATGAACGTGAGATTGACGGCGTTGAGCATCAGCTCGACACACATGAAGATCACAATCGCATTGCGGCGCAGCAGGACGCCCAGCACTCCGATCGTGAACAGGATCGCCGACACGGCGAGGGACGGAGCGACGAGCGGCATCAGATCCTCCGCTTCGCCAGCACTACCGCCCCGACGATGGCCGCGAGCAGCAGGATAGATGTGAGCTCGAAGGGCACGAGGTATTGCTGGAACAGGGGAATCGCGATATCCCCCGGTACCCCGCGCTCCGCGGTGGCCCTGGCCGGGTTGAGGCCGGCGGCATTCATGGTGGAGTCGAACACCACGGCCGGTTCCGCCAGGGAGGTGGAGCGGCTGTACTCGAACGCCATGCGCTCCCGGCTGTAGCCGGCCAGGGGCATGAGCTGACTGGCCAACACGCCCACCAGCAGCATTGACGCCAGCCAAGCCGGGGCCCGACGCAGGTCGGTCTCCCCTCCCCCCAGATTGAGCAGCATGATGACGAAGAGGAACAGCACCATGACCGCCCCGGCGTACACCAGGATCTGCACCGCGCCGATGAAGTGGGCCTGCAGCATGAAGAAGATCGCGGCCAGGGACAGCATGGTAACGATCAGCGAGAATGCCGAGGCGATCGGGTTACGGAGGGTGATCACCAGCAGCGCGGCGGCGATGGCCGTCCCTCCAAAAAACCAGAACAGCTGCTCGCCCATCATTCGCCTTTCGGGTCGGTGGGGTCCCACAGCGTCGAGACGGGGTGGGTCTGCGACGACAATCGTTCCAGATCGTAGACAAACCGATCGCGGCTGTACTCGGCGTTCTCGTAGTGCACCCCGACGTGGATTGCCTCCTCGGGGCAAACCTCCTGGCAGTAGCCGCAGAAGACGCAGCGGAACTCGTCGATTTCGTAGATGAGCGGGTACCGGTTGCCTTCCTCGTCTTCGCCGGGCACCAGCTTGATGCAGTTCGCGGGACAGATCTGAGGGCAGAGCCCGCAGGCGACGCACTTGGATCGACCCTGCTCGTCCGTCAGCATCCGGTGAGTGCCCCGCCACCGGGGAGAAACGGTCCAGGCGCCGCGTTCGGCCTCGGGAGCGCTCTTCTCCTCCGGGTACTCCATGGTCACCTTCGGCTCCAGCATCTTGCGGAAGGTCAGCGCCATCCCCCGAAGCGTGGCCCGGACGTAGCTCACGTTCCTCTCCGGCCGCTTGAGCACCTTAACCCCGATCGCCATAGCCGCCTCAGGCCACCCGCTGCAGCCCGCCGGCGGCGCCGCGCCCGCGGGAGCCGGTGATCAGCAGACCTCGGTCGAGTGTCACGAACACCACGTAGCTCAGCACCAGGTTGATGGCGACGAGGACCAGCATGCGCATCGGCGATCCGGCCAGACCAAACACCGTGTCTGTGAGGTAGATCGCCAGGGCTATGAGCATGGCGTAGGCCAAGCCGATCGGCATCAGGACTTTCCAGCCCAGCGCCATGAGCTGGTCGTACCGAAAGCGGGGCAAGGTCCAGCGAACCCACATGAAGAAGAACAACCAGAAGAAGACCTTGGCGAACATGATCGCCCCGGTTGCCAGCGTTTGCAGCACCCCAGGAGTTTCGTCCCAATGGGTGAACGGAATGTCCCAGCCACCCAGGAACAGCGTCGTCACCATGGCCGACACCGTCACCATGTTGGCGTACTCGGCAATGAAGAACATCGAGAACTTCATGGCGGAGTACTCTGTGTGATAGCCGGCGATCAGCTCTGACTCCGCCTCGGGCAGGTCAAACGGCAAGCGGTTGGTCTCCGCGAAACCCGCCACCAGGAAATTGTGGAACGCGAGGAAGAGCGGCAGGATGAACCAGCCGAACAGTCCCTGCTGCTGGGCATGGATGATCTTTCCGAACGCGACGTTTCCGGTGAGGAGGAGGACCGGGACGATGGCCAGGCCCATTGCGACCTCGTAGGAGATCATCTGGGCCGTGGCGCGAAGCCCTCCCAGCAGCGAGTATTTGCTGTTGGACGACCACCCGGCCAGGGCGATGCCGTAGACCCCGGTCGAGCTCACCGCGAGCACGAAGAGAATCCCAATCGGAACATCGGCCACGGCCATGGGCATGAGATCGTGATAGGCGAACCGACCCAGCACCGGGATGGTAAAATCGAACGAAACCGGAATTGGTGACGCCCAGTGGATGAGGGATCCCAGGGTGAGAGCCGGTATGAAGGCGAGCGTAGGAGCGAGCATGAACAGGCCGCGGTTGGCCGTTCCGGGAAACGTCTCCTCCTTCAGGATGTTCTTCACCCCGTCGGCGGCAGGCTGCAGCAACCCGCCGTAGCCCACCCGGTTCGGCCCCAGCCGGTACTGCATCCACGCCGAGACCTTGCGCTCCATCAGAGTCAACAGCGCGACGCCGACCAGGGTGATCGTGAAGACCACGATCAGCTTGAGCGCGGCCAGCAGAATCAGTCCCTTCAGCTCGGGCGTCACCGCTCAGACTCCGGCGCCTGCAGGAGACGCAGCGCTCCGTCCGGACGCGCCCAGGTCGGCGTAGGTCAACCCAGCCAGCGACGGGATCATGTTCGCCACCGCCGCAAACGCCTCAGCGGCGGTGGCCGGTCCCGGGGCCGATCCGACCTGAGCCGCAATCCACCATGCCGGGCGGGCCATGCCGGGGGCCACGCGCGCCTGGTGATATCGCTGGACTCGCAGGTCGCGGTTGACAAATGTTCCGTTCTCCTCGGCGACATTGGTGACCGGGAGAACCAGCCGGGCCCCTGCCAGGGCCTGGGCCTGCACCGTGCCCAGGACGACGACTGCCGCGGCGGCCCCTACCAGGGCGGCCTCCGCGTCGGTCAGGGCGACATCGAGCACCAGGACCAGATCCGCGCCGGAGGCCGCCCCGACCGCCGCTTCCCAGGCCGCGCCATATCCCAAGAGGCGGGCACCGTCGCCGTTGGGCGCGCGTTCCCTTCGGAGCGCGAGCCCCGCCACGCCCTGCAAGGGGGCTTCCTGCTCCACCAGCGGAACCTGGACTGCGGCGACCGCATCGTCGGGTACCAGCCGCTTGAGCAGGCCCAGGGACTCGAGCGAGGCTGCACCAGAGGCCAGGATAACGGTTCGACCCCCCTTCCCGATCAACGCCGCCAGCCTGGGCAGGGCCTCTTCCCACCCGGCTGCCTGGGGCCGACCGGCGTCGTGGAACATCGGATCCTCGATGCGGTCGGCGCGGTTCATCCAGCGGTAGTTCATCCGGCCGTGGTCACAGATGAAGTGCCGATTCACCTCGAGGTTGGGCCTGGGGCGCAGGCGCACTACGGTGTTGTCCCGGGTGTCGATCATCACATTGCACCCCTGCGAGCAACCGGTACACACGCTGGCCGTCTTGTCGAGGTCCCAGGCACGGGCCTTGTGGAGGAAGTCCTTGGAAATGAGCGAGCCGACCGGGCAGAGATCGACGACGTTGCCGGCCCACGGGTGGTCCAGCAACTGGCCCTGGTCGATGCCGATGTAGGCTCGGTCACCCCGCTCGGATACGTTCAGGACCGGCGACCTGGCCACGTCGTCCATGAACCGCACACAGCGGGTGCAGAGAATGCAACGGTTGGTGACGTACAGGATGTCGGGTCCGAAGTCCTCCACCGGATTGTAGCGCTTGGCGTACTCCGCATAACGGGTGCCGGCGCGACCTTCCTGGAAGACGTAGTTCTGCAGCTCGCACTCTCCCGCCTGATCGCAGATCGGGCAGTCCAGCGGGTGGTTGATGAGCAGAAACTCAAGCACGCCGGTGCGCGCCTTGCGGGCTTCCGCGCTGTCGGTATGCACGACCTGCCCCTCGGTCACGGTCGTCACGCACGCCGGCATGAGCTTGGGAGCCTTCTCGACCTCCACCAGGCACATGCGACACACCGCCGGTGACGGGAGCGCGGGATGGTAGCAGTAGTGGGGAACGAGGACCCCCGCCTGCTTGGCGGCCTCGATGATGCTGGTTCCCTTGGGAACCTGCAGCGTCATGCCATCGATGGTGACTGAGACGAGTTCCTGGGTCATGCGCACTCGTGGCCATCGGCCATCGGCTGTCGGCGATCGGCTGTCGGCTGTCGGCGATCGGCCAGGGAATCCGGGCGACGGCTGGTCAGCGCGCCGGTCACACTCCCACCATCACCGCCTGCTTCCGCCGGCTGATATACGCATCGAATTCGGCAGGGAACTTCTTGATCGCGCTTACAACCGGAGCGGCGCAGGAGTCGCTCAGGACGCAGATGGTCTTCCCGGTCATGTTCTCCGCCAGGTCGAGCAGCAGGTTCAGATCCTCCGGCTTCCCCTTGCCCGCCAGAATCCGCTCCAGGATCCTGGTCGTCCAGGCGGTGCCCTCGCGGCACTGCGTGCATTGGGCGCAGGACTCGTGAGCATAGAACCGGGCGAGGCGCATCACCTGGTACACGATGTCCGTCGAATCGTCCATCACGATCATCCCGCCTGATCCCAGCATCGACCCCTTGGCGGCGATCCCTTCGTAGTCCATCGGGCAGTCTTCAATCTCCGCTGCGGTCATGATTGGCACGGAGGACCCGCCGGGGATCACCGCCTTGAGAGTCCGCCCCGGACGCATGCCGCCGCACATGTCGTAGACGAGGTCCTTCATCGGGGTTCCCATGACGACTTCGTAGTTCCCCGGCCGCTGCACGTGACCGCAGACCGAGAAGAGCTTGGTACCCGTGCTCTTCGGGTTCCCAAGGCACAGGCTCTCGTACCATTCCCCGCCCCGATTGATGATGTGCGGAACGGCCGAGAGGGTCTCGACGTTGTTGATGGTCGTCGGGCAGGCCCAGAGGCCCGCCTGCGCGGGGAACGGCGGCTTGATCCGCGGATTGCCTCGCTTGCCTTCGATGGAGTTCATCATCGCGGTCTCTTCACCACAGATGTAGGCACCCGCACCCCGGTGAATCACCACCTCGATGCGCCGCCCGGAGCCGAAGACATTGCCACCCAGCGCGCCCCCCCGATAGGCGTCGTCGACCGCCGCCCGGACGATCTTGAGTTCCGGGGTGAACTCACCCCGGATGTAGATGTAGATCCGCTCCGCACCGATAGCGTGCGCCGCGATGGCACAGCCCTCGATCAGCTGGTGCGGTGTCCATCGCATGATCTCGCGGTCCTTGAACGTCCCCGGTTCGGATTCGTCCGCATTACACACCAGATAGTGGGGCTTGGAGACTTCCTTGGGCATGAACGACCACTTCAGGCCCGTGGGGAAGCCCGCACCTCCGCGGCCGCGGAGACCAGAGGTCTTGACGGTCTCGACCACCTGGTCCCGAGGCATCTGGAGCGCCTTCTTGAGCCCCTCATAGCCTCCACGCTTGACCCAGCCGTCGAACGACCGCGCGCCGGCGTCCCCGAAATGGGTTGAGAGCAGCGGGTGCTCTTTGGAGTGGCTCGGATGGGGAAAGCCCATTACTTGTATCCCTGCAGGATGCCCGGCACGCGTTCCGGCGTGACGGATTCGATGAAATCGTCGTCGATGAGCACCGGCGTCGCAAATCCGCAGGCTCCCAGGCATTCCACCTCGATGACCGTAAAGCGTCCGTCGGCGCTGGTGGCGCCCAACTCGCCGCAGCCGGTGTGCTTGAGGAACGACTTGGTGACTTCCTCCGCTCCGCAGATGTTGCACGGAGAGGTCGTGCAGACCTGGACAAAGTGGCGACCCACCGGGTGGGTGTGGTACATGGTGTAAAAGGTCACGACCCCCTTGACGTAGGCCGGCGTGAGCCCCAGGACGTCCGCGACCTCCGCCACCGCGCGCTCCGAAATCCAGCCTCGGCGCTCCTGCACGATCCACAGCGCGGGAAGCAGGCACGCCGGCCGGGTGGGATACTGGGCAAAGAGAGCCTCCAGCTTCGCCAGGGCGTCCCCGACGAAGACCGGCTGGTAACTCTCCTCCTGGGCGGGCGAATGGGCGCCAGCGCTCATCGGTCGATCTCTCCCATCACGATGTCCACGCTGGCGTTGATGGCGATCACGTCGGACAGCAGCACGCCCTCACACAGCCTGGGCAGACAGGCCAGGTTGATGAACGAGGGCGGGCGAATTCGCCAGCGCACCGGCTTGGCGGTGCCATCGGAAACGAAGTAGTAGCCCAGCTCTCCCTTGGGATTCTCGATGCCGAGGTAAGCCTCTCCCACCGGCGCCTTGACACCTTCCATGACCTGCTTGAAGTGGAAGATCATGGCCTCCATATCGCTCATCGCCCGACTCTTGGGCGGGAGGATCACCCGCGGGTCGCTGACGTTGATGGGGTCGCCCTTGAGGCGCCCCAGGCGCTCAAGCGCCTGTTCCAGGATCCGGTTCGACTGGTACATCTCCTCGAGGCGAACCCGGTAGCGGTCGTAGATATCGCCATGCTCGCCGACCGGGACGTCGAAGTCGTAGCTCTCGTAGCCGAGGTAGGGTCGGTCCTTGCGGACATCGTAATCGACCCCGCTCGCCCGGAGCATCGGGCCCGAGAGCGAGTAGTTGATCGCCTCCGGTCCGCTGATCACCCCGACGCCCTGGGTGCGCCCGCACCAGATGGCGTTGCGAGTGAACATGGCGTCCACCTCGTTGAGGGTCTTCGGAAAGGTCCGGCAGAATTCCCGGAGCCCCTCCTCGAAACCGTCGGGAATGTCCGCCATCAACCCGCCGACCCGAGTCAGGCTGGTGGTGAGCCGGGCGCCGGTCCACGCTTCCTGCAGGTTGTACAGCCGCTCCCGCTGATAGAAGCACCAGAGGAAGGGAGTGAATGCCCCGAGATCAATGCCGGTGGTACCGAGCCACACCAGGTGCGAGATGATGCGGCTGATCTCGCAGGCGATCACCCGCAGCACCTGGCAGCGTTCGGTGATGGTAATCCCCATGAGCTTCTCGACCGCGAGCGCCAGGCAGACGTTGTTCGCCATTGGGCTCAGATAGTCGGTGCGGTCGGTGAGTGGGATGATCTGGTTGTAGTGGCGGTATTCCCCCAGCTTTTCGAAGCCCGAGTGCAGGTAGCCGATGTGGGGCACCACCCGGATGACGGTCTCCCCATCCAGCTCGATCACCAGCCGCAGCACCCCGTGCGTGGCAGGGTGCTGCGGTCCGAGGTTGATCAGCATGTGCTCACTGCCGAGGTCGTCCTGGGGCGGGTGATACTCGGGCAGCCGGACTCCCAGGGGCACCGCGATTGGCTCGCCGGCGGGGCCGACGCCTGGCGTCGCCAGGGAGACCTCGACCGTGCGGGTCACCGGACGATCCCCCGCTCCCCTCGGGCCAGGCGCTGCTTCATTTCGGCGGGGAGCTCTTCGTACGCCGCCGCGATGGATAGCTCCTCCAGCGAGTAGTGCGCCTCCGGGGTCGCGGACAAGGCCTGACGGGTCTGCTCCGCCCGGCTGAAGTGACCGCGGAGCGGAAAGTCCTTCCGCAGCGGGTAGCCCTCGGCGTACGTCTCCCACATGAGAATCCGGCGGAGGTCCGGATGGCCGCGGAAACTCACGCCGAACATGTCGTACACCTCGCGCTCCAGCCAGTCGGCCCCCTTCCAGAGGTCCCAGACCGAGTCCACCGCCAGCGGCTTGTTCTTGTCCAGCTCCGTCTTGACCCGCAGGTCCGCCCGGCGCGGCAGGGAGCGGAGCTGCCACACGACCTCCAGCGGTCGTTCGGCGTCCCGATACTCGACCGCGGTCACGTCGGTCAGATAGTTGAAGAGCTGCCCCGGGTCGTCGCGCAGCCAGGCGAGGATCTCGTGGGCCCCGGCGGCGCTGACGTAGACAATGGTGTCGCCGGCAGAGACGAGGTGCCGGACGATGGCCCGGCCAAACCGGGCCTGCAACGCGTGGACAGAAGGGGAAGGCTCGCTTGCGCCGGGGGCGCCGGGGGCGAGGTCGCTGCTCACGGCGCTCACGCCGACCTCGTCTGATGGACCGAGTTGCCGAAGGGCTCGGAAACCTCGTCGATCTTCTCGGCCGGCAGGAACAGCCCTTCAGGGCCCACCAGGTGCTCCTGGCGGAGGTCCTGGTCCCGAAAACTCTCTCCCTTGATCTTCTTCTGCAGAAGGATGATGCCGTACATCAGCCCTTCCGGCCGGGGAGGGCAGCCCGGAACGTATACGTCGACCGGGATGATCGTATCGATTCCCTGCACCATCGTGTAGGTATCGAAGATGCCACCGGACGAGGCGCACGCTCCCATGGAGATTGCCCACTTGGGCTGAGGCATCTGGTCCCAGATCTTCCGGATCACCGGGGCCAGCTTGAAGGGGAGCCGGCCGGCGCAAATCAGCACGTCGGCCTGGCGCGGAGAGAAGCTCATCCGTTCCATTCCGAAGCGTGCCAGGTCGAACCGGCTCGCTGCTGTCGCCATGAACTCGATGGCGCAGCAGGCGGTACCGAACGGCATGGGCCAGAGGGAGTTGGCCCGGGCCCAGTTGGTAAGGAAGTCGAGCCGGGTGGTCACCCAGTTGGGCGACATGGTGGAGACCTCTGTTCCGCCGCTCCGCTCGGGCGACCTCAGTCCCATTGCAGCGCTCCCCGCTTCCAGATGTACACGTAGCCGACCGCGAGGATCGCCACGAAGACGAACATCTCAACCAGCAGCAGTCCCCGGAGCTCGGCCACGAGGCTGAACGCCGCAGCCCAGGGCAGCATGAACACGGTCTCGATGTCAAAGATGATGAACAACATCGCCACCAAGTAGAACTTCACACTGAAGCGCTCGCGCGCGTCGCCGAGTACCGGCATGCCGGATTCGTACGGGGCGAGCTTGACCGGGGTGAGACGATAGGATGACAACAGGTGCGACAGGCCCAGCATCAGGATGGCGTTGGCTACCACGAACGCCACCACCAGCAATACCGGGATGTATGCCTGCAGCATGAACGGGGCCTCGCTCGTGAATTCCTTCACTTGGGGGCGCCACGAAGGTAATGTGAGCCCGGGGGATATGGTAGTCGGCTCGGCGGGCCGGCGGCTCGGCGGCTCGGCGATTGTCGCCGGCGGTGTTTGCCCGGCAAGTCCGCGGGTATATTCCACTCCGCCTCGGGGCCTACGGGTCCCCGATCGTGCTGCAGAGGTCACCAGCCGCCGAGCCGAAAGCATATGTCAATCAAGTCCGACCGCTGGATCCGCCGGATGGCCGGTGAAACCGGCATGATCGAGCCCTTCACGGAAGCCCAGATCCGCCGGGTGGACGCGGCCGGACGCCGGGTGATCTCCTATGGCGTCTCCTCGTATGGCTACGACATGCGGGTGGCGCCGGAGTTCAAGATTTTCACGAATGCCCTCTCTGCGATCGTCGATCCCAAGGAATTCGACAGCCGGAGCTTCGTGGAGTTCGAAGGCGAGGTCTGCATCGTGCCGCCCAACAGTTTCGCGCTGGCGCGGTCGGTGGAGTACTTCCGTATTCCGCGCAACGTGCTCACGATCTGCGTCGGCAAGTCTACCTACGCCCGTTGCGGCATCATCACCAACGTCACCCCGTTCGAGCCGGAGTGGGAGGGTCACGTAACCCTCGAGATCAGCAATACCACACCACTTCCGGCGAAAATCTACGCCAACGAGGGGATCTGCCAGGTGCTCTTCTTCGAGGCAGACCCCGACGACATCTGCGAGATTTCCTACAAGGACAAGGAGGGCAAGTACCAGCGGCAGACGGGCGTCACCCTGCCAAAGCTATAGGGGCTCATCCGACAGACAGTGTCCAGCGGCCCAGGGAATCCCCAGGCACCGAAGCAGCTATTCGGCGCCGGAGCTGCCAGCCGGGGCATTCGTATTGGCCACGGGAAGCGGACCAGGCACGGCTGACCGCATTAGATTCCGGCCCTGATTCCGGGCCGTCCCGCGGGCGGCCTCAACTGCCTCAGGACGGATCATGCGCGCACTTATTCTCGCTCTTGCCTTCGCTCTTCCCCTTTCCGCCCAGAATCCCCCGACCCCGCCGACTCCGACGCCCCCTGCCGGTCCCCGAACCCCGGTGTCCTCCCAGCGCGAGCTGCGGGCTCCGGTGGCGGACACCGGGATCTTCAGCCCCCTGGCGCTGCCGCCAGCCAATGACCTTCGCCGTGCCAACGGGACTCCCGGCCCCAGGTACTGGCAACAGCGGGTCGACTACACCATCAAGGCGACCCTCGATGCCAGCGCCCAGCGACTTACCGGGCAGGTCAGCATCCGGTATACGAACAACTCCCCTGATTCCTTGAGCAGAGTCTGGATGCAGCTCGATCAGAATCTGTTCCGGCAGGGCAGCGTCGGCTCCTACCTGAACAGCCAGGATACTCGTTTCGGCGCGGCTGGCTTCGACGGCGGTTTCGAGCTGCGAAGCTTCACGCAGTCCCTGGAGTCCGGTCCCCGGCCCGGTCGGGGCCGCACCGCGACGGCGCGCAAGCCGACGCCGGTCAAGACCCGGATCGACGACACGATGATGGAAGTCGAGCTGCCCTACCCGCTGGCCCCCGGCGCGACGACGACCTTCGACCTCACGTACGCTTTCCAGATTCCGGAGCATGGCGCCGACCGCATGGGCCGGGATGGAACGCTGTATGAGATTGCCCAGTGGTACCCGCGGATGTGCGTGTACGACGACGTGAATGGGTGGAACACTCTGCAGTATCTCGGGCAGGGAGAGTTCTATCTGGAGTACGGCGACATCAACTACGAGGTCACCCTGCCGGCCGGCTATATCGTCGCCGGGAGTGGCACCCTGCAGAACCCGCTCGAGGTGTTGACCCCGGCACAGCGGAATCGCCTGGCCGCGGCCGTCCAATCCGACTCCATCACGCACATCGTGACTGAGGAGGATCTTGCTTCCGGGGCCGCGCGGCCCAGGTCGGGGGGCCAGCTCACCTGGCGATTCCGGGCCCAGAACGTCCGCGACGTCGCGTGGGCGGCGAGCCCGGAGTACCTGTGGGACGCTTCCGGCTGGCAGGGCATCCTGGCTCAGGCATACTACCGGCCGGCATCCAAGCCGCTCTGGAAGGAGGCGGCGACGATGAGCCGCTTTTCGATCGAGGAGTACAGCACCCGCTGGTTCCGATACCCATACCCGCAGATCTCGGTGGTCGAGGGTCCGGTCTCCGGCATGGAGTATCCAATGCTGGCGATGGAGGCAGGCGACGGTACCCGTGAGGGCCTGTACTCGGTGATCACCCATGAGATCGGCCATAACTGGTACCCGATGGTTGTCGGCTCGGATGAGCGGCGCTACGCCTGGATGGACGAAGGGTTCAACACTTTCATCAACATCTTCTCCGAGGAAGACTACTTCAAGCGCGACGACACCAGGCGCCGTCACGGGGAGGCGATGTACACTCTGCTGAACGACCAGGCGACGACCGCCCAGCCGATCATGACCTACGCCAATCGCTACCGGACGGAAAGCAATCTTGGGTCACTGGCCTACATGAAGCCGGCACTGGCGCTCTACACGCTGCGGAGCAAGATCCTGGGCCCGGCCGTGTTCGACGAGGCGTTCCGGGAGTACACTCGGCGGTGGGCCTTCCGACATCCGCAACCAGCGGACTTCTTTCGCACCATTGAGGACGTCTCCGGGCGGGACCTCGACTGGTTCTGGCGCGGCTGGTTCTTCACGACGGCAACGCTGGACCAGGCCGTCGAGTCCGTGACCCAGAAGGCGGATTCTGCCGGCACGAACGAGGTCACCATCGTCGTGCGGAACCTGGGTCAGCAGGTGATGCCGGTCGAGCTCCAGGTCACCTTTGCCGATGGCAGCACCCGGTTGTACCAGTATCCGGTCGAGATCTGGTACAAGGGAGATCGCTACAACGCCGAGATCAAGACTGACAAGCCGGTGACCGCGGCCGCCGTCAATCCCGACGGCGGATTCCCGGACCTGGTGCCGGTGAACAATGGCTGGAAGGCGAAGAACTGAAGCGCGGCGACTACCGAGGCCGGAGAACGGGGCCGGCTCAGGGTACCCCGAGTTGCCAGAGACCGCTCAACATATCGCTCGCGTAGAGTGAACTCCCGACGAGCATGACACCCCAGATGTAGGTGTTGCCGCTTCCGCCAGGCTTGACCCGCGCGATCTCGCGGCTGGCGAGGCTCCCCTGCAGCGTCCCCGACACATCCAGGGCGACGACCCCGCCATTGTAATACGCCGCGTACAGGCGTTGCCCTTGCTCGTCCATCCAGAAGTTGTGGGTACCCGCCCCCGGCATCGAGTAGCTCGCCACCTCCACCGGGTGCGCCAGGTCGGAGACATCGACCACGTGAATGTCCCCTGAGGATCCCGTTCCAATCGTTCCCGGACCTTCCTGTCCCACGAACAGATAGCGTCGCTCCCCGGTGGCCGGGTTCCAGAACCACCACCCGTTGTGGGCCTCGCCTCCGCTGGTCCGGAGCCCACTGACCTTCACGGGGTCGGTCGGAGATCCCCCCCAACCACCGTTGCCGACATCGTAGATGTAAACGCCTTCATTCCAGACGAACGCGAAGCAGATGCCGTCACGCACGAACGTATCGTGGATGCCATAGTACGGCGGGATTGGCGTGCTGCTTGCCTGATCGATGACTCCGTTAGCTGCGTCGGACAGGTCGACGATAAGGAGAGCCGGATCGGGCGGGTTCTTGGCGGCGAACGCAAACAGCTTGCCGCCGATGACCGCCAACGACCCGGTATGCAGACCGGCGCTCACCGCCAGGAAGGCCTTCTGCACGGGCTTGGCCGGGTCGGTGAGGCTGAACGCGTACAGCCCCTCGCCACTTCCTCCTTCCGTCGTTGCGACCAGCCACGCTCCGTCGGCCGAAACCTCCAAGTCGCTCACGGTATTGACCGTCGGCAGCGGCACCGAATCCACCAGCGTCGCGGCTCCTGAAGGACCCAGCTGGAACACCTTGATCACACCCGCGACGCTGGGAGTGCGCTGGACATGGTTCCAGGTACCGGCATACGCGTACCCGTTGGCGACCCAGAGATCCGAGGTGAACCGCTCGGGCACGTTGTTGCCGCCGAGAGGAGCGCCGAAGGCGCCGGTAGCGGTGGCGTGCAGCATCACCGAGTCAACGCCCGGCCATACAGCCTTGAGTGCCTGACCTCCCACGCCGATGCCCAGGGTCCACACGGCCGCTGCCGTGCCGTTCCCGGTCGTTAGGGTCGTATCCGATGCCACACGGCCGCCGCCACCAGCCACGACCCAGGCGACCCGCGCCCCGGCACCGGCGCTGAATCCATTCCGGTCTGTCAGCAGAACCTGAAGCGGATTGGGAAGCGGCTGCCCCGGCGCACCACGCTGGTTGTTGCCCGAAAAGACGGCCATGCCCGGTGTCGGCCGGGGGGCGATGGGTCCGGATTCCTCCGCACCACAGCCCACCATCCACAGGAGCGGCGCGGCGAGCGCGGCGCACCTGCCGAGCCGTCGCAATCCGCGCTTCCTCGCGGCTGGTGTCCGTTCAGTGAGAATGATCATGTTGCATCATGGTACCGGTCTGCGGTTCGAGCAGGTCGCCGTAGCGCCCCATCCGATGGCCGACCAGGCGCCACGCCAATCGGATGCCCGCGGAGAACGCAACGAGGCGCTTCCGGCCATAGAACAGCTCCGGGTCGAAGATACCTCCCCCGACCGCACGCAGGGTGCCGAACGTTCCCTCGGCGAAGGGCCGCATTAACAGCCGGCCATCTGCGGCCGCGAAGGTGTACCCGTACCCCAGTGTATGCAGCGAGAAGCGAGTGATCCCTGTAATGGAATTCTCGAGGTGGGGTCGAACCGACCGGAATGGATCGCTGCTACGAATATCCTCCGGACGATCGCTCCGTTCAAAGCGATAGTAGGGCTCGTGGGGACCGCGCCGGAATGCCGCTTCCCCGAGCAGGCTGGTGAACACAAAGAAGCCCCGGGCTTCCTCGGTCCGGGCCCACTCAACGAACGCATAGGCGGCTCCCCCGGCAACGGCCCGCTCCAGACGGCCGCCGGCATGCCACTTCCAGGCGTCGGTGCCCGCGCCCGGCCGGTGCTCGGGCGAATGCACCTTGGCTCTCGACACGGACAGCTCTATCCCCCCGAGCGGAAGCACCGTGAGGCGAGCAGCCCAGGAGTCGCCGAACCGTCGCATCAGCGGCCATTGACCCGGCCGCTCCGGCTCATCGCCGTTGAAGATTCCGCCTTCCAGCACAGCGGGCCCGGCCCGGAGCCCGGCGATCCCGACCGCCCGCTCCAGGATCTGTGCCAGGTGGTGGTTGACCGGATACCGGAAGACGGGCCGGCTCATCGGGTCGTCGGAGCCGAAGGGGGCGAACCCCTTGCCCACGCTGACCGAGACTCGCACCGGGCCGTCGAGCCGGCCCAGTAGGTCGGTCCCGAAGAGCATCAACTCGTGCACGTAGGTGTGAGGATGGCGGCGGTCATTGAACCCTTCTCCCCAGCCGCCCGGCAGCAGCTCCCCGTGAGGGATGGTCTGCCCTTCGAAGTTCAGGGTCCCAAGGAGCCGGAGGTGCCCGCCCAGCCCCCCCGCATGCACCATGAACACCGGTTGTACCACTCGGACCTCACCGAGCGATCCTCCACCCGGAACGGGGTCCACCCTGCTCCCAGCGACAATCGCTTGCCCCATCGCCCTGACCCACGGCCCGGACTGGGCGACGAGCGGGCAGGCAAGGGCCGAGAGCGCCGCCACTACCGGCAGCCACTGGGAAACGGACGGCGGACCGAAGGCGCTGACCAGCGCGCCCCGCCACGGGGTGGCCGACCCGGTTGCAGCCGGGCGCACAGCGGCAGGATCAGATGCTGAGATCGACAGCGGCGTCCTCGCGCCGCGCGATACTGGCCCCGATATAGTCGCGATGGAGGCGCGCGATCCAGTCGATTGAGATCTCCTTCGGACAGGCCTTTTGGCACTCACCGTGCCAGGTGCAACCGCCGAACCCTTCTGCATCCATCTGCTCGACCATCCCCAGGGTCCGGCGCATCCGCTCCGGCTGTCCCTGGGGCAGCATGCCGAGATGGCCGGCCTTGGCGGCCGTGAACAACATGGCCGAAGCGTTGGGGCAGGCCGCGACACAGGCTCCGCAGCCGATGCACTGGGCGGCATCCATGGCCAAGTCCGCGTCTGCTTTGGGAATCAGGATGGCATTGCCGTCAGGGGCGCTGCCGGTGGAAACGCCCACGAAGCCGCCGGCGGCGATGATGCGATCCAATGCACTGCGGTCGACGACCAGGTCCTTCACGATCGGGAACGCCCGGGCGCGCCACGGCTCGACGTAGATGGTGTCCCCGTCCCGAAAGCTCCGCATGTGCAGTTGGCAGGTGGCCGTACCCTGCGCGGGCCCGTGGGCAACCCCGTTGATCATCATGCCGCACGATCCGCAGATCCCCTCCCGGCAATCATGGTCGAACGCAATCGGTTGCCCACCCTGCTGGATGAGGCCCTCATTCACCACGTCCAGCATTTCCAGAAAGGACATGTCCGGGCTCACACCCGTGGCCTCGTACCGAACAAACGTCCCCGCGCTCCCGCCGGAGGCCTGGCGCCAGACATGGAGAGTCAGGTTCATGGCGACCGGGGTCATCTGCTGATCTTCACTTGTAGCTCCGGGTGCTCAGATGCACGTTCTCGAACACCAGCGCCTCCTGGTGCAGCACCGGCGGCCGATCCGCCCCCTGATATTCCCACGCCGCGACGTAGCAGAACTGATCGTCGTGACGCATGGCCTCGCCGTCCGGGGTCTGGTGCTCGACCCGGAAATGCCCGCCGCAAGATTCCTCGCGGTGCAGCGCGTCCAGGCACAGCAGCTCCGCGAATTCCAGGAAGTCGGCTACTCTGCCTGCCTTCTCCAGCGCCTGGTTGAGCTCTTCACCGTGCCCGGGCACGTTGACCTTGCGCCAGAACTCCTGCCGGAGCTCCGGGATCAATTGAAGGTTCGCTCGCAGGCCCGCTGCGCTTCGGGCCATGCCGCAGTTCTCCCACATCAGTTTGCCGAGTTCGCGATGGAAGGAATCGACCGTGCGTGGGCCCCGGAGATCGAGCAGCCGCTTGGCCTTGTCGGTGACCTCAGTTTCCGCCGAGCGGAATGCGGGGTGGTCCGGGCCGAGTCGCTCCAGCTTCGCCGTCGCCAGGTAGTCACCGATGGTGGCCGGGACGATGAAGTATCCGTCAGCCAGCCCCTGCATCAGCGCACTGGCACCGAGCCGGTTGGCTCCGTGGTCCGAAAAGTTGGCCTCCCCGACCACATAGAGCCCCGGGATGGTGGTCATGAGGTTGTAGTCGACCCAGAGCCCGCCCATGGTGTAGTGGACGGCGGGGAAGATGCGCATGGGAGTCCGGTACGGGTTGTCGTCGGTGATGCGCTGATACATCTGGAACAGGTTGCCATACCGCTCGCGGACCTTCTGCTCGCCAAGCCGCTCAATCGAGTCGCTGAAGTCGAGGTACACACCGAGCCCGCCTGGGCCTACGCCCCTCCCCTCGTCACAGACTTCCTTGGCTGCCCGACTCGCGATGTCGCGTGGCGAGAGGTTGCCGAAGCTGGGATACTTGCGCTCCAGATAGTAGTCGCGCTCGCTCTCCGGGATCTCGTGTGGGGGACGCCGGTCACCCTTGGCCTTCGGCACCCAGACCCGGCCGTCGTTGCGGAGCGACTCGCTCATCAAGGTGAGTTTCGACTGGTAGTCGCCGGCCACCGGGATGCAGGTCGGATGGATCTGGGTGAAACAGGGGTTTGCGAAGGCCGCGCCCCGCTTGTAGGCCCGATAGGTCGCGGTGACATTCGAGCCTTTGGCGTTGGTGGAGAGATAGAAGACGTTGGCATAGCCGCCCGTGCCCAGAATCACCGCGTCGGCGACATGCGATTCGATCCGGCCGCTGACCAGGTCGCGGGTCACGATGCCTCGAGCCACGCCGTCGACAACCACCAGATCCAGCATCTCGGTCCGTGGGTGCATACGTACCGTTCCCGCAGCGACCTGGCGCTCCAGCGCCTGGTAGCACCCCAGCAGCAGCTGCTGACCGGTCTGGCCCCGGGCATAGAAGGTCCGTGAGACCTGGGCCCCGCCGAAGGAACGATTGGCGAGCAGGCCGCCATACTCCCGGGCGAACGGCACCCCCTGGGCCACACACTGGTCGATGATGTTCACACTGATCTGAGCCAGCCGGTAAACGTTTGCCTCTCTCGACCGGAAATCACCGCCCTTGATGGTGTCGTAGAACAGGCGCCAGATCGAATCGCCGTCATTCTGATAGTTCTTGGCCGCGTTGATTCCGCCCTGGGCCGCGATCGAGTGAGCTCGCCGGGGCGAGTCCTGAAAGCAGAAGCAGCTCACGTTGTAGCCGAGTTCGCCCAGGGTCGCGGCGGCGGCGCCGCCCGCCAACCCTGATCCGACCACGATGATGGAGTGTCTCCGCTTGTTGGCGGGGTTGACCAGCTTCATCTCGAAGCGGTGCCGGTCCCACTTTTCCGCCAACGGTCCGGCAGGGATATGCGCGTTGAGTTCCATGTCTGTTAGCCGTTGGCCAGTAGCTGTTAGCGCATCGCGACGGATGACGCCCTATCGTATCCAGCCGAGCAGGATCGCCACCGGAATGATCGAGAATCCGAGCCAGAGCACCACCGCTACCACAGCGGCCACGGGCCGGTAGAGTGGGTCGGGCTTGGGCTGCGAGAGGCCGAGCGACCGCAGACTGCTCCAGGCCCCATGGTAGAGATGCAGGCCGATCGCGGCCATGGATATCAGATAGAACCCCGCCACCAGCGGCCGACCGAGGCCGCTGATCAGGTTGTGATAGACGTCCCCGGCGACAAAGTCAGGATGCACCTGGCCGGTCGTAAAGTGGAGCAAGTGGTAGACGATGAACGCCAGGAGGATCACCCCACCCACCCGCAGGGTCCGGCTTGCCGGGGTCGCGGCCTGGGCAACCTTGCGGGCATAGCCGGCTGGTCGCGCAGCGCGATCCAGCAGAGTGAGCTGCGCCGCGGCGATGACGTGCAGGACCAGGCTGGCCAGCAGGAGCGCCCGCACGCCCCACACGACTCCACGCAGCGGACCATGCAGGAGTGCGGCGTACCCGTTGATCTTCTCCGCCCCCTCAAAGGCCTGCAGGTTGCCGAGCATGTGCAGGATCAGATAACCGATCATGATGAGGCCGGTAACACCCATCACGACCTTTTTTCCGACGGTGGAACGCCAGAAGGCCTGGATCTTCCTCACGCCCGTGCCCTCATCCCAGGGCCTTCATGGTATCCAGCACCGCTGCGGCGCTCTTGTGGAGGTCGGCGCGCTCCTGGTCGGTCAGTGTGACTTCGACGATCTGCTCCAGGCCCTTGCGGCCAAGTTTGCAGGGCACACCACAAAACACATCCCGGAGACCGTACTCGCCGCGGAGCCAGGCCGCACAGGGAAGGATGCGCTTGCGGTCCAGGACAATGGCCTCCGCCATCTGCACCGCGGCGGCGCTGGGCGCGTAGTACGCGGACCCCGTCTTGAGAAAGTTGACAATTTCGGCACCGCCGTTGCGGGTCCGCTGCACGATGGCGTCAAGCTGGTCTTTGGCCAGCAACTGGCCGACCGGAATGCCGGAGACGGTGGTGTAGGAGATCAACGGGACCATGGTGTCACCGTGGCCACCGAGGACCATCGCCTGGATGTCCTCGACGGAGACATTCATGGCCTCGGCCAGGAAGGCCCGGTAGCGGGCCGTGTCCAGCACGCCGGCCATCCCGAGCACCCGTTCGCGCGGAAAGCCGGTGGTCTTCATCGTCACGTAGCACATGACATCGAGCGGATTCGAGACGACGATGACCAGGCTGTCTGGGGCGACCCGTTTGATCTCCTGCGAGACCGACCCGACGATCCCCGCGTTGGTCTTGACCAGATCGTCCCGGCTCATCCCCGGTTTGCGGGCGATACCCGCCGTCACGATGAACAGCTCCGATCCGGCGCAGTCCTCATACCCGGTCGCGCCCACCACCCGCGTGTCGAATCCTTCGATGGGCGCTGACTGCCACTGATCGAGTCCCTTGCCCTGCGGTACGCCGTCCACGACGTCGACCATGACGACGGTGCGGGCAAGGTTCTTTTCCGCAACGCGCTGCGCAGCCGTGGCGCCTACGTTGCCGGCGCCCACCACGGTAATCTTGTTGAACATGACCCGGGTTCTTGGGAAGGAGTGCCGTGTAAGGTACCTGACGCCGAAATCCGGGCAAACCCCTGCGCGATGGACGACTACCCAGCCTTTGGCCTGCGACTCCGACCACCGCGACGGCCTCGTTTGGAGGGACCGTCCGCGCGTTTCGCCGGGGGGACGCCATCCCCCAGGCCAAGCTGCCGAAGCCCTTCGTAGAGAACCACACTCACCGCGTTGGCAAGATTGAGGCTGCGGGCATCGCCGGGCATCGGGATCCGGAAGCAGCGCTCGGGATGTTTCTCCAAGATCTTGGCCGGCAGCCCTTCAGTCTCGTTCCCAAAGACGAGGACGCTGTTCAGGGCGAACGGGGCTTCGCTGTACGCGCGCTCCGCGTTCGCCGAGAAGTACAGGCACCGATCCCGGCTTATCGCATCCCGGAACCGGAACCAGTTGGGATGTACCCACAGGTCCACCTGGTCCCAGTATTCGAGCCCGGCCCGCTTCACTTCCCTGTCGTCGAGCGAGAACCCCAACGGCTCGATCAGGTGGAGTGGCGTATCGGTCGCCACACAGAGCCGCGCGATATTGCCCGTGTTGGGCGGGATCCTTGGCTCGATCAGCGCAATGCTCAGAGCCATGGTCGAATGGAAGGCGCGGGGTCAACCACCACGGGTGTGCATTTCCTTATGTGGGTCGGCGCGCAAAGTGGCAAGCTGGTAGAGCGCTCCCCGTTCCGGGCCTGTCGCCCGGTCCTCGGCTCCCCGGTCGGCACGCCCGCCCCAGGTATCCCGGATCAACTGCGCCACCTCCGCGTCGGTTGCGCCGTTGCGCACGCGGGCCCGAAGATCGAGACCCGTCGCCGCGTAGAGGCAGGTGAGCAGGTGACCATCCGCGGTGAGCCTCGCCCGATCACAGGTCCGGCAAAAGGGTTCGGTGGTGGAGGCGATGATCCCGAACACCGTGCCATCGGGGAGCCGGAACCGGTCGGCCGGCGCCCAACTGGTCGCGTTCTCGGGAAGCGCCTCGACGGAACCATAGTGCCGCGCCAGGCGGGTCCGGATCTCCCGCGCCGACACGACGTCCTCGAGCTGCCACTCGTTGGCGCCGCCGACATCCATGTACTCGATGAAGCGGACTTCCGCGTTGTACGATTTGCCGAACTCGAGCAGGGCGATCAGCTCGTCGTCGTTGAAACCACGGACGATGACGCTGTTGATCTTGAGGCCGGTGAAGCCTGCCGCCTGCGCGGCCTGCAGCCCGGCCAGGACATCGCCATGACGAGTCGAGCGGCTGTGGGCTTTCATCCGCTCGGGACGCAGGGTATCGAGGCTCAGCGTGATGCGCCGGAGGCCCGCCTCCCTGAGCGCGGCTGCCTGTTCCCGCAGCAGGATGCCGTTGGTCGTCAGGGCCAGATCGTGAAGCCAGGGCTGGCCGGCGAGCATCCGCACCAGAAGGTGGAGTTGCTGCCGGAGCAGCGGCTCGCCCCCGGTGAGCCGCACCCGGTCAACCCCCACGGTGCCAAAAATTCCCGCCAGTCGAACGATTTCCTCGAATGAGAGAATGGAGTCGCGTGGCAGCCAGACATACTCCGCTTCCGGCATGCAGTACCGGCAGCGCATGTTGCAGCGGTCGGTGACCGAGATTCGCAGACTCGTGAGTGGCCGCGAGAGACGGTCCAGCACGGAGTTTGGGAGCGTCGATCCACCACGAGCAGCAGACATCGCCTACCTCACGCGGGAGCCGGCGGGGAGATCGCGGTCGGAGCCGCACCTTGCCGCGGTGGGGTCGACCCACACGATGTCACCGTCGGCATAGAACTCCTTCTTCCAGATCGGCACTCGGTGCTTGATCTCCTCGATTACATAGCGGCACGCTTCGAACGCCTGGGCACGGTGTGCGCTTCCGGCAACCACGGCAACGGCAATCTCGCCGACCGCCAGATCGCCCAAACGGTGCTGCAGCGCCACCCTGACGGGCCAGCGAGCCTCAGCCTCCCGCACAATGGTGTCCGCCTCGGCTTCGGCCATCGGCTCGTAGGCCGAATACTCCAGCCGAGACACCGCTCGACCGTCCTGGTGGTCCCGAACCAGTCCTATGAAAGACGCGATGCCGCCCCGATCCGACCGGGTGACCAGGGCCGTCAGCCGGCTGACATCGATTGGCAGTCGCGTGAGGTATGCGGGCATAGCTCAGCCTCCCGCCAGCGGCGGCAGGACTGCAAGTTCATCGCCGTCGGATACCGTCGAGTCAAGCCTGGCGTGCACCTGGTTCACGGCGACCAGCGGTCGCTCCGGAAGACCTCCGGCACCGGGAAGAACTGCACGCAAGCTGCACAGGACATCACTCACCGTCGCCGGCGATTGGACCGACACTTCCACCGAGGTCCGACCTGCTAGCTCGGCATAGGTGGCAAACAGGAGCACGCGTACGGTCATGATCGGTAAGATAACGGTCTCACGCTGCGGGAAACGCGTCGGGGCGGGTTTGTAGACCCGCCCCGCTACCACCGTTGCCGCCCCGGCACGCGACACGGATCAGTCGGCGTCCTCGCTCCGGTCACCCGCGCCAGCCTCGAACGGTTCGTCCGCCACCAGGGCGCGCAACTCCTTGCTGGGCTTGAACACCGGGACCGGGCGGGCCGCCACTTCGACCGGGTCGCCGGTGCGGGGATTCCGGGCCATCCGGGTCTTCCGGCGCCGGATCTTGAAGGTGCCGAATCCTCGTACCTCGATGTTGTGCTGATTCTTAAGCGCTTCCTTCACCGCCTCCAGGAAGGCGTCCACAACCCGCGCACAGTCCTTCTTGGAAATCATGGGACCGGCTGTTCGGGCAATCGACTCGGTTACCCGTTCGACGAGATCGGCCTTGGTCATGCTTTCCCCCGAGGGTCTTCACGCGGCCGCCCCACGGCAGAGGCGTCGGAATGCTTGAGAGACTATGGCCTTACCCGTTGACTGTCAAGGGGTTGGGCCACCCCGGGGGGTCAAGAGTTCATCAGCCGGAGGAATTCCTGGAAATGGGGGTAGGCGTCGTGGGGGCCCGGAGAGGCTTCCGGATGATACTGCACCGCAAAGACCGGAAGTTCTTTGTGGCGAATGCCTTCCACGGTTCCGTCGTTCAGGCTGATGTGGGTCACCTGCAGTTCTTTCGCGCCCGGCACTTCGCTGGCCTCACCCTTGACGGCGAAACCGTGGTTTTGGGTCGTGATAAGTACTTGGCCCGTCGCGAGATCACGAACAGGATGGTTGCCGCCCCGGTGGCCATAGGGGAGTTTCCCGGTCTGGCCTCCGAAGGCCAAGCCGAGCAGCTGATGTCCCAGGCAGATGCCGAATGTCGGGATGCCGGCCGCCGTCAGTTCCTGGATGTTCCGGATCGCGTATCCGACAGCGGCTGGATCGCCTGGACCGTTGGAGAGAAAGAGCCCGGCGGGCTTGAGCTCCTTGACCTTGGCCGCGGGGGTGGAGGCGGGCACAACGGTCACCCGGCAGCCATTGGTGGCCAGCATCCTGAGGATATTGCGCTTCAGCCCGTAGTCGTACGCCACGACATGCGGTCCATGTTTCCCCTCGGTGTACTTCTTCTCGGTCGTGGCTCGGGAAGCCAGGTCGAGTCCCTCCATCGAGGGCGACTCCATGAGCCGGAGAGTGAGCTGCGGCGTCGGCTCGCGCCCTTCGGCGATGACCCCTCGCATGGCCCCGCGCTCGCGGATGTGCCGGGTCAGGCGTCGGGTGTCGACCCCTTCAAGAACCGGAATACGGGATTCCGCAAGCCAGTCGTCCAGCGAACGGGTAGCGCGCCAATTGGAGGCCCGACGGGCCATCTCCCGCACAACCACTCCGGCAACCTTCGGCCCGCTCGACTCCATGTCCTCGCCGTTGACGCCGTAGTTCCCGATCATGGGAGCCGTCATCACCACGATCTGTCCCAGATAGCTCGGGTCCGTGAAGACCTCCTGATAGCCGCTCAGATTGGTGGTGAAGACCACCTCACCGAAGGCGGATTCCAGAGGTCGGTCGGACGTCCCGGGATACCAGGTCCCGTCCTCCAGCAAGACAAACGCGGGGCGACCGGTCATTCCGGTCCCCCGCGCATCAGAAACACGGACTTCAAGGTCAAGGCCCGGGCTTGGCCGGGGTCGCCGGCGCCTTGGCGTCAGGCTTGGGCGGTACGGTTTCCAAGGGAAGGGTCGTGGCCGAGCCGCCCGCGCCACCCCCCGACTCCGCCGGGGCGGCTTCGATGGGAAGCCCGGCCGGCTGCTGTGCAGGAGCGGCCTGCCGGATCCGCTCCAGCACCTCGCTGGATCCGCCCCCGCTCGGGGCGACTAGGGAGAGGAGCAGAGCCAGAAGCAGAAAGGCCGATCCACAGATCCAGCTCATCCTGGTGAGGAGGGTTGCCGCTTGTCGGCCGCCGACCACCAGATCGGTGGTGCCGCCGCCCAGGGAGGCCAGCCCGCCCCCCTGCCCTGCCTGCAGCAGCACGACCGCCGCCAGGAGCAGTCCGTCGAGAATCAGCAGTGTGAACAGAAATGCGTACATTTTTTGCCCTTGTTAGCCGCACAAGTGTAACTGGTGTCGCAGGTTGGCGGTAGGGGCCACACCGACCTAGCCGACCCCGACGATCTCCGCCCAGCCGTTGGGATCGAGGCTCGCACCCCCGACCAGCACTCCGTCGATCTCGGGCTCGGCAAGGAGCGCTGCGGCGTTGCCCTGGTTCACGCTGCCGCCGTAGAGAATCGGCATCGTCGATGGCGCACCGAGGCTGCCCAGTTCCGTCCGAATCGCCCGGTGCACCTCCGCCGCATCCGCGGGGGTGGCATTCCTTCCAGTGCCGATGGCCCAGACCGGCTCATAGGCGATGCGTACCCGGGCCCACTGGTCCGCAGTCACGCCCGCGAGTCCAGCCCGCAGCTGCCGGAGGCAAACTGTCGCGGTTTCGCCGGCTTCACGCTCGGCGAGCTTCTCCCCGACGCAGAGCATCGCGGTGAGACCCGCGCCGAGGAGCGCATGAACCTTCCGGCTGGTCTCCACTTCGGTCTCCCCGAAGACATGGCGCCGTTCCGAGTGTCCGACCAGCGATCCCGCCGCCCCGGCCCCTTGCGCCAGCGGCACCGAGGTCGCGCCGGTGAACGCCCCCTTTGGCTCCCAGTAGACGTCCTGGGCGCCGATCTGGATGTCGCTCCGGCCGGCAAAGCTGTGGGAGGCGGCTTCGAGCGAAACCGCGGACGGAAAGAACCAGAGGCTCCGCTCTGGCACGGGGCGGGTCCGGGCCAGGAATGCCTGGGCAAAGGCCCGGGCCTCCGCGGGAGCGAGGTGCATCTTCCAGTTGGCGGCAAAGATCAGCGGGCGCATACCCAGAGGCTATCGGCGCGAGTGGGCCGGCGGCCGCCGGCCGTCGGCTGCATGAGCCCGATGGCCGACGGCCGATAGCCTGTGTCAGGCCTCATCGAGTGCGGCAACACCGGGCAGCTCCTTTCCTTCCAGGAACTCCAGGGACGCGCCGCCGCCGGTCGAGACATGGCTCATCCGGTCCTCAAGGCCGGCCTGGGCAACCGCGGCGGCTGAGTCTCCGCCACCCACCACCGTGATAGTGCCGCCGGCAGTGGCGGCTGCCATGGCCTGCGCAATCGCCAGCGTTCCATGATCGAAAGGCGGAGTCTCGAACACTCCCATCGGGCCGTTCCACACTACGGTCTTTGCAGCCGCGATCAGCGCCGCGTATTTCTGCTCGGTATCGGGGCTGATATCGAACATCGCCCAGCCCGCGGGGATCTGCTCCCGCGAAACCACCCGGGTCGGGCAGCCGGCCTGCAGCTTTTCCGCGATCACCGCGCCAACAGGGAGCAGCAGCTTCGCCCCCGCGTGCCCCAGCAGCCCCTTGGCCATCTCGATCCGGTCCTCCTCGACCAGTGAGCTCCCGGTCTCGAGACCCATGGCACGGAAGAAGGTGCACGCCATGGCTCCCCCTACCAGGATCTGGTCGACCCGCGGCAGCAGGTGCTCGATCAGATCGATCTTGCCGGAAACCTTGGCCCCACCGAGTACCGCGACGAAGGGCCGCTTGGGGTCGTCGAGTGCCGCCCCCAGATATTCGAGCTCCCTTTCCATCAGAAAGCCCGACACGGCCGGCTTGAGCAGCCTGGCCACCCCCTCGGTGCTGGCATGGGCCCGGTGGGCCGACCCGAAGGCGTCGTTGACGTACAGATCGCCGAGTCGCGCAAAGACCTGGGCCAGCTCTGGGTCATTCTTCTCTTCGCCACTGTGGAAGCGGGTATTCTCGACCAGCGCGACGCCGCCCCGATGGAGCCGTTTGGTCACCTGGACCGTCTCAGCGCCTGCGGCGTCGGGTATGAAGAGAACCGGCGCCCCGAGCAGTTTCTCCAGCTCCCTGGCGCACGGCTTCAGGCTCTGGCTGGCATCGGGGCCCTTGGGACGGCCCAGGTGGGAGAGCAGCACGACGCGCGCGCCCCGTTCACGCAGGTAACGGATAGTGGGGAGGGAGGCGCGGATCCGGGTGTTATCGGTGACCACCCCGTCCTTGATGGGGCAGTTGAAATCCACCCGGACCAGGGCCCGCACGCCATTGAGGGCGGCGGCATCCAGCGCACGGAGAGAGCGTTTCAAGGAGTCGGCTCGGCGGCTCGGCGGCTCGGCGGCAGGTCGCAGAGGCGACCCTCCGGGGTCGCCTCTACAAACGTGCTCCGATATACCGGATCAGATCCGCGCACCGCGCGGAATAACCCATCTCGTTGTCGTACCATGACGAGACATGCACCAGCTTGCCGTCAATGACGTTGGTGAGGGCGACATCCACCGTGCTGGAGTTGAGGTTCCCGATGTAGTCCACCGAAACCAGCGGCTCGTCCGACACGCCGAGCACCCCCTTGAGCGCACCCGTCGAGGCGGCGCGGAAGGCATTGTTGACCTCTTCGATGGTGGTGCTCCGCTCCACCGTACAGGTCAGGTCCACCACCGACACGTCTGCCGTCGGGACCCGAAGCGCCACGCCGTCGATTCTTCCCTTCACTTCCGGAATCACCAGGCTGGTGGCCTTGGCGGCCCCAGTGGTCGTGGGGATGATCGAGAGTGCAGCCGCCCGGGCCCGCCGCAGGTCCTTGTGGGGGAGGTCGAGGATCTGCTGATCGTTGGTGTACGAGTGCACTGTGGTCATGAACCCGTTCACGAAGCCGAAGCTCTCCCGCACCACCTTCACCACGGGCACCAGGCAGTTGGTGGTGCAGCTCGCGTTGGAGATCACATGGTGCGTCTTCGGATCGTACTTGGTGTGATTCACCCCGAAGACCAGTGTGATGTCCTCCTTCTTTCCCGGAGCCGAGATGATCACCTTCCTGGCCCCTGCGTCCAGGTGCTTGGCAGCCTTCTCTCGATCGGTGAACAGACCGGTGGACTCGAGCACAATGTCGACCCCCAGGTCTTTCCAGGGAAGGACACCGGGATCCTTCTGCGCCAGCACCTTGATGGTGTCACCATTCACCACCAGGGCCTCGCCCCGAGCCTCCACCGTGCCGGGAAAGCGTCCGTGCACCGAATCGTATTTCAGCAGATGCGCCAGCGTCGCCGTATCGGTCAGATCGTTGACCGCAACGAAGTCGAGGTCGGTGATCCCCAGGGCCTTCGCGGCCCGCAGGGTATTGCGGCCGATTCGGCCGAATCCGTTGATCGCGACTCTGATAGCCATGCACGCTTCCGGTTCTGGAGGTCAGCACGAGGCCTCATGAACTGCCGGCCTTGCCCGCGCAAAGGTAACTGCGTCCACGGTCCCGGCTCCAGCCTCCAGCAGCGCCGCCGCCGCCTCTGCCAGCGTGGCGCCGGTGGTGAACACGTCGTCCACCAGCACCAGCCGGGCCCCCGCGGCGACCCCGGAGGCGTGGAACGCGTCGGCCACATTGGCTCGCCGGGCTTCGGGCACCAGCGCGGTCTGAGTCGGCGTTTCCCGCTGGCGGGCAAGGACATCCGCGCGCACCGGCATGCGCGCGCACTGGCCGAGGGCGGTGGCCAGCCGTTCGGCCTGGTTGAAGCCTCGAGACCGCGCGCGCCTGGCCGCCAGCGGAATCGGCACCAGGATACCGGGATGGGTGAGCGGCTCCAGCCGTCCCATGAGCCGCGCCATCGGCTCCGCCACTCGCGACCAGCCGCCGTACTTGAGGTGGTGCACCGCAGCCCGGGCGGGGACATCGAGCCACACCGCGCTTCGGGCCTGCAGGAAACCGTCCGGCCAGGCGGTGCAGCTGCGACACTCCTCCGCGATTCTGGTGAAGGGCTGGCCGCAACGGGGACATTGAGGTTCTGGAAGCCTGCGCCAGCGGGACTGGCACGGAGCGCAGATCAACGGGTCTTCCGGACCCACTGCCGAGCGGCACACCAGGCACTCGCCCGGCAGCAGCCAGCGCTCCGCCTCCCGAAGCAACACAACGAGGCTAGCGAAGGCCGTCATTGACTGCGGCGCGCATTACTTCGAGCGGCGGGTCTTCCTCGGGAAACCAGTGCCGAAAGGCTGCAGCTCCCTGGCCAACCAGCATCACGCGCCCGTCGGCCGCCCGGAGCCCCTCCTGGCGCATCAACCGGACCCAAGGGGTTTCGCCCTGATGGTAGACCATGTCGAACGCCACCTGGGCCCTGGGCGCCTCGTCCAGCGCCAGCGGCAGGTGATCACCCGGCTTGAGGCCCAGGGGGCTGGTGTTGATCAGAACCTCGCACTCGGCTGCCGGAATTACCTCGGTGGCCTGGGTTCGGATCCAGGCCTCGAAGTTCCGGCGACGCTCCGGGTCTCGTGAGCGGATAGCTACCCGCGCCCCCCGGCTCGCGGCCGCAGCGACGGCGGCGCGGGCGCCTCCGCCGGTTCCGGCAATCAGCCACCCGCTGGCGGGCGCCTCCAGGAGCGCAAGCGCATCGAGCACGCCGTCGACATCGGTATTGTCGCCGTGGGACGTTCCCTCCACCTCCCAGAAGGTGTTGCAGGCCTCGAGCGCCCGCACCCTGGAGCTCGGATGCTGGATCGATCGCGCCGCAATCTCCTTGTGGGGCACGGTGACATTGCCGCCCCCGCCTGCCCGGGTCAGAGCACGGATGAGGTCGGGGACGTCACTCGCAGTCGTCCGAAGGGCCACATAGACCGCATCGAGCCCCAGCGCTCGGAACGCCGCGTTCTGCATTGCGGGTGAAAGCGAATGGGCGACAGGATCGCCCAGAATGGCGAAGACCCGGGTCTTACCGCCGATCACCCAGCCGCTCCCGGTCCAGCCGGGCGACGACTGCGTCCAGCAGCGCGTCCAGCTCCTCGTAGGTCGCGCGGTAGCCCTCCAGGTCGCCGCCGAAGGGGTCGCTCACCTCGGCACTGGCCCCCTCCCGGCCCGCGTACTCCCCGAGGAGGTGCGCCTTGTCGGCGGCACCCAGTTGCTCGGTCCGGGCCAGATGGTGTCGCGCCATGGTGAGCACGAGATCGGCGGAGGCCGCGAGCTCCCGGGTCAGAAGCCTGGCTCGGTGGTTTGAGAGATCGAGCCCATGCTCCAGCGCCACCAGGTAGGCTCCCTCGCTGGCGGGCGCTCCGTCCCACGCCCCGGTGCCGGCCGACACTACTGTAACTCCGTCGACCCCCCGCTCCCCCAGCTTGTGGCTGAGCAGCGCCGCGGCCAGCGGACTGCGGCAGGTGTTGCCGGTACACACGATCACAATCTGACTCAAAGAAGCCGCTCCGCGATCCGCCAGTCGTCCTCGGTCGTCACCTTGAGATTGCGGCTCGAGCCCGGCACAATGCGGACCGGAAGACCAAGTCGCTCGACCAGCATGGCATCGTCCGTCGCTCCCACCCCGTCCTGGTGGGCGCGGGCGTGCGCCTCCTCCAGCACCGCCCGCGGGAACCCCTGTGGGGTCTGGGCACACCATAGCCGCTCCCGGGAGACGGTCCGAAGGATATGCGGCGTGGCGCCGCCGGCTCCCTCGTGCCGGGCCGATTCCACGGACTCCTTAAGCGTATCGCCGAGGGGCACCGCCGGCACAGCCCCCTCCCCGGTCCGCGCCACCCGGATGACCCCGTCGATGGTGATGGGGTCGATCAGGGGGCGTGCCGCGTCGTGGACCAGAACGGTGGTGCAGACACGAGGCAGCGCGGCCAATCCCCGGGCTACCGAGTCGCTCCGTTCCGGTCCACCGGCGACCACCGCGAGCGTGGGACCCAGCTGTTCGGCCAGCCAGGGAGGCGGTTCGGCCGCATCCCCCGGCGGGAGCGCGATTACGGTATGGGCGACATCGGGATGAGCGGTAAACGGGCGGAGCGCGCGGAGCAGCATCGGCACGCCACCCAGTTCGCGGTACTGCTTCGGTACCCCTCCTCCGAGCCGCGAGCCCAGGCCCGCAGCAACGAGGATCACGCCCACGTCACGCGGCAAGTGTCTGCGCCAGCTGGTCGACGTGATCGAGCCCGATCAGGGTCAGGCCGGGAATCGCCCCCGCGGTGCGGCCGGAGACGAACACCCGCCGGAAGCCGAGCCGGCTCGCTTCGGTGAGGCGCCGGTCCAGACCGGCGATGGGCCGGACCTCTCCGCCCAGACCAAGCTCACCCAGGAAGAGGGCATCCGGCGGCGAGGGCCGGTTCAACACACTGGACAGGAGGGCCGCCGCGACCGCCAGGTCCGAGGCCGGTTCGGTCAGACGCACCCCGGCCGACACCTGGACGAAAACATCCAGGTCTGCGAACGATGTGCCACCCCGGCGTTCCATTACCGCCAGCAGCACGGCGAGTCGTTTCTGGTCGAGGCCGGTCGCCACACGTTGGGGCGTCCCATAGCCGCTCCGCGCCGCCAGGGCTTGCACCTCGACCAGCACCGGGCGGGTTCCCTCCATGAGCGCCGTCACGGCGCTGCCGCTGGTCCCCGTGGCACGTGCGGCCAGGAAGAGGGCCGATGGATTCGGCACGGGGACCAGGCCGTGACCCGTCATCGTGAACACGCCGATTTCGTCCACCGAGCCGAACCGGTTCTTGGTCGCGCGCAACAACCGGTGATCGAGTGTCGCCTCCCCCTCGAAATACAGCACGGTATCCACGATATGCTCGAGGGTCTTGGGGCCGGCAATGCCGCCGCCCTTGGTGACATGTCCCACGACGATCACGGCTGCACCGCTCTGCTTGGCGAACCGCATCAGCTGGGCGGCGCATTCCCGCACCTGGCCAACGTTACCAGGCGCGCCTTCCAGCAGGTCGGTGTAAACGGTCTGGATCGAATCGAGGATCAGAAGGTCGGCGCCCATGGTATGGGCCGCGTCGAGCACCGCTTCCAGACTGGTCTCGCCGAGGACATGGACCGAACCGGCGTCCTCCTCCAGTCGGTCGGCACGGAGCCGAACCTGCTCCGGCGACTCCTCGCCGCTCGCGTAAAGCACCTTCCGTCCCCGCGCCTCGAGGCGGGCGGCGGCCTGGAGCAGCAGGGTGGACTTCCCGATGCCGGGCTCCCCGCCCACCAGGGTCATCGAACCCGGGACGATCCCCGACCCCAGCACAAAATCGAGTTCCGGCAGGCCCGTGGACCAGCGCACGAGACGGGACTCCGCGATGTCACGGAGACGGTTCGGCGGCGCGGCGGCGCGGTGGCGCGGCCTGGAGCCCCCGGCAGCACGATGCGGCGGGGTGAGGACGATCGGCTCCTCCGCCACCGCGTTCCACGCCCCGCAGGCCTCGCACTTCCCGACCCACTTGGGATGGTCGTGCCCACACTCGGTGCAGCGGTAGACCGAGCGCGGCTTAGCCATTGGGGTCCGGTCCCGGCCGTTCACTGAAGTTTTCGAACCGGGTGATCTCCTTCCGGAAATACAGATTGATCGGTCCGGTGGGTCCGTTCCGGTGCTTCGCGAGCTCGACGATCGCCTTGCCCCGGATGTCCTTCCCTTCTTTCTCCGCTTTTTCACGCAAGTCGAGATACATCTCCGGGCGATGAATGAAAATCACCAGGTCGGCATCCTGTTCGATGGCCCCGGAGTCTCTCAGGTCGGAGAGAATGGGGACCCGCTCTCCTCCGCGCTGTTCCGACGCGCGGGACAGCTGGGACAGGGCAACCACCGGCACCTCCAGTTCCCGGGCCAGGGCCTTGAGCGACCGGGAGATGTCGGAGATCTCCTGCACCCGGTCCTTGGCGTACTGCGGGCTCCGCATCAGCTGCAGATAGTCCACGATGATCAGCCCGATGCTGCTCTCCATGCGAAGCCGGCGCGCCTTGGCCCGCATCTCCAGCAGGGTCAAGGCCGGGGTGTCGTCGATCCAGATGGGACAGCTGGACAGGAATCCGGCGGCCCGTGCCAGCGCGGCGAAGTCCGCGTTCCCGAGACTTCCCTGACGGAGCTTGTGGCTGTCGACCTGCGCCTCGGAGGCGAGCAGGCGCTGCACCAGGGATTCCTTCGACATCTCCAGCGAGAAGATCGCCACGCCGCCGCGCCCCGCGTCCGGCTCCGAGGCATGCGCCGCGGCATGGGCGGCGATGTTCAGGACGAACGCCGTCTTGCCCATCGATGGCCGCGCCGCAACGATCACCAGATCCGACGGCTGGAAGCCGAGCGTCAGCTCATCCAAATCTTTGAACCCGCTGGGCACGCCGGTAATCGTTTCCTTGCGGTCGTGGAGCTTTTCCATCCGCTCCATGGCCGGCCACAGCATTTCCTTGATCCGGCTGAAGCTCTCGGCCTTGGCATGCTCGGCAATCTGGAAAATGCGCGATTCGGCCTGGTCCAGCAGCTCGTTGGCGGGGAGCGCCGCCTCATACGCCTGGGAAATGACCGCCGTGGAGACCTCGATCAACTGACGCAGCACCGCCTTTTCGCGGACGATCCCGGCGTGGGCCTCCAGGTTGGCGGCGGTGACGGCGGCATCGATCAGCTCGGCGAGATAGACCTCACCTCCCGCCGCCTCCAACTCCCCGTTGCGCTCCAGTTCATCCCGCAAGGTGACGTGGTCGATGACCACCCGCCGCTCGATCAGGCGACGCATCGCCCGGAACAAACGCCGATGCCCCTCGCGGTAGAACAGGGCGTCGTCGAGCAGCTCGACGCCCCGGATTGCCGCGTCCTGGTCTAGGAGCATCGCACCGAGCACCGCCTGCTCGGCTTCATTGCTCCACGGCGCCCCGCGAACGGGATCGGCCTGTATCCCGGGGCCTGGAAAAGCTCCTTGAGCTGATGACAAAGAAGTCATGATCGTGATGGGCGGCTGGACGGGGGAACGAAGAAAATCTCGCCTGGCCCGATAATGCTATGCGTCCCGGTGGCGTGCCGCAGCGATCGCCTCGTCACATTTTTCCCCACAGCCTATCCACTCTCCATGAACACTATCAACATTGTCAACAGCGCCCGGGCCGCCGATTCGTATGCGACTCACTGCTCCAGCAATTGGCGCGCAATCCGCACATCGTCCCAAGTCGGCTTCTTCCAATTGGGGTTCCGCAGCAGAGCCGCCGGATGATAGGTCACCACCAGCGGAATGCCGGCGTAGCGATGCACCTTGCCGCGCAGCTCCCCGAGGCTCTTCCTCACGCTGAGCAACCATTCAGCGGCAGTGCCCCCCAGCGCCAGCAGCACCTTGGGCCGGACCAGGGCGATCTGCCGGTGCAGATACGGCAGGCATGCGGCCGCCTCGTCAGGCAGGGGCTTGCGGTTCTGCGGCGGCCGGCACTTGACGATATTCGCAATGAACACCGTTTCCCTGGGGCATTCGATGGATTCCAGGATCTGATCCAGCAGCCGTCCCGCTGGGCCGACGAACGGGCGTCCGGTCTCATCCTCGGTGCTGCCGGGACCTTCCCCGACGCAGAGCAGGCGAGCGGTGGGGTTTCCTTCGCCAGGCACAGCCTGGATACGCCCCTCGCACAGTCGGCACCTCCGGCAGCGCCGTATCAGCTCGGCGATCGCCTCGATCGACTCGAGCCGCCACACCTCGTCTCCGAGCAGGCCGACTTCGGGCGGCATGACGCTGAGCCCGGGGCCGGGAATGGGGGGAAGGTCTTTTCTCCATTGGGTGGCTCGGCGGCTCGGCGGCTTGGCGGATGCAGAGGGCGTTGCGGTACGCCCCGCCGATGTTGAGGATGGGGCCTCTGCGGCCGGAGTGGAGACGGGCCGAACCGCTGCGGGCGGAGTAGCAGGGGACTCGGCGGCCGCGGGCGGAGTGGATAGGGGCCGAGCCGGCGAGTCGCCGAGCCGCCGAGCCGCCGGGAGATAGATTTCCCTGCCGCCCAGCTCAGCCTGCTGCCGCAGGTAGCGGTCGAGCTTATCGTCCAAGTCGCGCCTCCACGGCGTCGAGAATGCGATCGGCCACCTCCCGCTTGGGGGCCAGCGGCACAGCCTCCTCGGCGCCGGTGCGATCGATGATGACCACCCGGTTTGTGTCCACCTCGAACCCTGCGCCCGGCTCCAGCGCGTCGTTGACGACGATGAGGTCCAGCTGTTTGCGGACCAGCTTGGCCCGCCCCTTGGCCAGCGCGTCGCCGGTCTCGAGCGCGAATCCGACAATCAGGCTTCCGGGCCGCCGCACGGCCGTCGCCGCCGCCAGGATATCGGAGGTCGGTGTCATCGCGATGGTGATCTCGCCCGCCTCGCGGGGTCGCTTGGTATCGCTGCGCGATGCCGGGCGGTAGTCCGCCGGAGCCGCCGCCATGATCAGGACGTCTGCGGTCGGCATTTCGGCGGTCACGGCCGCTTCCATTTCAGCAGTACTCTCCACCCCGCGCACCGTCACCCCCACCGGGACGGCCGGTGCCACCGGGCCGCTGACCAGCATGACCTCCGCTCCTCGCTGCCATGCGGCTTCGGCGAGGGCGTATCCCATTTTGCCGCTGGACCGATTGGTCAACACCCGGACCGGATCGATACGCTCACGGGTGGGTCCGGCAGTGACGATCACTCGCTTCCCGGCGAGAGGGCCGGTGGCGCGGAGGATGCGCGCGGCATGGGCGACGACCGTGTCCGGCTCACTCATCCGACCGGGCCGGTCCGAGGCACCTTCCGCGAGCGGGCCAATCTCTGGCCCCACGAAACGGGCTCCCCGCCCCCGGAGAATGGCGAGATTCGCCTGGGTCGCGGGACTTTGGTACATCTCGTCATTCATCGCAGGGGCAAACAGGACCGGGCGGGTGCGGGCGAGCAGCAGGGTGGTCAGAAGGTCGTCGCCCAGCCCTTGCGCCACCCTGGCCAGCAGGTGCGCAGTCGCCGGGGCGATGATGGCGAGTTCGGCCCGCTGGGCGAGCCGAACGTGCTCCAGGGCGGAATCGCGGGCCCACAGCGACGTGAGCACCGGGCGTCCCGACAGGGCTTCAAAGGTCAGGGGCCGCACGAACTCCGCGGCCCCCTCGGTGAGAATGACGTCCACCCGCGCTCCCGCCTCGGCCAGACGGCGGACGAGGATGCAGCTCTTGTAGCAGGCGATCCCACCCGACACGCCCACGACGACGTGGCGGCCGGTCCACACGGTCAGGCCTCGGAGCGGCGCCGACGCGAGATCTTGTATTGCAGGTCCCCCACCACCAGCGCCTCCAAGGCCTGGGTAGTGAGCTTCTGCTGCTTCTCGGCCAGCCGCTCCTTGGGCAACTCGTTGATGTGGCGCGCGAACCTGGCCGCGACCAGCACGCCCAGGTACTTGTTGCCCGCCTGTCGGGCGGCCTCGGTCGGGGTGTAGATCTTCATCGTCTAGCTCCTGTGGGCCTCTATGTCCGTCATCCGTGTCCGGCGATAATTCCCGTTTCTGTACCCCTGCCCCAAGCCACAGTGCGTTTCGGCACCGGGACTGGCTCCTCAGCCCTTGAGATACGACGCCTGAGCCGCGATCTCCCGCTGCAGCCGCTTCACGCGAAGTTCGATATCGTCCTGCCGCGATACCCGGTGGCTTTCGGCGTCGAGGATCGCGTTGACTTCGCGGACGGCAGCCTGCAGATCGTCGTTGACCACCACGTAGTCATACTCTTCGACCGCGCCCAGCTCGCGCTTCGCGATGGTGAGCCGACTTCGAAGCGCGCGTCCCGACTCGCTCCGCCGCAGGTTCAGTCGCCTGAGCAGCTCCGCTCCGGAGGGCGGCAACAGAAAGATCCGGACCGCCCTGCGAATCCGCCGCCGCACCTGCCGTGCTCCGGCGACCTCGATCACCAGGAGTGCATGCAGGCCGGCCCGGTGGAGCCGGGCCACCTCGGCCCGAAGCGTTCCGTACCGGTTACCGCCGTAGGTGGCCGATTCGAGAAAGGCGCCGGCTCGCACTCGCCGGGCAAACTCCCGGCGGTCGAGAAAGTAATAGTCGCGCCCGTCCACCTCGCCGTCCCGCGGGGCTCGCGTCGTCGCCGAAATCGAGCGGCCGACGTCGCCCCGTTCCGCCAACAGCAGGTCGGCGAGGGTCGTCTTGCCTACGCCGGACGGCGAGGACAGCACCACCACAAGCGGCGTCACTCGAGATTCTCGAGCTGCTCCCGGAACTTCTCCAACTCGCCCTTCATGGCGATGACCTGCTGGAGAATCTCGGCGTCATTCGCCTTGGAGCCCATCGTGTTGATCTCGCGCCCAAGCTCCTGAGCGAGGAAGCCAAGCCGCTTGCCCGCCGGCTGATCTTCGCCGAGCGCCTGGCGACAGGCCGCCAGGTGGGCCCGGAATCGGACCAGCTCCTCGGTGATGTCCAGCCGGTCGGCCAGGTAGGCGATCTCCTGGGCCAGGCGCTGCTCATCCACGGGTGCACCGTTCAGCAGCTCGGACACCGATTTCCGCAGCCGGTCCCGTTCCCGCACCAACCGCTCCGGGGCCCGGCCTGCGATCACCGCCCCGGCGGCCTCGAGCAGGCTCAGCCGGCCGCGGAGCTCGGTGGCCAGCACCTCGCCTTCCTGTCGCCGCATGGCCTTGCACGCGTCGATCGCCGCGGCAACAGTCGGCTCTAGTTCGGCCCACCGCACTTCGATTTCTTCCTGCCCCGCCGTCAGCACGTCCGACTGCCGGACGATCATTCCAAGATCGACCTGCCCGGGGACGCCCAGCGCCCGTTGCAAGTCGGTGAGCGCCGCAGCCAGTGCCCGGGCCCGATCGACGTTCACCGCGAAGCCGCCCGCGGCCCGCTCCGGGGCTTCGGTCCACCGGATAGTGACCGCGATGTGACCGCGATCGAAGGCCTGACGCAGACGATCCCGGAGTTCGCCTTCGAGCGCCGTCATCTCGGCCGGCAGCTTGAGGGACGGGTTGAAATGCCGGTGATTGACGGTTCGGATCTCCACTCGAACCCGGCCACCGGCAAGGGGTCCTTCCGCCGCCCCGAATCCCGTCATGCTGTAGGGCACCAGAGCCTCCGTCCCCTGGTTCCGGGAAAGGGGCGAAGTATAATGACGGACGTGGGTTAGGGGTAGGTGCCGCCGCCGGATCCGAAGCCGGAGGAGCTCGCTCCTTCCCCAGTCGAGCCCTCACCCTCCGGCGGCTGGCCCGTCCCCGGACGGTTTGTGGGCTGACGGCCGACGGCCCTTAGTTCAGGAACTCCCACTTCACCCCGAACGTGCTTCCGAAATTGAGCACCCGGAAACCGGGAACGTAGGTCTTCCGGCTGGCCTGTAGATTGTACCGGTCCCAATAGAGCAGAAAACTGTCCAGCCGGATCTCGATCTCGGTGCGCCAGAACGAGGCTCCATCGAGCGGAATGGGCTGACCGAGCGGATCTCGCCCAATGATCCCGTCACCCCACGTCTCGTAGCCGAGTTGAGCCTTGAAATCGAAGATGCCGCTCCGGAAGGTGCGCCAGAACTTCGACCGGATGGTGGCGGTGGTCAGCGAATGGGTCGCCGGGACTCCGTCAGGGGTGGCGGCGCCACGGGGATCACTGTACCACCCCTCGAGCGTGAGCCACTGCTTGGGAGCCAGCCGCCACCCCACCGTGACCCACTCCGTCCGGGCGACGGGGGCGAGGGCGGCGACCGTCGGCTGAAAGGAGCGATACGCCAGGGCTCGGAACGGATCGGTGCGACCGTATCCCACTTCGAATCCCGCCCAAGGTTGCTGCCAGCCGACGGTGGCCTGCCAGTCGGTGGTCGACTGGGCCTTGTCGGCAAGGATCGAGGGTGCGGCGACGATTGACCCATGGCGCACCGTGCCCTGCACCTCCAACCCCAGCGGCAGCCGCAGGCCGCCCCGGCCGGCGATCCACTCGCTGGTCCTGTCCAGGTCGTGGGCTTGATACCCGGCCTCGGCTTCCAGACTGAACGGTGCGATCGGGTTCCAACCGGCCCGGGCCGTTAGATCCCACGGCGTGATCCGCGACCGGGTGAGCGCCGAGGCACTGATCCCGAAGGCGCGGCTGCGCCAGCCAAGTACAATCCCACCCTGCCGGACCTCGTCGGTGATGCCGGAACCTTTCCAGTGCGTGAGCCCTCCTAACAGGTCGGCGTGCAAGCCCAGCTCTCCGGACCCGGAACGGTAGGACACCCGCAACTGGGCGTCGTTGCGCTTTCCCGTGGTGCGCAGTTCCAGGGTGTCCGGATCCTGCACGAAGGGCTTCCGATCCGGGCTGGAGCTGATCAACTGGGCCTGGACGCCGAAATGGCGGCTCGGCACATACCCGAGTTGCAGCCAGATATTGGTGATGTCAAAATCGCTCGACGAACCGGTCGCTGTCGGTGCAACCATGCGCTCGCCGCCCAGTCCAAAGCCGATCCCGGACGCTGAGCGCTGTTCCAGGAACCCGATATAGCGGGCGATGGATTTGTCCCCCGAGCTGATTCCCACCTCGGAGCCCGGGGACTTCCGATCATGCCGTCTGGTGAAGAGGTGGACCCGCAGCAAGCCCGGCCAGCGTTCGATGTCAATGCGTTCGAACAGGCTGAGCGAGAAGAACGACGGATCGACGCCGATGGAGTCAGGCCCGATCGGCACATACGGGAGCCCGTCCACCAGGTACTCCACCGACGTCGGTCCTCGGGCGCGGAAGTTGGGATACTCAGTGCGTCCCAGCCAGCCGCCGCGCCAGAGGTAGGTTCCGGGCACTCGCTGAAGGAGATCGGAGACGCTTTCGGCGAGCGCCCACTCGATCGAGTCGCGGGTCATCACGATACGGCTCATCGGTGCGCGCGGGCCGTCTACGCCGACCAGCGGCAGCACCGCCAGGCGGATCGAGTTCGCGGCCTGCGCCGCGAGGTAGCGCTCCGTGGTGTTGACCGTATCCCGGGCGAGCGTGTCGGGCGGCAGCGTGTCGTAGGGGATCTGGGCAGGAAGGCGTGCGACCAGCACCAGCGAAAGCAACATGGGGAGCAGGGAACGGGAGAACGGGGAACGGGAGTGACCTCGCCCTGCCCCACTCCCCGTTCCCCGTTCCCCCGTCTTCCCCCTGCTCCTCACTGGCTCCGGCCCAGCACGAACTCCGCGAACAGCCGCATACAGATCCCCGTGGGACCCTTGACCCGGGTGGCGTCTTCCCGGTCGCTGTACGCGGTTCCGGCGATGTCCAGATGGGCCCAGGGAAATCCCTCGACGAACTCCCGGAGGAACCAGCCCGCCGTAATGCTGCCGGCAGGACGGCCACCGGAGTTCTTCACATCGGCGATGTCAGACTTGATGAGGTCGCGATACTCCTCCCACATGGGGAGCGGCCAGATCCGCTCGCCGGCCCGTTCCCCCGCCCGGCGTAACTCCTCGAGCAGTGCCTCATCCGCTCCCATGACCCCGGTCGCCACGTGTCCCAGGGCCACGACCACCGCCCCGGTGAGCGTGGCCGCGTCAACCACACAGGCGGGCTTGAACCGCCTGGCGTAGGACAGGGCATCACACAGAATCAGTCGCCCCTCGGCGTCGGTATTGATGATCTCGATGGTCTTGCCGAAGTGACTCTTGACCACGTCACCCGGTTTGACCGCCGTCCCGCTCGGCATGTTCTCGGTGGCGGGAACCACGCCCACGACGTGGACCTTAGGCCTGACACGCCCCAGCATCTCGAAGGTCCCGAGTACCGCAGCGGCGCCCGACATATCGTACTTCATCTCCTCCATCTTGTCCGCGGGCTTGATCGAGATCCCGCCAGTATCGAACGTGATGCCCTTCCCCACCAGCACCACCGGGGCCCCTTTCGCGCCCTCGTACTCGAGCACGATGAACTTCGGTTCTTCGACGGCACCCTGGGCCACCGCGAGCAGGGCGCCCATCTTTTCCGCCCGGATCGCGGCGAGATCCAGCACGGTGACCCTGAATCCGTGCCGGCGCGCCAGCTCCCCTGCCTGGGCCGCGAGATACGTCGGGGTGCACACGTTGCCCGGCAATACCTGGAGGTTGCGCGTGAACGTCTGTCCTGCGGCGATCCCTTCCCCCACGGCATGACCAGCGGTGACCTCGGACGTGTCGGTCGGGGCCAGGATTACACCTTGCTCGAGGACGGGCTTCTTCTCCTCGGGCGGCAGCTTCATCTCCAGAAAGTGCCACTGCCCAAAGGACAAGCCTTCGGCGATAAGCTGCCCGGTGTCGCGTGCGGTCAGAGCTCCCCGTCCTTCGGGCGGAAGGAAAAAGGCCAGGGACGGCACGCCGAGCACCCGGGCACGCTTGCCGGCGGCGGCCGCCGCCCGCCGAAGGCCATTGCGGCCGGCTTCGTCCATCTTGCCGAGACCGAGGAGCAGGATCCGCGATGCGGGCCCGCCGGGGTGCAGCAGGGCCTGCTCGTCCTTCTTCCCGGTGAAATCACTCGAGGCGTACACTCGCGATATCGCACCACCCGTCTGGGCATCCAGGGAGGCAAGCGAGGGCGGCATCACTCCCGCCGGCACCGCGACGGCCAGAAGGGGGGTGGCATACCCGGCGGGCTGAGCGGACACGACAGACGAGGCAAAGGGCATGGTGATCAGCGACGCTTTCGGATGGACCGGTACGCGAGATCGACGGGACCAATATACTCGGCCCTTGGGCGAAGCAGCTTCTCGTCGGTGTACTGCTCCAGAATGTGCGCCACCCAGCCGCACATCCGGCTCACCGCAAAGACCGCAGTGAACAGATCGGTCGGAAACCCGAGGGCCCGATAAAGCGGCGCCAGATAGAAGTCCACGATCGGGTGCTGTCCGGTTTCACGCACCACGGTGACTTCCAGTTCGCGCGCGGTGCGGAACATCGGCCCTAGCCCGGCGCGCTGGCACTCGGCCTCCGCGAGGGACCGGAGCAGTTCGGTGCGCGGATCCTCGCCGCGATACACCACGTGGCCAAACCCAGCAATTGGTTTCCGCCCGGCCAGGCGTCCCTGAACCCAGTCAGGCACCCGCTCCGGTGACCCTATCTCCTCCAGCGTCGCCATCACGGTGCGAGTGTGCCAGCCATGCCGGGGCCCGGCCAGGGCGGAGCATCCGGCGATCACACCACCGAAGACGTCGGCCCCGGTGGCCGCGGTGACGCGGGCGGCAAACGTGGACGGATTCAACTCATTGTCGGCCCGGAGAACCAGGGCGACGTCGAAGGCGTGCACCGACTCCGGCGGCGGCAGGTCTCCCGTGGTCATAGCCAGGAAATTGGCGGCGAAGCTCAGGCTCTTTCTGGGCAGCACGGGCCGCTGGCCGGAGCGGAGCCGATGCCACGCCGCTACGATGGTCGGGGTAACGGCCACGAGCCGCGTGCCCTGCACCAGCGCGTCCGCTCGCGACGGAGGCACACTGACGGGATGTTCGATCGCCAGGACCGCCAGAGCTGCCCGAAGTCCGGCCATGGCATCAGCCCCGGGCGGCAGCCCTTTCATGGTGCGTACTATCAGGGGACTGAGCTTCTGCGCCGCCCTGAGCTCGCCGGTGAACTGCCTGAGCTCGGCGCTTCCCGGCAGGTGCCCGTGAATCAGGAGGAATGCCGTTTCTTCGTAGCTCGACCGCTCGCCGAGCTCCCGGACGTCGTAGCCACGGTAGGAGAGGCCCCCGTCGTCGGCGGAGAGCCGACACACCGAGGACTGAAGGGCAATGACGTTGTCGAGACCGCGAATGGCCGGGGGAGCGGTTCCGTCGCTCATTGAGGAGGGGTTGAGGGTGGGCCGAACGTTAGTCCCCTCCGCTCAGCGCGGGAAGAGCGGGGCGTTTCCGGGCCCCACGTGGACACGGTCGCCTGGCTGGGCGCCGGGCTCCTCAACGCGGACGAGGAATCTCAGGGGACACCCGAGTAACTTCCTCCGACCCCTGCACCGGAAACCGATGCCACCTTCCTTCCCAAGCATTCGCCCCGCCGCCTGCGCCGACGTGAGGCATTGCGGTCCCTGGTGCGCGAGACCGTACTGCAGCCAACGGGGGCCGCGCCGGGCCGACGCCGCGATCAGGACGCCGCGTCTGCCACCGACGAGGCCTGTTGGACCGGACTGAGATATTCCTCCCGGAACATCCGAATCAGCTCAAAGAAGTACGAAACGGCGAGCGGCCCGATGAGGATCCCCAGCAGCCCGAAGTATCCGACCCCGCCGATCGCACCCACCAATGTGACCAGGGGATGCACCTGCGCGAAGCGACGGAAGACGGCGGGCCTGATGATGACGTCCACATTGCCCACGAGGATGATGCCGAGGAGAGCCAGGCCGATCGCGGCACCATAGCGGCCGCTGAACAGCAAGGTCAGCACTCCGGGCCCCCACACCAGCCCGGATCCTACGACCGGGAGGATGGCGAACACCATCGTCACCACGCCCCAGAAGAGCGCGTTGGAGAGACCCGTGAGCCAAAACCCCGCCGCGACGAAGAGTCCCTGAATCACCGCAATGAGTCCGGTACCGATTATGGTGGAGACGGTGACGTCCCGAAACCGCTCGCGCAACAGTTCTGCGCTGGCGGGGGAGAATGGGATGTACGGCTTGACGGCCTCCCAGGTCGTCGCCGGCCGCAGCAGCAGATAGTAGAGAACGAACAGAGAGATCGTGAGGTTGAGTCCGATCCGGGTGGCGTGGCCCAGCAGGCCAAAGGCACTCGAGCCAAGCCAGCCTACGATCCGTTCCCCCAACACGGCCAGTTTCGGGCCGACCGCCATCCCGCCGATTTCCAACTGGGCCAGCCGCTCCAGCAGGGGGCCGCGCATCACCCCGGTCGCGATGGACTGCGCCTGATCGAGAAGCAGGCCGGCAAAGGACACCACCGGCCCAACCAGCAGGACCAGAGCGAGCCCCACCATGAGCCCGGCCGCCACGCTGGGAGAGAGGCGCCGGGTGAGCCGGATGTGGACCGGCACGAAGATCACGTACAGGACCAGCCCGCCGATCAGCCCCGATGCATAGGGCGCCAGTGCCAGGACTAGGCCAGTCCCCAGCAGCAGGATGAGCAGGGTGGCCCGCTGGCGGCCAGTGTCGAGCATTGCCATGGGGTAAGGAAGTTAGGGGCCTCGGCGCCCCGGTTGTAGCCTGAGCCGGACCACGTCCGTAGGGAGATCCACCAACCCTGCATTCCGGAGGCCTCATGGGACAGCCCGCCCGCCGGTCGATCGGCGCCCTGCTGATCGTGCCGATCGTCCTCGGCGCATTCCTCGCCGGCAGAGCGACTCCAGGCGACGGCTATCGCCTGTTCAACTCCGTGACGGATCTCGTCGCCCGGGAGGCGGTCGACAGCCTCGACGCCGACCAGATCTACGAACGGGCGGCGCGGGGCTTGGTAGCGCGACTGGGCGATCCCTACGCCGACCTCCAGGACTCTGCCGCGTTCGAGCGCTACAGTCGAACGGTCCTGGCCAACCGGTATGGCGGCATCGGGGTCGTGATCATCCAGCACCGCGGAGCCCTGGCGGTATTGCGGAACATTCCCGGCGGCGCCGCGGAGATCGCCGGCATCCGCCCCGGCGACCTGATCGCGGCGGTGAACGACAGCGTGACCGCCGGTTGGAGCGTCGACCGGGCATCCCGGGCCCTGACTGGAACGCCCGGAACCACGGTGCGGGTTGTCCTGGAGCGGGGGCCGGGTCGGGAGCGGCGCGAGTACAGTCTCGGCCGCAGGGTCATCAGCCCTCCGACGGTCCCGTTTGCCACCCTGCTGGCCGGTGGCATTGGCTACCTGCCGCTGGAGCGCTTCAGCGACCACTCGGCCCTGGAAGTGGCCGAATCGGTGCGACGACTTGTCAACGCCGGTGCCCGGGGACTGCTGCTCGACCTCCGTGGCAATCTGGGAGGTGATCTCGATCAGGCCGTTGCGGTCGCAAGCCTTTTCCTGCAGCCCGGACAGACGGTCGCGCGGGTGCGCTACCGGCGGACCGTGGACACCATGCGAACCAGCATACTGCCGGTGCTGCCGCCAGGTCTTCCCATGGTCGTCCTGCAGGATTCACTGTCCGCCTCCGCGGCGGAGATCGTGGCCGGCTCCCTCCAGGATTGCGATCGGGCGTTGGTGGTCGGCACCGTGTCGTATGGCAAGGGACTGGTACAGGGCGTCTACCGGCTGCCCGGAAACTGGCGGCTCCGGATCACCAGCGGCCATTGGTACACGCCGAGCGGCCGACTGATTCAGCGAACTCGGAGCGACAGTGAAGGTGACCGGGCCAGGCCAGTCTTCCACTCCCGGAGCGGTCGGGTCGTGTACGGTGGCGGCGGGATTGTACCCGACATTGCGGTCGAGGCCACCCCGGCCGCCCCCGCGCCTCAGGCGCTGGCCACTCTCTTGGGCAGCCGCGCTGCCCTCGCCACTGCCATCCTTGATAGTCTCGGAGTCGAACTGGAGTCCGAAGTGGCCGCAGGGCTTCAATCTCAGGAGGCCTGGCGCGTGGAACTGGTGCGACGGTTGCGGAACGCCGGAATCCAGATTCCCGATTCGCTGGTCGCCGCGGGGTCGGACTACCTGGACCGGTTGATCGCCGCGCGAGCGGGGCTCTTCGTGTTATCGGATTCCGCGCGTTTTCTCTCCGATGCCAGGCGAGACCTGCAGCTCGAACGTGCCCGGCGCCTGCTGAGCGAGGCGGGAACACAGGTGGACCTGCTGGCGCTGGCGGCGCGCGAGAAGAATCCGGGGTAGGCAGTCGGGCCCTCTGGGTGAACTCTGTCACGCGAAAGGAATTCGCTCAGCCGCTCTGCACAGTCGGAGGGGCCGGCGGCTCTTCAATTACCGCGAGCAGATCCTTGGGCATCAGGTGCGCGGTGCCGAGGCCGACGGCGCGGCAGGCGGCATGTCCGAGTTCCATGTGTCGCGGATGATCAGCCACTTCCCATTGGCCCGGCGATAGATCGTCACGTACTTGCCCTTGTCGACCGTGGCCCCCGACGCGGCCGTGACGACGAAGGTCCCGGTGATCCATGCCATGTCGCCCGCGACGCCAACGTCGGTTACGTCGCCACCCGTGTTGGTGAGTCCCGCAGCCTTCGATGCCGCGATGTCCGACGCAATGAAATCCCGTATCGCCGCGCGACCCACGACCGCCGGCGTACCCGGGGCCAGCACCACTCCGTCTTCCGCGTACAACGCGGCGACGCCGGCGGCGTCACCCGCGTTATAGAGCTTGAACCAAACCGGTGCCTCCGCCTTGAGGGTGGCCACGTCGGCAGCGGTATCCGGCGCTTGGGGCGCACAAGCGGTTAGCACGTAAAGAGCCGTCGCAAAGAGGCCCGCAGTTCTGACCACGTTCATCGCTGCTCCTTTCGTAGCCTGATCCATGGCAACTGAGAATCGCCCAGTAGATGGGGCCCGGTACCACAGCGCGCTAGGGTGGTCATCTTTGCGACGCTGCTCTCATGGATGATCCGACAAGTGGCCCTCGCAGTAGAGTGGCCTCAGCCGTCGGTCACGTCAAAGAAGTGTGCGAAGACGAACCACGAATCAGGGGTCAGGGAGGAGTCGCCGACGCCGCACCCCTCGATCCAGAAGCCGCTCGGCCCTTCATCGTGCAGGATCCGATAGGAGGTCCCGGAGTCGAGGGACGGATAGTGCCGGCACCGCGCCTTCCTTCGAGTCCCGACGTACGCGCAACTTGTTGTATTGATGTGAAATGCCCGAGGCGAGAGTCGAACTCGCACGGGGTTGCCCCCGGCGGATTTTGAGTCCGCTGCGTCTGCCATTCCGCCACTCGGGCGAGCGCGGGGAGTATCATCGCGCGAAGCCGGATATGCAAGGAAGCGCCGTTCCCTGCTAGCTTCCCTGCCATGCCCAGACCCGTCACCCTCCGCGGGCTGCACCCCTGGCACGACCTGCCTACCGGCACCAAGCCGCCCGCCGTCGTCAACGCCATCATCGAGATTCCCACCAACGAGCGCAACAAGTACGAGCTCGACAAGGAGCTCGGGATCTTCCGACTGGACCGCGTGCTCCACAGCGCGGTTCACTACCCTGGCGACTACGGCTTTCTCCCCCGCACCCTGGGTGATGACGGGGACCCGCTGGATATTCTGGTCATCACGACCATTCCGGTATTCGTGGGCTGCCTGGTAGAGTGCCGCCCCATCGGGCTCTTCCACCTCATCGATCGCGGCAAGGCGGACGAGAAGGTGCTCGCCGTTCCAGTGAGTGACCCCTATTCCGAAGGCATCAACGGGCTGGACGACATCCCCCAACACTCCTTGAAGGAGATCGAGCACTTCTTTCAGGTCTACAAGGACCTGGAGGGAGTGGCGACGCGGACCAGGGGCTTCGAAGGCGCGGCGGAGGCCCGCGAGGCCATCAGCCATGCGATGGGGCTGTACAAGAAAAAGTTTGGGGGTAAGACGAAGCCTCGACGCTAAGCCGCGGGAGGGGCCGCATGCATGCGGCTCCTCCCGCGGCTTATTCCAAAGCCTTCGGCGGCCCCAGAATCTCCCGCCACACAAAGGCGTCGCGCAGGCGGGTGGTGTCGTAGCGAGCGGCCGGCTGGGCTGGCGCCGCCGCCTCACGGATCTTCTGGTCAAACTCTGCGTGATCTCGCCCGGCGTGCGGCCGGTTGCGCGCCTCCGCGGCCCTGATGCGGCTCTCGACCACCCCTTCGGCCTCGGCATCCTGATCCACTATCACCCGTCCGCCCCGCACCACCTCATCCTCCAGCTGCGGGCGGCGGGGCCTTGCCACGGCCCCTGTCTCTTCGAGCGATGTCCGCTCCTCGAAGTCCTCGGCTGATTCGAGTTGTGCCCGAGCCATGCGCCCCATCGGGCCCCGCTCGTCCTGAACCACCTCCGGTTTCCGCGCTGCCGGCAGTCGCCGAGAGGGTGTTGGCTGCGGCAGGGTTCGGCGGGGAAGCGGCGCAGGACGAGGAGGCTGCTCCCGCTGCTGTTTGACCCGCTCGATCTCCCTCAGAATGCTCTCGAGCGAGAGGCCCTCCTGCTGGGTCGGCGTCCCACCGGGGGGAGCCTCGAGCGGCGGACGCTGACTCTGTTGGCGCGCCTGAGCCGCACGCTTCCCTGCCTGCTGCAGCCGGCTCAGGATGAAATAAACGATGGCGAGGACGATGAGGCCTTCGAACCCCGCCGCTTCGCGAAAGCCCGTCACTTACCCGGTCCCGCTCGTCGAGGTATCGGACTGGCCGGCGATCGCCTGGCGCATTGTCGTATCTGCCTGGATGTTTTTGTAGCGCTGGAAGTCCATCACGCCAATGTTTCCCTTCCGGAAAGCGTCGGCCATCGCGAGCGGGATCTGCGCCTCGGCCGAGATCACCGCGGCCCGCTGCTTCTGCGCCTCCGCCTTGTATTCCTGCTCCATCGCCACCGCCAGTGCCCGCCGCTCCTCGGCCTTGGCCTGGGCGATCCGCTTGTCGGCTTCGGCCTGATCGGTCTGCAGTTCCGCACCGATGTTCTTGCCCACGTCCACGTCGGCGATGTCGATCGACAGAATCTCGAAGGCGGTCCCGGCATCGAGCCCCTTGGCGAGCACCGTCTTGGAGATCATGTCGGGGTTCTCCAGGACCTGTTTGTGGGTCTCCGCCGAGCCGATCGCCGTGACGATGCCTTCGCCCACGCGGGCGAGGATCGTCTCCTCCCCCGCCCCCCCCACGAGTCGGTTGATATTGGCTCGAACCGTCACCCGGGCGATCGCCAGGAGCTGAATGCCGTTCTTGGCCATGGCGGCGACCTTGGGTGTCGTAATCACCTTGGGATTGACGCTGACTTGGACCGCTTCAAAGACGTCGCGGCCGGCCAGGTCGATAGCGGCGGCCTGCTTGAACGGAAGCGGGATACCGGCCTTGTCGGCCGAGATCAGCGCGTTGACCACCCGGCTCACGTTGCCGCCGGAGAGATAGTGGGACTCGAGCTCCCGGAGCCCCACCTGATCCAGTCCCGCTTTGTGGGCGTTGATGAGAGGCAGGACGATGCCGCTGGGGTTCACCTTCCGGAAGCGCATTCCGAACAGGGTCAGAAACGACACCCGCACGCCCGAGGTCCAGGCCTGGATCCACAGCCCGAGCGGGATGAACCGGAAGAAGATGACAAGAACGATGAAGGCGATGAAGAACAGCGCCACTACCAGCCCCGGCGCCAGTGAGCCGATCTCGTCCACGTTGGGACTCCCCGTTAGGTGTTTGCCGAGCGGACCACGTGCCGGTAGCCTTCGGCACGCACCACCTCTACCTGAGCGCCGAGCGGGAGATACTCCCCGTCGGTCACTACGTCGATCTTCTCGCCATCGATTCTTGCCATGCCGGAAGGCCTGAGATCGGTGGTCGCGACTCCGCGCTTCCCGACCAGGTCGGCGCGGGGCAGCGCGGACACGTAGCCTTCGGCGGCCTGAACCGAATCCTGGTGAATCAGTCCGCTGAAGCGCCGACTGTTGGGCAGGTGGCGGAGCCAGGCGAAGGCGACAGCCAGGGTGATGAACACGCTGGCACCAAGCACCGCCAATGCCTGGATCACGTCGCCTCCCGTGGGGAAGTTCCCCAGCATGGCCAGGACGATCGCCGCGCCGATCAACAGCGCGCCCAGCACGCCGGCGATTCCAAAGCCCGGGAGCACGAAGACCTCCACCGCGACCGCGAGTACCCCCAGGCCAAGCAGGATCACTTCCTCCAGGCCGGCCAGCCCGAGGATCAGGCTCGATCCGAAAAACAGTCCGAGCGAGGTCATGCCGATGAGGAGTCCGATTCCGTGGGCGCCGGCCTTGATCTCAGTGAGCAGCGCCAGCACACCCAGCGACAGCAGCAACGGCGAGACGATCGGATTGGTCAGGAACCGGACCACCAACTCGGCCCAGTTGATCTCCGCCTGGTGGACTGTCGCCCCGGCCAACCCGAGCTGCTGCAATAGCTCCGCCTCGTTCTCCACCTGCCCCCTGGCGTACTTGACCTTGAGTGCCTCAGCGGTACTGAGTGTCACCAACTGCCCGGGCTCGGCAAGGCCCGGCACGCCCAGCTTCTCGTCCACCATGGCCTCGGCGATGCGCGGGTCGAGACCCCGCTCCTCGGCAAGCGCCCGGAACTCACCGCGCATCGCCGACACATACTTCTCGGGCGCCTTGGTGCCCTGGCCGTCCACGGGAGTTGCAGCTCCCAGGACCGCGCCCGACCGCATGTAGATCCCGTTGGCGGCCAGGGCAATCAGGGCACCGGCGCTGTAGGCGCGAGGGTTCACGAAGGCATAGACGGGGACTCGCGAGGCGCGGAGTGCATCGGCGATCCGCTCGGCAGCATCAACCCGCCCGCCCGGCGTATCGAGATCCAGATAGATCGCCGCGGCGTTCGCGCGGTTCGCCTCGCGGACCGTCCTGGCGATGTACGGAGCGAGACCATTCTCGATGGTCCCGTGGACGTCCAGTCGATAGACTAGCGCCGGCCGGTCCTGCGCCACAGCCGAGCCGACGCAGGCAACGACAAGGGGGAAAGCGGCTACCACCAGCCTGATGCGCATCACGGACTCCTTCACTGACACTGAGAGAAGCTAGCGCGCGCGACACAATTTTGCAGGGGCAACAACGCCGCGAGCGGGTCACCGACCCGCCCGCGGCGTTTTCAGGTCCGGAACCGCTGGGAAGCAACCCTCAGGGTTGCTGGCGCCGCCGTACTGGAGCCTGATCCCGGTCCTGCCGGACTTCCCGGATGCGATCGAGGAGCCGCTCCCTGAGGATGAGAAACTGGGCCACCTGAACCGGGTCAAGGAAGCCGGAGAGGTCCCGGACTTCATCCCGGTAGCTCTGGGCATACCGCACTTTCAGCTCGAGCAGCTGATCGGTCAACCGGGCCACGTTGTCCTTGTTCGCAGCCACCCCTGGGCGCAGTTCCCCCGCCAGGGACTGGCGCAGGCGCCGTTCGTCGGCTTCGAGAGCCCGGCGCTTTGCGAAGTAGCCACCCACAACCTCCCGCATTTTGGACGCCTGCGGATCGGTCAGGCCCAGTTCCTCCTTGACCCGGGCGGTGAATCGCTCTTCGATCAGCTGCCGTAGCCGGAGCGCGCGGCCACCCGCCTCCAGTTCGCCGTCGTCCTGGGCCATGAGCGGAAACGCGCCGAGTACCAGGCAAGCCAGCACCAACCATGTCGTCCGCACAGGTTCAACCCTCCAGGGTGCGAAGCACACGTTCGAGTTCCGAATCCTTCAGGTCGCCCAGCTCCGGAGCCTCCGGCGCCGCCTGGGCGCCGAGCGGAGCCTCCAGATCCTCCAAGATCCGCTCGAGCTGCCCACTGTCGAGGCGGTCCAATTCGGCAAGCGGCAGGTGGAACCCAACCGCTCCCCTGGTGGCGATCGGGCCAGCCTGGTGTGTCGGCCGACCGGTCCACACCACAAGCGCCATGGCAGCCGCGACCGCGACCGCACCGATCCACGCCGCCCGCCTCCAGCGCCGATCTGCGCGCAGCCGTGCGATCACGATGCTGTTCACCCGGTCCGGATCGACACGGCGAGCCGCCGAGTCGCCGAGCCGCCGAGCCGTCTCGACAACCTTCCACTCGGCCTGGCAGGCGGGGCAGGAGGCAAGGTGTGCCGCCTCCTCGGCGGTCCAAGCGTCGCGACCAAGCGCGACCACCGGGATCCGATCGGTAACCGACTCGCAGTCTGTCATGACATCAACTCCTTCAGCCGTTTTACCGCGTGGTGATAGTGGACCCTGGCCGCCCCGGGCGTGGTCGCGAGGGAATCGGCGATGTCCTGGTAGTCCATCCCTTGCTGGGCCCTCAGCAAGAAGACTTCCCGCTGCAACCTGGGCAGGCTGCCCAATCCCTGCTGGAGTCTCCGTTCCGCCTCTGTCGCGTCCAGAGTCGCCGCCGGATCATCGTGGGCCGCCAGATCGGCATCCTCAAGCGCAACCATCCTGCGGCCACGGGCCCGTCGAAACTGGTCCTTGAGCAGGTTGCTCGCGATGGCCATGATCCAGCTCCGAAAGGCCGCCTCTCCCCGCCAGCCGTCCAGAGCTCGAAAAGCCCGGATGAAGGTCTCCTGGACCAGGTCGTCGAGGTCCGAGGTCCCGGCACCGGCCGCACTCAGGAATCGCCCAACCGCCAGCGCGTGCCGGGTCACCAGCTCCGTCGCGGCGCGCTCGTCCCCGGCCCGATAGGCGTCAACAAGAGCCGGGTCCGAGGTGGAGGCGGGGGCATTGGCGGCCGGCACGCGCATTGTCGAGAGGGAGACGGCCTCTGGCGAATGTTGTTAAGTAGGCACCCCACCGGAGGATGGGCGGGGGCCGTGCCCGCCGCAAGCGGAGGGGCGCTAGATTCCCCCGACCCCAGAACGCCGAGAACTGCCGTGCTCGAGGTCGTCATTACCGCCGCGGTCCGTACCCCGGTCGGCCGCGCCGCCGGAGCCCTCGCCGAGGTCCGGGCGGACGACCTTGCCGCCATCGCCCTCCGGGGGCTGATAGACCGGACCGACCTCCCCGTGGATCGGATCGAGGACGTGATCCTAGGCTGTGTCAACCAGGCTGGGGAGGACAACCGCAACGTCGCCAGGATGGCGGCACTCCTGGCCGGTCTGCCGGTCGGGGTACCGGGGCAGACCGTGAACCGTCTGTGCGGTTCCGGCCTGCAGGCCGTGGCCAGCGCGGCCCAGGCGGTGCGCGCCGGCGAAGGGCAGGTGTTCATCGCAGGCGGGGTCGAGAGCATGACCCGGGCCCCGTACGTGATGCTCAAGACCGGGACGGCCTGGAGCCGGATTCCCCCCGCAATCGCCGACTCAACGGTCGGGTGGCGCTTCACCAATCCCCGAATGCCAAGGGACTGGACCATCGCGCTGGGTGAGACGGCGGAACGGGTGGCGGCCCAGTATGGCATTACGCGGGCCGAACAGGACGCCTTCGCGGTGGAGAGCCAGCGCAGGACCCAAGTTGCCCTCAGCCAGTGCGTGTTCACGGACGAACTGGTCCCTGTTTCTGTTCCGGACGGCAAGGGGGGCACGAGCCAGTTCACGACCGATGAGCCTCCAAGGCCGGGGGTCACTCTGGAGGGTCTCGCCAAGCTGAAGCCCGCATTCACGAAAGACGGGACCGTGACCGCCGGCAGCTCGAGCGGTATTAACGACGGCGCCGCGGCCCTCACGATTCTGAGCGCGCAGGCGGCCCGGGAGCTGGGGCAGAAGCCGCTCGCCCGGGTCGTCGCCAGCGCGGTGGCCGGGGTTGACCCTTCGGTCATGGGGCTCGGTCCGATCCCGGCCACGCGGAAGGTGCTGGAGCGTGCCGGGCTGGACGTCGGGCAGCTGGATCTCATCGAGCTCAACGAAGCGTTCGCGGCCCAGGCGCTCGCCTGTATCCGAGAACTCCGCCTGGACCCGGCAAAGGTCAACATCTACGGCGGAGCCATCGCACTGGGACATCCGCTTGGGGCCAGCGGAGCGAAGATCCTCACTACGCTGGTCCACGCCTTGGGCCGGACCGGGGGCCGCTACGGCCTCGCTACGATGTGCATCGGGGTGGGCCAAGGCATCGCCCTCCTGGTGGAGCGCATGGACTGACCAGTCATGCCGCCAGCGGTCATCGCCCACCGGGGCGCGTCCGGTCATGCTTTCGAGAACTCTCCCGCGGCCTTCCGGCGGGCAATGGAGCTGGGTGCGGACGCGGTCGAGCTCGACATTCACGCCACGGCCGACGGCACCCTGATCGTGCACCACGATCCGGAGGTGAAGGGCCTTGGCCGGATCGGCGACCTTCCGGCTGCGGCGCTTGCGGATCACCGGCTCCCAAACGGGGAGCGAATTCCCACCCTGCTTGAGGCGTTGTCGCTCCTGGCCGGCCTGGACGTGTGGGTGGAACTGAAATCCCTCCCCGCCACCTGCGATGCCGGGTTACTGGCGATTCTCGATTCCGGGCCGAGTCCCCGGCGCTACGCGGTGCACGCATTCGACCACCGCATCATTGCCCGACTTGGCAACCAGCGCCCGGAACTCCGCCGGGGCATCCTGCTGGCCTCCTACCTGCTGGACACCTTGCCTGTGCTCCGGGGAGTCGGAGCGGATACCCTGTGGATGGAGACGTCCCTCATCGACGAGGCCCTGGTCAGCGATCTGCACGGCGACGGCCTTGAGATCGTCGCCTGGACCGCCAATGACGAGCGCGAGATCCGCCGCCTCGCCTTGCTGGGAGTCGATGGCATCTGCGGTAACTACCCCGACCGGATCCGCACCGCCCTGCGCTGAACGAGCCCCCCGGGGACGTCGGCCAGAACCCGCTTGACGCCATTCATATGCCAGTGCAAATATAAGTTATGGCTTATGAAGATTGCCTGGCTGCGCTGGCCGATCCGACCCGGCGATCGGTCTACGAGCGGCTCCGGAGCCGCCCCCGCACCGTGGGCGAACTGGCCCGGCTGGTCCGCATCAGTCAGCCCGGCGTCTCCCAGCATCTGCGGATTCTGCAGAAGGCCCGGCTGGTCACCCACCGCCAGGAAGGCACCCGGCGTTACTACCGATCAAGTACGGAGGGCCTGGCCGACCTGCGTCGCTATGTCGAATCGTTGTGGGACGATGCCATCGCCGCGTACGCTGCCGCCGATCCCGCTCCACCCAAACGAGGTACCCGGCAATGACCGGATCCCCCCCGCCCCCCATCCATGGCCGCGGTCATGAGCGCCATGGACGGGGTCCATACCCCGATGGGACTCGGGATGGCGCCTTCCCTTCTCGGAATTCAGTTTGCACTGGCGGGTACCGTCTCGGTGCTGCCGGCGGCACTGGGTGGGCTCACGATGATGGCGGCGGGAACCACGGAGATGACCGAACCTCTGGTGCGGCGGCTGACCTGGTTCAACGCCGTGTGGGTAGCTGGCTATTTCGCTGTGAACCTGCGATACCAGGTACCGCCGCCAGTCATCTCCGGAGTGTTGATCGAGGCTGTGCTGGTCTTGCGCCTCCTCAAGGGCTAGGCGCCCGGCTCCTTCACTACCTCCGCCTCACCTGTGGACGCGGCGGCGGGTGGCGGGGACTCACTGACGGTGACCGCCTGGCCCTTTACGGCAGCCAGGTCCCGTTCGATCCGCGCAATGGTGGCGTCGTGCGCGTCCATTCGCTGCAACCAGGCGTCGACTTCCGGCTGATCAACCGTTCGGCCGCGCTCGCGCTGGTGGATCAGGTAACCAAGCCGCCGCGCCGCCTCGTCCCGCTCCCGCTGAAGCCGGAAGCGCTCCAGCTGCAGCTTGCCCTCGTCCAGCGCCTGCTGCGCCTTCCTGCCAAAACTCTCCAGCTCCTGGTTGAGCCTCTCGAGAATCCGGGCCATCGATTCCTCCTTCTGCCGGTCGGCGAAACCTAACGCCCAATCTGTCGCCGATGTTTCAGAATGACCAAGGGCCGAGGTATCATCCCCGGCCCGCATCTCCGCCAGCTGCTCTGAAGGCTCGCCGCAGGTCTCAACTACTCGCAACCACCGGCGGATAGACCGAAACCTTCAGGCGCTTTTTGTCCTTATGCTCGAACTTCACCACCCCGTCCACCAGCGCGAACAAGGTGTCGTCGTTGCCCCGGCCGACGTTCTTGCCGGCGTGGAACCGGGTACCACGCTGCCGGACCAGAATGTTGCCCGCAATGACCCGTTCCCCCCCGTAGCGCTTCACGCCCAGGTACTGGGGATGGGAGTCGCGGCCGTTGCGGCTGGAGCCGACACCTTTCTTGTGTGCCATGAAATCTCTATCCTGCCTTGACGTCCGTGATGCGCACTGCCGTGTATGTCTGCCGATGGCCGGTCTTGCGACGATAGTTCTTCCGGCGCTTGAACTTCCAGATGTACAGCTTGGGGCCCCTGGTCGCTCCCACCACTTCCGCGGTCACCTTGGCCCCCTTCACCAGCGGAGTGCCGGCCTTTACCGTGGTGCCGTCCGACGTGAGCAGGACTTCGTCGAAGGTGACTTTGCTGCCCGGCTTGGCCTCCATGAGCGGAAGCTGCAGGGTCATACCCTTCTCAGCGCGGAACTGCTTTCCGGCGGTCCGGATGATCGCGTACATGGCAACTCGCGGTGGCAAAGTTCCGACCTCAAGAGCGCGAAACTATAAGGGGGAGTTGGGCTTTGGGCAAGGGAGCCGCCGGGTCAGGCCACCGCGTAGATGTCCGTCACATCTCGTCCGCCGGGGCGACTCATGAGCCGGAACTCGTCGACGCGCATCATGGGGTCGTCGCGGAGCTCCAGCTCCAGTCCCGTCATCTTGCCCAGGGTGTGGATCAGCCTGGGCTCCTCTTCAAGCAGGTACAGCGCCACCTCAGGATGAAGGCGGACGGCGAGCTGCCGTTCCCGGCGTTCCCGCCCGGCCCGTTTGAGGGATCGCTCCAGGCGGCGGGCGACGACCTCGGGGGTGAAGACCCGGCCGGTGCCTTTGCAGTCCGGGCACTCCGTCGTCATGGAGTGCCACAGGGAAGGCCGTACCCGCTGCCGGGTCATTTCGACCAGGCCCAGCTCCGAGACGGCGAACGCCTTGGTCCGGGCGCGGTCGCGCCCCAGGTGGGTCCGCAGCTCCTGGAGTACCCGGTCGCGGTTCTGCCGGCTCTCCATGTCGATGAAATCGCAGACGATGATGCCGCCCATGTCTCGCAGCCGGATCTGGCGGGCGATCTCGCGTGCCGCCTCGAGATTGGTCTTGAGAATGGTCTTCTCGGGATCCTTCTTGCCGGTGTAGCGTCCGGTGTTCACGTCGATCGAAACCAGAGCCTCGGTGGGCTGAATAATGATGTAGCCGCCGGTCGGCAGATCGCAGCGGGCCTTGAAGAGATCCCGGATCTCGTTTTCGATGTCGAACTTGTCGAAGAGCGGGACCGTCTCGCTGTACAGGTTGACCCGAGCCAGCAGCTCTGGGTCCACTTGCTTCAGATAGGCCTCGATCTCGTTGAACAACTCCTTCGAGTCCACGTACAGTGCGTCGACCTTGGCGCTGAACAGATCGCGGATGATGCCCCGGGTCAGGGAGGTTTCTCGCTGGACCAGGGCGGGTGCGCGGACGAAGGTCTTCTTCCGGTTGATCTTACGCCACAGGTTGAGGAGGCCCTCCACTTCCCGCCGGAAGTGCTCCTCGGTCACCCCTTCCGCGACGGTGCGGACGATCATCCCCCCCGCATCCTTCGGGAGGTGGGCCGCGACCATGTCGCGGAGCCGGGCGCGCAGCTCCTTGCTCTCGATCTTTCGGCTCACCCCCACCTTGGAAGCGTAGGGCATGTAGACCAGGAAGCGACCCGGGAGGGAGATCTGGGCGGTCACCCGGCAGCCCTTGGTGGAGATAGGCTCCTTGGTGACCTGAACCAGGAGAGTCTGACCCTTCTTGAGGATGTCGGAGATGTCGGGAAGTTGCCGACGGGAGCGGACTTCGCGCTGGCGCGGCTCTCCGTTGCCGCCGCCATTGGGCTCGCCTCGGCGACCGCGGTTGGGGCGGGGGCCCGCGTCACCGGGCCCGTCGCCCTCTTCCGCCTCCTCGAACGCCTCGTCCCCCTCCTCGCCGGTCGGTTCCTCGTCCTCTTCCGGCTCGAGAAGGTCGGAGGCGTGGAGAAAGGCGCTCTTCTCCAGCCCGATGTCTACAAATGCGGCCTGGATGCCGGGTAGCACCGCCTCCACCCGGCCCAGGTAGATGTCACCGACGGTGCGGCGTTGGTCGGAACGGTCGAACAGAAGCTCGACGAGGCGGTCGTCCTCGAGGATCGCCACACGGGTTTCCCGCTGGCTTCCGGTGATCAGAATTTCGCGCTTCACGCGTGAAGACCTCGACCGGGCCATGTCGGCACACCCCGGCGCCAGCGCGCCGGGAGCCCGAGGATCCGGTCATGAATGTCAGGGACCCGGCTGGGAACGACGGGCAGCCTGGCAGGCCACCACACCGTACCCGTCGCCGGGACCGCCCCGTGACCAACAGGTCGGAAATCCGGGGCGAGGGATGAGAGAACTGTGCTGCGGGGTTCCGCTGGACGCCGGCCGGATCATTGGGGCGATCCGGACACCGTGGCGTGGGGCGGGGAAGCTGAGGTACAGCGCGCGGAACGGGCGCCTTCCGGAGCCGTTCCGCAAGATCAGGCCGAGCCAAGCCGAGCCGTCCCGCGGGAAGGGGGGCGGCCTCCAAGGTTCTGTTCGGACAGCCCAGCCATGTCGAAGGCATTGGCTAAATATAGGAATGACGGTGGCTTAGGGCAACCTCAGGAAACGATGTCCCCGAGGATCTGGCGGGCGATCACGATCCGCTGGATCTCAGAGGTCCCTTCCCCGATCTCGCATACCTTCGCATCGCGCATCATCCGCTCGACCGGGTATTCGGTAGTGTACCCGTAGCCCCCGAAGATCTGCACGGCCTTGGTCGTCACGCGCATCGCCAGCTCCGAGCAGAACAGTTTGGCCATTGCCGCTTCCTTCTTGAACGACTTGCCGTTCTGCTTGAGCCAGGCAGCGTGGTAGAGCAGATGGGTTCCGGCCTCGATTTCCATTGCCATGTCGGCCAACTGAAAATGCACGCCCTGAAAGCTGCCGATCGCCCGGCCGAACTGCTTGCGGACCCCGGCGTAACGCAGCGCCTCCAAGTAGGCTCCTTCGGCGATCCCCAGGGAGAGCGCGGCGATGCCAATGCGGCCGCCGTCCAGGGTCTTGAGGAAGTTGATGAATCCCTCCCCTGGCTTCCCCAGCATGTTTTCCTTCGGAACGACGGCGTCTTCGAACACCAGTTCGCGGGTGTCGCTGGCGCGCCACCCCATCTTTTCTTCCTTCTTTCCGGCGCGGAATCCCTTGATACGCGGCAGGTCCTCCTGATGTCCAACACCGACCTGGCGGCAGGTTGCCAGGTCGCAGGTTTCCTTGGTCAGGATGAAACTGGTGATGCCCTTGTTGCCGTTCCCCGGTTCGGTGCGGGCGGTCGCAACGAAAATCTCGCCTACCCCCGCGTGCGTGATGAACACCTTGGAGCCGTTGAGTACGTAATGGTCACCCTTGTCGACGGCGGTGGTCGCGGTGCCGCCCGCGTCGCTGCCGGCGCCTGGCTCGGTGAGCCCAAAGCCTCCGAGCACCTTGCCACCGGCGAGCAGCGGCACGTAGCGCCGCTTCTGCTCGGCAGTCCCGAAATCCACGATCGGCGAGGTGCCGAGATTGGTATGTGCGCTGACTGTCAGGGAGTGACTGGCGTCCACTTTGGCCAGCTCGTGCAGGGCAACGTAGTAGGACAGCTGATCCATCCCCGCTCCGCCGAGCTCTTCCGGCCAAGGCACGCCGAGGAGGCCGAGCTCTCCCATCCGCTTAACGTTTTCCCAGGGGAAGGCCTGAGTTCGATCCAGCTCGCGGGCAACCGGGGCGACATGCTGGGCGGCGAACTCCCGCACCATGTCACGCACCTGGTAGTGCTGCTCGGTGAAGTAGAGCGAGAGATCCATGGCGGAGGCTCGTGCGAAAGGTCGGCGAGGGCTGCCCGAAAATATAGCCCAGGTTCTCCAGAACTGACTGGCTCTTATCTTTATGCAACCAACGACAACAGGTGAGCGCATGCGCATGGACGCGGCAGAATCGATGGTGGCTCGACGGTTGGGGGCGCTGGTGGTCGCGAGCGTCGTGGCCGCGTGTGGGGACTCGAGCGGCCCGGGTCCCGGGAACGCCCTCGCGCTGGTCCCGATCGACAGCGGTTACGACTTCCCGGTATTCGTCACCGCTCCGCCAGCCGATCAATCCCGGTTGTTCATCGTTGAGCGAGGCGGCCGGATCCGGCTGCGGCGGAACGGCGTCCTCCAAGACTCCGCCTTTCTCAACCTCACGGCGTTGACCAATCCCGCCACCGGCGAGTACGGGGTCTACAGCCTGGCTTTCCACCCGCAGTATTCGAGCAACCGGCGACTGTTCGTGTACTATGCCGACCTGAACGGCGACAGTCAGCTCGCCGAGTATCTTGCGGATCCGAGCTTCGACTTCGCCGACCCGACCAGTCGTCAAACTATTCTGAGCCAGTCCCAGGACCCCAACACCGTCTACTACGGCGGAACCATCGGCTTTGGCCGAGATGGGATGCTCTACCTCGGTCTTGGAGACGGCAGCCCGACCAACTCTCCGACCCAGGCCGCCCAGGACAGTACCGTGCTGCTGGGCAAGATGCTCCGCATCGACGTCGACGGCGCCTCGCCCTACACGATCCCGCCCGACAATCCCTACGTCACTCGCTCCGGCTGGCTGGGGGAGATCTGGCAGCTCGGGCTTCGCAACCCGTGGCGCTGGAGCTTCGACCGAGTGACTGGCGACCTGTGGCTGAGCGACGTCGGGGAGGATCTGTGGGAGGAAGTGAACTACCTGCCGGCGCCTCCCATCGGCGGCAACAACTTCGGGTGGCCCGTCATGGAAGGGACGCACTGCTTCATCCCGGCGAACGGCTGCCCGACCGCGGGGCTGGTGCTCCCGGTCATCGAGTACCAGCACAGCCCGTCCTGCTCCGTGACGGGTGGCAACGTGTATCGTGGGCAACGCTTCCCCGCCCTTCGCGGGACATACCTGTACGGCGATTATTGCGGCGGCTGGGTGCGAGCGGTCCGGATGGTCGGGAGCAACCTCAACCTCGCCTATACGCCGGTCGCGGCCCCGCTGGTGAACGACAACGTGGTCAGCTTCGGAGAGGATGCGGGCGGCGAAGTGTATGTTGTGATGGCTTCCGGGCGGATCTATCGGGTCGCACTGCAGTAGCCTGGAAATCGACCGATCAGGTCACCGAGCGCTTGAGCGCACTGGTGACGCGGTGAAGCATCCGGCGCTTTGTCAGACACACGTCGCAGTCGGCGCACGTCACGCGGGTCTCACCGAAGTACCCCAGCAATGCCTGACGGCGACACCGGCGAAGCGAAGCGTACCGTTCCATGACTCGCAGTCGCCTGAGTGCCGCGCCCTTCCGTTTGAGCACCCGTTGCCAATCCCGTGGACCGGGAGTCGGCCCGAGCTCGGCGCGCAGCCGCTCCGCGGACGCGACGACGCTGTCCGGGTGACGACGGCGGAGATCGGGATTACTCCACAATTGCTCAACCACCCGGCGCGGCGGGAAGGTCGCGTCCAGTTGACGCCGGTGAATACCGGCATCCGAGGGATGGTACAGCAGCTCGCACCGCGCCGACTGGCCGTCCCTGCCGGCGCGTCCCGCCTCCTGGTAGTACGCCTCCGGGGTCGCCGGCATACCCCAATGCACCACCAGCCGCACCCGGGGGGCGTCGATGCCCATCCCGAAGGCTGAGGTCGCCACGACTACATCGAGATCCTCGGCCAGGAAGCGGCGCAATACCTCGGCGCGGCGCTCACGGGTGAGCCCGGCATGATAGGGAGCGGAGCGATGTCCCGCAAACCAGAGGGCCTGTGCCAGTGCATCGGCGCTATTCCTCGTAGGCACGTAGACGATGGACAATCCAGGCCGAGACGCGAGCAGGTGTCGCACCCGGGGAAGCCGGGCCGACGGTCCGCGCAGGGCATGGACCGCGAAGGCCAGGTTAGGTCGATCGAAGGAGCCCACGTGCACGTCGGGGCGCCGGAGCGCCAGTGATTGCACGATGTCCTCGCGCACCGGGAGCGTGGCGCTGCCAGTCAGCGCGATGGTGGGAGGGTGCCCCAGCTCGGTGCGAAACAATGCCAGGTCCCGATAGGCAGGCCGGAAATCGTGGCCCCATTCGCTGATGCAGTGAGCCTCATCGATCGCCAGCAGCCCCGGCTTGGCCCCGAGACGCACCAGATCCAGGCCCAGCCTGGGGGCCCGTTCCGGCGAGACGTATAGCAGCCGCAGTTGCCCTGCTGCGATCTGGGCGTGGATTCGCTCCTGGTCCGGGCCGGCTGTCAGGGAATTGAGGGTCTCGGCCGCCACCCCCCGACGGGACAGCGCCGCCACCTGGTCCTGCATGAGGGCGAGCAGCGGAGAGACGACGATAGTCAGCCCTCCCTGCACCAGGGCGGGCACTTGGAAGCAGATCGACTTTCCACCTCCGGTCGGCAGAATCGCGAGGGTGTCTCGTCCGGCCAGAACCGATTGGACGACGCGCCGCTGGAGAGGACGGAAGTCGCGGAACCCGTAATAGCCGTGGAGCAGGCGACGAGCTTCGGCAATTCGGTCGGCGAGGGGAGGCATGCACCGACTCTAGCGACCTGATCATCGGAACCCCGGTGCGGAATGACCGGGAGCGGTTCGGATCTACGCGGAGTCCCGCGGGCTGGCGCCCGTGCTGCGTCGTCGCTCCCAGAGGCGGAGCGCCAGGGCCGCGGCGAGGACGATTATCGCGGCCCAGACCACCGGCCGCTGGTCGAGCGCAATTCCGGCCAGCGCCAGAGTAAAACCGAGAACCGCCAGAAAGAGCTTCAGTCGTCTCATGCCCGCAGGAACGCGGCGACGGCCGTCTGGAAATCCGGGTGAATGCGTGCGAGCGCGTTGACCTTCGCGCCGAGGGCGATGCCGTCGGCGAAGGAACAGCCGTCGAGCTGGTAGAGGAGACGCTTGATCAGCGCCAGGGCCGAGCCACTGCTGGCCGAGAGCTGAGCGAGGAGACCGGCGACGGTTGCCTCGAATTCGCGATCGGGCACTACCCGCGACACCAGGCCCGCCTCACAAGCCTCGTGCGCCGAAAGGAGCCGACCTGTAGCCGCCAGGTCAAATGCGCGCCGCTCCCCGAGCTGACGCCGCAGGACGGTCATCACCATCGCAGGGACGAACCCTCGCTGAATCTCGGGATAGCCCAGCTGTGCGCTCTCCTGCGCGACCAGAAGATCGCAGGCGGTGGCCAGGCCTGCTCCTCCCGCAAGGGCCCGCCCCTGCACGGCGGCCAGGACCGGTTTGGGAAGGTCACGGATCCGCAGGAACAACTTCCCAAGCCGGAGCGCAGACCGCTCGTTTTCCTCGGGTGGCAAGCCCGCGGATGTGAGCAATTCTTCGAGATCGGCGCCGGCGCAGAAGTCCTTCCCTGCCCCGCGAAGGGCGATCACCCGGACCTCGGGATCCAGCTCCGCACGCTCCAGCGCGTGGTGAAGCGCCTCGACGGTTCCCGAGTCGAGGGCGTTCCGCTTCTCCGGGCGGTCGAGGGTCACGGTCAGAATCCCCTCGGCAAGGTCTGTCCGGACGGTCATCGTGCCCGGACCTTGCGCGCCAGCGCCGCGGGTACGGGGACCTCCATGCGCAGCAGGGCCGTAGAGTAGACCTTCCCCTGGGCATCGGTCTTCAGGGAGATGGTGCCGCCGCCGTCGAGGGCGCCGTGCAGCAGAAAGTTCAGCGCGTTGAGATTCGGCAGCTCAAAGCGGTCTACGTCTCTCACCATGCCGCGGAAGTGGCGCTTCACCCGGGCGCGGGTGACCTGCTTCACGAGGAGGGGATAGTAGGCCGGCTCGAGGGCGATGAGCCCCACGTTGGCGGTGTCGCCCTTATCGCCGGAGCGGGCGTGAGCGAGGTAACGGAGCTGGATGAACCGAGTCGGCGAGCGGCGCGCAGCTGCTTTCATTCGGTTGCTGTCCCGTTGTTGTCTCGTGGGTCGGCAGCGGCCCGATGGGTGGGGCTCGGGGCGTGCCATAGCGCAGCGCCCGCTCGCCCCACCCACCGGGCCTCATGCTGGGCTACGGCAGGCCCCGACCAGGGACGCTGAGGCCGTCGGTGACGCCTCATGGGTCGAGGACCTCCACCTTGACGAACGGCTCGACGGCCGTCCGATCGATCAGCGCGGGCCAGTACGCGATGACCTCCTGCACCTCCGGGCGGCCCCCGGCAAAACCGGTGACGCTCGGCGGGCCAGTCAGCACCAGCGGCGCGATCTCCCGGGTGAACCGCTCCACCGCCGCCTTGTCCTTCGACCGCACACCGACCCGAAGCTGCACCTCCGGGATGTCGGGATGCGGCGGTCCAGCGAGGGGGCCGTGGGTGGCGTCAACACCCACAAACTCGGTCAGGATCTGCTCGAATGCGAGGCCCAGGTCCTGCAACCGGGCCCGGAGGATCCGGTCGGCCGCCCTGGCCTTGTCGTAGGCTTCGGGCCAGCTGTATACCAGCGTTCCGATGGCCTTGTACCCGTAGAAATACGCGATCGAAACCTTGAGCTGGTCAGTGCGGGGGCGTCCCCGGATTCCGCTCACCCTGACCCGGTCCCTGCCCACCTGGCGCAGCTGGATCGTGGTGAAGTCGGCAATGCCGTCGGGAGTGATATAGGAGTGTGGGTCGCCCATTTCGTACACCAGCTGTTCAGTGACGCTCGCGACGCTGACGGTTCCCCCCGTCCCCGGGTGCTTGGTGACCACGAAGCTGCCATCAGCCGTTGCCTCGACGATGGGAAAGCCGGGGTTCTCCAGCCCCTTCACCGACCGCCAATCCTTCAGCAGATTGCCGCCGGAGGACTGAGCGCCACATTCGATGATGTGTCCGGCGACGGTGCCGGCGGCAACCTTGTCCCAATCGTCGGTGGCCCACCCGAACTCGTGGAACAAAGGTCCCAGAGTAAGCCCCGTGTCGGTCACCCGTCCAGTGACCACGACGTGCGCGCCACGGCGCAGCGCCTCAACGATCGGGGCCATCCCCAGATAGGCGTTCGCGGAGAGCACTGCATCGCGGATGTCGCTGAGCGGCCGGCCGGTGTCGAGGTCCTTCAGCTGGTGACCGGACTGCAGGAGGGCATCGAGGCGCGGCAGGATGTCATCCCCGGTGACCAGGGCTATGCGCACCCGATCGCTCAGCCCGAGCTTGCGCGCGGCGTCCCGGACGGCTTCGGCGCACGACCGGGGGTTCACGCCGCCGGCGTTGCTGGTGACCCTGACCCCGAGGGCCGCGAGGTCCGGCAGAATCCGCTCCATCAAGGGGACGAAGTCGCGGGCATAGCCGAGGCGTGGATCACGCGACTTCTGTTTCTGCATGATGGACATGGTCACTTCCGCGAGATAGTCCATCATCAGATAGTCGATCGGCCCGCCCCGTACCTGACGGACCGGCGCCTCGAGCCAGTCACCCCAGAAGCCCTGGCCAGCCGCGACCCGGACGATGCGGCCGCTCATCGACGGCGCGTCATGTCGGCCGGCTGCAGCGTGGCCTCGCGGGTCCAGGTCCGCTCTCCCTCCGGCACCACCACGATCCCCAGGGGGGCAAAGGCCTCCCCCAGTTGCAGTGCCGACGCCGTGAGTGGAAAGACCACGGCGCCGGTCGCCCCGGGAGCCACGCTGACCGACTGGCCGGCGAGCCGGTTGACGTGGGCCGAGTCGGCATAGAGCCGGATCGAGACTGTGGCGGCCCAGCGCTGATCGCGCTGCGGGTCGGCGAAGCCGGGAGAGAGCACGACCTCCGCTTCCGCCGGCGCCGCTGCGCCCCGGGGGAGATCCACGTGGAGCCGACCGAACGCGTAGTTGAGCGGCGCCTTTCCCAGCTTCCGTCCATCCCCAGCCAGCATGGTCACGCCGAAATCCGTGAATGTCGGCCACTGGGCCCGATCCATCTCCACATCGACCGTCGCGTGGACGGCCCAATCGGGAAGCCGGAATCGGATGTGCCGCCGGTCGGAACCCTGGGCGGCAAGGCGCTCCTCACGTGCCGCGCCGACCAGCACCACGAACGGCTGGCTGGTGACTGTTGCAGTGCTCATATTCCCGAGCCGCACCGCCAGCCCGTCAGGGGTATGGTCCACGCCGATCGTCAGGGGACTCTGTTGCACTGAAATCGTGGCGGACGCTCCATTCAGTGGGGGCGCGACGGCCACCGCCTCATACAGCCCGGAGACGACGTCGCGGGCATCAACGACGTAGACCCCGGCCTGGTCGTCATGGCCCGCGCCAATGCCGTTCTCCTCACGGTAGGGCTGTCCCCCTGGCTCGTGGAGGTATGCCAGGACCTGCTCTCCGGCCGCCTGGGTTGCGAAGGACACCGCGAAGGGCCGTCCGGTCGTGGCCGCAAAAAAGACCCGCCCTTCGCCGCCCGCCGGGATGGCGCTGACTCTGGCGATGATCGGGTTCCCTGTGTCCGCGACGACAACGGTGTTCACCAGTCGGAACACTGGCCCCGCCAGGGTGTCGCTGATCCAGCCGGTCACCACGCCTGTGTATACACCGGGCCGGGAGAGGGCCGAGGCCTGATAGGTGAGGTTGACCCGGTTCGCCCCACTCCGAAGCCGCAGACGCGCTGGGGCGCGCAGCCAGAGCCGGTTCGAGCGCACCGCGACCTCGGTCTCGGCCGCGTCAGGGGCGAGACCGACTTCGAAGACCTGCTGAGTGTCCACCGGCACGCCGAGTTCCCGCTCCTGGAAGGCCGCAGTGACTCCATTGTGTACCGCCCGGACGGCGATTTCGGGGACCGGCCTGGCCGCCGCCAACCATCGCCAGGCTGCGGCCACGTTGGGCTGACCGGTCCCGTCGTCGAGGTAGTTGACCGTCGCGAGGGGGCGCGCCGTCACCATGAGAGCTTGCCGGATCAACCGAGCTTCGATACGGCGTTTTTCCTGGATCAGCCCGGAGACCAGCAGCGCGGCAAGCCCCGCCGCGTGGGGAGCGGCCATGCTGGTCCCGCCCTTGCGCTCGTCCCCGGTGTTCCAGCGCGGCACCGTCGAGTAGGCAAGGCCGGGAGCCACGATGTCCGGCTTGGCGAGCTCCCCGCCGCGTGAGCTGAAGTAGGCGATGGGGTCGCCTCCCTTCCCGGCGGCGCCCAGAAACACCGAAGGAAAAGTCGCCCCCACCGTGACGGCCCTGGTGGCGGACCCGGGATACTGCATGGTGGTCAGCCCGGGGCCGTCATTCCCGGCGCTGATGGCGAAGACCACGTCCGGATTGGCCGCCAGGACCGAATCCACCACGGCGTCAATCCGGGCGCTCCCTTCGCTCTCATTCCCCACCCCAAAGCTCAGGTTCAGGACCAGCGGCAATCGGCGGGCCCGCGCAAAGCCGATCGCGTAGGCCATTGCCGCCACCATGCTTCCGGTCGTGCTGATTTCACCCTGGGCGTTGTTCGCGATTTTCAATCCGAGCAGATAGGCACCCGGCGCTACGCCGGTGAAGCCGCTGACACCGTACAGGTTGTTCCCGGCGGCAATACCGGCCACGTGGGAACCATGTGCACTGGTATCGAAGAAGAGGTCCAGCTTTGGCGTGCCCCGCTCCTCACGGAAGTTCGCGGCCAGGGTAATGGTCGGCTGCCGGCCGCCGGAGTGCCAGGCGAACGTCTCCCGGGCTACCAGGTAGTCGTGTACCGGCTTCTCGTTGGCGAGCGAGCCGTCCCCGTCGGTATCGGCGAAGAGCACCCACCCGTCGCTGGCCCGAACGACCACGACGGCGAGAGTGTCCGTGTCGTCCCGATCGCCGTTCAGATCCGACGCCGGCATCTCACCCAGCGGGCGCTCCGCGACCGCGCCGCCGAAAACGGCGTTCCCGACCGCCAGCGCCCGGAGGCGCGAGGCCCCAGCCAGGATCCGGCCCGCCACCGAGATCTGGTCGCCCTGCATCGCGGCCGGTGCGAGGGCCACGACTCCTTCACCGGAGAAATCCCGCAGGTCCAACAGTTTCTTTTCTCCGGTGGTGGTCGTTCGCAGGCCGGCGACGCCGGGATCGAGACCGCCGTCGAGTATTCCGATCAGCACGCCCCGGCCGTCGAAGGTCGGGTGAAGCTTGAGGAACTCGTCCACCCCGGTGGGTTTGAGCGGCATCCAGCCGCGCAGCCAGGCCTCCCGGGGCGGCAAAAGCGGAAGCGGTTCCGGCACGGCCCTCCCGTTGGACGACCCGGCCGGGGCTGGCTGGGGGGCCGGTGCCGCAGGCCGGCTCGGGGCCGCGCAGGCAGCCAGCATTGCAGCCACTGCCGCGGTCATTTCCAGTGAACTGACGGATCTACGCGGCATTCTGGAACTCCCTGGCAGCGCCCACCCACCCAGACGAGCAGGTTCCGGGGACCCGGCCCAGCCCGCGGCTCCTGTCATAGCGGCGGCAGCACGAAGGGTCCGATATGCGGGCCGCCGAAGCCCGACGTCGTTCGCAGCAGGAAGGCAAGTACCTCGCGGGTCTCCTCGACCGTCACGATGGCGTCCACGAAGCCGCGCGCTGCCGCATACTTCGCGTCGAGCTGGTGCTCGTAATCGGCTCGCATGCTGGCGGCGGAGGCCTGTACTTCCTTTGCGGGCGCCCGCTTTTCCGCGCGGGACCGTGCCAACTCCACCCCGTGGACCGCCTCCACGGCCGACTCTCCTTCCATGACAGCCATACGGCCCGTGGGCCAGCTGAGAATGAAGTCGGGGTCGAATCCCTGCCCTGCCATGGCGTAATACCCGGCACCCGACGCATGGTTGACCGTCAACACCAGTTTGGGGACGACTGCGGTCGCCATCGCCTCGACGAAGCGCGCACCGGCCCGGATGATGCCTGACTGCTCCGCCTCGCTGCCGACCATGAAACCGCTGACGTCCTGCACGAAGAGCAGCGGGATCCGCTGCCGACTCGCCGTTTCGATAAAGTAGGCCGCCTTCTCGGCGCTTTCCGTGTAGACGATTCCGCCGATCCGCGGCATCTGCCCTGACTTCCCCTTGATCACCGTTCGGGCGTTGGCCAGGATCGCGACCGGTCTCCCCTCGATCCAGGCGTGACCGCAGAGCAGTTCCCGCGCGATGTCCGGCTGGAATTCATCCAGCCTCCCGCCATCGAGAAAGCACCCAAGCAGTGCGTGCATGTCGTAGGACATGCGGTGGTCAGTGGGAAGAAGGTCGTAGAGATCGGTGGCGGGCCGGCTGGGCGGCTCGGAGACACGAGGGCTCGGCGGCTCGACGGCTCGGAGGCTGGGCAACCGGGCCACGTAGCCGCGGATCATCTTGAGGCATTCCGCATCGGTCGCGGCGCGATAGTGCGCGACGGCGGAGACGGAGGTGTGCATGGCGGCGCCGCCGAGCGTATCGGGGTCCACCATCTGGCCAGTGGCGCCCTTGACCAGGTTGGGCCCGCCGAGGCCCATGAAGCTGGTGCCTTCGACCATGAAGATCACATCGGACAGCGCCGGGAGGTACGCGCCGCCGGCGATGCAGCTTCCCATGACCGCGCTGATCTGGGGCACGTTCAGGTAGCGCCGCATCAGCGAGTTGTAGTAGAAGATTCGGGCGGCCCCGTATTGTCCCGGGAACACGCCGCCCTGATAGGGGAGGTTTACCCCGGCCGAATCCACCAGGTAGATGATCGGGATCCGCTGGCGCATCGCGATCTCCTGTGCCCGCAGGATCTTCCGGATCGTCTCGGGCCACCAGGAGCCCGCCTTGACCGTGGCATCGTTGGCGACGATCACGACTTCGTGTCCCTCGACCACCCCGAGCCCCGTAACCACCCCCGCGCCGGGCGCCTGGCCGTCGTATTGGTCGTACGCGACCAGCAGGCCTATCTCGAGCCAGGGGGTCCCCGGATCGAGCAGCCCGTGAACCCGCTCGCGTGGGGAGAGCTGCCCTTTCTGGTGCATCCTCGCCACCCGCTTGGCCCCACCACCTTCCCGGAGCTTTGCCGCGAGGGCGAGATATTCCTCGGTCAGGCTCCTGAGCCGCGAGTTCCGGGGAGGAGTCGTCGTAGTCACCGGCCGCCCTCAGCTGGTGAGATGCTGGGCGGCCCAGGACTCGATATAGCTCACCAGGTCTCCCGTCGGGGTACCGGGGCCGAACAGCTTGCCCACGCCCTGTTGCTCCAGCGCCTCCATGTCCTCGCGGGGGATGATCCCGCCGCCCGTAAGCAGGAGGTCGGTGCGGCCGGCTTCGTCGAGCAGCCGGCGGACTCTGGGAAACAGGGTCATATGGGCCCCGGAGAGAATCGACAGCCCCACCACGTCCACGTCTTCCTGCACCGCAGCGGTGGCAATCATCTCCGGGGTCTGGTGCAGCCCGGTATAGATCACTTCCATACCCGCATCGCGAAGCGCCGCGGCGACCACCTTGGCCCCCCGGTCATGCCCGTCCAGACCGGGCTTGGCGACCAGGACCCGAATCGGGCGTGCGCGGGGTTTGCGAGCGACTGTGGCGACCATCTATCCGCTCCTTCCGTGCAGGACCATCTCCACGACCTCGGTGAGGGTTCGCGCAGTACGGACATCGCGGCTCGGGTGCTTGTCGAGCGGATCAAGCAGCACCACATCCATGCCCGCCCGGCGGGCCCCGATGACGTCCACCTCGTAGATGTCCCCCACGTACAGCACATCGGCGGGGCCAAGCCCCATGCGCCGCAGCGCGACGTGGAAGATGCGTGGGTCGGGCTTCTCAAACCCAACCAACTCGGAGTCGATTACCAGCTCGAAGCAGTCCCGGAGCCCGGCTGCGACCAGCGCTTCCTCGGCCCGGCCGTCGCTGTTGGAGATCACGGCCAGCCGGTAGCCCGCTTCACGCAGCCGATCCAAGGCCTCGCGGGTGCCCGGTTTGAGGCCGCCCCACAGGTGCTTTTCCCGGTGCAGGGCGAACAGGGTCTCACGCACTACGTCGGTGTGACCCTCCGGCACACCGGCCAGGCGGAACAGCGTCTCGAGATAGCGGGAAGCACGTTCCCGATCGGTGCCATCGCTCCGCTCCAGCGCGAGGGCCGCGGCACGGGCCTGGGCTTCGAGCCCGGCTGCGGTGAGGGGCACCCCCGTCGCCACCGCCATCGCGGGGGCCAGCCGGGCATAGTCGAGGAAAAGCAGCGTGTTGCCCGCGTCGAAAATGACCGCCCGAAATGTCACCGGAAGCGCAGCAGGCCCGCCAGCGTGTGGATCACACCGCGGGCGGCGGTGTCGTAGAGGACCTCGACTTCGACCCGCTGGCGCAGCGCCTCCTCGATGGCCTCGTCTATCAGATCGAGCACCGGATAGACCTCACCCTCGGCGCGCAACTCGGCCTCACGGGCGGCGATTCGGCCGGACGTCGCCGAATGAAATCCGGAAGCCTGGGCATCACCGTCCACCAGCAGGGTCCGCACCTGTCCCCGACTCAGCGCCCGCAGGGTGTCCTCCACCCCATCCACCGCCCAACCTTCTCCGAGCGCACCCTCCAGGCCCAGGACAATGGAGCGCTCCGACTCGCGCTCGAACTCGGCCCGGGTGGCGAGCGTCGCCGTGTGCACGACGGCGGCCCGGGCCTCCTTCGGGTTCAAACTCACGACCCCCATCAAACGGTCCGCGAGGTAGGGGTGCAGGAAAGCCGCGACGGCGCCCGCTTCCCGGCCCGGACCCGCCAGCACGACCCCGTGCACCGGCCGACGCCGATGCAGCTCGAACAGCCGTTCGGCGATGGTGGCGAAGTGCCGTTGCTTCTCTTCGCGAATTCGGTTGTGGTAGGTGTGCTCGCCCTTGCCAGGAGCGTCCGCCCGATCGCTGTGGAAGCGGCCGCCGCGGGTGCTGTTGGACCGGATGCCATCCAGCTCCGCGGCGCCGAAAGCGGTCACCTCGAAGATCCGCCCGGCCGTCCGATCCAGTACCACGGTGAGCAGGGTGCCGATCTCGTCCTCCACCGAGGCCAGCTCCCGCACCAGCGGGGTGCGTTCCACGGCCAGACGGGAGCGGTGCACACTGGGGAGTCCCACCAGCTCGAACAGCTTCAGCGGCCCGCAGGCGAAAATGGCCAGTCCCTGGGTTCCGGGCAGTCGGGCCGGCTCCCGCAGCTGATCGTGAATCCGGCGCAGATCCGCGCTCACCTCCTCGCGCACCTGCCGGGGGAAGTCGAGCCGGTCCAGCGCGTGTTCGACCTCGCGGATCCGGTTCTTGAGCTTGATCAGATATTTGCCCCGGGCCCGATCGCGCGGCTCGATCTTGAGATAACAGGTGACGATGCGGTGATCGTCGGTCCGGAGCCGGGTCAGCTTCGCCAGCAGTTTGGTGATGTCGGGATTCATTCTGGAATCTGGGTGAGTACCTGGTGCCGAGTACCCAGTACCGCGTACCGAGTACGGGTAAGGAATCGACCGATATGCGGCGACCGGGCATCCGGTATATGCCCCACGGGAACCGGTACGCGATACGCGGTACCCGGTACCAGTTACGAAAGCCCACGCTAGAAAAACACCGGTTCCCGGTACGTCCCGTACACTCGTTCGAGCACGTGCCGGATCTCGTACAGAGTGGCATAGGCGCGAGCACAGTCGAGCATCGCGGGAATCAGGTTGCGCCCTTCCAGAGCCGCCTGACGCAAAGTCTCGAGCCGGGCGTCCACCAGGGCGCCGTCCCGGGAGGCGCGCAAGGCAGCCATCCGTTCGCGCTGCTGCGCTTCGGCCGCGTTGCCCACCCGGAGGATCTCGACCGGCGGCTCCCCATCTTCGACAAACTCGTTCACCCCGACAATGATTCGCCGGTGTGCCTCCATCTCGCTCTGGAACCGGGCCGCGGACTGGGCAATCTGCCGCTGGAACCAGCCCGACTCGATCGCCGGGACCACGCCGCCCTGGGCCTCGATCTCGGCGAACAGCCCAGCAGCCTCGCGCTCCAGGCCGTCCGTCAATGCTTCGACATAGTACGACCCGCCGAGGGGATCCGCGACGTTCGGCAAGCCGGTCTCGTAGGCCAGGATCTGCTGGGTCCGAAGGGCAATGCGAACCGATTCTTCGGTCGGCAGGGCGAGCGTTTCGTCGAGCGCGTTGGTGTGCAGGGACTGGGTGCCCCCGAGCGCCGCAGCGAGCGCCTGGTACGCGACGCGCACAATGTTGTTGTGGGGCTGCTGGGCGGTCAGGGAGACGCCCGCGGTCTGGCAGTGGAACCGCATCTGCCAGCTGCGCGGATTGCGGGCGCCGTACCGGTCCCGCATGGTGCGGGCCCAGATCCGCCGCGCGGCCCGCAGCTTGGCAATCTCCTCGAAGAAATCATTGTGGACATCCCAGAAGAACGAGAGCCGGGGCGCAAAGCTGTCCACGTCCAGCCCCCGGGCGATGCCGTGTTCCACATAGCAGAAGCCGTTGGCCAGGGTGAAGGCCAGCTCCTGAGCCGCGCTGGCTCCCGCTTCCCGAATGTGATAGCCAGAGATCGAGATGGTGTTCCACTTCGGGGTATGGGCCGAGCCCCACTCGAACAGGTCCACGATCACCTTGAGGGCCGGTTCCACCGGGAAGATCCAAGCATGCTGTGCCATGTACTCCTTCAGCATGTCGTTCTGGATCGTGCCATGGAGCCGGCTCGGGTCCACGCCCTGGCGCTCGGCCGCCGCGACATAGAAGCAGAACACGATCGCCGCGGGCCCGTTGATCGTCATGGAGGTGGATACCTGATCGAGCGGGATGCCCTCGAACAGGTCTTCCATGTCCTTCAGGCTGGAGATGGCGACCCCGCACTTCCCGACCTCCCCTTCGGCACGCGGATGATCGGAGTCGTATCCCATCAGGGTGGGGAAATCGAAGGCGACCGACAGCCCGGTCTGACCGCGGGCCAGCAGAAAGTGATAACGCGCGTTGGTGTCCTTCGCCGTGCCGAAGCCGGCGAACTGTCGCATGGTCCACAGCCGCCCGCGGTACATCGTCGGATGGATGCCCCGAAGATAGGGGAATTCCCCTGGCAGCCCGGACGCAACAGCATGGTGCTCCGGCAGATCCAGCGCCGTGTACACGGGCTGCAGGCCGCGTCCCGAGATGCTGGTGAACTCCACCTCGTCGCGCACCGGCAGGGCGGCCACCTCCCGGCGCCAGCGCGCGACCTCGGCGCGGAGCCGCTCCAGCTCCTGTGCCTGGGCTTCCACACGCTCCGCCAGCGTTTTCACCGCGTCCGGCTCGGAAATCGTCATACCCGAGACCCCTGCTTGAGTGCATCCAGCACCTCGGCCGCCACCTCGTAGGGGCTGAGCCGTCCTGCGACTACGTCGTCCATGCGATCGCGAATCACCTGCTCCGCGCCGGTTTCCTGCCAGATCCACTGTCGGGTCGCGCGATTCACCACCTCGCGGGTACGCTGGTACATACGGCGCCGTCGCCGTTCGATCAGCTCTCCCGACGCCGTCAGGTACTCATGGTGAAGATCCAGCGCCGTTACCAGTTCGACGGTGCCCTCACCCCTGGCGGCGACGGTGGCGAGCACCGGATGCTTCCATTCGACCGCTCGGCGGCTCGCTGGCTCGGCGACCCGGCCCTCGTCGGTCGATCGCGCGCCGTGGTGGGGCCGGACATGCCGAAAGGTCGTACCGCTCCGGATTCCAAGAGTGATCTCGATCTCCTGGCGCAGGCGGTCGGCACCTGGGCGGTCCGCCTTGTTGACCACGAAGATGTCGCCGATTTCCATCACCCCGGATTTCAGGGTCTGGATGCCGTCGCCCGATTCCGGGACCAGCACCAGGACGGTGGAATCCGCGCTCTGAGCTACGTCGAGCTCCGACTGGCCAACCCCCACCGTCTCTATCAGGATCCGGTCAAAGCCGCCGGCATCCAGGACATCGCAGACCTCGCGGGTGGTCGTCGCCAGCCCCCCCAGCGAGCCACGGGTCGCCATGGAGCGGATGAACACCCCGGGGTCCAGAGCGACCGACTCCATACGGATCCGGTCCCCCAGGACGGCCCCGCCGGTGAACGGGCTGGTGGGATCGACCGCTACGACCGCAACTGTCAGGCCCCGGGCGCGCAACGCCTGGACCAGCTGCCCGGTCAGGGTGGATTTGCCTGCCCCAGGGGGGCCGGTAATTCCGATCCTCTGGGCGTGCCCGAGGGTGGAGTGGATGGTGGAAAGTAGCTCCTCGAAGCCAGGCCTGGCGTTCTCGACCAGCGAAATGGCCCGCGCGACCGCTGGGGTCCTGCGGGCCTTGAGGTCGGCCACGAGATGTGATGGTACCATGAATGTAACTTCACATGGGCGAAGCACCTACGCAACTTTGAGGTGCCGGCTACGGTACCTGAGCGCTAGGCCCTGAGCTTGCGGCGAACCAGGTGGCTGATTCCCCAGACCAAGACCATCCCGGCCCCAAGCGCCAGCAGGAGCCAGTGCTCGATCCGCCGCAACTCACCGGTGAGGGCCTCGGTGCCTTGGCCCACGGCGTACCCCAGCAAGGTGAAGCCTGCCGCGGCAATCGCGCATCCCAGGGCATCGATGGCGAGGAAGCGGGTAACCGGCAGCCGCAACTGACCCCAGAAGAGCATGCTGGCGTTGCGCGTGCCGTACACCACCCTGGCCGCCAGCAATTGCCAGGGGCCGAGTCTCCGGGTCAGTCGTTCGATCCGGGGGCCAACGGCGCGGTAGAAGCGGGTCGATCGGATCCGCTCGCTATGCAGGTGTCCGAGGGTGAACCAGACGGAATCGCCGGCCAGGTTGCCCAAGCCACCGGCGACCATCGCGCCCGGCAGAGGCAGGACACCCAGGTGCGCGAGCACGCCGGCGACGAGGAGGCTCACGTCCCCCTCCACGGTGGCAACGAAGAACAGCGCCACCAGGCCGTGCTGGGAGAGAAATGGCTGCAGGTCGCTCATGGACGAATGATCGGCGCGTGCGAGACCAGGAAACCCGCGTATAAGTTTACCCTCCCCGACCCCTGAGAAGGCGTTCCGAGTGCCCGTTTCCGTCATCCGGCAGCTTGCCCTTCCCCGCAGACTCGCGGCGATCACGGCGCTCCTCGCCGTCCTGCTGGTTGCCGGCGCAACCGAACTGACGCTGTCTCTGGCGGAGCGCTCGCGGCTTGAGGACCTGCGCAAGGAATCGGTGGATCTCGCCACCACACTCGCCGCGTATCTCACCCGAATCGCGCCGACCGGAGATCCGAGCGCGCTCAGAGTCGGCGTCAACCAGTGGAGCCGCCGGCATCTGACCGAGACGACCGCGGCGGTGTTCCTCCGGCAAGGAGACCAGTTGCTGCTCGCGGCCGCGAGCGATAGCACCGTGACCCGGGCGGCGGACGACTTCGATGCCGATGCGCTGGAGCTTAGCGTGGTCGGGGTGCAGTTCCGGGAATCACCTCATCCTGCCTGGCAAGTGGCCGTGCCGCTGGGAGGGGCTCGGTGGCGCGCGGTGCTGGATGTGAGAGTGGACACCGGCCGGCTGGAGGACTGGGCCCGCCAGGAACGGCGACGGGCCTATAGCTTCGCGCTGGCCGCCGCCATTCTGCTTTCGATCGGGGTGGGAATTCTCACCAGCCGGTGGGTGGGCGTTCCCCTCCGGTCATTACTGCGGGCGATGCAGGGTGCCCACGGTGGAGCGGAAAGCGGGCCGGTCGCTCGGGAGGTCGGGCCACGGGAGTTCAGAGCCGTCGCTCGCGGATACAACGAGTTGCGTGCGGCACTGGCGGCCCGGGAGCAGGAGAGTGCGGCGCGGGCAGGACTGCTGGCGCTGGGAGAGCGGGCCCGGGAACTGGATCGCCAGGCCCAGACAGAAGAGATCGCCGCGAGCTTTGCCCATGAGATCGGGACCCCGCTGAGCACTACCAACGGCCATCTGCAGCTGCTGAAGGAGGACCTGCGTCGCACCGGCGACGTTGCTGCCGCGGAACGGGTCGCCCTGGTTCTTGCCCAGCTGGACCGGGTGGCGACGATCGTACGAGGCGGGCTGGGTCGCGCCGCGTGGCCACAGCCGCGGGCAATCCCGACCGACCTCCGCGCCCGCGCCGCCGCGATGCTGCGTTTTCTGGAGCCCTCCCTGACCAGCGCCGGCGTGACAGCCGAGGTGGTGCCCGCCAAGGATAGCACGCTGGTGGCGGAGACCGATCCCGACCTGGTCGACCAGGTCCTGCTCAATCTCCTCAAGAATGCGATCGAGGCCCTGTCACCCGGCGGCCGGATCACGCTTTCCACCGGCCGGGAGGATGCCCAGGTCTTCATCGAGGTCGCCGATGACGGTCCCGGGCTTTCCCCGGAAGCCCGCAGCCAGCTGTTTCAGCCGTTTGTCACCTCGAAGGGCCAGGCCGGAACCGGCCTTGGACTTGCCGTAAGTCGTGGCCTCGCCCGAAGGCTGGGTGGAGAGCTGGCGTATGTACCGACTGAAAAGGGGACCCGATGGAGACTGACCTTGCCCCCGCCGAGGGCTGGATGACCGGGGCCGGCAGGCGCCCCCGCCTGCTCCTGGTGGATGACGATGAGGAAGCCTGCCGCATGCTCGGCGAAGTGCTGGAGCGGGAATCCTACCAGGTCTTCCGAGCCCTCTCCGTCCGCGAGGCACTCGCCTTCTACGACCGGGAAGGCCCGTTCGATGCGGTGTTGACCGATCTCAGGATGCCTGAGGCCAGCGGTCTCGACCTGCTGGCCGCCGTTCGGGAGCGCGATTCGGAGGCGCTGGTCCTGGTCCTGACGGCGTTCGGCGACGCGGGAGCCGCGGCCGAGGCGATCCGGGCAGGTGCCTATGACTTCATCAGCAAGCCGTATGATCTGGTCGAGCTCCGCGGCACGCTGGCCCGGGCCCTGGAGCGGCGCCGCTTCGCCACCGCCCGCCTCGAACGTCCCGCCCCGCCGCCCCCGGGCGAAGGAGCCGGGACAGCCAGCCTGGTCGGCCACAGTCCGGCCATCATCTCGGTCATGAAGCAGGTGGCGAGAGTAGCGAGCACCCAGGCCTCGGTCCTGCTCCTGGGCGAGACCGGAACCGGGAAGGAGCTGGTGGCCCGGACGATTCACCGCTTCTCGGAGCGCGCCGAACGGAGGATGGTGGCAGTGAACTGTTCGGCTCTGGCGGAAGGACTCCTGGAGAGCGAGCTCTTCGGACACATGCGCGGCGCGTTCACGGGCGCCGTCGCGAACCGTCCCGGCATCTTCCGGGAAGCCGACCGGGGAACAGTCTTCCTGGATGAGATCGGCGACATCTCACCGGCCCTTCAGGCGCGCCTTCTCCGCGTGCTGCAGGAGCAGGAGATCGTGCCGGTGGGTGCCGAGACCCCGGTGAAAGTGGATGTCCGGGTGATCGCGGCCACGCATCGCGATCTCGCCGCCATGGTACGAGACAATAAGTTCCGGGAAGACCTGTTCTACCGGCTGAACGTGGTGACGATCCAGCTCCCGCCGCTCCGGGAGCGAAAGCAGGACATCCCGCTTCTCATCGATCACTTCCTCACGCGGCTGGCGGCCCGCCACGGCCGCGGCCCGGTAGCGATAGACCCCGCCGCCCAGGCCCTGCTGCTCGCCTGGGAATGGCCCGGGAACGTGCGCGAGCTGGAGAACGTGTTGGAGCGGGCCATGGTGCTGGCCGAACTCGACGTCATCGGACCGGAGCATCTGCCTGAGAATTTCCGCGCCTGCGCCGCACCCCCGCGGCCGACCGCGCTGCCGGCCACCATTCCCGGGGAATCCGCTCCGCCGGACGCGGGGCTGGTCACGCTCGACGAACTGGACCGGCGACATGTGTTCCGGGTTCTCGCGGCCACCGGAGGGAATCGGGAGGAGTCCGCGCGCCTGCTCGGCATCTCGCGCCGAACCCTCACCCGCATGATCCAGCGCTGGCATTGGACGCCGGGCGCGGCCTAGGATCTATCCGCGAAAGACAAGTCGGCTGGTCATTCTGTCTCCGGCCGCGCCAGAGTGTCCAGGACCACCGCCCGCATCACCCCGTTTCCGCCTCATTCTGCGCCTTTTGCCCGCGCTTCGACGCGGCACGTCGATTGCCTCTCCCGGCGCCGTCAGCAAGATCGCGGAGTTCCGTTCCGCAGCTGCCCACCGTTCTGGAGGAAGTCATGAACCGTTCGTTGATGCTCGCAACCCTTGCGACCCTTGGACTGCTCGCTGCTCCAGCGGCGTACGCCCAGGCCACCGCGCCTGCGACACCCAAGGCGAAGGAGACGGCACAGCAGCCGGCGGCCAAGCCCGCGCCAGCCAAGCCGGCCGCCGCAACCACCACGCAGAAGGAGCTGGTCGATCTCAACACCGCGACCCGCGAACAGCTGGTCGCCCTGCCAGGGATCGGCGAGACCTACGCCGACGCGATCATCAAGGCCCGGCCGTTCAAGTCAAAGAGTGAACTGATGCGCAAGAAGATCATCCCCGCGGCGGCCTACAAGAAGGTCCGCTACTCGGTCATCGCCAAGAAGCAAAGCTGAGCAGTCGCCTTACTCCCCGCGGAGCGCACACGGCATAGGTTCCCTCCCAGCTCCGCGTTTCACCGCCTGTCGGGCTCGCCCGGCAGGCGGTTTTCCTTGTGGCGCCGTTTCACAACCCACCTTGACGACTTCCGCTCCGGGCCGTAAGCTCGCCAGCGAGATTCCTCCCTGCAGCCAAGACTACACATTCCCCGGAGGTTTGGATGCAGCTCTCCCTGGTTCGCGCCATGGGTGTCACCTGGGTCCTCGCCGCAGCCGTTCTCGGCAGCGCGCCGCTCGCCGCCCAGTCGGGCTCCGTGAAGGGAATCGTCAGCGACAGCAGCGGCGCCGCGATTATCGGGGCGATCGTTTCGGTAGACGGGACGACCCTGCGTGCTCTTACGACCGCAGGGGGCCGGTATACCCTGCGGGGAGTGCCCGCGGGCCCCCGCACCCTCCGGGTGCGGGCCATCGGATATACACCGGTCTCCCTGGAAGTGAGCGTCGCTGCCTCGGACGTCGTGGAGCAGGACTTCACGCTGTCCCGATCGGCGGTGGAGCTGGCGCCGATTGACGTAGTGATCGGATCGCGGGCCCGGCACACCGCCGCCGAGGAGCTGGCGGTGCCGGTGGACGTTTACACGGCGGAGGACATTCAACAGCAGGGGACAACCGAGACCAGCCAGATCCTCCAGGCCCTGTCCCCCTCGGTGAATTTCCCCCATCAGACCATCACCGACGCCAACGATATCGCCCGGCCCTTCACCCTGCGCGGCCTCTCCCCGGACCACACGCTGGTCCTACTGAACGGCTGGCGCCGACACCAGATGGCGGTGGTCAATACCTTCGCCTTCGGAACGGGCGCCGGGTCCTCCGGAGTGGACCTGAATGCCATCCCGGGCGGCGCGGTGGATCGCATCGAGGTGCTGCGTGACGGCGCCTCGGCGCAGTACGGCTCGGACGCCATCGCCGGGGTAGTGAATGTGGTGCTGAAAGAGGGCCAGTTCTCCCCCTTTCTGAATGCGAACGCGGGTCAGTACGTGACCGGAAAGGGGTATCCGAACGACGGGACCACGGTCGATCTGAATGGGGGGCTGGGGATTGGGCTCGGGCGCGGTTCCCTTGCGCTGTTCGGTGAATTTCAACAGCGCGACAAGACCAACCGTGCGTGGGCCGATGCTTCCCTCGTGGACCCCGCCGGCATTGCCGATTCCATCAACCCCGACAACGGCCAGGTCATCGTCAAGCGAAACACTCTCCCACAGCCGAACCTGCACTTCGGAGATGGCCTGGAGCAGAACGCCATGAGCTTTGCCAACTTCCGGATGCCTCTGGGAGCGGCCGGGACCAGCGAGGTATACGCCTTCGGCGGCTACAGCCGCCGGGTCGGTACCGGGAATGGCTTCTGGCGCTACTTCGACAGCGAGCGCAACTGGCCCGAGATCTACCCCCAGGGCTTTCTGCCGGAGTTCCACCCGTTCCTGGAAGACGTCTCGGCCGTCGGCGGCTTCCGCACCAGCGCGGCCGGCTGGGCCATCGACTTCGGCGGCAGCTACGGCGTGAGCCGATTCGACTACAACCTGCGGAACACCCTCAACGCGTCGCTGGGACCGTGTCTGGACACGCCCTGCGCGCCGGGTGCTGATGGGGTCCTCGGCACCGGTCCCGGCGATCCCGCCTTCGCCGACGACCCCAATATCCCTAACCAGCTATCCTTCTTCGCGGGGCGGCTGCTCCGAAGGGAAGCGCTCGGGGCGATCAATTTCGCGCGGGAGGTGCGTGTAGGCCTTCCGAACCCGGTGCACGTGGCCGTCGGCGGGGCGGTGCGGCGGGAGCAGTTCAAGATCGAGTCCGGCGAGTTCGCGTCCTGGGTCAACGGTAATCACCTGGCTCAGGATTCCAGCGGCCCGGCGCCCGGAGGCTCCTCGGTCTTCTCCGGCTTCGCTCCGAGCGACGCCAGCGACCATCACCGCACCAACTACGGCGTCTACACGGAGCTGGAGACCGACCTGTCCACCCAGCTCCTCGGCAATGTCGCCGGCCGGTTCGAGCACTACAGTGACTTCGGCTCCAGAGTGTCCGGCAAGCTGGCCCTCCGCTTCCAGCCCACCCGCCGGATCGTCTTCCGCGGGGCGGCCAGCACCGGCTTCAGGGCCCCTGGCCTGAGCCAGAGTTTCTTCAGCCACATTACGACCAGCTTCATCGCCGGGCAGCTGGTCGAGATCGGTAACTACCCAACCGATCACCCCGTGTCCAAGCTGCTGGGGGCGAAGCCGCTCAAAGAGGAAACCTCGCTGAATCTGAGCGGAGGCCTGGCGGTCACACCCAGAGACAACTTCACGGTGACCTTGGACGTCTTTCACATCAAGATCAACGACCGCATCCTGCTCGGCGCCACGTTCGATGACGACACCACCCTGGCCATCCTCGGCAGGGCAGGCTTCACCGGGATCAGCGGGGTTCAGTACTTCACCAACGGGCTGGATACCAAGACCCAGGGAGTGGACCTCACCGCGAGGCTGCAGGTTCCCGCTGGAGCGACGGGCACGTTCACGTTCGATGCGGGGGTGAATTACACCAAGAACACCATCACCCACATCGACCCCATTCCGGCCATCCTGCAGAATTCGACCGAGCCGGGCCTGATCGACTCCGTCACCTACATCGGTATTACCGACGAGCGCCCGGACTGGCGCGGCACCCTGACCACCCAGTATGACCTGGGGCGCTTCCATGCCCTGGGCCGGGCCTCCTATTTCGGCAAGTTCTCCTCTGCCCAGCTCGGCTTCTGCGACCTCTGTCGCGAGAAGTACGGCGCCAAGACTCTGATCGATGCGGAGATCGGGTACAGCTTCAATCAGGTGAAAGTAGCGATCGGGGCACGGAATCTGTTCGACGTCTATCCGGACGAGCCCAGTTCGCAGGTCATCGCCGATTCGGATGGCGACACCTCGCAGCTGCTGAACAACAACTTCGGCACCTTCCCCTGGGCGGCGGCCTCCCCGTTCGGCTTCAACGGGCGGTTCCTGTACAGCAGGGTGGAGATGACGCTGGGTTGGTAACGAGGGCGAACAAAGACGGACAAGACGGTCAGAACGGTCAAGTGCGCCCTGCCCGTCCTGTCCGTCCTGCCCGTCTACACCCCCAGCAACCACCCCGCCAGCCCGAACAACAGGGCGTAGCCGCACACGTCGGTAAACGTCGTGACGAAGATGGAGGACGCGACCGCCGGATCGACGCCCAGCCGATTGAGCAAGAGCGGGATGAAGGCGCCGGCGAATCCCGCGACGAACAGATTGCCGGTCATCGCAAGGAACACCACCAGGCCCAGATTCGCGCCATGGCCCAGCCCGAACGCGACGACGGCTGCGGCGATCCCGTTGACCGCGCCGTTGGCGCATCCGGCCAGCATTTCCTTGCCGATGATCGGCACCGCCTTCCCCACCGGCACCAGTCCCAGGGCCACTCGACGCACATTCACCGCGAGTGCCTGGGTGCCGCCATTCCCGCCCATCCCCGCGATCACCGGCATCCAGAAGATCAGGCCCCGCACCGCGGCGACCTTGCCGCTGAAGTAGCTCGCGACCGCGCCGGCTGCGAACGCGGTGATCAGGTTGACCAGAAGCCAGGGGAGCCGACTGCGCACCGCACCGGTCCACGGCGCCGCCAGCTCCTCGTCCGCCGAGGTGCCACCGAACTGGAGCAGATCCTCGGTCTGCTCCGCTTCGACCACGTCGATGACATCGTCGAAGGTGACCTGGCCGAGCAGCTTGCCGCCGCCATCGACCACCGCGACGGCCGGCACGTCGTATCGGCTCATCAACCGCGCCACCTCTTCCTGGTCGGTCTCGGGCGCGACCCGGATATCGGTGTCCTCCATGATCTCACCGACCCGGCGCGCGGCCGGGCTGATCACCAGTCGCTTGATCGGCAGGACGCCCAGCAGGTGGCTGCGCTCGTCCACGACGTACACCTGAGAGAAGTCCTCGATCTCTTCGGCTTGCCGCCGCAGCGACTCAATGGCTTCGCCAGCCGAATCGGTACTGCGTACCTTGACCACGTGGGCCGTCATCAGCCCGCCGGCCGTCTCCGGGTCGTAGCGAAGCAGCTCCTCGATGTCTTCCCGGTCCTCGACTACGGCCAGGATGCGTTCCTGATCTTCGGGATTGAGGCCGCCGACCAGGTCGGCGGCCTCATCGTCGGGGAGCTCTTCGACGATCTCACCGGCCGCCTCGGGAGCCTCGGCGGCCAGGTGCTCCAGGGTCTCCTCGGCCTGGCTCTCGTCCGGCATCTCAACCAGGGCCGCACCGGAGAGCTTGGCGGGAAGCGCCTTCACCACCTCCAGTCGCTGCTCCTCGTCGAGCGAGGACAGTACGTCACCCAGATCGGCCGGTTCGGCCTTCTCGGCGAGCGCCAGGAAACCCCGCAGGTTCCCGCGGCGGACCAGATCGAGCATCGATCGGACGATCGCCGCCGGGTGAATCACCGCCGTTCCTCGCCACTCACCGAGGGAGCGAGCACGATTGGAGAGGGTGGACCGCGCCGGATGAGCACCCGCTCCACCCGAGTCGGTGAGGCCTGCAGCACCTCGAACTCGAGCCCCCGGATCAAGAAGCGTTCGCCGGCGAGGGGGATCCGCCCGGCCAGCTCGGCCAGGAGGCCTCCCGCCGTGCTGGTCTCCGCCGAGGGAAGGCTCTGCTCGAAGCGCTCCTCAATGGCCGCGATCGGCAGCGCCCCGTCGGCCTCGAAGAGAATCGGTCCGCTCCGCGCGGCCTGCGCCGTCGTCCCCTCGTCCTCGTCGAAGACCTCACCGACCAGCTGTTCCAGCAGGTCCTCGAAGGTGACGATGCCCAGGGTTCCGCCGAACTCGTCCAGCACCACAGCGAGGTGCCGCCGCTCGCGCTGCATGTCCAGCAGGAGGTTGCCGCAGGTGCGGCTCGCGGGCGCGTTCGCCACCGGGCGGATCGGCAGCGGATCCCCCGGCTTGAGCTTGAAGAGATCGAAGGCGTGCAGCATGCCGACGATCTCGTCCAGAGTCCCCCGGTACACCGGGAGGCGGCTGTAGCCGCTCTGCGCGAACACGGCGGAGATGTCTCCGAGGGTGTCGTCCTCCGAGACCGCGACGATATCGGTGCGCGGTGTCATGAGCTCCCGCACTGGCCGCTCGGTGAACGTCATGACCCCGCCGACCATGATCAGCTCATCGTCGGCCGGCAGGCCGGAAGCGGCGCCTTCCCTCCAGAAGGCTCGAAGTTCGCCGGCGCCCGGCACCGCCCGAGCAGGAAGAACGAGGCCGACCACCCGGCCCAGCGGGCGCAGCAGGGGGACCACCAGGTTGCGCAACGCCTCCGCCCGGGGCCGAACCAGCCAGCGGGGAATCAGGTAGCCGGCGAGCAGCACCGCCGGCATGGCTACCAGGACCAGCAGCAGTGCCAGGGCCGCCAGGGTGAACCCGCCCAGGAACGCCGGGATCGCCGCCCCCACCACGATCACCCCCAACGAAGTGAGCACGGCCGTAACACCCAGATACTGGTCCATCTCGGCCAACCAGGACAGCGACCCGGGGCCGCCCCGAAGCTGGCCCGCGACTGCCCGGGTCAGTTCCAGCCGGCTCAGTGACACGAGCGCCGTCCCCGAGACCGCGCCGAAGATGGCGAGGACCAACCCGATACTGAGAACCGTCCAGGTCACGGCGTACCCTCGTCGGCGGACCCGGGGGTGCTGGCCCGCGCGGGTCGAGTCACGACCACGCGCCGCACTCGCCGCCGGGCCACCTGCTCCACGGCCACCTCGACGCCGTCGATTTCAGTGCGCTCGCCGCTGCGGGGCACCCGCCCGAACGCATCGAGCACGAGGCCTCCCACGGTGCTGACGTCTTCCCGGTTGAAGCTGTGGCCCAGCAGGGCCTCGAGCTCAGCGATGGGCACGCTGCCCTCGACCGACAGGTGGCCCTGCCCGTCGTCCACGACCGGTTTGACTTCGTCGGTGTCGTGCTCGTCCTGGATCTCGCCGACGATCTCTTCGAAGATGTCCTCCAGGGTTATGAGACCGGCGGTGCCGCCGAACTCATCGACGACCACGGCGAGGTGGCTGGGGCCGCGCTTGAAGTCGCGTAGCTGCCGGTCCAGAGTCTTGCCCTCGGGCACGAATGCCGCCGGCCGAATAAGCGTATTCCACTCCGGGGCCTCTTCGCCCTCCGAGAGACTGGGGAGCATGTCCTTGGCGTAGAGCACGCCGGCCACCGCATCGGGGTGCTCGTCGTAGACCAGAATGCGGGCGTGCTCCGAGCGTCGCAGGGTTGCGATCACCTCGTCCCTGTCCGCACCGCTGTGCACCGCGATGATGTCGATCCGGGGGGTCATGACTTCGGCCACGGTCATGTCGGCAAGCGAGAACAGGCCAAGCAGCATGTCACGCCGCACCTGGCCGCCTTCCCGGCTGGGGGGCGCCGCCGCGGGTCGGAACCGGCTGTCGGCCCAGGCGATGAGCCCCAGCAACGGACTCAGGACCCTGATGGAGCGCAGCGCCCCGGGATGGACCAGCGGCGGCAGCTCCGGAGCGACAGCCGCCAGCACCCGGGGAAGAACCGTCCCCACCACCCAGACCAGCATGACCGACAGCAGCAGGCGGCCGACGGCGCCGAACGGCTCCCAGGCCCACCAGGTGTCCGCGGTACCCGCGGCGGCCCCGGCCAGGACCAGAAGCGCGAGGTGACCGACGTACAGCGCCCGGGCCGGGGGCAGCCGGCGGCCCTCGACGAGCTGTTGGTCCGCCAGGATGCGGGGCACTTCGCCGCCTGCCTCCGCAGCCAGTGACAACCACGCAGCCCACAGCGCGAAGACCAGCGTCGCCAGCGGGGTGATGAGCAGATGAAGGGTTGCGATCACGCGAGCGCCTCTACGAAGCGTTCTTGCCGCCGCCACATCGGCGAGCGGGTCCGGGCCGCACTCTCGGGGTGGTCGTAGCCCAGCAGGTGCAGGGTGCCGTGCACCACCAGCCGAACCAGCTCTTCCTGCGCCGGGACCCCGTGCTCCCGGGCTGCCGCGCGGGCGATTGCGGCACAAATGTACACCTCTCCTGTCAGCCCGCCCCCCGGCGAGTGCAGCGTGAAGGCCAGCACATCGGTCGCACGGTCGTGGCGTTTCCAGGCGCGGTTGAGGAGCCGCATACGCGCCGGGCCAACGAACACGATGCTGACGTCGGCTTGCCGGCTCGGCGGTTCGGCGGCTCGGCCCTCGGCAGACCATACAGCCCTGACGACCCGGCGTACACGCCCGGCCGAGAGCGGCAGGCGGACCCGGTCGCCCGCCACCCGGACCGTCAGCTGCGAAGACCGGCCGGGCGTCGCCGAGCTCCTCCTGCCGAGCCGACGAGTCGCCGAGCCGCCGAGCCGGCTATTCCCGCCCAAAGTCTTTCGTGATCCCACCAATGCTCCTAGGATAGTCGAGCCGGCTGTGGTGAATGCCGGCCAACAGTGGCACGAAGGCGTCGGTGACCCGTTCCAGGTCGCCGACCGTGAGCGGCGCCTCCGAGAGCTGGCCAGCGTCCAGGCGCTGCCGGATCAGGTGGGTGACGACCTCGCGTACCCGCTCCTGCGATCGCTCTTCCAGTACGTGCACCGCGGCTTCCGCCGCGTCTGCGAGCATGGCCACCGCGGTCTCCCGCGACCGGGGCCGGGGTCCGGGATAGCGAAAGTCGTCCTGCATCGCGGCGTCCGCCTGCTCGGCAGGATCCAGCCGAGCGACGAAGTAGTCGAGCGCCATGGTGCCGTGATGCTCGGGGATAAAATCACGCACCACGGAAGGAAGACCGGCCTTGGCGGCCAGGGCCAGTCCGGCGCTGACGTGATCGCGCACCGCTCGCGCCGAGTCCCTCGGCGGCAAGGCGGAGAGGGGATTGATGTCTTGGTTCTGGTTTTCCACGAACAACGCCGGCGCCGCCAGCTTCCCCACATCGTGGTAGAACCCGCCCACCCGCGCCAGGAGCCCGTTCGCGCCGATCGCGTTGCACGCCGCTTCGCACAGATTAGCCACGACCAGGCTGTGGGCCCAGGTTCCCGGGGCTTCGCGAGCGAGCCGGGCCAGAAGCGGCCGGGTCGGATCGGCCAGCTCCAGGAGGGTGAAGTCAGTGGTGCGACGGGTGAGCGCTTCCGCTCCCGGCAGCACCAACATGGAGGTCGCCACCAACGCGGCCGCAACGCCGAGGCCCAGCGCGGCCAGCTGAGCCGTCACGGGTGGAGGGAGTTTCGCGGCGAGTCCGAAGACCAAGGCACCGATCAGATTGCCACCCGCGACGGCCAGGACGGCCCGATACTGGTCACTTCGCCGCCGGACCCGCCGAAGACTAAGTGCAGCCGGCACTCCCCCGGCCAACCCGAAGGTCAGCGCGCCGAGAGCAAGGGTGTGACTTGCAGTCGCCAGCACCAGCGACAGCACGGCCGCGGCGGTCATCGCCAGCCGGCCGTTATAGAGAAGGGTGATCAGCAGTGCCGCCATCGGCACCGGCAGCAGGACCGGCCACTCCGGCGCCAGCCGGGCGATCACTGCTCCCAGCCCCAGGGTCAGCGCGAAGAGCAGCGCGAAGAAAGTCAGCTCCCGCATCGTCCGGTAGCTCTCCGGACGAAAGAACAGGAGCACCAGCCAGAAGAAGCTGAGGAAGAAGGCGTGCAACAGGAGGATCGCCGGACGGGGCGCGGGGAGCCCGGCGGCGATGGCGGGGAGCAGGAGAAACGCCCAGCGCGCAGCATGGCCGAGCGCGGGGCCGCCGATCTTCAACCGTGCTGGTCCTCCGCGTAAGCCTTTATGATCTCGCGGACCAGCCGATGCCGGAGGACGTCGCTTTCGTCCAGATAACAGAAGGCGACGCCATCCACGCCGGGAAGGATCCGCTCGATCTGCACCAGCCCGGAATCCTCGCGGCTGGGCAGGTCGATCTGGGTCTTGTCGCCGGTCACCACCACCTTGCTGTTCACGCCAAGCCGGGTAAGGAACATCTTCATCTGTGCGCCCGTGGCGTTCTGGGCCTCATCGAGGATGATGAACGCGTCGGCAAGCGTGCGTCCCCGCATGTAGGCGAGCGGGGCGATTTCGATGATCCGCGATTCCAGGGCCTTCTGCACCCGGTCGTGGGGCATCATGTCCTCGAGGGCATCGTACAGCGGGCGGAGGTACGGATCCACCTTCGCCTGCAGGTCGCCCGGCAGGAAGCCGAGCGATTCACCGGCCTCCACCGCGGGGCGGGCCAGTATCATCCGCCGCACGCGCTTCCGGGCCAGCGCCTCGACCGCCTTGGCGACGGCGAGATAGGTCTTGCCGGTGCCGGCCGGCCCGATGCTGACCACGATGTCATGGGTCGCGATGGCCTGCAGGTATTCGCGCTGGCCGGGCGTCTTGGGCGCGATCACGCGCCGCAGCCCGGGGAGGATGATCTTGTAGTCGACGGTTCCCAGCGGCTCGTGCGCCACCCCGGCCGCCACCAGGCGGGCCACATCCTCGGGCGTCACCGTCTCGCCCATGCGGGCCAGCTCCAACATCCCCTGCACCACCGGGGCGGCCCGCTCAACCTGCTCCAGCGAGCCACCCAGGGTGAGAGTATCGCCGCGCAGCGTGGCCCGGACCCCCGTCGCCCGCTGCAGCTCGAACAGATTGGCGTCGTTCACACCGGTGAACAGCAGTGGATCGGCGCCCTCGGTGGAGATGCGGTGTTGAACGTCATCGGTCATTCAGCCTCCCCTGCTGGGGAAAAGGGAACAGGGAACGGGGAACGGGCGCGGCTGTGCTACCGTTCCCCGTTCCCCGTTCCCTCGTCCCGCAGTTGCAGATGCAACGCCCTCAGCTCTTCGTCACTCACTCGCGTCGGTGCGCCCTCGAACAGCGCGCGCGCGGCGGTGGTCTTCGGGAACGCGATCACGTCGCGCAAGCTGGTCGCACCGGCGAGCAGCATCGAAATACGGTCGAAGCCCAGCGCGAAACCGCCATGCGGAGGAGCCCCGGCCGCCAACCCATCGAGCAGGAATCCGAAACGCCGCCGGATTTCCTCGGGACCGGTACCCAGCAGCCGGAACACGGTGCGCTGCACTTCAGGATCGGTGATCCGGATCGAACCGCTGCCCAGCTCGGTGCCGTTATAGACCGCGTCATAGTGGAGCGCCCGGCAGTGCCAGGGATCGCTTTCCAGCTTCCCGAGATCGTCGGGGTGCGGTGAGGTGAAGGGGTGGTGCACGAAGACCCACTGTTTCGTCTCCGGATCCTGCTCGAATAGCGGAAAGTCCACGATCCAGCAGAAGGCATGCCTGGTGGAAACGGGTGTCCCGGCCCGTTTCACCAGCTCCATGCGTACCGCGTGGAGAGCGGGGCTCGTGACCTCGTCCTTGCCGACCACTGCAAGGAGCAGATCCCCCTCGCGAGCCGGCAGTGTTCCGAGCCCCTCCGCGCCGAACGCCTTGACGCCCTGTCCTTCCCAGCCGGTCGGCGCCCGCCGAGCCCAGAGGAGGCCGCCGGCCCGGGCGGATTTGGCCACCGCGGTCAGCGCGTCCAGCTCCTTGCGGCTGGCATTCCCCGCCCCCTCTGCGAGAATGCCTCGCAGCCGTCCCCCCGCCGCGATCGCCGCGGTGACGAACTCGGCCGCATCACCCCGCGCGGCCGAGGAGAAATCCTGAAGCTCAAGACCGAATCGGAGATCGGGTTTGTCGATGCCGTAGCGCTCCATCGCATCGCGGTAGGCGAGCCGGGGAAAGGGAGCCTTGACCGGTTGGCCCGCCTCGTCCCACAGCGCCACCAGCACGGCCTCGACGTAACCCTGTACGTCCTCCTGCCCGACGAACGAAGACTCGAGGTCGATCTGGGTGAACTCCGGCTGCCGGTCGGCCCGGAGATCCTCGTCACGGAAGCACCGGGCGATCTGGAAGTAGCGGTCAAAGCCCGCCACCATCAGCAGCTGCTTGTAGATCTGTGGCGACTGCGGCAGGGCGTAGAACTCCCCGACATGCACCCGGCTGGGCACCAGGTAGTCGCGCGCTCCCTCGGGGGTCGGCTTGGTGAGGATCGGCGTTTCGATCTCCAGAAAGCCCAGATCGGCCAGGGTGCGCCTGGCCCGCTGCAACAGGCGATGACGGAGGATGAGGTTTTGCTGCAGCTCCGGACGACGCAGATCCAGCACCCGGTGCTTGAGCCGGAGCTCTTCGGCGGGGAGGTCCTCTCCCTCCTTCCGGGAGACTGGAATCGCGGGCGTTTGCGCCGGCCCGGCGATCTGGAGCCTGGAGACCCGGACCTCCACGTCGCGCGAGGGGAGCGCGGTATCCCGAGCGGTCTCCGGGCGAAGCTGCACCGTGCCGTCGACCATGATCACCGTCTCCTGGCCCACCGTTCCCGCGAGGGCCAGAACGTCCGCGGGAGTCCACTTGGGATCGAAGGACAACTGGACCAGCCCGTCCCGGTCCCGCAGGTCCATGAAGATGACCCCGCCCAGGTCCCGCACCCGATGGACCCACCCCCCGAGTCGCACGGCCAGTCCCGCATGCTGGCGACGGAGACTGCCGGCGCGATGGGTGCGGAGCGAAGTGGCGTCGGTCATCGCTCCTCGGCCTCGACCAGCACCTGATGGAACGCCTCGGGGGTCTTGGCCGCGAGCAGCGCGTCCCGCACACTTTCCCGACGCACCAGTCGAGCGATACGGGACAGCGCCTTGACGTGGAGCCCGGCGGCGCTGTCAGGGCCTATGAGCAGAAAGAACAGGCGAACCGGCTCCCCGTCCAGCGCTTCGAACGGGATGCCGGCCGGGGCACTGCCGCCGACGAGGGCGAGGTCCGCGACCAGCGGTGATTTGGCGTGGGGAATCGCGATGCCGTGACCGATGCCGGTGGACAGCACCCGTTCCCGCTCGGTCACCGCGGTCAGGAGCGGCTCGACGGCGGTCCCGGCGCGCTCGGCGAGCAACTGGGTCAACTCGCGGAGAACGCCGGGCTTGTCGACAGCCGCGATGGGTACCCTGATGCGGTCTGGCGTGAGGAGTTCGGTGAGCAGCAATCCTGGATCGGGACGAATGATGTGGCCAAACCTAATGAGCGTCGGAGAGCAGGGCAACCGATTCAGGCAGCGAAGGTTAGGCGGGCTGGAGACGGCGATGTCCGGCGCCGCGGCCGGGCCCCCTGCATGTATCTTTGGTCCATGGCCGCCGGTCCTGGCGTCGTAACCGCCACCCTGCTCGACCTTCCGCCGCGGGAGGCGTCGGCCCGCCTCGAAAGCTGGGTGGGGAATCTCGGACTGCCCCGATTTCGACTGCGGCAGCTGCTGCCTCGGCTGTGGCAGCGACCGATCGGGCAGTGGGCCGAGGCCACCGAGCTTCCGGCGGAATTGCGGGTGCTCCTGCAGCGGGACTGGCCCCTCCCCCGTCTCACCCTGGCTACCGAACAGCGCTCGCAGGACGGCACCCGAAAACAGCTGTGGCGTCTCGATGACGGAGAGCTTGTCGAATCGGTCCTCATCCCTTCCGGCGCCCGCCGCACGTTGTGCATCTCCTCCCAGGCGGGCTGCGCCCTCGGCTGCCGGTTCTGTGCCACGGGCCAGATGGGCTTCCGACGCAACCTTCGGCCCTCAGAGATCCTGGGGCAGGTCCGCGAGCTGGTGCTTCGCGACCCAGCTGACAAGCCGACCAATGTCGTGTTCATGGGCATGGGCGAGCCGCTGCTCAACTGGCCCGCGGTGGACGTCGCCCTCACCGTCCTGAATAGTGCCGAGGGATTCGGCATCGGCGCGCGGCACATTACCGTCTCAACCGTGGGGATCATTCCCGGCATGAAGCAGCTCGCCAAACGGCCGGAACAGTTCCGGCTGGCGATCTCCCTCCACGCCGCGAGCGCGGCCCGCCGTCGGCCGCTCATGCCGGTCGAGAAGAAGTATCCTCTGAAGGAGGTCTTGGCGGCGGCCGCCGCCTTCCGCAAGCGGATCACCTTCGAGTACGTACTGATCGCCGGACTGAACGACAGCGAACGAGACGCCGACGAGCTGGCCGCTCTCGCCCGGAAGACGGGGGCGCTGGTGAACCTGCTGCCGCTGCACCCCGGCGGCGCTCCCGATCTCGCGCCCAGCCCGCCGAGCCGGCTCCGCGCCTTCGCCGCTCGGCTCGGTCAGCGGGGGGTCGAGGCGGTCGTCCGGCGCAGTCGCGGGCTCGACATCAGTGCCGCGTGCGGGCAGCTGCGGGTAGAGGTGGAAGGCCAGCAGGCGAGGAGGCCAGGAGGCCAACTGGCAGGGGGACACCGGCAACCGTCGACCTAGCCTGCTGGCCTTTTCGCCTCCTCGCCTCGTCCCGTCACCCCGTCGCCCCGAACCCGAGCGAGATGCAATTGATCGAGAGGAGCAATGCGGAGAGGTAGCGCTGCCGCTCCGACTCACTCGCAGCCGCTCGGAAGCGGCGCAGCAGCTCCACCTGCTGTCGGCTCACCTGATTGATGGTCGCCATGCGACGCGCCAGGCGGCGGCGGAACCGGGGAAAGCGCTCGGCCAGCTCCGAGGCCCCGCTCACTCGCAGGACGGCCTCGACGGTGCGATGGTGCTCCTCCTCCACCAAGCCGAAGATCGCGTCCCGGCAGGTTGCCTCGGGGACCAGCTCCGCATACATGCGGGCGATGTCGAGATCGACATAGGCCAGGGTCTTCTCCACCTCATCGAGCAGCAGCTGGAACAGTCGCGAGCCTTCCAGCATTCGTTTGAGCAGCTTCTCCCCCCGCTCGCCCCGGATCTGCATGAAGGTCTGGAGCCCGCTTCCCATCCCGTACCAGCCGGTGATGAAGTGCCGGTTCTGCGACCAGGCGAACACCCAGGGAATCGCCCGCAGATCGGCCAGGGTCCGGGCGCCAGTGCGGCGTGCCGGCCGGGAGCCGATGTTCAGCAGGGTGAGCTCCTCCAGCGGGCTCGCGGCAGTGAAGTAGCCGATCAGATCGGGGCGCTCGACGAAGCGGCGGTAGGCCGCCTGGGCCGCGCCGGAGAGAGCCTCCATGGCCTCGTCGAATTCGCTGGTCGGGGCGAGGGCCGCCTCCTGCTCGGAGCGGAAGGAATGCTCGATCACGCTCGCGGCAAGGAGCTCCACCTGGTACTGCGCGGTGCCCCGGTTGGCGTATTTGAGCGAGACAACCTCCCCCTGCTCTGTCACCCGCATCCGGCCCCGGATGGATCCGGCAGGCTGGGCCGCGATAGATCGGCCCAGCGGCGCGCCTCCCCGGCTTACCGACCCGCCTCGCCCGTGGAAGAAGCTGATCGGGACCCCAAGCTCCTCGCCCAGCCGGGTGAGTCGGGTCTGGGCTTTGGACAGCTCCCAGTTGGAGGACAAGTAGCCGCCATCCTTGTTGCTGTCCGAATAACCGATCATCACTTCCTGGGCTCCGCCGAGAGCCCGCACCGTCCGCCGCACCACCGGGATGCTAAGGAGCTCCCGCATCATCCCGGGTGCGCGGTGCAGGTCGTCAATGGTCTCGAACAGCGGGACAATGGGGAGAGTGCAGCTCTCCACCCCCGACTCGTCGGCGAAGAGGCCCGCCACCTTGGCCAGGAGGTAAACACCGAGCACATCGGCAACCTCGCGGGTCATGCTGAGGATGAAGGCGCCGAAGGCCTCCCGATCCAGCCCGGCCCGCATTTCCCCCACGAGCCGAAACATGCCGATGGTCTCCCGCACCCCCGGCGGGAACGCCTCCGGCGGCCGGTCGCCCCGGCGGGGCCGGGCCAGCTCCCCCAGGAGCCAGCCCTTCCACTCATCCGAAGCCAGCGCCGGCGGGTCGCCGCCCTGGCCCGTCGTGATGCGCCAGAGTGCCACCAGCGCCTCGGTCAGGCGGGCCGTATTTTCCCGGAGATCGAGCCGGACGGTACTGAAGCGAAAGGTCTCGACCTCGCGCCGCACCGGCCGCAAGAGCTGGCTCGCGAGCGTGGCGCTGCCTCCGTCCCGGAGCGCATTCTCGAGGATGCGCAGATCGGTCAGCAGCTCGTCGGCCGAGCCGTAGCCGTCGCCCGCCAGGGCCTTGCCTCCCCGCTCGGCATGCCGAATCGCGCCCTCGAGCTTGTGCATCATGCAGGCGAGATACTGGCGAAAAATCTCGCCGGGGTTGCGGGAGATGATCCCGGGGCCATCGCCGCTCTCTCCCAGGGCGCGGTCCAGGGCGGCCCGGAAGGCGGGCGTCACCGTCACGGCCCGCTCGGTGATGCTCAGCGTCTTGAGCAGCTCGACCAGTCGCTGGCGATAGCGATGCAGGCTCGCCATCCGGTTCTCGCACAGCGTCCGTCGGGTGACCTCGTTGGTCACGAACGGATTCCCGTCCCGATCGCCTCCGATCCAGGAACCGAACTGGAAGAATGGCGGAATCTCGAATCGTTCCTCGGGCCAGATCTGTGCCAGCAGCCGCTCGAGCTTCTCGGCGGTCTCGGTCACGGCCTCGAACAGGGTTTCGCTGAAGAAGTGCAGCCCCCAGTAGACCTCCTGGGGCACCGTGGGCTTCTCGAGCCGAAGCTCGCCCGTCATCCACAGGAGCTCGATATCGGTGCGGAGCGCTTCGGTGAGCTGGGCCCGCTCCCGCGGAGTCCAGCGGGGCGACTCCAGGTCCACGAGTTTGCGGTAGATGCGGCGCTGCTTTTCCAGCACCGTCACCCGCTTGGCCTCGGTGGGATGGGCCGTAATGGTCGGCCGGACGCGCAGGTCGTGAAGCAGGCGCCGCACGCCGTCGGGCTCGGCGATCCCGTCGCGGACCAGGTCGTGCAGCACCTGACTCAGGGTGCCCTTGACGTGCTCGGCCCCTCGCTCGGTCTCAGTCTGGCGACGGCGCCGCATGCCGGCGTTCTGCTCGGCGATAGAGAGGAGCTGAAACCAGATTCCCTGGGCGCGGAGGCACGCCTCCAGCTGGTCGGTGGTCCAGCCGGGATCCATCGGCCCGCCCGCGAGGGCCGACTCGAGGTAGGGGTGTCGGACCTTGACGACGCCAACCAGGAGCGAGAAGAGGTGCTCCGCTACCTCGGTCGCGTATTGGGCGGCGCTGGCTGCGAGCGGATCAGGAGAGGAAGGGAGCGCGCCGGCAGTAAACGGAGCGAGATAGTCCTGGGTCACACGACCTTGTCGCGGACCGGCTGCCCGGCAAAGAAGAGCGAGAGGTTCTCGATGGCCCGCATACCCATCGCAACCCGGGTTTCCTGGGTGGCGCTGCCCAGGTGGGGAAGCAGGACCACGTTCTCCATGGCGAGCAGCTCGGGGGCCACAGTGGGCTCCTTCTCGAACACGTCGAGCCCCGCCCCCGCGATGCCGCCGGCCTTGAGCGCGGCCACCAGCGCCGCCTCCTCCACCACGTCGCCGCGCGCGGTGTTGATCAGGAAGGCGTGCGGCCGCATGACCGCCAGCCGCTCCCGGTTGATCAGGTGCCGGGTCTCGGGCGTCGCGGGGCAATGGAGCGATATGAAATCCGCCTCCCGCAGTACGTCCTCCACCGAGGCCCGCGCCTCCGCATTCACCGCCTTCGCCTCCTCCGGCTTTGGCGGGAACGGGTCGGTATAGAGGATCCGCATGCCGAAGCCGTGGTGCGCCCGCCGGGCCACCGCCTTCGCGATCCGGCCGAAGCCGATCAGGCCCAGTGTCTTCCCGCTCACCTTGGCCCCGAGCATGTGCGTCGGCCGCCAGCCGGTCCACTGCCTGGCGCGGACCTGACGTTCGCCCTCCCCGGCGCGGCGTGCCACCATGAGCAGCAGTGTCATGGCGATATCCGCCGTGTCATCGGTGAGGACGTCGGGCGTGTTGGTGACGGTGAGGCCCTGCGCCCCGGCGGCCGCGATGTCGATGTTGTTGAACCCGACCCCGAAATTGGCGATGATCTTCGCCCGCCGCGGCGCGACCGCCAGCACCTCGGCGGTGACCTTATCGGTGACCGTCGGCAGGAGCCCGTCGGCGTTGCGCAGCGCCTCCCGCAGCTGGTCGGCACTCAGGGGCACATCGTCCCGGTTGACCACGGCGTCAAACCGCCGCTCCGCCTCCGCTTCACATGCCGCCGGGATCTTCCGGGTGATGATGACCCGCGGGCGGGCGGTCATCGGCTCGCCATCCGCTTCTTGGCCGGCTTCTTGGCCAGCGCCTCGGCCACTGCCCGGCCCAACTCCGCCGGGCTGGGGGCGACGTGCAGCCCCAGCGAGCGCATGATCTCCGCCTTCTCGGCGGCTGTGTCTCCGAACGCCGAGATGATGGCCCCCGCGTGCCCCATGCGGCGGCCCTTGGGGGCGGTAAGCCCCGCAACGTACCCGATGACCGGCTTGGTCATGTTCTGCTTCACCCACATGGCGGCCTCCGCCTCCTGCGGCCCGCCGATCTCGCCGATCATCATGACCGCCTCGGTCTCCGGGTCACGCTCGAACAGAGCCAGCACATCCAGGAAGCTCGACCCGTTGATCGGGTCGCCACCGATCCCGACGCTCGTGGAGACCCCGATGCCCAGCTCCTTCATCTGGCTCGCCGCCTCGTACCCCAGGGTGCCGGAACGGGTCACCAGCCCGACCCGTCCCGGCATGTAGATGTGCCCGGGCATGATGCCCAGCATCGATCTGCCCGGGCTGATGAGACCGGCGCAATTGGGCCCGACCAGGGTGGTGCGCTTCTCCTTCGGGTACCGCCGCAGGTAGCGCTTCACCATCATCATGTCCTGCGCTGGGATCCCGTCGGTGATGCAGCAGACCAGCTTGATTCCCGCGTCCGCCGCTTCCATGATCGCGTCGGCGCAGAAGGCCGCCGGCACGAAGATGATGCTCGCGTCGGGATAGACGGCGTCCACCGCCTCCTTCACGGTGTTGAACACCGGCAGCCCGATATGGTTTTGCCCACCCTTCCCCGGTGTGACTCCGCCGACCACCTTCGCCCCGTACTCGATCATCTTCTGGGAGTGGAAGGTCGCCTTATCGCCCGTGATGCCCTGGACGATGATGCGGGTCAGCTCGTTGATCATGATGGCCATGACGATTCCATCTCCAGCGCGATTTGGGGAATGGGAGAACGGGGAACGGAGAACGGGGAGGAGGCAGTGCCCGTTCCCCGTTCCCGGTTCCCCGTTCCCCCTATTTCTTGGCCTTCTTCCACGCCGCCACCACCTTGTCCGCGGCGTCCTCAAGCGACTCCGCCGAGATGATGGGCAGGCCCGACTCCTGAATGATCTTGCGGCCTTCCTCCACATTGGTGCCGGCGAGCCTAACCACCAGGGGCACGTTCACCCCGACTTCCTTCACAGCCTGCACCACGCCCTTGGCCACCCAGTCGCAGCGGTTGATACCCGCGAAGATGTTGACCAGCATGGCGCCGACTTTGCGATCCTGCAGCACCAGCTTGAACGCCATGGCGACCCGTTCCGGCGATGCCCCCCCGCCCACGTCGAGGAAGTTGGCCGGGGAGCCGCCGGCGTGCTTGATCATGTCCATGGTCGCCATGGCCAACCCGGCGCCGTTGATGATGCAGCCGATCTCCCCATCCAGCGCCACATAGTTGAGCCCGTGCTCGGACGCCTGTGCCTCGCGGGGGTCCTCTTCGGCATGGTCGCGGAGCTCGGTGACATTGGGGCGCCGGAACAGGGCGTTGTCATCGAAGGCCATCTTGGCGTCGAGGGCGAGCAGCTGCCCGTCCCGGGTCAGCACCAGCGGGTTGATCTCCACCATCGTGGCGTCCAGCTCCCGGAACGCCCGGTGGCAGCCCATCAGCGTGTTCACCATCCGGTTCACCGCGGCGGCAGGCAGCCCCAGCCCGAAGGCGACCTCGCGCGCCTGAAACGACTGCATGCCGACGGCCGGCTCCATGGTCTGGCGGAGGATGGTCTCGGGCTCGCTCTTGGCGATCTCCTCGATCTCCATGCCGCCATGCGGGTGAGCCACCATCATGATCCGCTCGCTCTTCCGGTCCAGAACGAAGCCGACGTACAGCTCCCGTTCGATGGGCACTGCGGCCTCGACATATAACCGGTGCACGACCTTGCCGTCGGGCCCGGTCTGGTGGGTGACCAGGCGCTTGCCGAGCAGCTCGTTGGCGGCCTTGCGCACCTCATCCTCGGTGGTGCATAACTTGATGCCGCCGGCCTTGCCCCGGGCCCCGGAGTGGATCTGCGCCTTGACGGCCCACCGCGAGCCGCCGATTTCCGCGGCCCGGTAGACCGCCTGCTCGGCACTGTAGGCCACCCCGCCCCGCGGGACGGCGACGCCGAAGTTGGCGAGGAGTTCTTTGGATTGGTATTCGTGGATGTCCACGGGTGGTCTCCGCTGATGAATGCCGGGACGAATGGTCAGCTATCGGCTATCAGCTATCGGCCCTAACGTCGGGGCCCGAGACGGGCTCCTGACCTCGTCCCAAGCTCCGACAGCCGATAGCTGATAGCCGATAGCCGGCGGCCCCTCTCACCGCTTCGCCCCGATCGCCTTCGCCATCTCCACTACGTTCTGCGCCATGCGCGCACTGGCGGCGTCGATCATCTTGCCATCCAGCTGGGCGGCCCCCTTTCCGTCTCGCGCGGCCTGCTCCAGCGCCTCAAGGATCCGCCGGGCCCGGGTCACCTCGGCCTCCGGCGGCGTGAAGACCTGATTCGCCAGCTCGATCTGGCTGGGATGGATCGCCCACTTCCCCTCGATGCCCAGCGCCGCACCGCGACGGGCCGCGGCGAGATAGGCATCCGGATCCTTGAAGTCCCCGAACGGCCCGTCGATCGGCCTGAGCCCGTAGGCCCGGCACGCCACGATCATGCGGGTGAGAGAGGCATGCCACTGGTCGCCGGGATAGTCGGGGTTGAGCCCGCCGATCGAGACCGTCCGCGCCCGCATGCTGGCGGCGTAGTCGGCCACCCCGAAGTGCATCGCCTCCAGGCGCTTCGAGCTCTGGGCGATGGCCTCCACGTTCGCCATTCCCAGCGCGGTCTCGATGAGCACGTCGATGCCGATCCGCTGGGTGATCCCCTTGGCGGCTTCGATCTGGGTCAGCAGGGCGTCAGTGAGGTACACGTCTCCCGGCACCCCGACCTTGGGGACCAGCACCACCTCCACCTTCTCACCGGCCTGCTCCACCACGTCCACCATATCGCGGTAGTAGTAGTGGGTGTCGATCCCGTTTACCCGAACGCAGATGGTCTTGCCATGACCCCGCCAGTCGTGCTGGTTCAGCCCCCGAATGACGTTGATCCTCGCCTGTTCCTTGTCCGCTGGCGCGACCGAGTCCTCCAGGTCCAGGAAGACGTAGTCCGCGGCGCTGGCGAGGGCCTTCTCGAACATGGCCGGATTGGAGCCCGGTACGGCCAGCTCGCTCCGCTGCAGCCGGGGGCGAGCCGGCTCGTAGCGGGTGTGGCTCACGCGACGCCCGCCGGCTTGCGCGCCACCGCCGCCTCGGCGGGACCCGCCACGGTCTTGGGCGGCAGCGGAGTCTGGGTCTCGATCCAGTACTGCTGCGCCGCGGCGACGCCCTTGCCGAACTCGACCTTGATCCCGACATCGCGCATGGCCATCTCCGTCCCCGCCAACCCCGCGGCGAGGGTGATCTCGTTGAGATCGCCCAGGTGGCCGATCCGGAACAACTTACCCGCGACTTTGTTGAGGCCGGCCCCCAACGCGAAGTTGTAGCGCCGGTAGGCCACATCGATCACGTCGGCCGCATTCACGCCCGCGGGCACCATGATCGCGCTCACGGTATCGGAATGCCACTTGGGCGCCCGGGCGCACAGGGTGAGGCCCCACGCCGCGGCCGCCCGACGGCACCCTTCCGCCAGCCGGTGGTGCCGGGCGAACACGTTCTCGAGTCCCTCCTCGAACAGCATGTCGAGCGCCTCGCGCAAGCCGTACAGCATCGGCACGGACGGCGTGTAGGGGAAATAACCCGTCGCGTTCGCCTTGATCATGTCCTCGAAGCTCCAGTAGCAGCGCGGCAGCTTCGCCGTCTTGCCGGCCTCCAGGGCCCGGGGGCTGACGCAGACGATGCCCGCACCGGCCGGCAGCATGAAGCCCTTCTGGGATCCGGTCACGGCCATATCGACTCGCCATTCATCCATCCGGAAATCGATGCTGGCGAGGCCCGAGACGCTGTCCACGAACAGGAAGGCGGGATGTTTGGCGGCGTCCATCGCCTTGCGCACCGCCGCGACGTCGCTGGTCACCCCGGTAGCGGTCTCGTTGTGGACTACGCAGACGGCCTTGTACCCATGCTTGGCGTCCTTGGCCAGGATGTCATGAATGGTCTCCGGCGGCGCGCCTTCGCCCCATTCGACGTCGATCGCGGTCACGTCGAGCCCCATCCGCTGCATCATGTCGATCCACAGGTGACTGAACTGGCCATAGCGGAACGACAGCACCTTGTCGCCGGGGGAGAGGGTGTTAACCAGCGCGGACTCCCAGCCGCCGGTCCCGGTGCCCGGGAAGATGAAGGGCGTCCCGGTTTCGCTTTGGAAGACCCGCTTCAGGTCGCGGAAGATCGGTCCGGTGAGCCCGGGGAACGATGACGACCGGTGGTCCTCCATGGGCACATGCATCGCCCTGAGGATGCGGTCGGGCGAATTCGTGGGACCGGGGACGAACAGGAAATTGCGGCCTGGCATGGCATCACCCTCTGCGCTGAAGACAACACGGAGCGAGAGCTCCGGGCTCTCGCGCGAATGCTCGCGGGCGGCTGTATGTTCATACCGCCCGCATGCCTGCTACCATCATCCGGACCCTGCCTGACCACGCCCGCCATGTCGGCTGATCCGCGCACCCTGCTCACCGAGCTGTACTGGGCGGCGGTCCATGCCGCGGCACCGGCGCCCGCCCTGAGGGCGGCGCTCGCCGCGCACCCCACCAGCCGTCGGGTGCATCTGTTCGCCCTCGGCAAGGCCTCGCTTCCGATGGCCCAGGCTGCGGTTCAAGTCCTGGCCGACCGGGGAACCGCGCCCGCAGGAGGAGTGCTGGTCCTGCCCGAAGCCGCGCCCTCACCCCACCCACGCCTGGTTGTCGGGGTAGGCGACCATCCCCAACCCGGGCCCGGTTCATTCGCCGCCGCCGAGCTGGTGGGCCAAGCAGTAGCCCGCGTGGGCCCCGACGATGAGGTGTGGGTACTCCTCTCGGGGGGCACGACGAGCCTCGTCGGCGCCCCATTGCCTGGGCTCCGACCGACGGATTTCACCGAGTTATTCCGGCTCCTGCTGGGATCCGGGCTCGATATAACTGCCATGAACCGGATCCGCAAACGGTTCGCGCGCTGGGGCGGCGGACGCCTCGCCGCCGCCCTCCATCCGGCGCACGTGAAAAATTTCACAATCTCCGACGTAATCGGTGACGACCTGGGTTCAATCGGCTCAGGTCCCTGTATTCCAGATCCGTCGAGAGCCGCCGAGATCCGAGCCATGCTCGAAACCGACAGCCTGTGGGAGAAGATCCCAGCAGAGCTCCGCGACCACCTCGAGGCGGTGATCCGGGGCGACGCACCCGAGACACCGAAGCCGGGCGATCCCGCCTTCCGAAGCACTCAGACGATTCTCATCGCCAGCAACCGGCTGGCCCTTGAAGCCACTGCGGCGCGGGCCCGGGAACTGGGACTGGAGCCCTTGCTGCTGGACGCCGCCCTGACCGGCGAGGCGGCCGACGTGGGCAGGCGGCTCGCCACGACCTTGCTGGCATATGATGCCACAAAGCTCGCGGCCGCGCAAGCCAGCGGAGTGAATAAAGATACGGTCCTGATCTGGGGCGGAGAGACCACTGTTACCCTCACGCCCGACGCCGGCCTGGGCGGGCGGTCCCAGGAGCTGGCCCTTGCCGCCGCCGGAGTTCTTGACGAAGCGGCTCGACGGCTCGACGGCTCGGCGACTCGGCGGCTGGTCTTGTTAGCGGCTGGGACGGATGGGCGGGACGGGCCTACCGACGCCGCGGGCGGGTTTGCGGAGGCCGGCACCTGGGACGCCATCCGACGCGCGGGGCGCGACCCCGCACGCGACCTCCAGACCCACCATGGCTACGATGCGCTGGCGGCGGCAGGAGCGCTCTTCAAGACGGGAATGACCGGAACCAACGTGATGGACCTGGTTCTGGGGCTGGTGCCTGGCCGGCCGTAGGGGCCGCGTACCTGCGGCCGTAGGGGCCGCATGCATGCGGCCCCTACGGCCGGCCATCCTCGTCAGGCCGGAAGTCGGAGCCGAGGATCACGGTCACATCCACCCGCCGCAGGGTGTCCTTCCGCGCCACCACAGTGCCCACGCCGAGCGCCGACCGCACCCGTTCCGCCGGCTCGGCACTCCCCCGGCGCACCAGCACGGTCGTGGTATCGACGCCGGGTGATTCGGCATTGCCGAAAGAGACGACATCGAATCCCTGACGCCGGAGGCGGCGTGCGCCCAGTCGGGCCAGGCCGTTCCGGTCGGTGCCGTTCAGCACTTCGACGATGACGCGCTGGTCGCGGGATGGAATGGGAAAGGCGTGGCCTTCGACCCGGTCACGCCGGAAGGTGCGGGCCAGCAGGACAATGGCGATGCCGGCGAACACGACGCCGGCGCCGATCAGCGCGCGGCGAGTCCCTGGAGCGAGTTCCAAAAGCGCACCGTAGGATCGGGAAGCGGCCAGCCCGACACGATCGCATGGCTCAGCCGGGCCCGGGCGACCTCGCGGAGCACAGAGCTCGAGTCGCGCGGGAATCGCCGCGCCAGGGCCGCGCGTTCGGCGGGCGAGTGGTCCCGCCCTGGCTCCAGAAAGTCGGCGCAATACAGCACCCGCCCCACCATGTCCCATTCGGCGAGGCCGACGCTGTGATAGCGCACCGCGTCAAGCACGCCGCGATCGGTCTCACCGTCTGCCTTGGCGCGGGCCGCGCTCGCGGGACCGTGCCGCAGCGCGGCGGGCCCGGGCACCGACGGTGCCCAGCGCTCCAGCTCCGCGTCGGGCGCGTCGCGCATGGCATCGTGCAGCCAGACCGAGCGCAGCCAGCGGTTGCGTTCGCTGTCCGGCACACCCATCTCCTCGGCCCACTGCGCCACCAGCTGCGCCACTCGCTCGATGTGGGCGAGCCGCATGGGCGAGACCATCGCCCATTCCGGCAACGTCGGTCGCAAACCCGATGGCGCGCTACGCATCTCGTGAATCACGTTCAGCGAAACTCCATGCCGAGGATGTGGTTATCGATCAGCCTGGTGGGCCCGACGTGGCAAGCAACTGCGACGATCGTGCCACGGACGGCGGTTTTGACAGGCTGCAAGCGATCGGGGTCCACAATGGCAATATAGTCTACCGTAACTCCTGAAAAGGTATGGAATTGCTCCCACATCCGGTGCTCCAGAATCGCGGCATCCTGTTCCCCACCGCGCCATGCCATTTCGGCGGTCCGGAGGGCGGTCGAGAGTGCCAATGCCTGGCGCCGTTGGGGTGGGTTGAGGTAGGCGTTGCGGCTGCTCAACGCCAGACCATCCGATTCCCGGATCGTCGGCGCGATCACCAGCTCCACCGCAAAATCGAGATCCCGCACCATGCGTCGCACCAGCGTGGCCTGTTGAATGTCTTTCTGCCCGAACACCGCGACGTCGGGCGCGACAACATGGAACAGCTTCGCGACCACGGTCAGGACCCCGATGAAGTGCCCCGGACGCATCGCGCCTTCCCAGCGCTCCGCCGTCGCTCCCGGCACAACCCGGGTCTCCGACCCTGGCGGATACATCAGCTCCAGCGCAGGAACGAACAGCGCGGCGACTCCTCGCTCCGCCGAGCGGGCACGGTCCCGCTGCAGGTCGCGGGGGTAGCGCTGAAAGTCCTCGTGGGGACCGAACTGCAGCGGGTTGACGAAGATGCTCAGGACCACTGCGTCGGCGCGGCGGCGGGCTTCATCCACCAGTGAGAGGTGACCCTCATGCAGCGCGCCCATGGTAGGCACCAGGGCGATCCGCCGGCCGGCGCTCCGCTGGTCGGCGAGCCAGGTGCGGAGAGGCGGGATGTCGGAGAATTCGAGCATCGGGCCGTTGGCTATCGGCTATCGGCTATCGGTCGTCGGGGCGGTCGAGGGCGTCCACGGTGTCCTTCGGTCGATAGCCGATAGCTGATAGCCGATAGCCTTCTGCCCTCACTCAAAGCTGTGCTCCTTTCCCGGATACCGGCCGGCTCGAACATCCTCGGCGTAGCAGCGCGCGGCATCACGCACCGTGGTCGAAAGCTCCGCGTACTTGCGCAGGAATTTGGGGGCGAACGCGTCGTTGAGCCCCAGCATGTCATGCAGCACCAGGATCTGCCCGTCACAGCCCGGGCCGGCCCCGATGCCGATCGTGGGCACCGCGATCGAACGGCTGACCTCCTCCGCCAGTGCCGCGGGGACCAGCTCGAGCACCATGGCGCAGGCCCCGGCTTCCTCCAGGTACCTGGCGTCGGAGCGGAGTCGGTCTGCCGCGACACGCTCGCGGCCCTGTACCCGGTATCCGCCAAGCTGGTGTACCGACTGAGGGGTGAGTCCGATGTGACCCATGACCGGGATTCCGACCCGCACCAGGGCCCGAACGGTCTCGGCCATGGCCTCCCCGCCTTCGAGCTTGACCCCGTTGGCGCCCGTCTCCTGCATGACCCGGCCGGCGTTCCGGAGTGCCTCTTCGACCGTCACCTGATAGGTGAGAAACGGCAGGTCCACGAACACCAGGGAGTGGCGCGCGCCTCGCCGCACCGCCTGGCCGTGGTAGATCATCTGGTCAAGGGTCGCGCTCAGAGTGGTATCGTGTCCCGCCAGCACCTGGTTGACGGAATCGCCGACCAGCAGCACGTCCACCGTGCCATCGAGCAAGCGGGCGAACAGGGCGTCGTAGCAGGTGAGGGCGGTGACCTTGCGGCCCGCCGCTTTCATTTCGCGGAGGTCGGTCACGGTCAGGGGTCTGGTTTCTTCGGTCATAGAGTACCCAGTGCCCGGTGCCCAGTGCCCAGCGGCTTCCCGGTCGATTCTCGGCACCGGGCCTGTCGACCCGGTAAGGCGGGCATTTGCCGCCACCCACGGGGCACTGGGCACCGGGCACTGGGCACTATTCGTCGTCCTTCCTCGCCGGCGCCAGCCGATCGAGCTCCTCGATCTCCCGCTGCCACCAGTCCCGATTGGGCAGTTCGGGGTGCGGGATGCGCAGGTCGGTATCGCGGAGCCGGCGGGTCCCGAAGCGCACAATGTCCAGATCGAGAGTGCGGGGCCCCCAGCGTTCCGCGCGGGTGCGGCCGTTTTCATCCTCGATCTTGTGCAGCAGCTTGAGGAAGCGACCGGGATCGAGTGAGGTCTCCACTAGGACCATCTGATTGAGATACGCCCCCTGATCCTTCGGCCCGACGGCCGCGGTCTCCTCGATACCGGAGACCGCGAGCACGGTCGTGAGGGGCACCTTGCCGAGCGCTTCCCTGGCGCGGGCCAGGTAGCCCTGTCGGTCTCCGAGGTTGCTGCCCAGGGCCACGTAGACCCGTTCGCGCGGGTTCATAGCTCGTGAGAAAAGTGACGGGCAATCGTCTCCAGGCGCTCGGCGACGCTGGCGAGCTCGCGGACGGCGCGCTCCAAGTCGGCATGGCTCCGCGCCGCCTCCGACGCTCGCCGGGCGGTCGCGTTGGCGTTTTCCAGGGTGCGGGCGGACACCGCGGCGACCTGCTCCATCTGGTCCCGGAGCCGAAAGGCAGCCTGTTCCTGACGGGTCGCCACATCGGCGATGTGCCGGGCGTGCTCGCCGGCATCGAGGGTGCCGGTGACGATGCTGTCCAGTGCGCGGGCCGCGTCGGCGGACAGCTCCTCCACCCCGCGCACCGTCTCGGTCCCCTTGTCCATCTCCTCCGAGATCTGCGCCACCTGACCCAGGATCGCCGCGACCAGGCCGCCGGCTTCGCGGGATGCCTGGGCGCTCTGGGCGGCAAGCTGTCGCACCTCTTCCGCCACCACCGCGAAACCCCTGCCCTGCTGGCCCGCCCGGGCGGCCTCGATCGCCGCATTGAGGGCAATCAGGTTGGTGGCGTCGGCGATTTCCCGGATAGTTCCGATGAATCCAATCAGGCGATTGGTGACCTGGTAGAGGTCCCCGACCCGGGTGGCCGTGGCTCCCACGAACTGCTGCAACTGGATCAGCCGCTGGATCGCGTCCTGGATCAGCTCCCGGTTACGGGCCGCGGTTTCGCTGGCTGTCAGCGAGGCGGCGGCAGCCGCCGCGCCGTCCACCACGACTTCGCGGGCCTGGGTCGCCAGGCCGGCGGTCGCCTCGCGACCCTGGGCGATAAGCTGTTCCTGTTCGGCCGCACCGCCGCGAATGACCTGCGCGGTCTGGGCCACGGAGCTCGCGGCGGAGCGCAGGGTGTCCGCGGTGGAGGCGAGGGCCTTCAGCTGCACCCCGACCCGCTCCACGGTGTCGACCAGCGGTCGGCGCAGGTCCGCGATGTGGATCGCGGTGGCCAGCTGCCCGGCGAAGGTGCCCGCGGCGGCCAGCTCCTTCTTTCCGTAGGTATGCGGCTTGTGGTGGTCCAGCTCCAGGGTGCCGATCACCTCGTTGGCAAACCGGAGGGGGAGCAGCACCATGCTGGTGGCGTCGGGACTGGGGGCCAGGATCTGCTCGTCGACGCGCGCGTCGGCAACCAGGACGGTCTCGCCCCGCTCCATCACACGGGCGCGCAGCTGAGCGCTGTCGAATGGCGGATCGCCGCGGTTGGGCCACCCGAGCGCGCCACGGTACACCAGGGAGGCGTGCCCATCGCGTACGCGGTAGATCCGGAAATCGCTCCAGTCCAGCACCCGGTTGGCCATCCGCTCCAGTTCGGCAAACGCCTCATTGAGGGACAGGCTGCCGGTGATCACTTTCTCGCGGGCGTGAATCTTGTTGAGCTCCTCGGCGCCGATCGCCTCCTCGAGGATCCGGGTGGTCAGCATGCCGAGGACCACCAGAACGATCAGTACCGTGAGCCAGCCCTCGGGCGGGAGATTCTCAAGCGCACCGGCCGTGATGACTGCGCCGATGACCGTCAGGATGTACGACAGCACTTCGTAGCGGAGGATCATCAGCCGTTCATGCGACTCGAGCCTTCCCCGGACCAGCAGGGTGAAGTAGAACAACCCCCGCGAGATGAAGAAGTACATCCCGGCCAGGGTGAGGGCGGGCGGCAGGAACTCCAGGGAGAGCCCTTCCGGCTCGGTGCGCAGGAACACCGCCGCATAAGCCCCGTAGGCAGCGAGGAAGGCAATGATCTCGCGGCCGGCATTGATCCACGCCGGTCGCAGCAGCTTGCGCAGCCAGAAGGCGTCGGCGATGAAGACCCCAAGCCCCAGCCCAAACACCACGGTGCCGGGACCCACCGTGATGCTCCCCACCAGGGCCACCAGGCCGATCTGGGAGAGATAGCTGAACTTGGAGAGCGGGATCTGGCCGCGCCGGAGGACGGCGGTGATCGCGACCAGGCCGAGCGCGACCAGCGGATGCTCGAGCCAGCGACGATCCATGGCCACGGCGGCCGCGCCGAGAATCGTGCCGCCCCAGGCCATGCCCCTGGCGAAAGAGGCCAGCAACCGCTGGGGGACTTTTCTCACCGGCTCCGCTCGCGGTCTGCCCGGTCCAGCGCGGCGCGCAGATCGGCCAGCATCCGCCCGGCGCCCGCCGCTCCCTCCCGTCCCAGGGCCTCGACCAGGGCGCTTCCGACCACGACGCCGTCCGCCAGGTGGGCCACCGCGGCCGCCTGGGCCGGGGTGCTGATGCCGAAGCCCACCGCCAGCGGCAGCGGACTCGCCGCCCGCACCCGACTCACGTACTGCTCCAATCCGCTGGCGAGGCCGGCGCTCGCACCGGTGACGCCCAGCCGGGCGACAAGATAAAGGAAGCCTTGGGCGTCCCGAACCACCTGGTCGAGCCGGGACCCCACCGTGGTGGGCGCGACCAGCCGGATGAGATCGAGGGTGCTTGCCCGTACCATGGCCTCGACCCCGGGATCGCTGCCGGCCGGCAGGTCGGTGAGCAGGAGCCCACCAACCTTGAGCTCCGCCGCGTCACGCAGGAACCGCTCCAGCCCGTACCGGCGGATCGGGTTCAGGTAGCTGAACACCACCACCGGGCGGGAGAGCGCGGCCTCGGCAATGAGCTCCAGGGTCCGGGGCAGGCTCATCCCCTGCCGCAGGGCCTCAAAGGTAGATCGCTGGATGGTCGGCCCGTCGGCCAGCGGATCGCTGAAGGCGACTCCGACCTCCACGATATCGGCGTGCTCTTCCGCGCGACGCAGTGCGTCCAGGCAGGCGGTCCGATCGGGATACCCGGCCGTGAAATAGGGAACGAGCGCGGTGCGGCCGCGCTGCCGCAGGGACGCCCAGACGGTCTCGAGCACCGAATCAGACGAAGTAGTCGCCGACAATGATGCCATACCGGTCGGGGTTGGTCACTTTCACGATGGAGCGGAGATAGGCGCCGCCGGCGTCCTGGACGGCGAGATTCTCTTCCCGGCCCGGGGGGCTCACCACGGCACCATTTTCGTCGATGCAGATCCGCACGATGGGACGGTTCAGGGAATTCTGATCGGGATTGGCCTGGGCCACGATGGCCACCTCGAAGGTATCGAGAATGACGCAGGTCCCAACCGGATAGATCCCGATCAGATTGATCAGCGCCTTCACCAGCATCTTGTCGTAGCCGCGACGAGGGTTCTCCCACATCTCGCGCAGGACCTGGTCGGGCTGAATCGGTACCGTCTGGTAACTCCGCCGCGTGGTGGCCGCGTCATACCCGTCGGCGACCGCGACGATGCGGGAGTAGATCCCCAGATCCCGGGCGCGGATCGCCTTGGGATAGCCGGTCAGATCGGTCTTCATGTGGTGTTCCTGGGCCACCACGATCTGGCGATAGGGGATCTCCCCGTAGCCCCGCATGTTGAACAGGGTAAGCACCCCGAGCCAGGGGTGGGTCTGCATCAGTTTCCACTCTTCCTCGGTGAGGCCGGTGGTCTTGTTCAGGACTTCGACCGGGATCCGGGCCTTCCCGACATCGTGCAGCAGGGCCGCCAGGCCGAGGTCGTAGAGCTGATGCCGGCTGAGTCCGAGCTTCTTGCCGATGGCGACCGCTAGAATGCACACGTTCACCGAGTGGGTGAAGGTGTACTCGTCATAGTCCCGGATGGTCGTGAGGCCTAGGAGCGAGGTCTCGTTGTTCAGGACCTGGTCGACGATGGCCTGCACGGCGCGCTTGACCTTGGCGACCGAGGTCGTGCGGCCCAGGCGCACGCTGTTGATCAGGTCCCGGGTAACGGCGACGCCGTGGGAATAGGTCCGCTTGGCCACCTCCCGGGCGCGCTCCGCCTCGGCGACCTTTTCCTCCGACTCGAGCGGCGGCTCGACGTCGAGGTGATGCACGCCGGCCAGCGCCAGCTTCTCCCGCAGGTCGAGCAGCATCTCGGCCTCCCGCTCCGCCCCACCCTTCCCCATGAGGGAAAGCAGGACACCGAGGAAGATCTGCCACTCGCGGCGCTCCACCTCCGCCATCACCTTGAGCTCACCCACACCCACGGACCGGAGCGCGGCCAGAATGTTGGAGAAGGCCGCGTAGTTGTCGAGCTCGAGGCGCAGCCGGGTCCCGTTGACAAAGATGAAGTCGCCGGACAGCCGCAGCTCAATCTCGCCCATCGGGGTCAGGATCTGCTGTGAGGCGGCGAGCAGGTCGTCGAGCGACTTCTGGGCGGTGGCGTTCTCGATCGGATAGAGCTTGAGGCTGCGCAACGCCGCGTACATGGCCAGCAGCAGGGCCCGTCCCGCGTGGCGCAGGAAGGCGTCGCCGACGACCCGCTCCTCGGGCTGGCTGGCCTGGGGATGCGCTTCAGACTCGCGGGTCATGCGCCGGCCTCCCGGAGCGCGCGGCTGACCGCGTTGCGGACCACGAGCTCCTTGTCGTCACGATACTTCTGCAGCACGTCCCGCGCTTCCTCGGTCTTAAGGCGGCCCAGGGCAAGCGCGGCGCACGCGCGAACCTCCGGCGATTCCTTCCTCTTGAAGAGCCCGCCGGCGGTGAGCATCGCAGCCAGGCTCTCCAACGCGCCTGGCCCGGCGATCTGGGCGTAGGCCTCGAAAAACCGCATCCGCTCGGTGAGATCGATCTCCCGGTTCATCCTGCCCTGCACTACCGGCTCGATTCGCCGCAGCGCGCCCTTGTAGCCCCGCCTGCCGAGTGACTGCACGCAGGCGATACGCACATCGCGGTCGGTGTCCTCCAGCGCCCGCTCCATGCCCTGGAGGGCGCCGGGCGTCCCGATCGCGTCGAGCGCGTGCACCCCCGCGACTCGGATGAGCTGGCTCTGGTGCGCCAGGGTGTCCACCAGGCCGGGAATCGCCGCCTGCAGCTTGAGCCGCCCGCACAACCCGATGACGGCTGGCAGCGCCTCCGATTCCGGCAGCCGGAGCAGCGTCAGCACCTCCGGCGGGCTGCTCTCGGCAAGCCGGTCGGCGGCCGAAGCGAGCAGCTTGCCGATCGGCGTATTGGCCGGCACCCGGGGCAGCCAGACCAGCACGGTCTCCAGAGCGGCAGGCCGCAGCTCCCGGAACAGCTCGCCCAGGTCCTCCTCGCTCGGCGGGCTCTGCGCTTCGGTGACCGACTGGAGGATCTGCTGCAGCACCGGCGGATCGGATAGCCGGCCGGTGAAGGCATCGAGCCGCTCCCGCTCCTCCCCTTCGAACAGGCCGGCCCGTCGCATGAGGAGCCGGATTTCGCGGAGGATCAGTGCCACCGACCGGAAGTCTCCCGCGTTGAGGATGTGGGGCAGATAGCTCTCGAGCGTTCCCAGCACGTCGGAACGGGCCCACCCCTCGCTGCGCTGCTCCAGAATGTCGAAGACGATATTGAGGACGTTGCCCCGGAGGTCCTGCTGGTACTCCTTCTCCACCGCCTCCGCGATCTGGCGGATCTCCGCCTCCTCCAGCCAGTACAGCGTCGAATCGAAGTCCTCGAGGTCCACCACGCCGGGCCGCTTGGGAGGCGCTTCCTCCTGGACCTTGCCACTGGTTTCCCTTTGCTGTTCCTCAACGACGTTCGGGTCGGTCGGTGCCTCCTGGCTGTAGACGCCCTCGCCCGAGAGGCCCGGGACGCCGGCGTCCGGGATAAACTCGGTAAAGTGATACTGGATCAACGAGAAATCCTGTTCCCAGAGCAGGGTGAGCAGGTCGTCGCCGGCGTCGGCGGCCAGGGTTCGCGCTCGCTGCACGATCTCGAGGAAACGGATGATTTCCTCGTCCTCCACCCCAGGGAACAGGGTGAGCACCCGCATGCCGTCCTTGAAAAGCCCCCACGCCAGGCTGTCGTTCTTGGAGGGCTGGTGATAGACGACCTGCTCCTCCCAGACGACATCGGTCTCCACGATCTGCAGAACCAGCCGGTCCAGCCCGGACAACCAGATGGGCTGGAAGCCGGCGTGGATGCTCTGGATGGCGCGCTGGTAGATGGGGTTGTTCGGCAGGTACATCTGGAACGCGCGGACCGCTTTCGCCACGGTCCGCAGCAGCTCCTCGACCTGCGCGGGCGGCAGCAGCACCGCCGCCGGCATGCCTTCGGTCACTTACGAGGTCCCAAGCAGTTTGGCCACATGCGCCACGTCCTTGTCGCCCCGCCCGCTCAGGCACACGAGCACGACGTGATGGGCCTGCCAGCGCCCTCGGCTCCGCTCCAGCCAGGCGAGCGCGTGGGCGGTTTCCAGGGCCGGGATGATGCCCTCGAGGCGACACAGCGCCTGGAAGGCGTCCAGCGCTTCCGCGTCAGTCACGGCCTCGTAGCACACCCGGCCACTGTCGCGGAGCCAGCTGTGCTCCGGCCCGACCCCCGGATAGTCGAGACCCGCCGATACCGAGTGCGCGGGCTGCACCTGGCCATCCTCGTCCTGCAGCAGGTAGCTGAGCGAGCCGTGCAGGACGCCCGGCGATCCGGCGGAGAGGGTGGCGCTGTGCCGGCCGCTCGCGATGCCTTCCCCCGCCGCCTCGACCCCGACCAGCTCGACGTCCGGGTCGTCGAGAAAGCCGGAGAAGATGCCGATGGCGTTGGATCCACCGCCGACGCAGGCCACCACCGTCCGGGGCAGTCTACCGGTGCGCTCCAACACTTGGGCCCGGGCCTCGCGGCCGATTACCGACTGGAAGTCGCGCACCATCCGGGGGTAGGGATCGGGTCCCACCACAGACCCGATGATGTAGTGGGTGGTGGGAACATTGGTGACCCAGTCGCGCAGCGCCTCGTTGGTGGCGTCCTTCAGGGTGCGGGTGCCCGAGGTGACCGGCACGACCGTGGCCCCGAGCAGCTGCATCCGGTAGACGTTGAGGGCCTGCCGCTCCACGTCCTCCTGGCCCATGTAGACGACGCACTCAAGCCCGAACCGGGCGCACACTGTAGCGGTAGCCACGCCGTGCTGCCCGGCGCCGGTTTCCGCGATGATGCGCCGCTTGCCCATGCGCCGGGCCAGCAGGGCCTGACCGACGGTGTTGTTGATCTTGTGGGCGCCCGTGTGGTTGAGATCCTCGCGCTTGAGCAGGACCGTGGCCCCGATCCGCTGCGACAGGCGCGGCGCCGCTGTGAGCGGCGTGGGGCGTCCCACGAATTCCCTGAGCAGCCCTTCGAACTCGGCCCAGAACGCCGGGTCCACCCGCGCCGCGTCGTACAGCGCCGCAAGCTCCTCAAGCGCCGCCATCAGGGTCTCGGGTACGTAGCGGCCGCCGTAGACACCGAACCGTCCGCCCACGGAGCGTTCCCGCGGTAACGTCACGCCCACCCCAGGGCCTCCATGAATCGGGTCATGCGGTGATGATCCTTGATGCCGGGAATCTGTTCCACGCCGGACGATACGTCCACCGCGTCGGGCCGGACCGCGCGCACGGTATCCGCGACGGTCTCGGGAGTGAGGCCGCCGGCGAGGAACATGGTACACCCCGCGAGCCGTTCGCGGGCCTCCAGAGCGAGCGCCTGGGGAAGGCGGACGCCGGCGCCGCCGAGGGTGCCCTCGACCCGCGGCTCGACCAGCAGCGGGCACCCCAACCCCTTGAGTTGGTCCAGCCCCTCCAGGTCGGCGGCACTCGAGAGCCGCACCACCGGTAGCATCAGCAGTCCCTCGCGGGTCAGCTCCTGGATCAGCTCCGGCGAGTGATCGCCATGCAATTGAGCCCCGGACAGCCCCACCCGGTCCCGCACACCTAATATCTCGTCTCTGCCCACCGATCCAAAGACCCCGAGAACGGGCACCGGGCCAGCTGCGGTCACGATCACCCGGGCCCTCGCTTCATCCACCACTCTGGGCCCGCCAGCGAAGATCACGCCGAGATAGCGCGCTCCAAGCAGAACGGCGGCAGCCGCATCTTCCGGTCTGGTGATGCCGCAAATCTTGACAGGGGTGGGCGACTCGGCCATGGAGCGCGTCATCGGCCGGTGCGGGGGACCGAGACGACGGCCCTGACCAACGCCGTGGGGTCGGGCGCGCTGGAGAGCGCCGCCCCGATGAGGACCCCGTCGGCGCCCGCTACGGCCGCCCGGCGGACGTCCGCCTCGGACGCCATGCCGCTCTCGGCAATGGCGATCCGATCGGCGGGCACTCGGCCGAGCAACCTCCACGCCGCCGCCTCATCGATCTCGAAGGTGTCGAGGTTCCTGCTGTTCACCCCGATCGCGGGGGCATCCACGCTCAGCGCAAGATCGAGCTCGCGGGCATCATGCACTTCGATCAGGGTCCCCAGCACCCAGTCGTGAGCCGCCTCAATCAGGGAGCGAAGCCGTTCCTGAGACAGCGCCCGGACGATGAGCAACACCGCCGAGGCGCCCGCAGCCCGGGCCTCGGCGATCTGGAGCTCATCCAGAATGAAATCCTTGCGCAGGACGGGAACGGCGACGCTGGCGGCGACCCGGGCGAGGTCATCGAGCGAACCGCCGAAGAACCGAGAGTCGGTGAGCACCGAAATCGCATCTGCTCCCGCCGCGGCGTAGGCGGTGGCGTGGGCCACCGGATCCAGCTCCGCACGGATGGTTCCCTGCGAAGGGGAGCGGCGCTTCACCTCGGCGATGAGGGCCATCCGGGTGGAATCCAGCCGGCCCAGGAACGGAGGGTGCTTCGGCGCCTCACAGGCCAGCTTCTCGATTTCGTCGCGACGGGCGTGCAGGGCCGGCAGGGTGGCCCGGGTCGATGCCAGAATCCGGTCGAGGGTCGTGGGCATCTTGCTCTTCGGTCAGTATTCGGGTACCTTAGTTCGGAATCCGTTCGGTCACGAACCCGGAGGGGTCATGCCGCTCACCAAGCGCCAGAGCGAGATCCTCAAGTACCTGCAGGAGCATATCCGTGACAGGGGCTACGCGCCAAGCTTCGAGGAGATCGCCGAGCACTTCACCTTCCAGTCGCTGGCCACGGTGCATGAGCATCTGACCAACCTCGAGCGGAAGGGCTACATCCACCGCACCCACAACGAGAGCCGCGCCATCGAGGTTCTGCCCCCCAAGGGGCAGTCCGGTGCCACGGAGATTCCCCTGCTGGGCCGGGTGGCCGCGGGCAGTCCGATCGAATCCATCATGGCGGGCGAAACCCTGGCTGTGCCCGATCAGTTGCTGCCCCGCCGGGGGCCTAACTACGCGCTGAAGGTGCAGGGAGAGTCCATGATCGACGAGCACATCATGGACGGCGATTACGTGGTGGTCCACGGCAAGCAGGCCGCGGACAACGGCGAGATGGTGATTGCGCTGGTCAACGGCTCCGAAGCGACCGTCAAGCGGTTCTATCGGGAGCAAGGCGGCTGGATTCGGCTGCAGCCCGCCAACCCGAACATGCAGCCGTTGCGCTTCCAGGAACGGGATGTGCTGATTCAGGGCGTGGTCGTCGGCGTGATCCGCAAGTACTGATTCCCGGGCACGAGGCCGGCGCGCTCGCACTCTCTGCCGGCCAATCATCATGAAGGCGGGTGCCGCGGCCGGCCGGTGGCGGGACTTTCTGTCTCCTCAGCTTCCCCACCCAGCGGACACAATTGCCCCATAATGGCCGCGCACAGCGGCCAAACCCCCCGAATCAGGCCAATCCCCCCGGAAAAGCGAGTGGTTCAAGGTGTGCTATGAAGCGCGCCGAGACGAACCTATCCGCCCGACAGGCATGTACCCATGAGGCTCCCGAGTATGCCGATCATCGAGGCGGTGCTCTTCGATTTTGGGGGGACCCTGGATGCGGACGGGATACGCTGGGCCACCCGCTTTCATGAAGCCTATCGGCTGGCGGGCGGAACGGCCGACCTGCCCAGCTTCGAGGTGGTCTTCCGTGAAAGTGACCGCCGGCTGCGCGAGCAGCCGGGGATCGGGAGGCTGGGATTCCGGGCGATGGTCGACCTCCAGGCCGACCTGCTGGGGCCGCTTCTGCCAGATGGAGGCCAAGTCTCCGCACAGCGGATGGCCGACCGGTTTCATGCCGAGGCGCTCGCCATGGTGGGGCGGAACTCGGTGCTACTGGCCCGGCTCGCCGAACGGTGGCCGCTCGGGATCATTTCGAACTTTACGGGCAATCTCGCGCGGTGCCTCGAGGAGCTGCATCTGCTTCAACACTTCGGGGTGGTCCTCGATTCCGCGGTGGTCGGTCGGGAGAAGCCGGATCCGGGGCTTTTCGAATTGGCGCTTGCCTCGCTCCGGTCGATGCCGGGCGGCACCTGGATGGTCGGGGACAACCCCGAGGCCGACATCCGACCTGCGCTGTCGCTGGGGATGTCGGGCTGCTGGCTCACACAGCGCACGCGTCCGGCGCCCCCAGGCCTAATGCCGACTGCCCGCATCGCTTCGCTGCTCGAGCTCGAACCGGCACTGGAGGCGCGATGCAGGCACTGATCCTCGCCGGCGGCGAGGGAGCACGGCTGGCCGCCGATGGCGTGGCCGAACCCAAGCCGTTAGCCGAGGTCGCCGGCCAGCCGCAGATCGTGCGGCTGGCGACGACGCTGCGCCGGCTTGGCTCCGCTTCGGTCACCGCCATGGTCCGGGCAAGGTTCGCCGAACCGGTACGTCAATCGGCGGCCCGAGCCGGACTCGACTGGCTCCGGCTGCTGCCGTGCCAAACGCCATCCAGTCTGCACACCCTCTGCGCCGGTTTCTCAGTGCTGCCACCGGGACCGGTCTTCTGCACCATGGTGGACACGGTCATGCGCCCCGTTGACTGGGACCGGGTCTGGGCGGCCACGCGAGCCGGCCTCGACCAGGGGGCTGCTCTGGTCCTGGCCGTCACGGGGCACGTCGATGACGACACGCCACTCTGGGTTCAGCGGGACCCGGCCGGCTACGCCGTGGCGATTGGTGCCGAGCCCGTGTCACCCGCCTGCGTGAGCGGTGGTGTCTACGGCTTTTCCGATGCGGCGCGTCACTGGGCAGCGGAGGCGCTTGCCGGCGGACTCAACCGGATGAGGGCCTTCCTGGGACGCGCGGTGGACCAGGGGGCGAGAATCGCGACGGTCGAGGTCTCCCGCATCGTGGACCTGGACCGGGCCCGGGACTTGGATGCGGTGCGGCGGTGGCTCGACTCGCTGGAAGCCGAACGCTCGCTCTTGTGACAACCCAGCGCCTGGTGGCGATCTATCGCCGAGCCTCGTTCTCCCCCCAGGACCACCTGCAAAACGACCGGGCCATCCTCGATCTGGTCGTGGGAAACCTGATGACCCGGGGCTGGGAAGCCCTGCGCATCGACGAGCAGGATGTCGAACAGGGGCGGATTCCCCACGGCGACCTGTTCCTGAACATGTGCCAAGGCGCTGTCGCATCGGAGCTGCTGTCGCCGATCGAGAGCGACCAGGCGGTGATCATCAATCGCCCGACTGCGGTGCTCAACTGCCACCGGCACCACATGGTACGGCGCTTGACGGGCAGCGAAGTGGACTTTCCGCGCACCGTGCTGGTGCCCTCCGCGGGCGGTGTGCCGGCCACCAACGTGCTAGGGGAGCTGCTCGACGAGGAGGGGATGCTATGGCTCAAGCGGGGCGACGTGCATGCCGAGCGTACGGAGGACGTCTTGCGACTCCGGTCGGCCGAGCTGGGAGGGGCCCTGGCAGGCTTCTTCGAGCGCGGCATCCCCTGGGCGGCTCTGCAGCGCCACGTCTCGGGCGTGGTGATCAAGTTCTACGCGATCGCGGATCGCAGCTTCTTTCGATTCTACGGGGCGCAGAGCGGCCCGCACGCCCCTGCGCCCCCAGTCGACGAAGCCGCGCTCCTGCGGGTCGCCTACGCGGCGGCTGAACGACTGGGCCTCGTGGTCTTCGGGGGCGATATCGCGCTTCCCAGCCCCGAGCGGCCCGTGCTGCTCGATATCAATGACTGGCCGAGCTTTGCCCCCTGCCGCCACGAGGCCGCCGCGGCCATCGGGCGTTTCGCCCACCGCACCGCCACCGGGACCGACCCCGCATGACGACCCCCGTTCTGTCAGTCCAGCTTCCGGGCCCCCGTTCCGCCAGCTTGTTCGAGGCGGAGGCGGCCTACCTCGCTCCGGGCACCCAGAGCGTCGCGCTCTTCAGCCGCCTGGCCTTCGATCGCGGAGAAGGCGCACTGCTCTTCGATCTCGATGGTAACCGGTACATTGATCTGCTCGCGGGGGTCGGGGTCGCCAGTCTGGGCTACGCCCATCCGCGGTATGTGGCCGCGCTCTCCCGCCAGCTGGCCCGGATCCACGTTGGGAGCTTTGCGAGCGAGGACCGGGCTGAGCTGGTGAAGCTGCTCGCCGCGCTGGCCCCGGGGGACCTGCTGCGGACGCAGTTCTATTCCAGCGGAGCGGAGGCGATGGAGGCGGCCCTGCGGCTGGCCAAGGCCCACACCGGCAAGACCGAGTTTCTGGGCTTCTGGGGAGGGTTTCACGGCAAGACCGGCGGAGTCCTGCCGCTCCTGGGCGCCGGTTTCAAGCACCAGCTGGGCCCGCTCATGCCCGGCAACTATTCCGCGCCCTATGCCTCCTGTGCCCGCTGCGCGTTCGGGCAGCGGTTCCCCGGGTGCGCCTGGCACTGCGTGGAGTTCCTGGAGCGGAAGATCGAGCTGGAAACTTCGAACGACATTGCCGCGATCGTGGTCGAGCCGATCCAGGGCACGGCCGGGAACATCGTGCCGCCCCCGGGTTATCTGCTGCGGCTTCGGGCGCTGGCCGACCGGCTTGGCGCGCTGCTCATCTGCGACGAAATGATCACCGGCTTCGGCAGGACCGGCCGCATGTTCGCGGTGGAGCACGACGGCGTGGTTCCCGATATCCTCGCCGTGGGCAAGGGATTCGGGGGCGGCTTCCCGATGAGCGGGCTGCTGATCCGGGAGCCGGTTGCCCTTGCCAAGCCGTGGGCCAACCCGAGCGGCAGCTCGTCGAGCTATGGCGGCAATCCGCTGGCCGCCACCGCGGCCCGCGCAACGGTCGAGACCATCATTGCGGAAGGGCTGGTGGCCCACAGCGCGCGGCTGGGGGCGCGCATGCTCGCGGAAATGAAACGCTGGGAGTCCGAGCTGCCCATCGTGAGTGACGTCCGCGGCGTGGGACTCATGATCGGAATGGATCTGGTAAAGCCCGGCACCCGAACCCTGCTCGACACCGGCCTGACCCGGTGGATCTTCGATACCCTGCTCTCCCGCGGAGTGCTGGCGATGATCTATTCGCCGGTGGTCCGCATCAACCCGCCGCTGGTCATCCGCGAGGAAGAGGCGCTGGAGGCCCTGGCCATCATGAAGGACGTGCTCCGTGAAGCAGCCGAACGGGCTGGCGCTTAAGGGTCAGGGCGTCGAGGAGTGGCTGGACGTCCACTTCTTCCGGCCGGTCGGCATTCGGCTGGCCCGCCGCCTGTTTCCGACCCGGGTGACCCCGGACCAGGTGACTCTGGTATGCCTGCTGATCGGCCTGGTGGCGGGCCATCTGATGGTGTACCGCGCGGCGGTGCTCAACGCTTCGGGCGTGGCCCTGTTCGTGGTCTCCGATGTCTTCGATAGCGCGGACGGACAGCTGGCCCGGCTCCGGGGAACGTCAACCCGGTTCGGCCGGATCCTGGACGGCGTCTCCGATGGCACCCGGTTCCTCAACCTGTACCTTCACCTCATGCTGCGGCTGCTGCTCGCCGGGGCGGGGGTCTGGGTGATCGGCCTCGTTTGCCTCGGCGGGATCAGCAACGTGTTGCAGAGCTCGACTGTGGACTTCATCCGGCACGCCTTCCTCGAGGCCGGAGAGGGCGAAGGCAGCGAGCTGGACCTGCCCGAGGACCGGACGGCGGAGCCTCGCGCCGGCTTCTGGCGCGGCCTCGCTCTCCGATCGTACCAGGACTACGTCACGCGCCAGGCGAAGATGTTCGCCGCCTCCGTCGCGCTGATCCGGCGGATCCGGGTGGAAGGGAGCAGCGAGGAGTTCGCCGCCGCCTATCGCCGAGCCCAACGGCCGCTGATCGGCTGGTGCCCGCTCATCGCCCAGAATTTCCGTTTCCTGCTGCTCCTGGTGACGGTCGTCCCCGGGTGGCCCGCCGGCTACTTCTGGGTGTCGCTGGGACCGCTCAACCTGGCCATGGCCGCGATCATTCAGGTGCATGAGCGGAACGCGCGGGCGCTGGGAGCCGCGCGGGCGACCCCGGTTACCGCGGAGGTGGCCTGACATGCCGCCGCTTCGTGGCGTGGTGTTCGGCATGGGCGGAGTGGCGCGCCAGTCGCACCTCCCGGCCCTGCGCGCCCTCGTCGGCGAGGGCCTTCCGCTCGAGGTGATCGCCGGGGTGGACCCGCGGCACGGCGGCACGACCCTGGACGGCATCCCGGTACTGACGACCCGCGCCGAGCTGGCCCGGATCGAGCCGATCGACTTCATCGACATCTGTACCCCGACCGCGTCTCACCTGGAGCTGGTGTTGTGGGGACTGGAGCGTGGCTATCATGTAGCGTGCGAGAAACCGGTGGCAATGAGCGGGGAGCAGGCGGCAGCCATCATGGCGGCCGCCCGGCGAGCGCGGCGGGTGGTGTTTCCCTGCCATCAGCATCGCTTCAACCCGGCCTGGACCCAGCTCCGAAGCTGGGTCGAGACCGGCGCCATCGGACGCTGGCACCTGGCGGAGTTCCAGGTATACCGCCCTCGTGCGGACCACGGCAGCACGGGCGCGGCCGTGCCCTGGCGAGGCCAGGAGGCGGTCAGCCTGGGCGGAGTGCTGCTGGATCACGGCACCCATCTGCTCTATCTGCTGATGGATGTGGCGGGGACCCCCACGGCGCTGCAGGCCTGGAGCGCCCGGCTTCGGCATACCGGCTATGACGTCGAGGACACAGTCCAGCTCATGCTCGAGTTCGGCGATCGGGCCGCGACCCTGTTTCTCACCTGGGCCGGTGCAGCGCGGGAGAACCGGATCCGGTTCATCGGTGATCGCGGTCAGGCGGAATGGCGCGCGGGAGAACTCATGCTGGAATCGGCGGACCGGCGGGAGGTCCTGGACTTCACGGCGGCGCTCGACAAGCGGGCCTATACCGACTGGTTCGCCGCCCTGTTCCGCAGCTTCCTGGCTGCGGCGGCCAGCAATGACGGCGCCGCAGGTCTGGCGGACGTGAACCGGGTCGCCCGGGTGCTCGCGCTGGCCTACCGGTCTGCCGCCGAGGGTCGGCGGCTCCTGCTCGAGCCGCAGGCGTGAAGCTCCACGTTCGCCTGATCCTCCTGGCGATCGGGCTCGGGCTCGCCTCCCTGATCTTTGCCCAGATCGGCATCGACACCCTGCTCCAACACCTGGCGACCGCCGGATGGGTACTGCTGCCGGCGTGTGCGGCCTGGGGACTGGTCTACACCCTTAGCACCTGGGCGTGGCGCGCGACCCTTCCAGCGCAGCCGGGACGGCCGACGTTCGGCCGCGCCTGGGCGATCAACGTCACCTGTTTCGGGCTGAACTTCCTGACGCCGGTGATCGCGCTCGGGGGCGAGGCCTACCGGGCAGCCACCGTGGCGCCCTGGCTCGGGCGAGGGCGGGCCGTCGGGTCGGTGGTGCAGTACCGGCTGCTCCACTCGCTGGCCCACGTCCTGTTCGTGCTGAGCGCGCTCCTGCCGGGCGCCCTGCTGCTGCCTGCTACGGGACGCATGTTCGGAGTGCTGGGCCTGACGGCCCTCCTCGGCGGGGCCCTGACCTGGTTCCTGGTCCGGCGGCATCAGGAAGGGGTTCTGGAGGCCTCGCTGGATCTCCTGCTGGCGCTTCCTCTGATCCGCCGCCTGTGCCGGCCGCTCGCGACCAAGCGGGACGCACTCCGGATGATGGACCGGCAGATCATCACCCTCTACCACGAACACCCGGCGGAATTCAGGCGGGCGCTTGGGCTCGAGTACTTGAGTCGCTTCGTGATGGCGTTCGAACTGGCCCTGATCATCTGGAGTCTCGGACTCGGATGGCGGATCGGCGAGGCGTTCGTGGCGGGCGCGCTGTTCACGGTGATTACGAACCTGATGTTCTTCATTCCCTTCGAGGCGGGCACCCGGGAGGGCGGGCTGCTGGTGGCGTTCTCTCTCCTTGGACTGGGTGGGGAGCACGGGGTCGTGGCGGCGCTGGTCACTCGGCTCCGGGAGATTTTCTGGGCCCTGGCAGGGCTCGGGTTACTCTGGGCCGGCGGGCCGGCCGTGGAGCCCGCCGAGGCGGTCCCCCCGCCGAGCGCCGCCCGGTCGCCCGACACGACCCCCTCCGCCGGCTGACCCCAATCGGGCCGCGCCGACCAGCAGCCCGCCGGAGCCTATTTACCGCGGAGCCGCGCGAGCACCTGCCCCGCCCTGCCCTCTCCCAGTGATTCAGCGGCGAGATCCGTCGCGGCGCGAAAGTCTTCCACCTCCCCCGCGACGTAAATCGCCGCCGCCGCATTCAGCACGACCGCTCTCCAGCCGCTCTCATCGGCCGGCCCGGCCGCCGGATCTTCCAGCAGACGCTGGATCCGGGCGGCGTTCGCGGCCGGCAGGTCTCCGGCAAGGTCATCCACGGCGGTCCACTCCAGCCCATAGTCCGCCGGATCGAGGGTCCACCTGGTCACCGTCCCCGCACAGACCTCCCAGATCGCCGTGGGCCCTGACGGGCTGATTTCGTCCATCCCCACCGCGCCGTGCACGACCAGCGCGTGTTCGGTGCCGAGCCGGAGCAGCGCCTCAGCCATCAAGGGGGCCCGGGCGACGTCGGCCACCCCGATCACCTGGCGACCGACCCCGGCTGGATTGGCGAGCGGTCCCAGCAAGTTCATGATGGTCGCCACGCCCAGCTCCTTCCGGGTGGGACCGACGTGGCGCATGGCGGGGTGGTAGTTCGGAGCGAAGAGGAAGACCATCCCTGCCCGGTCCAGGACTTCCGCGGCGCGGTCGGCGGCCACTCCGATATCGATCCCCAGCGCCTCCAGCACGTCGGCGCTGCCACACTTCGAGGTGTAGCTGCGATTGCCGTGCTTGGCGACCCGGATCCCGGCACCCGCCGCGACGAAGCCGGCGGCGGTGGAGACGTTGAAGGTGCTCACCGCGCCGCCCCCTGTGCCGCAGGTGTCGACCACCGGCGGTCCGGCGGAGGGGCGGACAGACACCATGGCGTGGCGCAGGGCGGTGGCCGCACCGGCGATCTCATCCGCGGTTTCGCCCTTGGCGCGGAGCCCCATCAGCAGCCCCGCGATCAGGGACGGCGACGCTTCCCCGCGCATGATGACGTCGAAGGCGCCGGCCGCCTGGTCGGCGGTCAGGTCCTGGCGTTCGGCGAGCAATCGAAGCGCGGTCTCGAGCGGTGTCGGCATGCGACCGGAAGATACCGCTCCCTCGCCGGGCCGCCGAGTCGCCGAGCCATCACCCCCGAGCCGCCGAGCCATCACCCCCCTTCCGCCCCGGCTATATTTCGGGCCTCATGAGCCGGATCTATCTGGCCCTCCTGCAGTATGATGGCCGCGATTTCGCCGGCTGGCAGCGGCAGCCGAAGGGACGGACGGTCCAGGCGGAGGTGGAAGGGGTGCTGGAGCGGCTGTGCGGACGGCGGGTGGTTGCCCACGCGGCCGGCCGAACCGATGCAGGAGTCCACGCGCTGGGAATGGGGGTAAGCTTCGCCGTACCGGAAAAGTGGACCGCCGGCACACTGCGCCGGGCACTCAACGCTCTCTTGCCCAGGGACTGCTGGGTGGAGCAGGTGCACCCGATGACGGCGGGTTTCCACGCCCGGAAGAGCGCCAGCGGCCGGCGCTACCGCTACGACATTGGGACCGACGAGGCCGCGGCATCTCCATTCCGGCGCCCCTACGAATGGGCCCTCGGACAATCATTGAACCGGGTCCTCCTCGACCAGGCCGCGGGGACGCTCAAGGGAAGCCACGAATTTCGGGCGTTCGCGGTCAGGAAACCGTCGGCGGACGAAGGACCGGAGGCCGCCAGATCCCGCGGGGGAAGCCGGCACAGCTGCACCATCCGCGCGGCACGGTGGGAGCCCCGGGATGGCAACCGGGGCTTCAGCTTTCACGTGGCCGCCGATCGCTTTCTGCATCACATGGTCCGATTCCTGGTCGGGACGATGGTGGACATCGGGCTGGGCCGGCGCGCCGTCGACGACATGCGCATCCTGCTCGCCAGCGACGACAATCAGGCCACCAGCCCACCGGCCCCTCCCCAGGGGTTGTATTTCGTGGCGGCGGAGTATCCGAAGGAGTGGTATCTCGAGGGAGGCCGGGAGGACGAGGGGACGAGAGGACGAGGGAACGAGAGGACGAGGGGACGAGAGGACGAGAGGACGGAGGAATCGGCATGAGCCGTCGCCAGCTCATCTCTTGCATCGTCCTGCTGGCGTCGGTCACAGCCTGCACCGGCTCGGATCGCGCGCCCTACCTCGTCGAGACCCTCGAGGCGCAGCGCCCGACCCGGGCGGCGGCACCGGAGACCATCTCCGCTTCGCGGCGCACCGCGATCGTGCAGACGGCCGAGCGGGTGTCACCCGCGGTAGTCTCGATCACGGTGACGAGCACTCGACAGGCAGTCCCGCAGAGCCCGTTCGATTTCTTCTTCGTACCGCAGTCGCGAGCACAGCAGAGCTTCGGAACCGGCTTTGTGCTCAGGTCCGAAGGGATCATTCTCACCAATCAGCACGTGGTGAGCGGGGCCGACAAGATCATCGTGACCCTCCCCGACGGCAGCGACCAGCCGGCCCAGCTGCTGGGCGAGGATCCGCTCACGGACATTGCGGTGATCCGGATCGCCCGCACGGGCCTCCCGGCTGTGACCGTCGGGCACAGCACGGACCTCATGATCGGCGAGTGGGTCGTTGCCCTTGGGAACCCGTTCGCCTACCTGCTGGGGAACGCCGAGCCGACCGTCACAGCCGGGGTGGTAAGCGCGGTCCACCGCAACATCCTCCCGGGACGCGACCAGGCGGGCATGTACCTGGACATGATCCAGACCGACGCCTCCATCAATCCGGGGAACTCAGGCGGTCCGCTGGCCAACGCCCTCGGCGAGGTGGTCGGCGTCAACAGCTCGATCCTCAGTCAGTCCGGCGGCTCGATCGGGCTGGGGTTCGCGATCCCCATCGAGCGGGCCATCCGGGTGGCGGAAGAGATCATGGCCACCGGCTCGGTACGCCGGGCGTGGGTGGGCTTCGAGGTGGCGGGAGCGGAGAGCCTCCGAGACTGGAAGGCCGCCGGTGGCGTGCTGGTCACCGACGTGGTGTCGGATGGCCCTGCGGACCGGGCAGGAGTCCGGCGCGGGGACGTGCTTACTCGGGCCAACAACCATCTGCTTCGAAATTATCTCGACTGGGAATCGGTGAAGCTGGATCTCAGCGTCGGCAGCACCGTTCGGCTCAGCGCCAAGCGTGAAGGGCGGGATCGCGCGCTGACCCTGGTGAGCGGCGATCTCCCGACCACGACGGCGGCGAAAGTCACCGTGCTGGCCGACCTGCAGCTGGTCACCCTCACCCAGCAGGTGCGGGCCGAGCGGAACGTGCAGTCGGACCGGGGCGCCCTGATCTTCCGGATCTCCAAGGAGCTGTCGACCGCGACCGGGCTCAGGGAAGGCGACGTCATCATCGCCATGAACCGGCGCCGGATCGACGCGGCCGACGACGTCCGCTCGGTGGTCGAGGGCCTCAAGTCCCGTCAGGGAGTTCGGGTCTTCTTTGAGCGGGAGGGCAGCATCGCGTACACCGACCTCGAGTTCCGATGAGCGACGACGGCTACCGCTCTCCGCTGGGTACCCGCTATGCCTCGCCCAGAATGCAGCGGCTCTGGGGCGAGGGACACCGGATCGCGCTGTGGCGGCGGGTGTGGCTGGCCCTGGCGGAGAGCCAGCGCGAGCTGGGGCTCGACATCCCGGAACGGGCCCTGGCAGAGATGCGCGCCCACCTGGATGACGCCGATCCGGCGCAGGCCGTGGAATACGAGCGCCGCTTTCGCCACGATGTCATGGCCCAGCTGCACCACTTCGGCGACCAGGCGCCGGCGGCCAAGCCGATCCTGCATCTCGGCGCCACCAGCGCCTTCGTCACCGACAACGCCGACGTCCTGATCCAGCGGGAAGCGCTGCGACTGCTGCTGGGACGGCTGGTCGGCGTGCTGGAGGCGCTGGAGCGATTCGCGCGCGCGCACGCGGCCCTGCCATGCCTCGCATACACCCACTTTCAGCCGGCGCAGCTCACTACGGTGGGCAAACGGGCGACCCTGTGGATGCAGGACTTCGCGCTGGACGTCGAGGAGCTGCTGCACCGGCTGGAGAGCATCCGGCTCCGGGGCTGCAAGGGTACCACCGGCACCCAGGCCAGCTTCCTCGAGCTGTTCAAGGGCGATCACAAGAAGGTGCGAGAGCTGGAACGGAGGATCGCGGAGAAGCTGGGCCTTCCCCGGGTCTTTCCGGTCACCGGCCAGACCTACAGCCGGAAGGCCGACAGCGTCATTCTCGATGCGCTGAGCGGGGTGGCGCAATCGGCGGCGAAGATGGCCAGCGACCTCCGGCTGCTGCAGCACGAAGGCGAGCTGCTCGAGCCATTCGAGCCCGACCAGATCGGCTCCTCGGCGATGGCCTACAAACGCAATCCGATGCGGGCAGAGCGGATCACGGGCCTGGCGAGATTCGTGATCAGCCTGCAGGCCAACGGGGCCCATACCGCGGCCACCCAGTGGCTGGAGCGGAGCCTGGACGATTCCGCCAACCGGCGCCTGACACTGCCGGAGGGGTTCCTTGCGAGCGACGCGATCCTCATCCTGGCGGGCAACATCGCAGCCGGGATCGAGGTGCGCGAGGACGCGATCAGCCGCCACGTGCAGGAACAGATGCCGTTCATGGCAACGGAGCGCTGGCTGATGCTCGGCGTCGAGGCCGGCGGCGACCGGCAACTGCTTCACGAAGTGATCCGCAAGAACAGCGTGCAGGCCCGCGAGGCCCAGAGCCGGGGCGAGCCCAACCGGCTGCTCGAACGGCTGGCCGCGGACCACACCTTCGCGAAGATTCCGACCACCACGCTGCAGGGGGAGCTGGATCCGAGCCGCTACATTGGACGCGCCCGGGAGCAGGTCGGCGAATTCCTGGACGAGTACCTCGCCCCGCTGCTTGGCCGCGCCGCAAAGCTCGCCGCGGTGGCGGAGCGGGAGGAGGTTACGGTATGACCGTTCTGACCGAGAGCAAGCTGCCTCTCCCCCTGGTGCGCCAGGGGAAGGTGCGCGAGGTGTACGAGGCGGACCCGGAGCACCTGCTGCTGGTGGCGAGCGACCGGGTGAGCGCCTTCGACGTGGTCATGCGGGAGCCGATTCCCCGGAAGGGCGCGGTGCTGACCCAGATCAGTGCCTTCTGGTTCGACAAGCTGGGCGCGGTAGTGCCCAGCCATTTCGTGACCGCGCGGACCGGGGAAATCCTGCGCCGCTTCCCCGCCCTGGCCAAGTTTCGAGAGCAGGTCGCCGGGCGGACGATGTTGGTCAGGCGCACGACGCCGGTGCCGTTCGAGTGTGTGGTCCGTGGCTACCTGTCGGGTTCCGCGTGGAAAGAGTACCGGGAGCGGGGCACTCTGGCCGGCGAGCCGCTCCCGGCGGGGCTGGTGGAAAGCGCCCGGCTCGAACCGGCGATCTTCTCGCCGGCGACCAAGGCCGAATCGGGTCACGACATCAACGTGCCCTTCAGCGCCGTCGAACGGGCGCTCGGGCCGGCGCTGGCCGCCAAGCTCCGGGACCTGAGCTTCGCGGTGTACGGCGCGGGCCGCGACCATGCCGCGAGCCGCGGGATCATCATCGCCGACACCAAGTTCGAGTTCGGGCTGGACAGCCAGCGGACTCTGCTGCTAATCGATGAGGTGATGACCCCGGACTCCTCGCGATTCTGGCCGGCGGACCGCTATCGCCCGGGACAGAGCCAGCCCAGCTTCGACAAGCAGCCGCTCCGGGATTACCTCGCGGGACTCCGGCAGGAAGGCTCCTGGAACGGCGAGGCCCCGCCCCCGCCGCTGCCACCGATCGTGGTCGACGCGACCAGCCGGCGCTACCTCGAGGCCTTCCGTCTGCTCACCGGCTTTACGCTGCCGGAGGACGCCTGATGCGGATCGCGCCCGAGGGGTGGCCGTTCATCTTCGGGGCGTGGGCTCTGCTGCTGGTGCTGGCGGCGGTGGCGCCGCTCTGGGCGACGCTGCTCTGGCTGCCGATCGCGGTATGGGTGATTGCCTTCTTCCGCGACCCGGTCCGGCAGGGGCCCCGAGGCGACAACCTGGTGCTCGCCCCGGCGGACGGCGTGGTGGTGAGCGTCAGGAACCTCGACGAGCCGGACTTCGTGAAGGACCGGACGACCCGGATCTCGATTTTCATGAACGTGCTCAACGTGCATGTGAATCGGTACCCGGCAAGCGGCACAGTGGAGTACCGGCATTACAATCGGGGCAGCTTCGGCCACGCCGGCGCCGAGAAGGCGAGTCTTGAGAACGAGCAGAGCAGCCTCGGTCTGCTCACTTCCCGGGGCCGGGTGCTGGTCAGGCAGATCGCCGGGCTGGTGGCGAGGCGGATCGTGACTGATCACGGCGTGGGAACCGCCGTGACGCAGGGCGAAAGACTGGGGATGATCCGCTTCGGCTCACGCGTGGACCTCTTCGTGCCCGCCACGGCCAGGGTCCTCGTGCATGAAGGAGACCATACGGTGGCGGGAGTAACGGTGGTGGCCCAATGGGACTGATGCCTTCGCGAGCCGGCCTGCGCCGGCCGGACATGCGCCACGTGGTGGTGGTGATTCCGAGCGCCTTCACCCTCGGCAACATGTTCTTCGGATTCTGGGCGATCGTGAGCGCCTACCGCGGCAACTTCGTCGCCGCGGCCTGGTACGTCGTGATGGCCGGGGTGCTTGACATGCTGGATGGCCGGGTGGCCCGGCTCTCCGGGACCGGCACGAAGTTCGGCGCCGAATTGGACAGTCTGGTGGACGTCATCAGCTTCGGCGTGGCACCGGCCCTGATCATGTTCTTCCTCGAATTCCAGGGCGCCGGGAAGTTCGGCTGGCTGCTCTGCTTCGGGTACGTTGTCGCCGTCGCGGTCCGACTGGCGCGCTACAACGTGCAGCACGGCACCGGGAAGCCGGGGTGGTTCACCGGCATGCCGTCGCCCGCCGCAGGGATGACTCTCGCGGTGTATTACCCGTTCAGTCAGACGGAGTGGTACCGCCAGTCGCTGGCCTATTTGAATTTCCAGCGCGAGGGTCTCACCATCCTCATGGTGCTGCTTTCGCTCCTGATGGTCAGCACGGTGAAGTACCCGCGGTTCCCGGCGATCGGCTTCCGCACCGCGAAGGGGATCTTCGGATTGCTGGTGCACCTGGTGATCCTGGTATGCAGCCTGTGGAGTCCGAGCTACTTCCTGTTCCCCCTGGGATTGACCTACCTGACCCTGGGCGTGGCCCGGCAGGCGGTGCTGGGGTTGCTCGAGCGACACGAGCCGGGG